>CADEGF010000080.1 GCA_902826815.1 uncultured Mycobacteriaceae bacterium
CGGCCGCCGTCACCGCATTCGGTACCTTCACCTACCGCGTTTTGGCCAAGCAGCCCCTGCGCATTTTTCCTGGCGCCCACGGCGATCACCGTCGCCATCATTCTGGTCTGCCTAGCCACAGTCGTGATGCGACGCCCGCTGGCAGGGGTGCTGCTCAACCGACTCGCCGGCGGTCCGCCCCGCTGGTACCTCGATGGAGACCTCCTGCGCGTGTACACCCAGTGCACGCTGGTATGCATCGGCGCGTCAACATCGCCAGCACGGTCGCACAGATCGTCGGCTACGTGAACGACGCGACCTGGCTGCTCGCCGCGCTCCACATCGCCAACCCCGTGATCTTCACCGCGATCATCGCCGTCACCATCGTCGCCGCCCGCAAAACACACACCGACTGAGGTTCGAGCGCAGCAAGGAGAGCACCATCGTGCCCGAGGAGACCATCACCATCGACCCCTTCGTCGATGTCACCACCGTGATCAGCGTCTTCAGCACCACACCCGAACAGCAAGCCACGCTGATCGACCTACTAAAGACCAACGCCGACAACTGGTTACGACACCTCGACGGCTTCATCGCAGCCAGCCTGCACCCGTCGCACGACGGGACCACCGTCGGCAACTATGCCCAGTGGCGCGACCCCGCCGCCCTGGCCGCCATGCTCAAAGACCCCGAAGCCCGCCGACACCAAGCCCAAGTAGCCGACTTGGCCACCGTCACTCCCATTCGGTGTTCGCTCGGCTCCGTTCATCGGAAATGAGTGGAGCCCCGGTACTAGTCGTGGCGGTGGCCCGCACCATTGATGAATCGCCCTGACCGATCGTCGACGGGCTTGCCCTCCTCGGCGACGAGACGTCCGCGAAGGTATGTCTGAACTACCCGACCGGTGAGAGTCCGCCCGTCGAAGGGCGTCCAGCCCGCTTTCGACAACACGTCGGCATTGCGCAGCGTCCGGGTCGCTGTGGGGTCGATGAGAATGATGTCGGCGTCGGCGCCAGGTGCGAGTCGGCCCTTGCGTGGCCACAGTCCGTATGTGCGTGCGGGATTGAGGCTGTAGACGCGGGTGATGTCCTCGTAGCTGAGATGGCCCCGGGCGGCGGCATCGAGCAGAACCGTCATCGTGCTGTCCAGGCCGGGCAGACCGAAATGGACCTTCCAGATATCACCCGCGCTCTTCTGCGCAAGCGTCGACGGTGCGTGATCGCTGGACATGTGGGTGAGGACTCCGCTTCGCAGCAGTTGCCACAGCCGTGCCTCGTCTTCATCGGTGCGGGCCCGCGCAGGCGGTGTGAACTTGCGAAGCGCCCCGTGCTCGTGAACCTCGTACTCGCGCAATAGAAAATACTGCGGACACCCCTCGGCTGCGATCGTGGCGCCTCTGGCCCGCTCGGCGGCGATGTAGGACGCGACTTCGTCATTGCTGACATGCGCGATCGTGGCCCGCGCGCCGGTGCGTCGGATCAGCAATGCGGCCACGGCCGCGGCCACCAATTCGGCGTCGCGGGAGCGCCACTCCGGAAGGACGCCCGGATCGTCACGGCCCTGATCGCGCAGCATTTTCTCGGCGACTTCAGTCAGAGACTCGTCTTCGCAGTGCAGCAGACTGACGGCACCGGCGAGCGCGGACATCTCGAGGTGCGCGCGAAGCGCCCCAGCATCGTGTCCGGCCACGCCGTGCGTGGTGCAGGTGAAGACCTTGAAGAAGCTGACGCCGGCCTCCCACAGCGCGGGTACTTCACCGGCTTGACCGGGCCAGGCGTGTGCTGCCAGTCCGAAGTCGACATTCGAGCGTGCCGCCAGATAGTCAACCTTTTCGGTCAGGTCCGCGACGGTGCGGACCGGGCGACCGTGCGAATGCTCGACGATGGTCGTGACGCCAGAGGCGGCCGCGGCGCTGGTACCGGTCGGAAAATCCTCGCGCTCCGGATCACCTGGATCCATCAGATGTACGTGCGTGTCCACCCCGCCCGGCATGACGAGCAGCCCGGACGCATCGACCACCTTGCGGCCGCCCGATATCGATTGACCGATATGCGCAATTCGGCCGTCGGACACCGCGATGTCCGCGCGCCTGCGGCCGTCGGGCGTCACCACGGTGCCACCGGCGATTACGAGGTCAGCTTCGGCCATTCCCACTCCTCACGAATAGCGCAGTTCGGCCACGGTTCCGAACCAGTCGAAATCGTCTACCGCCGTATTGATGATCAGGCTCTGTTGCTGGGTATAGGAGCGAAACGCCTCGACGCCGTTCTCGGAACCGATCCCGCTGTCCTTGAACCCACCCCATGGTGAAGCGGGATCGATGCGGTGATGGTCGTTGACCCAGACGATTCCGATATCGAGCCGGCGACTGATCCGCACCGCCCGACCGACGTCGCGGGTCCACACAGACGCAGCGAGGCCGAACGGCGAGTCGTTGGCCAGTCGGACAGCGTCGTCGTCGTCATCGAACGGCGCGATCACCGTCACCGGACCGAACACCTCCTCTGTCCACAAGTCGTCGTGGCGGCTGACATTGGCGACGACTGTCGGCTCGTAGAACCAACCGTGCGGGCAGCCATCGGGGATCCGCCCGCCCGCCAACACTGTTGTACCCTGCCTGCGCGCCCGATCGACCGCATCGCCGACCTTGTCGCGCTGCGTCTGCGACACCAGCGGACCGATCTGCGTGTTCACATCGAGTGGATCGCCGAGGCGCAGTGCCCTCGTGCGCTCGACGAAACGGGTTGCGAACTGGTCGTAGATATTGCGGGACACCAGAATTCGTGCGCCCTGCACACACGTCTGCCCAGTGGCGATGAATGCGGCGAACAGCGCCCCGGAGACGGCGGCGTCGATATCCACGTCGTCGAAGACGAGCACAGGTGCCTTACCGCCCAGCTCCGCGGTGATCGGAATCAACGCGTGTCCTGCGGCCGCTGCGATGGTGCGTCCGGTCTCGGTGCCACCGGTGATGTCGAGTTTGGCGATGCCACGATGTCCGGTGAGGGCCTTGCCGGTGCGATGTCCCAGGCCTGGAACGAAGTTCAGCACACCGGGTGGAACCCCTGCGTCCTCCAGCAAGGTGATGAGTCGACCGGGCACAACGGGTCCCAGCTCGCTGGGTTTGAGCACGAGCGAGTTCCCCGCGGCTAGCGCGACGGCGAGCTTCTTCATGGTTATCAGCAGCGGGTGATTCCAAGGCGTGATCAGCCCGACGACACCGAGTGGAACCCGGCGTACCACGTTGAGGTGATCGGCGCCGAAGTCGGGGCTGGTGCCCTCAATGGTCTGCGCGAGCGCACCGAAGTACTCGAGCCACTCCGGTAACCGGGCAAGTTGGGCGCGCATCTCGCGGACCGGGCGTCCGATCTGCGCAGTCTCCATCCGCGCGTACTCGTCGACCCAGTCCGCTAACTGCACGGCGGCCCGATTGAGCACCCGCGCTCGTGAGCGCGCCGGGACATCACGCCAGCGGCCGTCGTCGAACGCGGTACGACCTGCCTGCACCGCGCGGTCCACATCGTCGGCAGTGCCGTTCGAGACGGTGTGAATGAGTTTGCCCGTTGCGGGGTTTCGTACCTCGAAGACACCGCCGTCACTGGCCGCGACGTCTTTTCCGTCGATGCGCAGCAATATCTGATCAGCCATGTGCGATGTCCGGGCTCAGCGCGAACAACCGGTCGGCGTTGTGCGCTGCGATGGCCGCCAAGGCTTCGGTGGGACCGGTGAAGCCGTTCAGTTGTTCGTCGAACGTTCCCCCCGCCATGTCAAAGGGAACGTCGGTGCCGAACATCACCCGATCCGTGCCGACGCGCTCGACGAGCCAGTTGGTGGACTCGGTGCTGTGCGTCAACGAGTCGTAATGGAACCGGCGCAGGTAGGAACTTGGCGCAGCCGACGGTCGACGGGCCTCTGGGCGGACCCGGTGGCCGTGGTCGAGCCTGCCGATCTGGTACGGCAGATGGCCGCCCCCGTGGACGAGGACCAGGTCGAGGTCAGACAGTTCATCGAGGGTGCCCGAGAGGATCAGGCGCGACGCACTCAGCGCGGTCTGCCACGGATTGCCTGCCAGATTGGTCAGGTAGAAGTCGTCGAGTCCCGGCGATGACCCGACGTAGTACGGATGCAGCACCAAAGGCACACCCAGGTCAGCGGCCGCCCGCAGCACGGGGCGCATCGGTTCGCCGTCCAACGGCACGCCTTCCACATGCGGCCCGATCTGTGCTCCGCACATACCGAGTTCGGTTACCGCGCGGCGCAATTCATCCGCGGCGGCCGACGGATCCTGCATCGGCAGGGTGGCCAGGCCGGCGAAGCGGTGCGGCGCCTGGGCCACCATATCCGCGATCGCATCGTTGATGGTCCGCGCTGCCGTGGCCGCCCCGCCAGATTCGATCCAGTACAGAAACAGTGGCGGCGCGATGGACAACACCGCCACATCCGTTCCAGCAGCATCCATTTGAGCGATGCGCGCAGGAACGTCGTGAAACGCATCGAGCAGCGGATAGCGGTACCCCTGCCGGTGAACCACCATCGGCTGGGCGTCGTTCTCCTCGATCGTGATGTCGTCGGGCGCGGCACCCGAGCGCATCTTATCGACCAGCGCAGGTGGAATGACGTGTGCGTGGACGTCGACGACCCTCACAGCGTCTCCAGGATCTCGCGGGTCGACGCCGTCCATCCGAACGCCTGGCGGATCAGGCGCAGCGCAGGCTCATGCAACGACCGGTCCATCGTGTCGACGCAGTCTTCGACCACTACTGCGGCATAGTCTTTGGCGTTGGCCGACACGGTCGTGGCCAGTACACAGCTGTTGGTGTTGACGCCGGTCAGCAGCAGCGTGGTGATGCCACGTGAGCGCAGCACGTGATCGAGTTCGGTGGCCATGAAGCAGTCGTACCGCTTCTTGTTGTAGACGACGACATCAGCGGGATCGAGCAAGCCGGGCATCACCTCCAGGCCTGGACTGTCCGGAAGCTGGTGCGCCAGCACGTTCGAGCGCGTCGCATCCGTCCCCGCCACTCGAGCCCACCACGGATTCGATGCGATCTCGCGGACGTCGTGATAACTCGTGACGACGTGGACCACCGCAACACCGCGACCGCGGGCGGCATCGACCAGCACCTCGTTGGCTGCGGTGACGCGTGCGGCGGCCTCGGCAGGTAGCGGCATCGTCGCCACAGTCGGATCGAGGTGGCCGCGGTGCATGTCGATGGTCACCACTGCCGTCGACCGCCGTTCCATCGGAAAGGTTGTCACAGGATCCAGCACCTCTCAGCTGTCGGCACGCGGCGGGATCACAGGCATCAGCAGATACGGCTCGCTGCCCGGTTCGGTCGAGATGGTGACCGCGCCCTCGTACTCCGGCTTGTCCCTGTCGCCGGGGTGCTCGTGCCAATAAGGCCCACTGCCCGTCTGCGGGCGACCGTAGTGGTACTTCGGGTCGGGTAGGCCGTGGTTGTAGTCGGTGCCCTCGACGGTGAGACCGAGCACATAGCCGGCCGGTATCACGATCGACGTCGGCCACACCTCGACGTCGACTTCGTAGACCTGTCCAGGAACGAGCTTCTCCGTGGTGTCGTGGGTGTGCCACGGGCGGTACGGCAGGCTCCGGGCCGGATCAGTCCTGCGCTGCGAAAGCCGTAGCCACCCTTGGGTCAACGGCGCCTTCGGCTCCATCGCCGAGGGGTACAACACCTCATTGCCGTCCTGGTCGTACAGGCTGACCGTGGCGAAGATGTCCGCGTCGGATGTCGCCGAGCTGACGAATAGCCGGAGCACTACCGGACCCGTCATCTCGGTTTGGGCGGCGAACGGTGCGGTGCGAAACGACAGCTTGGTCTGCCGGGGCCGGTAGGACGCGGACGCCGTCTTGTCGCTCGGTGTGGTCGACAGCGTCTCCCGTTCGGGATCGAGGTAGTACTTCGTCCACTGGGTTCGTGCGATCGGCCACTCGCTCTCCTGGCGCTCGACGAACTTGTCGACATGGCGAACCTTCAGCTGCACAGGCGGTTTGGCGTCCCACCCGTTGTCCTCGCCCTTGAGGAAGTGGTCGAAGAATTGACGCTGCAGGTCTCGTCCGTACGGCGTGTAGAACTCCGTCCAGTGTTCGTATCCGTGTACCTCGAGCCACTTCTGCTTCGAGGAAGCCCGCATGAATCCCTCGATGTTGCCCCGCAGGTGTAGCGCAACACCGCCCCAGTTGCCTGCTGACAGCAGCGGAACGGTGACCTTCTCCAGGTCGCCGGAACGCTCGCGATAGAAATCGTCGTCCAACGGGTGCTTGTTGAATTCGACGCCGGGGTCGATCCGCAACCGCTCCCGTTCGTCCTCGGGCACGATCTCGTCGCCGGTGACTCGACGGCCGGTGTTCGGATTGACCGGTGCGTCAGGGTCGCCGTACTGAAAGGGGGTGACCTGTGCCGGCATCCACGAGGGCAGGAACTCGGAGACGATGCCGCCGGAGCGCGCGTACTCGCGGTAGAAGTCGTTTGCGCCTTCCCACGGCGCGATCGCCGCGAGGTGGGGAGGATGCAGAGCCGCGACATGCCACTGATTCGTCGCCAGGTAGGAGATGCCGCTGAGGCCGACCTTGCCGTTGCTCCAGGCCTGCGTTCCGGCCCATTCGATGGCGTCGTAGAGGTCTTTGGTCTCACGCGCGGAGAAGAAGCTGATCTCCCCCGGCGTACCGCCCGCGCCGCGGCTGTCCACCCGCACCAGCACATACCCGTGTGGCACCCACTGCTCGGGATCGGGATACTCCCAGGACTGGTACTTATTGGTCGAACCCTCCAGTGCTTCAGGGTGATCCGTTGCCAGTGCTTTCCACTGGTTTGCGTACGCCAGCTGGAAAGGCACTCCCTTCGGATACGGGCACATCGCAAGCAGAACAGGATGTTGCCCGTCGTCGTCCGGCCGGTACACATCGGCCGCAAGGAGCGTTCCGTCGTCGACGGGAATCTTGACGTCCCAGTCGATCCGCATACCATCACGGACCTCGGACATGGTCTCCACCATCTGCGTCTCCTTTACCGCATCCACTGGCATCGCAGGGCACCGTCGCCCGTGCGAGCCAGAATCTCTCCGGAATCTCTTATGTCACAGCCGATTCGGTCAGTGATGACTTGAGCCGACCTTTGCTGTCGTCAGTTCATCAGTCTTGAGGAACAGCAAAGCGATCACCCCGATGAACGGAAGAATGGTCAGTTGCACCACGCTGGCGCCGCCCCAGCCGAAGGCGTCATGAAGAAGCGCGAACAAATATCCCGCCAGGGCCGAGGGCAGATACCACGAGCTGACGAACACACCGGAGACGTGTCCCACCCGGTCCGGCCGTACGGCGCGTTGCATCGCCGAATAGGTGTTGGTGAACAGCAAGCCGCTTCCTGTCGTGCCCATCAAGAAGGACAGGAAAGACTGTCCGCCCACGCTGGTTGGGCCATGGAAAAGCAGGTAGCCGATCACCGCACCACCGACGAGGGAGGCCATCAGAATCCACCGCTGGTTGAACCGATCGCCAAGGAGTCCGGCCGGAATGCCCATCAGTGCACCGAGGCCGAACATGCCCGCCGCGGTACCGGCGTCGATCACCGTGAAGCCGAGATCCTGCTGCAGATACGTCGGATACAGCCCGAGATAGCCGTACACCGAGACGCCTGCGATCGCGGCCACCACCATCAGCATCGCGACGTTGCGGTTGTAGAGCCGTTCGGGAACGTGCGCAAGTAAACGGCCGGTGTCGCCCTCCTCGACGATTTCGGACTGTTCGGTGAAGCGCTTCGATACCACGACCGCGATCACCACGGCGAACACCAGACCCGTGATCGCGAAGATGTAGAACGGCGCCTGCCAGCCCATCGAGTCGGCGAAACCCGCCCCGAGGCGGGGCCCGAGGAACGCCCCGACGCCGTATGCGAAGTTCAACCCGCCGATGGCAAGCGCGCGGTTCTTGAAGAAGTAGGCACCGACGGCAGCGAACAGCGCGGCGTTCTGGATGGCCTCGCCCACACCGGACAACGCTCGGTAGATGAACATGTCGGCAAACCCGACCGACACCGCGGTGAGGGCGGTGAACACCGAGAAAGTGACGATGCCGACGATGATCACGGTCTTGCGTGTGTATCGGTTGAGCAGGTACGCGCCGGGGATGCCCGCCACCCCGATCCCCAGAGTGAAGATCGTCGCCAACAGGCCGCCCTCGCTCAGCGAGAACCCGTAGTGCGAGTTGATCATCGGCAGTAGCGCCGGGAAAACCTGCCGGTCCATGGCGTTGGTCACGTAGGAGCCGCCAAGGATGAGGAAGAACACGAGCGCCAGGCCGATCGGAAGGCGTGGAAGCTCGTTCCGAGCAGCCGTTTCGGTCGACAAGTCGCGTCTGCCTAGATTACCGCTCACAAGTGCCTCCGCCGATTAGGTTTGTCGATTGTATAAAATACGCAATGCGTTGTGTCAAGCTCTAAGATGATTCTTGTTGATCCGCAAGCCGGCTCCAGAGAGGTCTCCATGGTCACCGAACTCGTTGAGATACCGACGAGCACATCACCGCTTGCAGGACTCTTCTATGCCACAGGCGACGGCGTGGCACGGGCATCTGCCTTGTTGATGCACGGGAACGGCATGAATTTCTACTCCGGGGCGCTGCGATTTCTGCCGCCACGGCTTCTCGAGCACGGTGTCGCCTCGCTCGCCTACAACCGGCACGGGCATGACACCGTCAGTTGCCCGACCCGCAGGCCGGAGGGCAACGCGTATCAAACGACAGAAGAAGCCGTCGCCGACAACGATTGTGCGGCAGCGTTTCTCGAAGCGCGCGGCCACGTCTCGCCAGTTGTGATCGGACACAGCAATGGAGGCATGCTCGCGGCACACCATGCCGCCAGACACCCCGAGACGCCCGCGTTGGTGTTGCTCTCAGCGCACTGCGGTGGTGCCGAGATGGTGCGCCGCGCCTCGGAACTCGGTCGTTTCGCAGGTGCGGGTTTCGAGGAATTCGCCTCCCGCGCCGCAGAACTCGTGGCTGCCGGGCACGGCGACCGGCTGATGACTATGCCGGGGTGGTACTACGTGACCACCGCGGCGTCGTTCGTCGACGCGCTGACCAATTCACCGGAGCTTCTCGAGGATGCGGCCCGCATCTCCTGCCCGGTGCTGTTCATTCGCGGCTCACAAGAGGACCGCGACCTCTATCCCGCCGAATCGTTCGCCGAAGTCGCCGCGGGGCACGTCGACGTCGAGGTCATCGACGACTGCGACCACTTCTACACGGGCCACGAGGACGCGGTCGGTGCGATCGTCGCGGACTGGCTCGACGCCGTGATCGCGCCGCCGCTGACAACGGATTCGGAGGCAGTATGAGCGGGGTCAGGATCGCCGTCGGATCGTTGGGCGGCACGATCACGATGACGTCGTCGCAGCCTGACGGGCGCCACGTGTCCCCGTCGCTGGGCGCCGCCGATCTGGTTGGGATGCTGTCTGATTCAACGGTCACCGATGTCCAGACGACGACGCTGGCCAGCGTTCCTGGAGCGTGGCTCACCTTTGACGACATCGGCGAGACTCTCGACTGGGCACGGGCGGTCGTCAGCGAAGGTGTCAGCGGTGCGGTGGTGGTACAGGGCACCGACACCATCGAAGAGACTGCCTACCTGATCGACCTCTACTGGGATCGGCCTGAGCCGCTGATCGTCACGGGGGCGATGCGGTCCGCGGAGGCACTGAGCGCCGACGGGCCTGCCAACCTGGCGGCGGCGATCGCGGTCGCCGCCGACCCTGCCTCGCGGGACAGGGGTGTCCTCGTCGTGTTGAACGACGAGATACACGCCGCTGCACGGGTACGCAAGACACACTCGAGCGCCCCGAACGCCTTCCGCTCTCCCACCTTCGGCCCAGTGGGATACGTCGTGTCCGGCGCGCCGGTCTACGCAGGCCGGATGACGCGGGCGCGGCCGCTGCCCGGTCAGCGGCCTGCCACAGCGCGGGTTGCGCTTCTGGAAACCGTGCTCGGCGATCGGGGTGAACTGCTCGAGACGGTCGCCGCCGCAGGCTACGACGGCGTTGTGGTGGCGGGCTTTGGCGTCGGCCATGTCTCCAGCGCCCTCGCCGACGCGATCGAACACGCTTCAGATATCCCCGTCGTCGTCGCGTCGCGGACAGGCGCAGGCACCACCCACGAAGACACCTACGGTTTTGCGGGCTCGGAATCCGATCTGGTCTCTCGAGGCGCGATCATGGCCGGTTGGCTGGACGCCCGCAAGGCGCGCCTGCTGCTGTGCTGTCTCCTCGGTGCGGGCAGCAGTCGCGCCGAAATCACCGGTGAGTTTCGGATCAGAGGAGGTGCTCCCGTTGACGGCTAAACTCACACGCAATGAATTCGCAGGCACATGGCCGAGGTCCAGTGGTTAGGGGTGGCAGTGCGTAGTCAGCAGGGTCGCCACGAGCGGCCGAACCCGACAGCGCACAGTTACGTGCTGGACCGACTGCGCCGGGCGATCCTGGACGGGGATCTGCCGGGCGGAACGCGATTGCGGCAAGTCGAACTCGCGTCCGAGTTCGCAGTCAGTGTCACGCCGGTGCGTGAGGCCCTTCGTGATCTTGCCGGTGAGGGGTTGGTCATATTCGATCCACACCGCGGTTCCACGGTGCGCAGCCTCGACCTGGACAAGGTCCGTGAAATCTACGAGATGCGGATCGCTTTGGAGCCCATCATGGTTCGGCGCATGGTCGGCAAAGTCGAGGTCGATCGACTCAACGAAGCAGAGCGGCTGATACGCAGGATGGATCGCGTCAAGGATCGCATGATCTGGTCGGAACTGAATCTGCAGTTCCACTCGTGCTTCAACGACACCGACAAGTCAAGCCGCCTCGCCACCACCCTGAATGGGCTGAGGGACAGCGCGTCGTCGTATGTGAGCCTGTCGTTGCAGGCGAGCCCGGACCGCCGGGCCGAATCCAATATCGAACATGCGCAGATCCTCGAGTCATATCGAAGCGGTGACACCAAGCTTGCGGTCGAGATTTCGGTCCGGCACATGCGCACGACCCTGTCGACGATCGAGGAAGCTCACGACCAAGGCATCGTCTGACGCTCGGCCTGCGCGCGGGCACCGGGTCGAGTGGTGTACGCGGTGTAGGTCGACTGGTTATATAGGAGTCGAGCGGCGTTGAACGGTCGTGGGAAGCTACTCCCGCCTGACAGCGAAGTTAAGGAGGACACGGTGCAATACTTCGTCCAGTTTGACGTCCACCAGCCGGTCGACATGAGCCGCGAAGAGCTATTTGCGATTTGGCTCGAGGAGGCCCGCGCGGCACAGGGCGCGGTCGATGCCGGGGCAGTTACCAACCTGTGGAAAGTCGTCGGCCAACGCAGCGTCTTCGCCGTGCTCGACGTACCGGACCACACATCGCTCGACCAGGCGCTCGAGTCGCTGCCGATCATCCAGAAGCTCGGCGGTTCGGTCGACACGCGCGCCTACCCGATCCGGCCTTACGGCGAATGGGCCGAAGAGCTGCGCATCGCGGTTGAGGGCGAGTAGCGCAACAACCCGAAAGGGCCTGTGATGAACTGGAATTCGCTAAAGGACAACGGCGCGAAGCTGATGAACCTGGGGCACCGCCTGGTACTCAAAGCCAGCGGGAACAGAATCTTGGCCCAGCCATTCGGCATGCCCCTGGTCGAGCTCCACACCACGGGCCGCAAATCGGGACTGCCTCGGTCCTGCTACCTGACCACGCCTGTGCACGACTCCAAGCAAGTGGTGCTCATCGCATCCAAGGGCGGGGACGACCGCAACCCCGACTGGTATCGCAATCTCCAGGCGCACCCCGATGCCGCTCTGGTGATCAACGGCGAACGCCACAGAGTCCACGCGCGTACCGCCAGCGCAGCAGAAAAGGCCGAGTTGTGGCCGAAGATCGTAGCGTCATACAAGGGATACGCCGGCTATCAGCAACGGACAGATCGTGACATTCCGGTGGTGATATGCGAGTTGCAGAACTGAGGACAATCGACGCTCGACGTGAGCTTTTAGGGGGACGCTCGCCGGCCGGCGTGCACTCTGCGGAAATGAGTGGAGCCCGGATCACACGCGCAGCCTCGTGCGCTGCAGCCACGCGGTGACGTCGGTGCCGGCGTCGTTGACTTCCTCGCCGCGGATCGCCAGGCCGTGCCCGATCGTCGCGTCGGGGCACAGCCGCGTGTACTCCTCGACGGTGTTGCCGATACCGCTGACGGCGTAGGTGGCAAAGGGGTGAATGGTCTTGCCGCGCAGGGCGACTCCGTCGACAAACGTCCGCATGATCATGGGTGGACGCACGTTCCAGATCGGACTGCCGAGCAGCACGGCGTCGTACGGTTCGACCGTCGGCAGGGCGCCTGCAATGGCGGGCCGAGCCTCGTCGTCCTGCTCCTGCTTGTTGCGCTCGACGGTCGCTTGGTAGCCGTCGGGACAGGGCTCTGCTGCCTCGATGCGGTAGACGTCAACGCGGACGGCCGAGGCGATCATGTCGGCGAGAACCTGGGTGTTGCCCACCTCGAGGTCAATTCTGCCGCCGTAGTGGTAGTTCTCGCCGGGTCGGGCCGTCATCAGCGTACGGCGGTTCATCGCTCAGGCCTCGGGGATGTCGCGGCCGAACTTCTCGCGGGTGACGTCTTCGGGTTCCGGGCCACCGCGAATGCCGGTGTCCAGCCCGTCGATGGCCGCGAGTTGCTCTGCGGTGAGGACGAAGTCGAACACGTCGAAGTTCTCCGCGATCCGCGACGGTGTGACCGACTTGGGAATGACCTGGCGCCCCTGCTGGATGTGCCATCTCAGCATCGCCTGCGCAGGCGTCTTGTCGTGCGCGGCCGCGATCTCGCCGATGACCGGATTCTCGAGCGTCGAGGTGTGCGGTCCCTCGCGGTAGAACGTGATGCCGCCGATGGGTGCCCACGCCTGGTTGAGGATGCCGTGTTCGGTGTCGGCGGCGAGCGCCTCGGACTGTCGGAAGTAGGGGTGGACCTCGATCTGGTTGACCGTCGGCACGACGTCGGTCTCGGCCAGTAGCCGGTCGAGGTGCGCCGGCATGAAGTTGGAGATACCGATCGCGCGGACCTTGCCGTCGGCGGACAGCTTTTCGAGCGCCTTGTACGCGCCGACGGTCAGGTCGAATTCGGCCGGCAGCGCCTGGTGCAGGATCAGCAGGTCGAGTTGCTCGACGCCGAGCTTGCCTGCCGACTTGTCGAAGGCGTGCAGCGTGGCGTCGTAGCCGAAGTCGGTGATCCACACCTTGGTTTCGATGAAGATGTCATCGCGCGCCAGCCCTGATTGCTGGATCGCCTTGCCGACCTCCCGCTCGTTGCCGTAGGTAGCAGCGGTGTCGATATGAGTGTAACCGACCTGTAATGCGGTTTCGACCGCGGCGATCGTCTCGTCCGGCGGGGTCTGGAAGACCCCGAAACCGAGGACCGGGATGGTCACGCCATTGTTCAGGGTGAAATCGGGAATGCTCATATCCTCGACGCTGGGCTCCGCCCCTGCCGTGCGGGAGGACCTGCTGGGACAGGCACCGTCAGTACCTCCCGGCGCGGATCTGCCGCGCCTACCGTGGAGGCATGACCGGCATGGACCTACCCGGCGAGATTCGCGAATTCCTCAGTTCGCGGCGCGCTCGCATCACGCCTGAGCAGGCCGGCCTGCCGGCGTACGGCGGCAATCGCCGGGTCAAGGGGCTGCGCCGCGAGGAGGTGGCCATGCTGGCCGGTGTGTCTGTGGACTACTACGTCCGCATGGAGCGCGGCAGTCTGGCCGGCGCCTCGGAGACCGTGCTCGACTCCCTCGCCTCGGCGCTGCAGCTCGACGAGGCCGAGCGTGATCACCTGTTCGCTCTCGCGCGGGAGTCCGGGCCGACCGGCAACCGCCGCAAGCGGAAGACCGCGGGAACCCTGCGGCCGGCCCTGCAGCAGATACTCGATGCCATCACCGACGCGCCGGCCTGGATTCGCAACGGCCGACACGACGTGCTCGCGATGAACCAGCTCGCCCGCGCGCTCTACTCCCCTGTCCTCGCCGACCCGCGGCGTCCGGCCAACACCACCCGGTTCGTGTACCTGAATCCCGAAGCGGCAGAGCGGTTTTTCGTCGACTACGACCAGATCACCCGCGACGCGGCGGCGATGCTGCGCCTGGAGGCGGGGAGCAACCCGCACGATGAGCAACTGATCGCGCTGGTGGGCGAATTGTCGACCCGCAGCGAGCTGTTCCGGCAGCGGTGGGCCTCGCAGGACGTGCGGTTCCATCGCTCCGGCCGCAAGCGCCTCAACCACCCGGTCGTCGGTCAACTCGATCTCGACTTCGAGGCGATGGAACTTCCGTCAGAACCCGGCCTGCAGTTGAACGTCTACACGGCAGCCGCGAACACTCCCACGGCCGACGGGCTCAAGCTGCTCGCGTCCTGGGCCGCGAGCCAGGAGAACCTGCCGTCAGAAGTCGCGCCCAACAAGGGCTGAGGGGTACTCCCGGTACCTGGAACGACAGGTACTGCCACGTATGAGGAAACAGGCGTTGGCTGGTGTCCATGAGAGCAACCGTCATGTATCAAGCCGGTGACGTCCGCGTCGAGACCGTGCCCGATCCCGTCCTGCGCGAGCCGACCGACGCGATCGTCCGCGTTACCTCCGCATGCATCTGCGGCAGCGACCTGTGGCCGTACCAGTCGATGAAGCCCAGCGCCGAGGGGCGCCGCATGGGCCACGAGTTCATCGGCATCGTCGATGAGGTCGGCACCGAGGTCTCCGGCCTCGCGCCAGGCGATCTAGTGGTGGCACCGTTCGTCTGGGCGGACAACACCTGCGACTTCTGCCGGCAGGGTTTGCAGACATCCTGCCGTCACGGCGGCGGCTGGGGCGCTCCCGGAGTGGACGCCGGGCAAGGTGAGGCGGTGCGTGTGCCGCGCGCGGACGGCACGTTGGTCAAGCTTCCCGTCGCCGCGGACTCGGCGCTCATGCCGTCACTGCTGACGCTGTCGGATGTGTTCTGCACCGGGCACCACGGCGCCGTGACGGCGAAGGTTGCACCCGGACACTCAGTGACCGTCGTGGGCGACGGCGCGGTCGGCCTCTGCGCCGTGCTTGCAGCCAAGCGCCTTGGTGCCGAACAGATCGTCCTGCTGGGCCGGCACGCTGACCGCACTGATCTGGGCCGCGACTTCGGGGCCACGGACGTGGTTTCGGAACGCGGCGATGAAGCCGTCGCCAAGGTCCATGAACTTACCGGCGGTGACGGCACCCACGCGGTCATCGAATGCGTCGGGACCGAGCAATCACTGGCGACCGCCATCGGCGCCGTGCGCGACGGGGGCGTCGTCAGCCGCCTCGGCGTCTCGCAGTACACGAACGTCCCGATGGGGTTCGACACGATGATGCGCAACCTCACGCTCACCGGCGGTGCGGCCCCCGCCAGGGCCTACATCGAGGAATTGCTGCCCGACATCCTCGACGGCACCGTCGAGCCGGGCCGTGTCTTCGATCGCACCGTTGGTCTTGACGACGTCCCCGATGGGTACAAGGCCATGGCTGAGCGGGAATCGCTCAAGGTCCTCATCCAGCTTTAGGAGTACAGATGACCACGTGGACGGCTTCCGGGCTCGCCCATTTCGGCGACGCACAGGAGGTGCGGGTCGCTGGAGCTCGCACGGACGGCTTGCTGCGCAAGCCGGTGATCGTGTGGGTGGTCCGCGTCGACGGCGACCTGTAAACCCGATCCGTGAACGGTCCGGTTGCCTCGATCACCAGCCCGGTGGCCCGCGCAACCACGCTGAAACTGGTTCCCCGCCAACCTGAATAGGACAACTCATGCAGAAGATTCCCGAGCGCGATTCCACCAAGGGTCCGGCCGAGATGTTCACCGGTGACGTGTACTTCGACGTCATCGCCAAGGGTGAGGAGCCCTCTCGGATGCGAGTGAACACCGTGCGCTTCGCACCATGCGCCCGCACCGCATGGCACACCCACGCGTGCGGACAGACCCTACACGTCACCGACGGCATCGGCCTGGTCCAGTCCCGCGGCGGCGAGGTCGTGGTCATGCGGCCCGGCGACACCGTCTACACGCCTCCGGGTGAATGGCATTGGCACGGAGCGGCTCCCACCCACTTCATGGTTCACCTCGCGATGTGGGAGGCCCCCGATCCCGAGTCCGGAACGCCGGAAACCGAATGGGGCGAACATGTCACCGACGCCGAGTACCAAGTAGAGACAAGGAAATCGACATGAAGCACGCGCTACTGGGCAACCTCGAAGTTTCCCGAATCGGGCTGGGAGCCATGGGCATGTCCCACGGCTACACCGGCGCCGGATCCGACGACGACGAATCGATCCGCACCATCCACCGCGCCCTCGACCTCGGCGTGAACCTCATCGACACCGCCGAGATCTACGGCCCCTACATCAACGAGGAACTCGTCGGCCGCGCCATCAAGGGCCGCCGTGACGAAGTCGTGCTTGCCACGAAGTTCGGGCTCGTCTCACACGCCGGCGCGGGGCCGTGGAACCTCGACAGCAGTCCGGCCAACATCCGCACCGCCGTCGAAGGCTCGCTACGCAGGCTCGGCACTGACCACATCGACCTGTACTACCAGCACCGGGTTGATCCCAGCACTCCGATCGAGGACACCATCGGCGCGGTCGCCGACCTGATCGCCGAGGGCAAGGTGCGCCACATCGGGCTGTCCGAAGCCTGGGTCGACACCATCCGACGCGCCCACGCCGTGCACCCGATCACGGCGCTGCAGTCCGAGTACTCGCTGTGGACCAGGGACCAGGAGCCCGAGGTACTGCCGCTGTTGCGCGAACTGGGCGTCGGTTTCGTGCCGTATTCGCCGCTCGGCAAGGGCTTTCTGACCGGCACCATCCGCTCGACCGACCAGTTCGACCCCGACGATTTCCGGGCCACCAACCCACGCTTCACCGGGGAGAACTTCCAGCGCAACCTCGCGATCGCCGACGAAGTCAAGGCCGTTGCCGATGAGGCAGGCGTCACGCCCGCGCAGGTCGCCATCGCCTGGCTCCTGGTGAAAGGCACTGACATCGCACCGATTCCGGGAACGCGACGGGTTTCCCGGCTCGAAGAGAACGTGGCCGCGGATGACGTCGTGCTCACCGAGGCGCAGCTTGCGCGGCTGGATGCACTCACCCCGGCGTCGGGTGGGCATCACACCGATGCGCAGATGGAGATGATCGAGCGGTAGTGAGTTGTGCTTCGGCACCACTTCCGCCGATCCTGCCGCGGTGATACCGCGGTGCAACTCAAGGAGCTGGCCTTCTGCCTCAGGCGTGAAGACGACGCTGAGGCTCACTCGTCCCCGGCAAGACGCGCCCGCACCGCCTGCGCAGAGACCCCCCTCGAAGGATCGGCAATGACGGCGTCGTCTGCGGCGGCCACCTCGTCCCGTAGCCAGGGTTCAACCGCTTGATCGCGAGCGAACAAAGCCCGCAGTCCTTCGCGGATCACCTCACTCTCGCTGGCATATTCCCCCGACCGCACTCGTTCACGCAGCCGGTCAGCCATGTCGTTGGGGAGCGTCATGCTTAGTTCGCGAGTCGTGCGCATATCCACCTCCATCGCGATAGGACAAGTCGACTTGATCGGCCTCGGCACGGATGACGTCAAGTTCGCGCAGTGAATTAGATTGCGCACCAATGCCTTTCGAGCACAAACACCGAATTCATCCGCCCGATACTTCATCATGTGAAGACTATTGATCCTGGTGTGGCAGCCACGCCCGTGACAGTGACAGTGACAGTGGTGGCGCCAGGATCGGATGCGATGACGAGTCTTGGCTCGTTCGGAGCGGAGACGACGTGACCACCGGTAACGGCGACCTGGTAGCCGTTGGGGTATTGGACAACCGGGGCTGAGATCGTGGTGAGCGAGCCGGCCGCGAAGTCACCGGATCCGTCGACCCTGGCGGTGGAGTACTTGAACTTGAACGTGCCGTCGTCATCGACTGTCCAGCCTTGCGGTGTTCCAGAGATCACCTGCGGGTACGGCTTGGACAGCACTTGCAAGTTGCTCGCGTTCACGTTGTCGCCGACGGGTGGCAGCGACGGGTCGTAGACCAAGGCTTGGTCTCTGGGACTGGCTGCGCTGGTGATTTCGCCGACCCCTGAGTAGGCCCAGTTCGCCCAACTGATCTGTCTCGCATCCGCAGCTTGCGCTTCAGCCGAGAGCGACGAGGCGTCGCTGGTGGCCCCGTACTCCCCCAAGAATGTGGGCATGTCGTTGGCTGCACCATAGGCGGCGGCGCGACCCGAGAGGATCGGTCCGATGATGGAGCTCAGACTGATGCCGGCGAGGTTGCCGTAGCCGTGATACTCGAGGACCGTGTTCGGGTCGGAGATCGCGCCAAGTACGACGGGCTGGCCGAGAAGTAGTGCACTGACTTCGTCGACCGCGGGGGTTGCCGGCGAGATGTACACGGGCGTGTTCGGATCGACTGACCGGATTGCGGCGATCGTTTGGTTGTAGAGCGGGGTCAGCTGCTGAGTGCCGAAGAAGGAACCATTGAGAATCGTTAGAAGCCAACTCGATCCGGGCCACGGTTCGTTGATGATGTTGTATCCGATGACATTAGGATCGTCAGCGAAGAAATTGGCGATGGCTTGCCAGCTCTGCGCGTAGTGGTTCTGCAGCCCGACGCCGTCGGGTGCGTCGGAGTTCGCCCAGAACGCGTCCCACGCATGGTTCTGCGCGGGACTCAGATAATAGTTGACGGCGAATTGACCAACGAGTGCACCGAGGTCGGGATTGGGTAGCCCACCGGTCTGGGTTGCCCATCCCGGCGCGCCCTCACCGTGGAGCTCCGTGCTGTACAGATCTTGGTGCATGTCGATGACGGTGTAGATGCCGTGGTCGCTCAACGTTTGAACGGTTTGGTCGATTCCGGCTAGGTATTCGGTGTCGATGACACCCGGCTCGGGCTCTACTGCAGCCCAATCAACCCCGAGCCGAACGACGTTGAAACCGTTGTCCGCCAAGAACTGTGCGTCGTCGTCACTGAAGCCCATGGCTGCAGGGTCATACGGGGGCACCTTGTAGACCACGTTGACCCCGTGCATGATGACGACTTGTCCATCGCTGTTGGTGACCCAGGTGCCCGTGGTCGTCAGCTTGTCGACGTTGCCGATGTTCGGTGGGGATCCGGCGATGGTTCCGAAGGCGCCGACGTCGCCGTGGGTGCCGAAGACTCCAGCGATGCCGCCTGCGCCACCCAGTGCGACCAAGCCGGTTGCCGGGCCGCCGACTCCGCTGTCGCCGGCATCACCGCCGTCGCCGCCGATGCCGACGAGCTTCGAGCCGTTGCCGCCGTCGCCGCCGATGCCACCCACCGCACCGCCGCCACCGCCGCCGCCGTCGCCGCCCAGACCGAAGAGCAGCCCGCGTCCACCGCCACCGACACCGCCTGCACCTCCGCGCGCGCCGGCGGTCCCAGCTCCGCCGTCCCCGCCGAGACCGCCGCTGCCCATCAGGAGTCCGCCTTCACCCCCAGCACCACCGGCTGCGCCGGCGCCTCCTGTTCCGCCGGGTCCGCCATCGCCGAGCAGCCCGGCCGTCCCGCCGGCGCCGCCGGCCTTACCCGCCACCGTGCTATTCCAGCCGGCGCCACCGTCGCCGAGCAACCAGCCGCCGGTACCTCCATCGGGATGCTCCGCAGTGCCTGCCGAACCGTTGCCGATCACAAGGGTCCCGGCCACGGTGTTGATGAACCCGTCTACTGCTTGGCCGGTCGGACTGGCAATCCACAACTGCGCGACGTCATGGACGGGGTCGTACACGGCGATGCCGACCAAGGCGGCGGGCGATGACGCCTGCTGCGCGGCCGCGAGCGCGTTCACGGCGGTGTCCTGACCGTCGACCTTCGGCTCGGCGCCGATCGCCCGACGGCTGGCCACGCCTAGTGCCGCCCACGTCAGCGGATTGGACCCGAGGGGAGCGGTCGGGTGTTTGATCGGCGACAGGCCATCTAGACCCACTAACGCGGTGGTCGCCGCAATCGCCTGTGTCACCGAGTTGGTCGGCGCCATCGTCTGCGGTGCTGCGGAGGGCGCGTTCGCTGGCCCTATGTCTTGTGGTGCACCCGCGACCGTCGTTGCCGTTGAGCGGGTTCGGTTCATTTGGTCCGTGCTGTCGGTCGCTGCCACGGCAGAAGGGGACCGACGTACAGCACGCATACCAGAACCATTCGGTGGCGGCGTTTTCACGTGATCGGACGCCGTCGACGAATCGTCGTCTGCGCTTCTGACGGTGGCGCTGCCCGAGTCGGACTTTCGGTGAGAGTCGCTCCGATTCGAACCGGTGCCGCGGTTTCGATTGCCACGGCGAGGCGCTGAGCCGATCTTAGAGTCACTTGCGTTCAATGAGTGATTGAGGCTGCTCGAGGTCGCAACCGTGTCGCCTCCCGTGGTTCCGGTGGAGGCCGCTGCGCTGGACCCTGCACTTGACGACTCGTCCGACACGCTTCCCGTCTGAGGTGGCTTGCTCCTCGGAACGGATCGTTTCGTCGAAGCACCGGGGCTCGATCCGCTCGTGGTATCGCCCGCACTAGACACCCCCGTGCCGCTGCCGGTGGGGTTGCCAGTTTCTGCCGACGCCACCCAACTGCCCGACGCGAGGACGGCCCCGATTCCCAGCGCGACCGCCAATCCGCCAACACGACCCACATACGCCGATGCCTTCATGCGGTCCTATCTACACGACCCGAGCTACTCGCAAGTCCGTATTACTGGAGTCGACTCGATCCCCCAGCACCAGAACTGCACTGACGGTTTGTCCAGGACAAGGCAATGATTGAGGCCAACATCTGCGGTTCGCCGCGTCGGGCGTCACCGAGTCGGTGAGGCCAGCAGCCCTGCGTGGGAGCTCGCTCAGGACGTGGCATAGTAATAGCATGAATCGCATACGCCTGAGCACTACTGTCGATGCGGGCTTGTTGAGCAGCGCGCGCGATGTGCGGGGAGGAATTACTGACGCAGCTCTCATCGATGAGGCGCTCGGGGCATTGCTGGCTCGTCATCGATCGGCCGAGGTGGATGCGAGTTACGCGGCCTACGACGAGCACCCCGTTGATGAGCCCGACGAGTGGGGCGACCTGGCGTCGTGGCGGCGGGCGGCTGGAGACTCGTGAGCGCACTTCCGGCGCGCGGAGAGGTGTGGTGGTGTGAGATGGCCGAGATCGGCCGGCGTCCAGTCGTTGTGCTCTCGCGCGATGCGGCGATCCCTCGGCTTAGACGGGCCCTCGTCGCACCGTGCACCACGACCATCCGCGGACTGGCCAGCGAAGTTGTTCTCGAGCCGAATTCCGATCCGGTCCCGCTCCGTTCGGCGGTGAATCTTGACTCAGTCGAAAGTGTCTCGGTCGGGGTATTGGTGAATCGGCTTGGCCGACTCGCTGATACGCGGATGCGCGCAATCTGCATGGCTCTCGAAGTCGCGGT
>CADEGF010000081.1 GCA_902826815.1 uncultured Mycobacteriaceae bacterium
CTGCTAAAAGAAGCAGCCTGACCGATGTTGCACTAACCACTTGACATTGCCCGAGATGGCTGCGCCATAGCTGCAGTCTCAACGCAGACGCGCGACAAACCAGCGACACAGACACCGCTCGCGACCGTGATCGAGCCTTTTCCGGATGTCGTCACGCGGGGAGTACCTTCGCGTGGTTCGCGCCGCAGATGAAGATCGCCATCCGCGCTGGCTTGTCGCCGGGGTTGCCGACTGTTGCCTCGTGCCGTTCTGCACCATGGTGTCGCCGGCGTTCAAGTGACCTCGGCCCCGCCGTCGCAGGTGGGATCGTGAACATGCCGAAGCGGAAGCCCCCGACGGCAGCAGCGAAGGCCGGTCCGGCTCGACGGTCTCATCGCTTGCGAACACGGACTTGCCGGACTCGTCGTGTCCGGTCACCACTCGGCGAACACCCAGGGGCGCAAGTCAATCACTGCGGGGTGTAACCCCGCTGCCTATCTGTATGAGGACAACCACACAGAAAGGCACATGCCCCATGTCACAGCGCGAAATCTCATTCGCTTCTCTGACCGCCACCCGAGCGTCGGGTGCCGTGGTCTGGATCCGGCTCTATGTGGGGCTGATCTTCATCGGCGAAGGATTCCTGAAGTTCCTGCGGCCAGACGCACTCGGCCCCGGTCGCTTCGCCAAGGTCGACATTCCGTTCTCGACGTTCGCCGCGTACCTGGACGGGGTGTTCGAAATCGGCTGCGGCGCAGCGATCCTTGTCGGCCTGCTGGTTCGGTTGGCCACCCTGCCGATGATCATCGACATGATCGGCGCCCTCGCCTTCACCAAGGTTCCGCTGCTGTTCGGTACTGCGGCGCTGTACCCGAAGGAACACGGCTTCCTGGATTTCTTCCACGAAGGCCGGCTGGAGATCGCGATGCTGTGCGGCAGCGTCTTCCTGCTCATCGTCGGTGCAGGCGGCCACTCTTTCGACAGCCGAATGAACCGCGTCGACGCTTCCACTCGTGTCACCGGTGCCGCGGTCTAACGCGGTACACAGCAAGCTCCAAGGTCGATTCGAGGACGGTCGCCGATGATCGCGAGCCAAAATGAGGCGCGCCGTCCTCGAGGCGGCCCGGCGCGAAGGTCCCGCCCGGAGGGAGGCTTGCGACCCGTGACGCGTGCGGCGTATCCGGATTGGGATGCGGTGTACCGCGACAACGTCACGTGGGTGTATCGCCTGATGTACTCGAAGGTGGGCAACCAACCAGACGCCGAGGATCTCGCCGCCGAGGTGTTCATGACCGCGTTGAAACCACTTCGGGTCTCGGCGACGGTGCCTGAGGTGCGCAAGTATCTGAAGATGACGGCGCGCACCGTGCTGGCGTCCTACTGGCGTGACCGGATGGGCCGGGAGATCACCACGATCGAGGTCGATCTACCCGACGAGAGCGTGCAGGAGATCCTGCCCTCGAACGCGCCCGACCGGGTGCGCGAGGTGTTGGCGAAACTGCCGGACAATTACCGCCGCATCCTGGAACTTCGTTTCCTGCAGGCATTCTCGGTGCGCGAGGCCGCGGGCCAAATGGGTGTTAGCGTCGCCAACGCAAAGGTCTTGCAACATCGAGCCTTGCAGATGGCCGCGCAGATGAGTGGGGAGGCGCTGTGAGCGGACGACCAGTACGCCGCTTCGTCGACGGCTTGCTGCGGGGCCAGCGCACCGAGCGGGCACGGCCGGACGACATCGAGGCCAACGAGATGAGGACCGCGATCGAGTTGCGCGCCGCACGCACGGGCAGCGACTCGCCGCGCGAAGAGTTCATCACCGACCTGCACCGGCGGCTCGCCCAGCAGATGGACGGCGGACCGTCCGGCACCCGTCGGCAGGTGGTCATCGGCACCGGCCTTGCCGCGGCTTCGGCGGCCGCAGGCATCGTCGTCGGTCGTAACCTGCTCGCGCCGTCGAACGCACCTGTCAAGGCGGCGGCTCCGACGCAGGGTGTGCTCGAACCCAATGCCGGGACATGGCACGCGGTCGGCGCGAGTGCCGACCTGCCCAAAGGTGGGTCACTGTCGTTCGACCTCGGCCCGGTCAACGGGTTCGTGCACCGCGGCGATGCGCAACTGGAGGCGGTCTCGGGCGTCTGCACCCACCAGGGCTGCAAGCTGTGGCTGGACGCACCGGATGCGCGGCTTCGCTGCCCGTGCCACTCGACGTCGTTCTCGCTGGCTGGTGAGACGTTGACCCATCAACTGCCGGTCGCCCCCGCACCGCTGCCGAAGTTCGAGGTGCGTGAAAACAACGGCCAGATCGAGGTTTTCGCACCAACTGAACCCGCATAGCCGAGCTTGGTGGCAGGCTCGAAAGCATGGAACAGAAGCCGCCTACCGCCGTCATCGAATCCGCCAATCGGGATCAACTGAGCAACTTGCCGTTCTCTGACACAGCCGACTTCGAGGATGCCGACAGGGGGTTCATCGCCGCGCTCGAGCCATGCGTCGTCAAGGCGGCCGACGGCAGGGTGGTGTGGGACAACGACGTGTACTCGTTCCTGGCCGGCGATGCGCCGGCCACGGTGCATCCGAGCCTGTGGCGGCAGAGCCAGCTGTGCGCCAAGCAGGGGCTCTATGAAGTGGTGGATGGCATCTATCAGGTCCGCGGCCTTGACCTGTCCAACATCAGCTTCATCGAGGGCGACACCGGGGTCATCGTCATCGACCCGCTCGTCTCGACCGAGACGGCGGCCGCCGCCCTTGGCCTGTACCGAGCGCATCGCGGCGACCGTGCCGTGAGCGCTGTTATCTATACGCACAGCCACGTCGACCACTTCGGCGGAGTGCTCGGCGTGACGACCCAGGCCGACGTCGACGCGGGCAAGGTCGCGATCATCGCTCCTGAGCACTTCACCGAGCATGCCGTGCAGGAGAACGTCTACGCGGGTACGGCGATGGGACGACGGGCTGGCTACATGTACGGAGCGGTGTTGGCGAGGGGACCGCAGGGCCAGGTGGGCTGCGGGCTGGGCCAGGTTGCATCGGCGGGTGAGGTGGCGCTGATCGTGCCGACGGTCGACATCCGCGAAACCGGCGAGAAGCACACCTTCGACGGGATCGAGATCGAGTTCCAGATGGCGCCAGGCACCGAGGCGCCCGCGGAGATGCACTTCTACTTCCCCAAGTTCCGTGCCCTGTGCATGGCCGAGAACGCCACCCACAACCTGCACAACCTGCTGACGCTGCGCGGTGCGCTGGTGCGGGATCCCCACGGTTGGGCGGGCTACCTCACCGAGGCGATCGACACGTTCACCGATCGCGCCGACGTGGTGTTCGCCTCCCATCACTGGCCGACCTGGGGGAAGGACCGCATCGTCGAATTCCTTTCCGTGCAACGGGATCTGTACTCATACCTGCATGACCAGACGCTTCGCCAGCTGAACCAGGGCTTCACCGGGATCGAGATCGCCGAGAACTTCCAGATGCCTCCGGCGTTGGAGAAGGCCTGGCACACGCACGGCTACTACGGTTCGGTCAGCCACAATGTCAAGGCGGTGTACCAGCGCTACATGGGCTGGTTCGACGGCAACCCGGGCCGGCTGTGGGCGCACCCGCCGGAAGCCATCGGGCCGCGCTATGTCGAAGCGATGGGTGGCATCGACCATGTCGTCGAGATCGCCCGCAAGGCGTTCGACAGCGGTGACTTCCGCTGGGCTGCAACGCTGCTCGACCACGCGATCTTCACCGACAAGAGCGACGCCGCGGCTCGGGAGTTGTATGCCGACACCCTCGAACAGCTGGCCTACGGCGCTGAGAACGCGGTGTGGCGCAACTTCTTCCTCTCGGGCGCCACCGAACTTCGCGAAGGAAATTTCGGCACCCCGACCCAGACCGCGTCGCCGTCGATCATGGGTCAGCTGACTCCGGAACAGCTGTTCGACACCTTCGCGATCAACCTCAACGGCCCCCGCGCATGGGATCTCGACGTTGCGGTGGACATCACCTTCCTCGATACCGACACCAACTATCGGGTGACCGTCCGCAACGGGGTACTGGTCTACCGCAAGCTTCCCGCAGACGAGTCCACCGCGCAGGCGACGATCGCGTTCGCAAACAAGATGCGGCTGTTGGCATTCGCCGCAGGCGATACCGATTCACCGGGGCTCGAGGTCACCGGCGACACGAACGCCATGCCGTCGGTGCTGGCGGTGGTGGACAGGCCCGACCCGGGCTTCAACATCATCGAGCCCTGACGGCTACGGCATCCCGCCGTCCACCCGGATGATCGAGCCGCTGGTATAGCTCGACGCGTCCGACGCCAGAAACAGTGCGGCACCGATGATCTCGGCCGGATTGCCCAGCCGCTTGAGCGCGAAGTTCTGTGCGCCCTTCGTCGTCGCCGGGATGTCCCATGCCTTGCTGACGTCGGTGAGGAACGGTCCCGGCATCAGTGTGTTCACCCGCACGGTCGGACCGAACGCGAGCGCGAGCCCCTCGGTCAACGCGTTCAAGCCCGCCTTGGCCGCCGAGTAGGGCAGCTGCGCGGGCTGTGGACGCCGTGATCCGCTCGAGCTGACGTTGATGATCGATCCGCCACCGTCGGCGACCATCCGCTGGCCCACCAGCGTCGAGAGCCGAAACGGACCCTTGAGGTTGAGGTTGACGACGGAGTCGAACAGCTTCTCCGACACCGCATCCAGCGACTCGTAGAGCGGCGACATCCCGGCGTTGTTGATCAGCACGTCGACTTTGCCGAACCGCTCGTAGACGGCGTCCACCAGACCATCGAGCTGATCCCAGCGGCCCACGTGAACCTGATACGGCATCGCGGCGCGGCCGGTGGCAGAAGCGATCTCCTCTGCGGTCGCCTCGCACGCCTGGATCTTGCGGCTGGCGATGACGACGTCGGCGCCGCACTGCGCGGCGGCGAACGCCATCTCCCTGCCGAGGCCGCGGCTGCCGCCGGTGACCAGCACCACCCGATCGGTGAGGTCGAACAGTTCGTCGGCGTAGCCCATGGCCATATGGTGTCACGGTGCAGTTGCTTCTCATCCGGCACGCGTTGCCGCTCCGCAGTGAGCCTGGCGAGGGCTCCGATCCCGACCTCTCCGAAGAGGGCTTCGAGCAGGCCAAGCGGCTGCCCGACGCCTTGGCGCGCTTCCCGATCACCCGCCTGGTCAGCAGCCCGCAGCGGCGCGCGGTGCAGACCGCACAGCCCGTCGCCGATGCACTCGGCCTCGGCATCGAGATCGACGACCGCCTCGCGGAGTACGACCGCGACCTCGCGCACTACATCCCGGTCGAGCAGATCGCCGCCGAGTACCCCGAGGAGCTGGCCCGGCTTGCCAGCGGCCACCTGCCGAGCACCGTCGACGAGGGCGCGTTCCTGTCCCGCATCAACGAGGGTGTCCGCGACATCGCCAGTGCGGGCGATCACGAGGACACCGTCGCGGTGTTCAGCCACGGCGGGGTGATCAACGGCCTGCTGCACAGCATCCTGGGCACCGACAAGATTCTGTGCGTCAGCGTGGACTACGCAGGCATCACGCGGCTGCTGTCGTCCCGTAAAGGGGAGCTCTATGTCGCATCGGTCAACGGCACCGAACATGTATGGGACCTGCTGCCGAGAAACCAGCGGTGGTAGGAACGTTTCGTGACGACTTCGACTTCGCTGGATGGGCTCGACCTCGCTGCGCTCGACCGCCATCTCCGAGAGGCGGGCATACCGCGCAGCGGCGAGTTGCGCGCCGAGCTGATCTCGGGCGGTCGGTCCAACCTGACGTTCCTGGTCGCAGACGATGAATCGAAATGGGTGCTGCGCAGGCCGCCGCTGCACGGCCTGACGCCGTCGGCGCACGATATGGCCAGGGAGTACCGGGTCGTCGCGGCGCTGCACGACACGCCCGTCCCCGTCGCCCGCGCGGTCACCATGCGCAACGACGACGAGGTGAGCGGTGCGCCATTCCAGATGGTCGAGTACGTGTCGGGCCGCGTAGTTCGCCACGCCGACGAACTCGAGGCGCTGGGTGACAAGGCGGCGATCAGCGACTGTGTCGACGCGTTGATCAAGGTGCTCGCCGACCTACACGCGGTTGATCCGGATGCGGTCGGGCTCGGCGACTTCGGCAAGCCGACGGGTTACCTCGAGCGCCAGGTGCGTCGATGGGGTTCGCAGTGGGACCTCGTCAAACGCGAGGACGACCCGTTCGACGCCGACGTCCGGCGGCTGCATTCGGCTCTCGCAGAAGCGCTTCCGGCGCAGAGCAGAACATCGATCGTGCACGGCGACTACCGCATCGACAACACGATGCTCGACGCTGAGGACTCGACCAGGGTGCTCGCGGTCCTCGACTGGGAGATGTCCACGCTCGGCGACCCGGTCAGCGACGCCGCACTGATGTGTGTGTACCGCCACCCGCTGTTCAACGTGATCCATGCGAGCTCGGCGTGGGCTTCGCCCCTCATGCCCGAGGCCGACGACCTGGCCAACCGTTATTCGCTCGCGGCCGACCAGACCTTGGACAACTGGGACTTCTATATGGCGCTCGGCTATTTCAAGGTGGCGATCATCGCCGCGGGCATCGCGTTCCGGGCCAGGGAGGGCGGCGGCGTGGCGGCCGACACCGACAAGGTGGATCAGGCCGTCGGCCCGTTGATGGCAGAGGGCCTCAAAGCGCTGGGCCGTTAGAGCCGAGCGCGACTAGGAGGCTAGAAGCCGGCCTTCAGGTTCTTCTTGGCGGCGCGGCGCAGTTGGACGATGCGGGCCGAGCCGACTGCCACGGTGAGCAGGCCACCGCCGACGGCCGACAGGAGTACTGCGACCCCAACCGGGAGGCTCGCCTGCCAGGCGAAGAAGTTGACCGTGGTGGAGTCCATGTTCTGCATGATGAAGACCAGCAGCAGGATCAGGATCAGGAACCCGAAAATCAGCGATGACCACAGCGCGGCCGCGCGGGTGAACTTGACCGCGTTCTCGGGCGGCGGCGCTGGCGTCGGCTCCAGCTGCATGTCGGGAAGGTCGCGCATCGGGGGAGGAGGTGGCTCGCCAGGTAGGGGCGACCCACCGCCGGGCCGGTCGGGCGATACGTGTGGATCGCTGGTCATGGGTCCATCTTTGCCCTTTTACGGCGCGAATGAAACAAACCGTCAGTTTCACGCTGAATGCAAAGGGTGCCGCGTGACCGCCGGTGCCGATAGTGTCCGAAGAAGCCATTCGCCGAGAGGACATTGGTATGTCGAGGGGTATGTCGAAGACGCGTAGGTGGAATCTGGCGATCCTGGCGGTCGTCCTTGCCCTGTCCGCGGCCGCCTGCGGTAGTTCGAATCCGCTGGGCGGCGGCGAGATCTCCGGTGATCTGAAGTCGATCAAGGTCGGTTCGGCGGACTTCACCGAGTCGAAGATCATCGCCGAGCTCTACGCGCAGGCGCTGGAGGCCAACGACTTCACCGTCACCCGCCAGTTCGGCATCGGTAGCCGGGAGACGTACATCCCTGCGGTGCAGGACCATTCGATCGATCTGATCCCGGAGTACACCGGCAACCTGCTGCAGTACTTCGACAAGGAGACGACCGCCACCACGTCGGACGCAGTTCTTCTCGGGCTGCTCAAGGCACTCCCCGGCGACCTGTCGATCCTCTACCCGTCGCCTGCCGAGGACAAGGACACACTTGCCGTCACGGAGGAGACCGCGCAGCGGCTGAACCTGAAGTCCATCGCAGATCTGGCCAAGGACTCCGCACAGGTGAAAGTCGGTGCACCGTCGGAGTTTCAGACGCGTGTGACAGGTCTGGTGGGGCTCAAGGAAAAATACGGCCTGGAAATCGCGCCGGTCAATTTCATCGCGATCAGCGACGGTGGCGGTCCTGCGACCGTCAAAGCGCTGACGGACAACACTGTCACCGCCGCGAACATCTTCAGCACGTCGCCGTCGATCGAGCAGAGCAAGCTAGTGCCGCTGGAGGATCCGAAGAACGTCTTTCTCGCCGCGAACGTCGTGCCGCTGGTGGCGTCGCAGAAGATGTCCAACGAACTCAAGACGGTGCTCGACGCCGTCAGCGCGAAGCTGACCACCGAGGCGCTGATCGAACTGAACACCGCGGTGGAAGGTAATCAGGGCGTCGACCCCGATGAGGCGGCGGCAAAGTGGATCAAGGACAACGGCTTCGACAAGCCCTTGCAGAAGTGAGCGCATGATCACCTTCGAGAACGTCACCAAGAAGTACCCGGATGGCACCGTTGCGGTCGATGATCTGACGCTGGAGGTGCCAGAGGGGACGTTGGCCGTGTTCGTCGGGCCGTCGGGCTGCGGCAAGACCACGTCGATGCGGATGATCAACCGGATGATCGACCCGACCTCGGGCACGCTGACCGTCAACGGCGAGGACGTCACCAAGGTTGATCCGGTCAAGCTGCGACTGGGGATCGGCTACGTGATCCAGAGCGCAGGCCTGATGCCACACCTTCGGGTGGTGGACAACATCGCGACCGTCCCTGTGCTGCGCGGCGAATCCCGGCGTAGCGCACGCAAAGCCGCGCTGACGGTGATGGAGCGGGTCGGGCTCGACCCGAAGCTGGGCGACCGCTACCCCGCCCAACTGTCGGGCGGACAGCAGCAGCGCGTCGGCGTGGCAAGGGCGTTGGCCGCGAATCCGCCGATCCTGCTGATGGACGAACCGTTCTCGGCCGTCGACCCCGTCGTGCGAGAGGATCTGCAGACCGAAATCCTGCGGCTGCAAAGCGAACTCCGCAAGACCATCGTGTTCGTCACCCATGACATCGACGAGGCGATCAAGCTCGGCGAGAAGGTCGCGGTGTTCGGCAAAGGCGGTGTGCTGCAACAGTTTGCCGATCCGCAGTTCGTGCTGTCGAACCCGGCCAATGAGCTGGTATCGGGTTTCGTCGGCGCCGACCGCGGCTACCGGGGGCTGCAGTTCTTCCACGCGACGGGACTGCCGCTGCACGATGTCAGGTCAGTGGCCGAGGGGGACCTCGACGCGCTCGCGCTCGGGCCGGAGGAGTGGGCGCTGGTCACCAACGACGGCAAGCCGTTCGCGTGGATCAATGCCGAGGGTGTCGAGGTGCATCGCAAGGGCAGCGCGCTGTACGACAGCACCGTCGGCGGCGGATCGTTCTTCCGGCCCGACGGCACCCTGCGGCTGGCGCTGGACGCGGCGCTGTCGTCACCGACGGGCCTGGGGGTGGCGGTGGACGACGACGGCCGGCTGATCGGCGGCGTGCGGGCCGACGACGTGTTGGAGCTCCTCGACAAACAGCGCCGCATCCCGGAGGTGGGCTAGCCGGTGCGCTATCTGTTCACCCACCTAGACGACCTGTGGACGCTCACGGTGATCCACTTGCGGCTGTCGTTGATCCCGATCGTGTTGGGTTTGTTGATCGCGGTGCCGTTGGGCGCGCTGGTGCAACGCACGAGACTGCTGCGTCGGCTGACGACGATAACGGCGAGCATCATCTTCACGATCCCGTCGCTCGCGCTGTTCGTGGTACTGCCGCTGATCATCCCGACGCGAATCCTCGACGAGGCCAACGTGATCGTGGCGCTGACGCTCTACACCGTCGCGCTGCTGGTGCGTGCGGTGCCGGAGGCGCTCGACGCGGTGTCGCCTGCGGTGCTCGACGCGGCCACCGCCGTCGGCTACAAGCCGCGGACCCGGATGCTGAAAGTCGAACTGCCGCTTGCTGTCCCGGTGCTCATCGCGAGCCTGCGCGTCGTCGCCGTCACCAACATCTCGATGGTGTCGGTCGGCTCGGTGATCGGCGTCGGCGGCCTCGGTACGTGGTTCACCGAGGGCTATCAGGCCAACAAGAGCGATCAGATCGTCGCGGGCATCATCGCGATCTTCGTGCTGGCGCTGGTGATCGACACCTTGATCATGCTCGTCGGTAAGGCCCTGACGCCGTGGACCAGGGCGACGCGTGGTCCGAAGGTGGCCAAGCCGAAGGTGGGGGCGGCAGCATGAGCGACGCTTGCGAGCGAATCAACGATCCCGAATGCGGGAGCCGAGCCTGCGAGGCAGCCGCATGAACTTCCTCAACCAGGCGCTGTCCTTCATCTTCACCGCCGCCAACTGGGGCGGACCCGCGGGCCTGACCGCGCGGATCGTCGAGCATCTCGAATACACGGTGGTCGCGGTGTTCTTCTCGGCGCTCATCGCGATCCCGCTTGGCATGCTGATCGGCCATACCGGGAAGGGCACCTTCTTCGTCGTCAGCGGTGTCAATGCGCTGCGTGCGCTACCGACGCTCGGCGTGCTGCTGCTCGGTGTCCTGCTGTGGGGCCTCGGGTTGATCCCGCCGACGGTCGCGCTGATGCTGCTCGGCATTCCGCCTCTGCTGGCGGGCACCTACTCGGGGATCGCCAACGTCGACCCGGCGGTTGTGGATGCGGCCAGGTCGATGGGTATGACCGAACGCAGGGTGCTGTTCCGCGTCGAGGTTCCGAATGCGATGCCGTTGATCCTCGGTGGCCTGCGCACCTCGACGCTTCAGATCGTCGCGACCGCGACGGTTGCCGCGTACGCAAGCCTCGGCGGCCTTGGCCGTTATCTCATCGACGGCATCAAGGTCCGCGAGTTCTACCTCGCGTTGGTCGGCGCGCTGATGGTGACCGCGCTGGCGTTGATCCTCGACGCCCTGATGGCATTCGCCGTGTGGGCGTCGGTGCCCGGCAGCGGACGGCTGCGGAATATGCCTCAGCCGTTGCTGGATGACGAAGTCGCGCTGGAGTCACGCGGACCGTCGGAGAATCGGACGACGAGCAGTTTCTCAGCGGGCTACGAACGAAGCGGTCCTTCGCCTACGGTAGATGGGTGAGTGCAGAACAGCCCACTGCCTGGCCCGCGATCCTGACTTGGCGCGCACACGATGTTCCGCGAATGGAATCCGTTCGGGTGCAGTTGTCCAACAACCGGATCAAGGCATACGGCTGCATCGTCGCGGCGGCAACGCAAACGGCCCCGCCGTTTTCGGCCTCATACGATCTCGTCACCGATGAATCCGGCGCAACGAAGCGACTCTCACTGACGGTCACGCTCGCCGAGCGTGAACGGCAGCTGTCCATCGCGCGCGACGAAGAGAACATGTGGCTGGTTCAGGACCACTCGGGCCAGACCATCCGCGCGTCCTACGACGGCGCACTCGACGTCGACATGATCTTCAGCCCGTTCTTCAACACTTTGCCGATCCGCCGCACCGGGCTGTATCAGCGCAGCGACTCGATGTCGATTCCGGTGGTCTATGTGTCGCTGCCCGATCTCGCGGTCAACCCGGTGACGATCAGCTACAGCAGTGCGTCCGACGGCATCAAGCTGCATTCGCCGGTGGCCGACACCACGGTGACCGTCGACTCCGACGGCTTCATCCTCGAGTACCCCGGACTGGCAGAGCGGATTTGATCACCCCGCCCGCGCGGCCCGCGGCGGCCAGTTCGTCGCGCCAGCCGTCCTGGCCGATGACGACGGTGACGATCTGAGACCGGCGAAAGCCGGAGTACCGCATCCGCGCGGCGTGTCCTTCCTCGACGAGGTCGACGACCGACCCGTCGGTGGCCAGCGATTTGCGCGCCTTCTTCAGTAGATCGATGGACCGGTCCAGCGCGGGCAGCAACTGTTCGGCGTTCGCTTCGCACATCGCCCGCACCAGATCCGGTGCAGTGGCCGCCACCCTGGTGCCGTCGCGGAACGATCCGGCGGCCAGCGCGAACGCTAGGGGCACATCGCCCGCGGTGGCGGCGAGCGACTCGGCGAGCAGATGCGGCAGATGCGAAATCGCGGCAGCGGCGGCGTCGTGCTCATCAGATTTGGCGGGCACCACGATCGCCTTGCAGTCCAGCGCCAAATCCATCACCGTCGCCCACACATCCGGGTCGACGTGCTCGTCGACGCTGAGCACCCACGGCGCGCCGTCGAACAGCTTTGCGTTGCCCGCGGCCCAGCCGGAGTGCGCGGTACCCGCCATCGGATGGCCGCCGACGAAGTTGGCCAACAACCCGGATGACTTCACCTCGTCGAGCACGGCGGCCTTGACGCTCGTGACGTCGGTCAGCGGGGCGTCGGGCGCGAGCTCGCGGATGTGCTCGAGCACGATCGGCAGGGCGGGCGCCGGCACGGCCACGACGATCAATGCGTCCGCCTTCGCCGCGCGTTTCAATGCCTTCTCGATGTTCTCGGTGGCGTCGAACCCGTCGGCCGTGGCGGCCCTGACACCCTCGATCGAGCGGTTGTAGCCGAAGACCTCGCGGCCGGCGTCGGCCGCCGCGCGCATCACCGAGCCGCCGATCAGGCCAAGACCCAGCACGCATACGGGCGGTTTCGTCACGGCTTCAAGGGTGGCACATGATCTTGATCGCCGGACGCGCGGCTACCGTCGATTGCTGGTCAAATGCCCTGGTCGGGGACTAGCGTAAGCGCCCATGGGACCACAGCGGGCACGTGCGCAGGACGCCGATGCGCCTGACGGCTTCGGCGTGGCTGTCGTCCGCGAGGACGGTAAGTGGCGCTGCTCGCCGATGCGGTCCGCTGCGTTGACCAGCTTGGCTGCGGCGGAAACCGAGCTGCGCGAGCTGCGCAGTGCTGGCGCCGTTTTCGGTTTGCTCGATGTCGACGACGAGTTCTTCGTGATCGTGCGGCCTGCGCCTGCGGGCACGCGGTTGCTGCTGTCGGATGCCACCGCGGCACTGGACTACGACATCGCCGCAGAGGTTCTCGAGAAACTCGATGCCGACATCGGTCCCGACGACCTCGACGACGCCGATCCCTTCGAGGAAGGCGATCTTGGCCTGCTGTCGGACATCGGGCTGCCCGACGCAGTGCTCGGCGTCATCATCGGCGAGTACGACCTCTACGCCGACGAGCAGATCGGCCGCATCGCACGGGAGATGGGCTTCGCCGAGGAGTTGTCGGCGGTGCTCGACCGCCTCGACCGGTGACCGACGACGCCCTCATCCGCGCGGCGCTCGACGCCGCAGCCGGCGCCGGGCCACGCGATGTACCGATAGGTGCGGTGGTCTTCGCTGCCGACGGAACGGAGTTGGCGCGGGCGGCCAATGCCCGTGAAGAGACCGGGGATCCGACGGCGCACGCCGAAATCCTTGCCATGCGCGCGGCGGCGGCCGTCCTCGGTGACGGGTGGCGACTCGAGGGCACGACGCTTGCCGTGACCGTCGAACCGTGCACGATGTGCGCGGGCGCGCTGGTGATGGCTCGGGTGTCCCGCCTTGTCTTCGGGGCGTGGGAACCGAAGACCGGCGCGGTCGGCTCGCTGTGGGATGTGGTGCGCGACCGAAGGCTGACGCACCGGCCCGCCGTCGTGGGCGGGGTGCTGGCCCGGGAGTGCGCTGCCCCGCTCGAGGCGTTCTTCGCCAACCAGCGATTGGGATAGCGGCTTCGGTGTTCGGTAGGCTGCCACACGGTGGCGTGTCCGAGCGGCCTAAGGAGCACGCCTCGAAAGCGTGTGACGGGTAACCCCCGTCCGAGGGTTCAAATCCCTCCGCCACCGCCAAGTTTTTCACGGCTGTCACAGCAGGTCGAAGGCTCATTTCATGCCCCGACCACGCCTACCGGGCGCCGTTTGGGCACAGAATGGGCACACTTCAAATCAAGAGCCGCCGCCACCGCATCGAGATCCGTGTCGAACAAATCGCTGTAGGTGTCCAACGTGACCTTCGCTGAGGTGTGCCCGAGCATCCGGGACAACGCCAACACATTCACCCCCGAGCTGATCGAGATCGACGCGCAGGAATGCCGCAAATCATGCGGGGTGATCTTCTGCACCTTGGCCCGCTTCACCGCCCCGGCGAACCACCCACCAACAGACTTCGGCCGAGGCAGGTAGTTGGCGCCGTCACCGAAGGCGAGATCGTCGAGGCTGCGGCCCTCACACTGAACCGCTAGTTCATCGAGCACGAACTGTGGCACTGGCACCGACCGTTCCTTGCGGCTCTTAGTCTCGCCTACAGCGTGATCCACGCCGAGCTGCACGGCGTTGTCGTGGACACTCAACCGCCTACGTAGGAACTGGACATCGCGCACCCGCAACGCGACCGCCTCACCCCACCGGATCCCGCAGTACGCCAACACCAATACGAGGGTCCGATGCTGCCCGGACTCGTGTGCTAGCCGCCCGACATCTTCGGGGGATAGGTACACGTGGCGTTTGGTGGGCTTCCCCGGCAAGTTCTCCACACCGCGGGCTGGGTTCGATGCCAGCCTTCGAGCCTTCACCGCGTCATCGAGGACGCCCGCCAACACCCCGTAGGCCCGGATCACGATCGTTGCACCCGACTCCTTGCCCATGGCGGCGATCCAACGCTCCACCGACCCAAGGTCAACATCAGCGACTCTGGTGGTTGCCCACACCGGTTTGACGTGGATACGCCAAGCCGACTCCAAGGTCCGATAGTTCGACGGGGCCACATCAGACTCCTTGCGGGACAGCCACGCTGGCGCCAACTCGCCCACCGTGATCATCCCGAGCGACGGCGCCACGTAGCTGCCGGTCATCTTCTCAACCTCAACCGTGGCCGCGAACTCCTGAGCGTCCCGCTTCGTCTTGAAGCCGCGCTTCTTCGTCTGGGTCCGCTGCGGTGTCCGATAGCGGACCTGGTACCGCTTCCCGGCCGAGGTCTCGTACGCCTCAATCGTCGCCATCGGTTTCCATCTGCTTCTGTTCCCGAAGCTGTGCCCGCCGCGCAGGAAGCCAATTGCGCTGATGCTTCTGGCCTTCCTCCATCATTTCGGCAATCTTCCATCCGGGGAGTGCCGCCACCTGGAACACCATCGGGAACCTGTCATCGCCCGGCAACGGGTTTTTCGCTTGCAGCCAGTCCAACAGCTGATCCGCAGTCAACTTGTCCACGGCACCCGTAGATGACACCGCCGCATCCGGATCATCGGTGTTCGGCAACAGCAATGTGATCGGCGAAACCTTAAGCGCCGCAGCAAGTGCCATTAAGTCATCGACGTCGACACGCCGTGTGCCCTTCTCGATCTGATCGACCGCGCTATGCCCCAATGCCCGGCCCACCTCGCCGAGTTTCTTCGCCAGACCTCGTAACCCGAGGTTCTGGTCCGTGCGGAGGCGCCTCACGTTGGCGCTGACGGTCTCTGCCGTCGCATCGCGCTGCACCGCATTTGTACCCATGTTGGAGACAATACGGCGCAAGCTTGCAATACGTCAAGGCGTCCGGTATAAGTTACGTAGTGGATCAACAACGCTACGGTATGTACTTAACTTAGATACAGGAGGAGATATGGTCACACTGACGAAGCCACAAGCCCCGTTCGAACACGACCTCGTCCCGGCAGCGGAAATGAAAAACCTCATTCCCGGCACCAGCGACCAATACTGGGCGACGCTGCGACACAAGGGCGGCGGACCCGATTACGTGAAGGTCGGACCCCGCAAGGTGTACTACCGCCGCGCCGATATTCAGGTATGGCTCGACGCAAACCGCTACACCCGCACAGACCAACCCGTCGTCGGGGGTGCAGCTTAGATGACAGCTCAGCTAGTTCTCGACGAGATCAGGGGAGGCCCACCCCCCAAAGATGGCGAAAGCCGGGCCACCCCTAGCCCGGCTCCGCTCAATGAGTTTGTTGATAGCCATACCACCGCACTCACAAAACAGTTTAACGGCTCAGCGTGCCGGTGCGGTTACGGCGAAACTTGTGCTTGCCCGGCGTGCCCGTTCTATGCGAACTGGTGGTGCCACCGGGAATCACCACCGCAGGACATCCCGGCACAGCTTCGGCGCCGCCGCGCAGCCGCATTACGGACGCCTCCTTTGGACAGCGGCCGACGTGACCCGATCAGCGCACGGTTGGGCAGGTGGCACATATGACCGACGACATGATCGACCAAAACCGTTACGTCGAGGAAGTTCCAGGCCGCCGTCTCGTGATCACCACAGGTTCCGAGGTGAAGCTTCTGCCGTTGGTGTGGTGGGAACCGGATCTCGTTCTGCGGGCGGCCGTCAACCTGCTGGCAGGACGGGAGGCCAACGGTAAGTCCACCATCGCCGCGTCGTGGGCAGCGCGAGAAACCCGCGCAGGCGGCACGGTGATGTGGATCGGCTCGGAGGAGCCGCGGGAGCAGGCGATTGCCCCACGGCTGGTGGCCGCTGAGGCGGACATGGACCGGGTGGTGTTCGTTGACGTGGAAATGGACGACACGACGGGCTCCCTGGTCTTCCCGTTGGACCTCCGTGGTATCGAGCAAGTGATTCACCGACACGGCGTAACGATGCTGATCCTTGATCCGTGCAAGGGGGTTATGCCAGTGGGTATTTCGGGTAATGACGACATAGCTATCAGGCAGTACCTCGAGCCGATCGCCACGATGGCTGCGCGCTGTGATGTTGTCGTTCTCGGATTGGTCCACTTCGGTAAGCGGGATTCCGCGGACTCCGGGAAGCTCATCCTCGGATCCATCGCGTGGTCGCAGGTGGCCCGCTCCGTGTTGTCAGTGGCAGAGGACCCGGAGACCGGGCATCGGGTGCTGACAAACACCAAGTGCAACTTCAGTGAGCAAGCGCGATCAGTGGAGTGTCGAATCGTCGGCAAGACGATCACGACCACTAACGGGCCGTCCGAGATGGGCGCTGTCGAGTGGATCGGCGACACCCATAAGGACGCTCGCCACTTCCTCGGTGAACGCAACCACGACGACGACCACGACATCGACACATGGCTGCTGGAATTCCTCGGAACAGGCTCAAGGAAGGCGAACGACGTCTACTCCGCGGCCGATGCACAGGGCTTCTCGAAGGATCAGGCGAAGCGGGCAAAGAAACGGTTGGGCGTCAAGGCCGAACGTCCCAGCGGTGACGGCCCGTGGTTCTGGAGCCTGCCGGCCGAACACGAAGGTCGACACTCGACCTTCGTCTCACCTCAGGACCAAGGGAGCACAGACCAAGGGAGCACCCCCCTAACACGAGAAAGCGCTCCCTTGCTCCCTTGCACGTCAGAAGTGGTGCAGAACCCCAAAAATGGACCAAGGGAGCAGGGAGCAAATAAGCGCTCCCTTGCCCCACCCGGAGGACTCACGCCCCATTCTCCGGGACAAACCGACCGCGTTCTCCAAGCGGTCGCAAGAGCGCGCGGCACGAGAACTACTACAGGAGTAGATCTCATCGAAGATGGTGGAGATCTAACCTCTTTGATCTGCCCGTGCGGTGCGGCTCTACTGCCCGACAACAACACTGGTACGTGCGCCGAGTGCGCCCACATAGAGCGCAATCGGATTATCGCCGAGCGCACCGCAGCCATTGGCGAGCTGCGATGAGCGCCAATCATGTCCTCGATGCGCCCCGCGATGAAGCCGGGCGCACAGTGATCGACCGCTGGCAAATCGCGCCGTACATCGACGAGATTGACGGAAGCTGCATCATTCCTATCCGTCTCGTCCACCGCACGGACGCCGGACTGGTTCTCGAAGTCGGCCCGTACACGCTGGAATGCCAAGACGTCGACCGGCTACGTGCCGCTGTTCACAGTTACGACGTCGCGGACAGCGGCACGAAAACAAGGCGGATCAAGTGACCGCCACATGGGAAGCACTTGTTGACGCGCTCGCTGGTGCACCGAACCTGTCCAAAGGTCGCTGCAAAGGCCGCTGGGACTTATGGGACGAGACAGAGCTTCGCGACGTTGTCGAGTTCACCACGAACCAATGCTTGACCTGTCCCGCGCTTTCGCAGTGCCGGGCATGGTTGGAGTCGTTGCCACGCAGTAAGCAACCGTGCGGCGTGGTGGCCGGGAAGGTGATTCGCAAGCACACGAAGGCAGCCGCATAGTGAGCCGGAAAAGAGTGCGCCGCCGCTGCACCGACTGTCGGAGGCACACGAAAAGCGTTACCCGCCAGTGTGAGCGGTGCCGCACCGGTCGCGTACCCGCAGTCACCGCGCACGCCAATGGTGTGCACGTAGAAGGACTCGGCGTCCTGGACCATCAGGTCGCTATTGCGTTGGCGCACAAACTCGCCGACGCACTAACCCCATAACGAGACAGGAGATTTGGACTATGGACGAAGAACCCATGTGGCCAGATGAAGATGACTTCACAGTAGGTGAGCGGATGCTTCTAGACGAATTGCGTTGGTGTGCTGGTCGTTTACATCAGATTCGCAACGAAGACGACGCGGCAGCAATGCACGACGAAGTGCAACTGCTTCTAAACACCTGGACCGCCAGACCAGACATCTATTCCGACGGGCTGCCAGTCGCGCTGTCCACCCCGGAAGAGCACCACTTGTACGCGCCGCCACATCGACGCGGAACCAACCGACCCGAAGGAGATACCGATGGCATCGACTGACGCCACACCACGCCCAGGTGATTTCAAACGAGCTGGCGCACTGATTGCCGGGTGGGCAACTGGTGACCTGCACGGAGTGCACGCCGCTATACAGGAAGCCGGCCAAACCGGCCGCAGCTTCCACCTCATCGCGGCACTGGCCGAAACATGCACCCGTGCACTCGATATCCGAGACACCCCCGAGCGGCTAGAAGCGCTGCGCCGGGACATCGCCAAGTACGCAGAAAAGGAGAACGACGAATGACAGAGACAACCCACCAGGAAGCCACGGTGCCGAACACCGTGGACGACGACACCACCCTTCCTTCGGTTGACCGTGAAAAGGGCGTCCGCGACGACGGGACTGCCGATGAAGCCACCGACGAGCAGCAGCCCGACACTGCCGAAGATGATGGGCAGCGCCCCAAGAATCGTGAGGAGCGTTACCGCAAGGAACGCGCCGCACTGAAAGCCGAGAACGACGAACTCCGTGCACGCTTGGAGAAACGGGACCGGCTCGAGGTGGAACGCGTCGCAGCCGAACACCTGGCCGACCCCGCAGACCTGTGGTTGTCGGGCAACGACGTATCCGCGTACCTAACCGACGACGGCGACGTGGACGCCGACAAGATCAGCGAAGCGGTCAAGGCCCTGATCGCCGAACGGCCGCACTGGGGCAAGGCCAAGATCCCCGCCGCGCCGCCAGCATCGACCGTGACGGCCCGCGACAAGATCGAGGGCGGGACACCGACACCCACATGGAGTGAGGTGCTGCGACAACCAAAGCGCGAAAAGTAGTAGAATGGATCCGTTGCCCTGGTGCGGCGACCGTATGGTCCCGCACCAACAACGGCAACCATCACCCCAGGTGGGGCAACCGGACGGCTTGAAAGCCAACGGAATCCAATCGTGCGCGCTTGTGCGCGCCCCCACCTAGGAGCTAAACATGGCTTTGTACACCGCTGCCGCTGGAGGCATTCTCCGGCCCGAAGAAGTCGGCGCCCTTGTCGTAGAGCCCGTCGCACGGGAATCTGTTGCGTTCGCCGTCTCGACCGTCGTCCGCACCGAATCGCATGACTTCCGTATCCCGCGAATCACTTCCGACGCATCTGCGGCGTGGACGCCAGAAGGATCCGACATCACGCCGTCAGACCTCGGTGTCGATGAACTCAACCTCACGCCGAAAAAGCTTGCCGCACTCACGATCATCAGCAACGAGTTGGCCAATGACAGTTCGCCGGCCGCACAGATCGTTGTTGGCGAGTCCATCGCCCGCGACCTAGCACGCAAAATCGACAGCGCGTACTTCGGTACCACCATCTCCAACGGCCCAGCAGGCATCGACAACCTCGACAACATCCAATGGGTGGACAACGACGGCACCTTCACCAACGTCGATCCCTTCTCGGAAGCGATCAGCAAGTTGGAGAACGTTGGTGCGACCGCGACCAGCTTCGTCGCCAACGCCAGCACAGTGCTCGCCTTGAGCAAGTTGAAGAAGCTCACCACCGGATCGAATGAGCCGCTGTTGCAGCCCGATCCGACGCAGCCGACGCGCCGCACCATCCTCGGAGTGCCGCTGATCTCGGTGCCCGACACGGTCGTTGCCAACAATGTGGTTTGGGCAGTTGACCGCTCACGCTCGTTCGTCGTGCTGAGGCAGGACGTTGACCTGGTTGTCGACGCGAGCCGTTACTTCGAGTCCGATCGTCTGGGTATCCGTGCGACGCTGCGGGTCGACTTCGGCTGGCCGCATGAGGAAGCCGTCGTGAAGATCGCCAGCGAGCCCGGAACCTAAAAGGCTTGCGGCTGAGTGGGTTGCAGACACGGCCCTCTCAGCCGCAACCTGTCCGCGGCCACCGGTTACGCCCTACTCCTTGCGGGGCGTCGGTCACGGACACCCGGCCGGGGTGAGCGCGCAGTGACCCGTCTCGCACTCGCGCCACCCGGCCGGGACCACCAAAGAATCGGAAACCGATATGCCAAGACGCAACACGGCCACCGGAGGCGGCCGACACAGACCCAACAACTATCTACCGCGGCGCTGCCGTCGCCACAGCTGCGGACAGACCGTTGAAGGCGAAGCACGCTACTGCCATCTCCACGCCGAACCGCAGCCATCCACAGCCCACCACGACAGGAACTACTGATGCCGCGCGCCCCGAAACAATGTGGACACAACGGATGCGGCGTGATCGTGTACCCGCCAGCCAA
>CADEGF010000082.1 GCA_902826815.1 uncultured Mycobacteriaceae bacterium
CTAGTCCTGCGTAGCCTTTTCGGGGTCGACCTCGACGGTGACCGGCCTCATCGCTGCCCACGCGATGAACACCGCTGCAACGACGACCAGGACAAGGCCAACCCACCAATTGGCATCGTTGCCGATATAGAGGTCGACCTTGTTGCCCACCGCAGCACCGTCGTCGTGAGAGGCCACCAGCGCAGGCACCAACCCGGCGATGACGAGCAGTACCCCGTAGATCCCGAGCAACGCGCCGATGATGTTGCGGATGTCGAACAGCCTTGAGACGGTTCGTTTCTGGCTAGTCATGGTTACTCCTGGATCAGTGGAAGACGATGTTGAGCACGACAGCGAGTCCGATCATGACGGCACCGAGCGGAACCGGCTTCATGTACCAGGCCTTGCCGTGTGACTCGGGGTCGGAGAAGATCTGCACCGGCGTCTCCGAGTAGACGAGCCCGGCGAGTTCGGCCACCGGCTTCGGAGTGGTGACGCGGCTGACGACAACGCTGACTGCGATGTCGACGATGAATGCGGCTGCGGCGGCCACAAAGGGCACCCCTTGGCCGGGTAGGTCGATGACGCCGACCTCACCGAGCACGAAAACCCCGACCGCCGAGAGCGTTCCGGCGACCAGGCCGGCCCAACCTGCCGTCGCTGTCATGCGCTTCCAGAACATGCCGAGGATGAACGTGGCGAACAGGGGCGCGTTGAAGAAGCCGAACAGCGTCTGCAGATAGTCCATCAGGTTCGAATAGCCCGCCGCGATCAGGGCGGTGAACACCGCAAGAACCGTGGCGCCCAACGTCGCGATGCGCCCGACCGTGATGTAATAACCGTCGGGACGGTCCTTGACCACATACTGCTGCCAGATGTCGTAGCTGAATACGGTGTTGAAGGCCGACACGTTGGCCGCCATGCCCGCCATGAACGATGCGATCAGCCCGGCCACCGCGACACCGAGAAGCCCATTGGGCAGAATGTCGCGGATCATCAACAGCATCGCGTCGTTGTACGTGATGTCGCCGGAGCCAGATGATTTCAGGTGGATCATGTCACCGATCACGGCTGCGGCGATCATGCCGGGCACGACGACCACGAACGGGATGAACATCTTCGGGAACGACGCGATGATCGGTGCGCGACGGGCCGCCGAGATCGAGTCGGAGGCCATCGCGCGCTGAACCTCGACGAAGTTCGTCGTCCAGTAACCGAACGACAGCACGAACCCGAGGCCGAATACGATGCCGATCACCGACCAAACCGGGCTGTCGAAGCCGCTCAGCGCCTGACCCGGCCAGCTGTTCAATTGGTCACCCACCGTCGCCGTCACTGTTCCGTCGGCCTTTGACGTTTCGATCACCTTGTCCCGCAGCCCACTCCAGCCGCCGATCTTGATCAGGCCGAAGATGGTCAGGGGTACCAACGCCGCGAGGATCACAAAGAACTGCAGCACCTCGTTGTAGATCGCGGCGGACAGCCCGCCGAGGGCGGTGTAGGTCAGCACGATAACCGCGGCCACGATCAGGGACACCCATCGATTCCAGCCGAGCAGCACATTGATGACGGTGGCCAGCAGGAAGAGGTTGACCCCGGCGATCAGCACCTGGGCGACCGCGAAGCTGATCGCGTTGACGAGGTGGGCGCCTGGCCCGAAGCGCCGACGCATGAACTCGGGGACGCTGCGCACCTTCGAGCCGTAGTAGAACGGCATCATCACGATGCCGAGGAAGACCATCGCAGGTATGGCGCCGATCCAGTAGTAGTGCATCGTGGCCAACCCGATCTGCGCACCGTTGGCCGACATCCCCATGATCTCGACGGCGCCGAGGTTGGCCGATACGAACGCGAGCCCGGTGACCCAGGCCGGTAGTCGGCGGCCGGAGAGGAAGAAGTCGAGGCTGGTCGAAATCTGACTTCGGGCCAGATAGCCGATGCCCAATACGAATACGAAGTAGATCGCGATCAGCAGGTAGTCCATCGCGCCGACGTGCAGGCGGAGCACGTTGTCGGCGGCCAGCGTGGCGGTCGTCGTCACCACCTCCAGGTGAGTGAGAATTAGGTAATCAAGCAGAAACTAACAAGGAAACCGCCTACTGCGCGATAGTTTTGGTGAGAATGTGTTTGTTAGTGTTCGAATTGAACGGGAAGGAGATCGAGCCACATGCTTGCCGACGAGCGCCGCCGCGCGATTCTGGCGAGCCTGCAGCCGGGCGGCGCCGTCCGGGTCTCCGACCTGGCGACAGCGTTGTCGGTGTCGGAGATGACCGTCCGGCGCGATCTCGATGTGCTCGACGCCCAGGATTTGCTGCGCAAGGTGCACGGCGGTGCGGTGACGCGCCACCATCGTGGCGATGAACCGAAGTCTTCGGAGAAGGCCCGGCACATGCGCGCCGAGAAGGTCGCGATCGCCGAGGCCGCCGCGGACCTCGTCGCTGACGGAATGACTATCGCCATCGGCGCGGGCACCACGACCACCGAACTGGCGCGGGTGTTGCGGGCACGTTCGTCGATCACGGTGATCACGAATTCGATCACGGTGTTCGACGTGCTGACTGCTCCCGGCGGCGACGACGGTCCCATCGCCTACCTGTCCGGAGGTGCCCGGACGCCGTCCAATGCCCTGGTTGGTCCCATCGCGGACGGCGCGCTGGCCTCATTTCGGGTGGACGTGACCTTCCTCGGGGTGCATGGGCTCGACGTCGACGCCGGGCTGACATCGCCGAACATCGCGGAGGCACAGACGAATCGGGCGTTGATCGACATCGCGGCCAGGCTGGTGGTGCTCGCCGACCACACCAAATACGGCGAGGTCGGCGCCAATGTGTTCGCGCGGCTCGACCAGGTGCACACACTGGTCGTCGACGACCGGCTGGACTCCGACGAACGGTCGATGCTGGAGGCGCGGGTGGGTGAGCTGATGGTCGCGCGGGCAGCGCCATGAGCGTGCGCAACCCGATCCCGTGGACGCTCGCTGACGGACGGGAAGAGTTGTTCTTCCCCCTTTCCGGCCATCACCCGGTGCCCGTACCGGATCGTCGCCCGCTGCCTGCCCGCTCAAATCAGCAGTCGGAGTTGAGGTTCGACAGCCAGACAGGCCAGTGGGTCATCATCGCGGCGCTTCGCCAGGATCGGACGTACAAGCCGCCCGCCGACCAGTGTCCGCTCTGCCCGGGGCCGTCGGGGCTGAGCAGTGAGATTCCGGCTCCCGACTACGACGTCGTGGTGTTCGAGAACAGATTTCCCAGCCTCTCCGGCGCAGGAGTGGAGCCGTTCACGCTGCCGGATGTCGGTGTCGACGGGTTCGTCGCGGCGGCCGGGCAGGGCCGCTGCGAGGTCATCTGCTTCTCCAGCGACCACACCGCCTCATTCGCGAGTCTGCCGCCCGAGCAGGCGCGTCTTGTCGTCACCGCATGGCGGCACCGCACCGCGGACATGATGAACAGGTCCGGAATCGCACAGGTCTTCTGTTTCGAGAACAGGGGGGAGGAGATCGGCGTGACGCTCACCCATCCGCACGGCCAGATCTACGGCTACCCCTATGTGACACCCCGCTCGGCGATCATGCTGCGCGAGGCGCGTGAGTACCGGACACGGCACGGCGCCAACCTGTTCAGCGCCACCCTCGGGCGCGAACTCGCCGACGGCGCCCGTGTCATCGCGCAGACAGACCTGTTCACCGCTTTCGTTCCGTTCGCTGCGCGTTGGCCGGTGGAGGTGCACATCTACCCGAACCGGTTCGTGCGCAACCTGCTCGACCTCGACGACACCGAGATCGACTCTTTCGCGGAGATCTACCTCGACGTGCTCGGCCGTTTCGACCGGTTGTATCCCACCGAGTTGCCCTACATCTCGGCATTGCACCAGTTTCGGGACGACGACGAGCAGCGCGAGGGCTACTTCCACGTCGAGCTGATGTCGGTACGACGCAGCGCCACCAAACTGAAGTTCCTCGCGGGCTCGGAATCTGCGATGGATGCGTTCATCAGCGACGTCACCCCCGAAAGTGTCGCCGAGCGGCTGCGCGAGGTCGGCGCATGACACGAGTCGTCGCCTACGCGGCACCTGGCCGCATCAACTTGATCGGCGAGCACACCGACTACAACTTCGGCTTCGCGTTACCCATCGCATTGCCGGAACGCACCGTGGCGACACTGCACCCGGATGACGGCGACACGCTGTACGTCGAAAGCGCCGACGAGCCAGGCGAAGCCGTCATCCCGCTCAGCACGGTCCCCGGCGAGATCACCGGATGGGGCGCCTATGTCGCCGGGGTGATCTGGGCGCTGCGTGAGGCGGGCCACGCCGCGGTCGGCGGTCGGATGTCGATCACCAGCGACGTCGCGATGGGATCCGGGCTGTCCTCGTCGGCGGCGTTGGAGTGCGCTGTGCTCGGTGCGGTGACGACCGCTGTCGGAGCGCATCTCGACCGCCCCGATATGGCCCGGATCGCGCAGCGGGCCGAAAATGAATATGTCGGCGCGCCAACAGGTCTGATGGACCAGCTGGCGTCGCTGTTCGGCGCGCCGCAGTGTGCGCTGCTGGTCGACTTCCAGAACATCGATGTGCGCGAGGTTGCTTTCGACCCCGACGCCGCAGGTATCGCCCTGCTGCTGATCGACTCACACGCGCCGCACCGGCACGCCGGTGGCGAGTACGCGGAGCGGCGGCGTTCGTGTGAACGGGCCGCAGCAGCAATGGGCGTTGACTCGCTACGCGATGCGCAAGAGTGGGGGATGGATGCCTTGGACAGGGTGACAGATCCCGTCGATGTACGGCGCGCGCGTCACATCATCACCGAGAACGCGCGAGTGCTCGATTTCGTTGCGGCACTCGAGGCGGCGGAGTGGAACAGGGCGGGCCCCATCCTGACCGCGTCACACCAATCGATGCGGGACGACTTCGAGATCACCACGCCGGAGATCGATCTCATCGCCGAGACCGCCGTCGCGGCGGGTGCACTCGGTGCGCGGATGACCGGCGGGGGGTTCGGCGGCTGCGTGATCGCGCTGGTACCCGAGGACGCCGTCGACTCCGTGATGACAGCGATACCCGGTTCCGTTCGTGCGGCGGGCTACAACAAGCCCACGCTGGTGCGGGCGACGGCAGCGAAGGGTGCGGGCGAAGTTCCGGCAGAGGACTGAAAGTGCGTCAAACCCGCTGTCGTCCAACCCAGTCGGCGAGTCCTGTTGGCGTGGTGATGTGGTCGAGCGCCAGCGCGACGGCACCGTGCAGCGGTCCGTCCTCACCGTGCTCGGCGTCGAGTACCGCTGGCGGGGAGTCCTTGCGGAACGCCATCAAGCCGTCCCTGTACGCACGAGCGAAGACATCCGGCGCAGCTTCTCTGAGAAGTGCCGCCGCGCCACCCAGCGTCACCACCTCGGGGTCGTGGAGGTTGACCAGGCCACCGATACCGCGCCCCAGCGAGGCCGCCACGGTTTCGAAGGCACGGCGGGTCTTGGCGTCGCGCTTGGGTAGGGACAGCAGGTTCCGGACATACTTGACCGGATCGTCGGGAGGCGCATCGCCCCGATGCCTGGCGAGCGCACGCCCGTCGACGGTGACGTCCCAGCACCCACGGGCACCGCAGGGGCAGACGAGCTTCGGGTCGCCGAACGGGACGTGACCGTACTCACCCGCCGCGCCGTGGGCTCCGTTCAGCGGCTCGCCGTTGACCACCAACGCACCGCCGATGCCCTGCGCGACAATCAAATGCAGCGCCGTGGCGGCGGAGCGGGCCGCACCCGACCGCGCCTCGGCCAGGCCGGCAAGCGTTGCGTCGTTACCAAGCAGCAGGGGAACGTCTGCGCGAGCGGGAATCTTCGAAGCCAACACCGACAGGTCGACGTCGTTCCAACCGCGAGACGTGAACTGAACGAGCCTGGCATCGCTGACGGTGCCCGCCACCGCAACCGCTATCGCCCTGAGGCGCTTCGCGTTCCGTCGATAGATCCTGCCGATCGCTTCCGCCAGCTGACCCAGCACCGGTTCCAGCTGTTCGGCCGCGTATTCGGACTCGGTGACGACTTTCGGTATGCCGTCGACGCCCGCAAGGGCAAGGCGCCAGTCCGCTGCGCGAAGGTCGGCGGCGAGCACCAACGGTCCGTCAGGGTGTGGTCCGAGAATTGTCGTCGGTCTACCCCGGCCCTGTGCTGGTGCGGGCGTCTCGTCAAGGAGTCGGGCCTGTCGCAGTCGCGAAACCAACTCGGTGGCGCCCCCGCTGCCGATACCGAGTCGCTGTGCCGCGGCGGCACGGGTGATGCCCGGCTCGGAGCGCATCGCATCGACGAGTTGAGCGGCGCCCAACCAGCGTCCATGGGCGGGTTGCCGCGGATCCTGTGCCATCGTCGGAAGTATCCCACTTGAATAAGCTCGGTGACCGAGTATATTCGTCAGGCGTGACTCTGACCGCCGAACGCGCGCCGACCCCAGGCATTCGGGATAGCCTGCCCGGCCTGCTGTCGCTCGCCTTGGCGTCATGCGTTGCGGTGACTACAGAGATGCTGCCGGTCGGGTTGCTGCCGCAGATGGGCGCGACGTTCGGGCTGGCCGATTCGGCGACGGGTCTGCTGGTCAGCCTGTATGCCGTGATGGTCGCCGCGTTCGCCGTCCCGCTGACCGTCGCCACGTCCCGGTTCGCCAGAAAGCCGCTGCTGTTGGCGACGCTGGCCTGCTACGCACTGAGCAATGCATTGGTTGCCGCGGCACCGTGGTTCACGCTCGTCGCGGCCGGTCGCACGCTGGGCGGGGTGACGCACGCGCTGTTCTTCTCGTTGGTCATCGGGTACTCGCCGCGGCTGGTTTCGGGCGCCCACGTCGGCCGTGCACTCGCGCTGGCAGGCAGTGGTGCGTCTGCGGGTCTTGTTCTTGGAACCCCGTTGTTGACGTCGTTGGGCGCCGCGGTGGGATGGCGGGCGTCGTTCGCCGTGCTGGCAGTGCTATCGGGTGTCACGTTCGGTCTCGTCGCCGCACTGCTGCCGACGGTCGACCACGAATCGATGTCGACACGGAGGCGCTCCGGCGGTCGTCGACGACTCGCGGCGGTCGCGACGTCGAACGCGTTGGTGTTTCTCGGGCAGTTCACCGTGTACACCTACATCAGCGTGCTGCTCCTCGGCAGTGGAGTCGGCGCGGCCTTCGTCGGCCCGATCCTTTTGGCGTGTGGCGCATGTGGGCTTCTCGGCCTGTGGTACGCCGGTCGCGGTCTCGACCGCAATCCTCGACGAACCGCGGTCGTCGTGGTGGCGGTGATCATGGCGTCGGTGGTGACTCTCGGCATCACATGGCCGATGCTCGGGGCGGTCCTTATCGCGACAGCGATCTGGAGTGGAGCGTTCGGCGGGCTGCCGTCGATCTACCAAGCGTGTGCGGTGCGCGCCAAGGCGATGCCACCGGAACTGGCCGGAGCGTGGATCAACTCCACGGCGAATATCGGCATCGCGGGTGGGGCGGCGATCGGCGCCGGACTGCTTCACGTGGGAGGGCCTTCGGCACTGCCATGGCCGGGCGCACTGCTGATGGCGTGCGGTCTCGGCATGATCCTGCTGTCCCGCCGAGCCTTTCCATGCCGGCCGTGAGCGGATCCGTCCTACCAAGTCTGTAGTGCGAAGAATGACCCATCACGCGAAGCAAATAGCTAAGCTTCGGCGATCCACCTAATTTTGCAGGGCTGACCTGGAGGTATGCCTCGTGGGGCTCACCATCGGCATCATCGTCGTCGTCGTCATATTTTTGCTGTTAGCGGTGTTCGTGATCGCGGGCTACAACGGGCTTGTCCGCGCACGCAACGCCTACAAGAACGCCTTCGCCCAGATCGACGTTCAGCTGCGGCGCCGTTTCGATCTGATTCCCAACCTGATTGAGACGGCCAAGGCCTACATGGCGCACGAGCGCCAGACGCTCGAGGCTGTGGTTGCGGCGCGCGGCGCCGCGATGAACGGTCTTGCCGCCGCACAGGCCAATCCGGGCGACCCTGCGGCGATGCAGCAGTTGGCGGCCGGGCAGCAGGCTCTGGACGGCGCGTTGAGCAGGCTCAACGTGGTCGTCGAGCAGTATCCGGACCTGAAGGCGAACCAGAACATGATGCAGTTGTCCGAGGAGCTGACCTCGACGGAGAACAAGGTCGCGTTCGCCCGACAGGCCTACAACGACGCGGTGATGAACTACAACAACAAGCGCGAGACATTCCCCGGCAGCGTCTACGCGGGCATGTTCAACTTCGCGCCCGCAGCGCTTCTGGAGATCCCGCCGGAGCACCCCGAGATGCGGGACGCCCCAAAGGTCCAGTTCTGACCGAACGGCGGTCATGAACTTCTTCGACCATCAGCGGGCGGCCAGGGGTACCACGCTGAAGCTGGTGTTCCTGTTCGCCGTCGCCGTGGTGGCGCTGGTTGCGGCCATCGATGTCGCCGCCGTGCTCGCGCTGACGTACCTCTCGTCGGACTACAACGAGATCGACGCGTCGTCGATGCTCGCTGTGGTCGTCGTCGTCACGGCGGTCACGCTGTTGATCATCGCCGGCGGCATGCTCTTCAAGACGCTTGCGCTCCGGCAGGGCGGAGCGGCCGTCGCCGCATCGGTCGGCGCGGTGCCCGTCGATCCGACCACCACGGATCCGCAGCTGCGCAGGTTCGTCAACATCGTCGAAGAGATGTCGCTGGCCTCCGGTGTTCCAGCACCGCGGTTGTTCGTCATGCCGCGCGAACCCGGAATCAATGCCTTCGCAGCGGGTTTCACCCCCGCCGACGCGGCGATCGCGGTCACCGGGGGAGCGCTGGCCCAACTTAATCGCGATGAGTTGCAGGGTGTGATCGGGCACGAGTTCAGCCACATTCTCAACGGCGATATGCGGCTGAACATCCGACTCATCGGACTGCTCAGCGGAATCTTGTTGATCGGCATGGTCGGATTGCGCACCCTGCAGTTCGGTGGCCGCGGGAGTGACAGCAAGGGGGCCTTGCCGTTCGTGGTCTTCGCGATCGCGATCATGGCGCTCGGATACATCGGGGTGTTCTTCGCGAACGTGATCAAGGCGGCGGTGTCGCGGCAACGCGAGTGGCTGGCGGACGCGTCGGCCGTGCAATTCACCCGGCAGACAGACGGTCTCGAGGGCGCGCTGAAGAAGATCGGCGGTATCCCGACCGGCTCGCGGCTGCGCGACTCGCGCAATGCGGCCGAGGTCAGCCACATGCTGTTCGGGGAGGGTGCGCGACGGTCGTTCACATCGCTGTTCGCGACGCATCCGCAACTGACGGATCGGATCAAGGCGCTCAACCCCGAGTTCAACCCTGGCGAAATCGCTGAGCTGCAACAGCGTTACGCCCACCAGGCGCCCGACGGGCTGGCCGAGGACATCGCCGCCGGGTTTGCACCTGCCGGAACGGCACTGGGCCGTCCTGCGCCGGCCGCTGTCCCCGAGTCTGGTCGACATGCGATCACCGCAGAGCAAGTCGTCGCCCGTGCAGGCACGTTCACCCCGGCCGATCTGAAATACGGCGCCGCCCTTCACGCACGACTGCCCGACGATGTTCGGCAGCTCGCCAGCCAGCCGACGACGGCGCCGGCGGCAGTGATCGCGTTGCTCCTCGCTCCGCCCGGCGAGGCGTTGCAAGCACGTCAACTTGCCTCGGTGGTTGGGCGAATGGGGCGGGCGCAGGCGCGCGACGCGGAAGCTCTTGCGCCGCAGATGGCGAAGCTGCCACAAGAGCTGCGTATGCCGTTCGTCGCCCTGGCACTGTCGCAGTTGGCCGCTCACTCCCGTGCCGAGCAGGATGCGCTCGTCGCAGTGCTGAACGAGCTCGCCGTCGCCGACGACAAAGTGACGATGTTCGAGTATTGCCTGACGCGCCTGGTCTGGAGCAATCTGCTGGACGCCGCCGACCCGTCCCGGCGCAGCAAGGTAGGCAACGGCTCGCTCGCCGGTGTGCGCCCGGTGGTGACAACTCTGCTGGCGACTCTCGCCGTGGCGGGCGGCGCTGACCAGAATGCCTCTGCGCGATCGTTAGAGGATGCGCTGCAACGCCTTTACGGCGATACGGCCAGGGCGGAGAATCCGCGCCGCCTGAGCTGGCAGCAGACCCTCGATGAAGGCTGGGCCGCACTCGACGCATTGGATCCGAAAGCCAAGCAGGCGCTCGTCGAGGCGATGGTGGACGCGGTGATGCACGACGGCACAGTCACTGCGTCGGAAGCCGAATTACTGCGCGCGGCTTGCAGTTTGATGCATGTGCCGCTGCCTGCACTGCTGAGCTGACGGTTTCAAGGGCTAGCCGCCGATTCCGTTGTCGAGGCCGAGATGGGTGCCGAAGTACCACGGGACGCCGAACTGTGCGGCTAATGCAACGAGCACAAGCCCGATCAGCGCCGCCAGCCAGGCGATCGTTCGCACCTTGGCGCGGATCGGCAAGAAAGCGAGGGCCAGGAACACCAGTCCGAGTAGAGCCGCCGCCCCCGTGATGACCCTCAACGGGAGGCCTGCCGCTTGCTGATAGTCGGTGACGTATCCGTCGGGAAAGCCGAACATGGAAACGTCCATGTTCGTAAAGAGGGACACCCCAAACGCAGCGACAGCGCAGATCACGCAGGCGATTGACGTGAGGGACCGCATCGATCCCTTACCCGCGCTTCCATGGACTCGCATCGGAGCATTATCGGATGATTCCCGTTGCATTGGTGCGTAGTGGGGATGCTGGCGACTGTCGCGGTCGCTGACCAGGATGCCTCGGCGCGATCGTTGAACGGTGCGCTGCAACGTCTTTACGGCGATGCGGTCAGGGTAAACCCGCGCCGCCTGAGCTGGTAGCAGACCCTCGACGAAGGCTGGGCCGCACTCGACGCATTGGATCCGAAAGCCAAGCAGGCGCTCGTCGAGGCGATGGTGGATGCAGTGATGCACGACGGCACGGTCACTGCGTCGGAGGCCGAATTGCTGCGCGCGGCTTGCAGTTTGATGCATGTGCCGCTGCCCGCATTGCTCGATGAGTGAATAGGCCCGTAGAAAAGCCCGGGAGATCTTGAGAATTCCCGGGCTTTTCTGTTCAGTTATCTGTTCAGGCGACAGTTGCCGCTAGGGGCCGGAACTTTCACCGGGGGGATTGCCACTGCCACCCGCGCCGTTCGGAGCTGCACCGTCACCGCCGGGTCCGCGGTTGCCGAAGAAGCCGCCCCGACCACCGTCGCCGCCGCTGCCGCCGACCCCGGTGGGATCACCGACACCCGGATTGATCGGACTGAACGGGCCCCGGAAGCCGCCGCCACCGTTGCCACCGGCACCGCCGTTGCGGAAGAAGCCGCGCCCGCGTCCGCCGTTCCCGCCGTCGCCACCCGTCGGCGTCCCGGCTCCGACAACCTGCGCAGGACCGCCGTTACCGGCAGCGCCGCCTGCGCCATCGACCAGGACGTTTCCGCCGTGGCCGCCGTCGCCGGCATTGGCATCTCCGTCGGTGGAATGGCCGTATCCGCCGTTAGCGCCAGCACCGCCGTCACCGACAACCGTGTTGCCGCCGTTGCCGCCGTCGCTGCCGTTCGCAGTGCCATCCTCGGAGTACGCGTCGCCCCCGAGACCGCCGTCACCACCGGGGCCGAAGACAGCGTCGCCTCCGTCGCCGGCCTCACCCGCGTCTGCGTTTCCTTGCGTCTCGGGAGTGTTACCGCCTGCGGCCGCGTAGCCAGCGGCACCGCCGTCACCGCCCCCGTTGATGCCGAAGCCGCCGTCGCCGCCGTCACCGCCCGCTGCGAGGCCGTCTACTGAGTAGGCGCCACCGCCGGCACCGCCACCGCCGCCGATGCCGCCAAACAGGCCGCCTCTACCACCGGCGCCGCCGTTGGCAGCGACTGCGTCGCCAACAATCCCCGTTGGGAGGCCGTTTGCCGGGTTCAATGGGCCAACAGCAGAGCCGCCGGCGCCACCGACACCACCGTTGCCGAACAAGCCAGCGTTTCCGCCAGCCGCGCCATTCGTGGCTTGGTAAAACCGCGCCTCCATTGGGCCGTCTCCGTCGGGGTCGTACACGCCGGCGTCCAGACCCTTTCCGCCTGCTCCGCCGGTGCCGAAGAGCAAGCCGCCGCTCTTTCCCGCGGTGGCTTGTATGACATTGCCAGTCACGGGATCAATGCTGGCGTTGGTGCCCGCGGCGCCGTCACCGAATAGGCCCGCTCCGCCGCCGCCCGGCAGCGCCGACGTAAACGTACTTGCGGCGCTCGCGAAAAGATTTTCGCCGCCGCCGAAGATATTCGCTCCGCCGCCGCTAGAAGCACCCAACCCGAAAATGTCGCAGTCGTCGATGAAGCACAATGGCCCGGTCGCGAACTCAGTGTTCACCAATGAGACGTCGTACTCGAGCGTCTTCGGCTGAGTGACTGAATCCAGCGATGCGAGTGGCGACGTGCCGCCGGGTCCGGACAGCAACAGAGCGGCGCCGCCGGCAAGTGCGAGTCCGCCCATCAGTGGCACGACAGGCAAGCGCAGACCTCGCACCGCCTCTTTCCGATGCTTGGGCATGGAATCCCCCTTCAATTAGATGGGTCCAATATTGACCACAGCAAATCTTACAGCCGGTTTGGCGCATGAGGGTTAATAAAGTTGTCGAATTACAAGCTAGTTGCAATATCAATTAGCTTCGTGAACGATCAGCTTCTGCAGTCCAGCGACGACAGACAGGAGCGCCAACAAATCGAAGCTTAAGATCTCCGACGGCCGCCGATAAAACCGCAGCACAACCATGTGACTATGTGATTGCCCGCGGCTGAGCGCCTGTTACTAACTTGTGACTCAGGTAGGTCTTGGGTTTGCCACAGGCTTCTATCAGGTTCGAGAATTTGCCCATAACTCGGCATTGCTCGGGTGTTAACCCGCGTCATGATCGTATGAGTCGTCATGTATAGAGCGACTCCGCAAACAAATATTAATTGTCGAGAGCGACCATTTTTGCGGTGCCATGCGACAGCAAATTTGTCAGTCCCTGACAGTTCACGCCACAACGGACCCGACACTCTTCGCGTTTACAAACAGATCGACGATCGCGCGACATGTATGCCGACGTCACGACGCCCCGCAAACATGTCGTTGCCTTCGGTAGCCAAATTTCAGTCCACCCGCAGCAGCACCCCAACAGACTCCAGCGGCGAATCTAGAACGACTTCATTTCGTTGCCAGAACCCAAAGGCGAGGTCGCGAGTATGCCGGAGCCCACGTTTGCTCACAAAGGTGCAATCAAACTTCACAAACACCAGTCATGGCCAGTTGTGCTGTGGTCCCTGAAGTGGGTGCCCCCGGCAGGATTCGAACCTGCGGCCTTCTGCTCCGGAGGCAGACGCTCTATCCCCTGAGCTACGGGGGCGGGTATGAACTACCGCGCCAATTGGGCGTGGTCAGACTAACCCATCGCTGCCTGGGTTTATCGATTCGGGGCCTGACCACCCGAGACCATAAGATGGACCCTCGTGACACCCGCCGACCTGGCTGACCTGCTCAAGACCACCGCTGCTGCGGTGCTGGCCGAGCATGACCTAGACGTCTCTGCGCTGCCCGCGGCAATCACAGTCGAGCGGCCCCGCAATCCAGAGCACGGCGACTACGCGACAAACATCGCGCTTCAGCTGGGTAAGAAGGTCGGCGCCAACCCGCGTGAGCTGGCCGGATGGCTGGCGACCGCCCTGGCCGCCGCCGACGGCGTCGCCTCGGCCGACGTGGCGGGCCCCGGGTTCGTCAACCTGCGGCTCGACGCCAGCGCCCAGAACGTCATCGTCGACAACGTCATCGGAGCAGGCAAGAGCTACGGCGACTCCGACGAGCTTGCCGGCACGAGCATCAACCTCGAGTTCGTCTCGGCCAACCCGACCGGGCCCATCCACATCGGCGGTACCCGCTGGGCGGCCGTCGGCGATGCGCTCGGCCGGCTGTTGTCCACCCAGGGCGCCGAGGTCGTTCGGGAGTACTACTTCAACGACCACGGCGCGCAGATCGACCGGTTCACGAACTCGTTGGTCGCGGCCGCAAGGGGTGAGCCGACCCCCGACGATGGATACGCAGGCGACTACATCGGTGACATCGCGGCTCAGATCCTTGCCAAGGAACCCGACGCGCTGAGCCAGCCTGACGACGAGATGCGCGAGACGTTCCGCTCGATCGGCGTCGACCTGATGTTCACCCACATCAAACAGTCGCTCCACGACTTCGGCACCGACTTCGACGTCTACACCCACGAAGACTCGATGCACACCAGCGGACGCGTCGATCAGGCCGTCGCCAGGCTCCGTGACGTCGGCAAAATCTACGAGAAGGACGGCGCAACATGGTTGCGCACCACCGACTTCGGCGACGATAAGGACCGCGTGGTCATCAAGAGCGATGGCAACCCGGCCTATGTCGCCGCCGACATCGCGTATTACCTCGACAAGTGTGAGCGCGGCGCCGACCTGTGCATCTACATGCTCGGCGCCGACCACCACGGCTACATCGCGCGGCTCAAGGCGATCGCATCGTCTCTCGGTGAGGACCCGGCCACGGTCGAGGTGCTGATCGGGCAGATGGTCAACCTCGTCCGCGACGGCCAGCCGGTCAGGATGAGCAAGCGCGCAGGCACGGTCATCACCCTCGACGATCTCGTCGAGGCGATCGGCGTCGACGCGGCGCGGTACTCGCTGATCCGGTCGTCGGTCGACTCACCGATCGACATCGACCTGGCGTTGTGGTCCTCGGCATCCAGCGAAAACCCGGTCTACTACGTGCAATACGCGCATGCGCGGCTGTCCGCGCTGGCGCGCAATGCCGCAGAGCTCGGTCTCATTGCCGACACCTCACATCTCGAGCTGCTCACGCACGAGAAAGAGGGCACGCTGATCCGCAACATCGGCGAGTTCCCGCGCGTACTGAAGACGGCGGCCGAGCTGCGCGAACCGCATCGGGTGTCGCGCTACCTGGAAGACCTCGCGGGCGATTACCACCGCTTCTACGACTCCTGCCGCGTGCTGCCGCAGGGCGACGAGGAACCGAACGAATTGCACACCGCCCGTCTCGCGCTGTGTCAGGCCACCCGCCAGGTCATCGAGAACGGCCTGCGAATCCTCGGCGTGACGGCACCGGAGCGGATGTGAACGCACATCCCGCGGGTCCGCGGCACGCAGAAGAGATCCACCACGGCGGTGCCCCGCAACGTCCGCAGTCGGTGGACCAACTACTGAAGCTCGCGCCGAATGTCTGGCCGCGCAACACGGTTCGCGGCGACGACGGCGTGGTGTCGATCGCCGGGGTGAAGGTCACCGACATCGCCGACGAGTACGGCACACCTGTGTTCGTCATCGACGAGGACGACTTCCGGTCGCGCTGCCAGGATATCGCCGCGGCGTTCGGGGGCGGTGACAACGTTCGGTATGCGGCCAAGGCGTTCCTCTGCACCGAGGTCGCGCGCTGGGTCAACGAAGAGGGTCTGTCGCTGGACGTGGCCAGCGGCGGCGAACTCGCGGTTGCGTTGCACGCCGACTTCCCGGCCGAGCGGATCGCCCTGCACGGCAACAACAAATCCGTCGACGAACTGACCGCCGCCGTCAAAGCCGGCGTCGGCCACATCGTGCTCGACTCGATGATCGAGATCGAGCGCCTTGACGACATCGCCGGCTCGGCTGGCGTGGTGCAGGACGTGCTGGTGCGCGTCACCGTCGGCGTCGAGGCGCATACGCATGAGTTCATCTCCACCGCGCACGAAGACCAGAAGTTCGGCCTGTCGCTGGCCAGCGGCGCCGCCATGGCCGCCGTACGCCGGGTGTTCGAGACCGATCACCTGCGGCTTGTCGGCTTGCACAGCCATATCGGTTCTCAGATCTTCGACGTTGCAGGCTTCGAGATCGCCGCGCACCGGGTGATCGGCCTGCTGCGCGACGTCGTTGCCGAATTCGGCGTCGACAAGACCGCCCAGATCGCAACCGTCGACCTCGGTGGGGGACTTGGCATTTCCTATCTGCCGCACGACGATCCGCCCCCGGTGGAGGATCTGGCGGCCAAGCTCGGCGCAATCGTGCACAACGAATCGGCCGCTGTCGGCCTGCCCACTCCGCGCCTTGTGGTCGAACCGGGACGCGCCATCGCAGGGCCCGGCACTATCACCCTTTACCGGGTCGGCACAGTCAAGGATGTCGCCATCAGCCCGACCGCCCATCGCCGCTACGTCAGCGTGGACGGTGGCATGAGCGACAACATCAGGACGTCGCTCTACGGAGCCGAGTACGACGTGCGGTTGATCTCCCGAATCAGCGATGCTGCTTCGACGCTGGGCCGTATCGTCGGAAAGCATTGTGAAAGCGGCGACATCGTGGTGCGCGACGCATGGGTCTCCGATGACATCGCACCCGGCGACCTGCTGGGCGTGGCGGCCACCGGCGCGTACTGCTATTCCATGTCGAGCCGCTACAACCTGATCGGCCGCCCAGCGGTGGTGGCCGTGCGCGACGGGCGGGCCCGCCTGATCTTGCGCCGGGAAACGGTCGACGATCTGTTGAGTTTGGAAGTGAGGTAACTGTGAACGAAAAACCGGTCGGAGTAGCCGTATTGGGGCTCGGCAACGTCGGAAGCCAGGTCGTGCGCATCATCGAGGAGAGTGCGGAAGATCTGACCGCGCGCATTGGCGCACCGCTCGTCCTGCGCGGTGTCGGTGTGCGGCGGGTCGCCGAGGACCGCGGGGTGCCGGTCGACTTGCTCACCAACGACATCGAGGGACTGGTCTCGCGCGACGACGTCGACGTCGTCGTCGAGGTGATGGGTCCGGTCGAACCCGCCCGCAAGGCGATCCTCTCGGCGCTGGAGAAGGGCAAGTCGGTCGTGACCGCCAACAAGGCGCTGATGGCGCAGTCCACCGGCGAATTGGCGCAGGCAGCCGAGCACGCTCACGTCGACCTGTACTTCGAGGCCGCGGTCGCCGGCGCCATCCCGGTGATCCGCCCGCTCACCCAGTCGCTCGCGGGCGACACCGTGCTCCGGGTGGCGGGCATCGTCAACGGCACCACCAACTACATCCTTTCGGAGATGGACAGCACCGGCGCCGACTACTCGTCCGCGCTGGCTGATGCGAGCGCGCTCGGCTACGCCGAGGCCGACCCCACCGCCGACGTCGAGGGATACGACGCGGCGGCCAAGGCCGCGATCCTGGCGTCCATCGCCTTCCACACCCGGGTCACCGCCGACGACGTCTACCGGGAAGGCATCACCAAGGTGACGTCGGCCGACTTCCAGACCGCGCGCGCACTCGGATGCACCATCAAGCTGCTCTCCATCTGTGAGCGACTGACCAACGACGAAGGACAGCAACGTATTTCGGCCCGTGTGTACCCCGCACTCGTGCCGCTGACACATCCGTTGGCCGCGGTCAACGGCGCCTTCAACGCTGTGGTGGTCGAGGCCGAGGCTGCCGGGCGGCTGATGTTCTACGGGCAGGGCGCCGGGGGAGCCCCGACGGCATCGGCAGTGATGGGAGACCTGGTGATGGCGGCCCGCAACCGTGTGCAGGGTGGCCGCGGTCCCCGCGAGTCCAAATACGCGAAACTGCCCATCTCGCCGATCGGTTTCATTCCAACCCGCTACTACGTCAGCATGAACGTCGCCGATCGTCCGGGCGTATTGTCCGCTGTCTCAGCTGAATTCGGCAAGCGCGAGGTCAGCATCGCCGAGGTGAGGCAAGAGGGTGTCGTCGACGAAGGCGGGCAGCGCTGCGGGGCGCGCATCGTGGTGGTCACCCACGAGGCCACCGACGCGGCGCTCTCGGACACCGTGGCGGCGCTGGCCGACCTCGACGTCGTGCTGGAAGTGGCCAGTGTGCTCCGTCTAGAGGGAACCAGCGAATGAGCGCAACCCGTGCCGAACCCGTGCACAAGCCGTGGCCGGGGCTGATCGCGGCCTACCGCGACCGGTTGCCGGTCGAGGACACCTGGAAGCCGATCACTTTGTTGGAGGGCGGCACGCCGCTGATCCACGCCAAACGGTTGTCCGAACGTACCGGCTGCACAGTGCATTTGAAGGTCGAAGGGCTCAACCCGACAGGCTCGTTCAAGGACCGCGGCATGACGGTCGCGGTCACCGAGTCGCTGGCACGCGGCCAGCAGGCGGTGTTGTGCGCATCAACCGGTAACACCTCGGCGTCGGCTGCGGCATACGCCGCGAAGGCGGGCATCACCTGCGCGGTGCTGATCCCGCAGGGCAAGATCGCGATGGGCAAGCTCGCTCAGGCGGTGATGCACGGCGCCAAGATTCTGCAGATCGACGGTAACTTCGACGACTGCCTCGAGCTGGCCCGCAAGCTGACCACCGACTACCCGACGATCGCGTTGGTGAACTCGGTCAACCCGTACCGCATCCAAGGTCAGAAGACCGCGGCGTTCGAGATCGTCGACGCGCTCGGTGAGGCACCCGATGTGCACTCCCTACCCGTCGGCAACGCGGGCAACATCACCGCGTACTGGAAGGGCTACACCGAGTACCACCGCGACGGGTTGTCCGACCGGCTACCGCGCATGCTCGGCACTCAGGCCGCAGGCGCGGCGCCACTGGTGATGGGTGCACCCGTCAAGGAGCCGGAGACGATCGCCACCGCGATCCGGATCGGCGCGCCCGCGTCGTGGACGTCGGCTGTGGAGGCCCAGCAGCAGTCCGGTGGCCGCTTCCTGGCCGCCACCGACGATGAGATCCTCGAGGCCTATCACCTGGTCGCGGCCAGCGAAGGGGTGTTTGTCGAACCCGCTTCGGCGGCCAGCATCGCCGGCCTGCTCAAGTCCGTCGAGGATGGCTGGGTGAAACCCGGCTCGACGGTCGTGTGCACCGTGACGGGTAACGGTCTGAAGGATCCCGATACTGCGCTGATGGGAATGCCGACGGTCACGCCGGTTCCTGTCGATCCAGCCGCTGTCGTCGCACAGCTGGATCTGGGCTGATCACCGCGCACGCGAGGAGCCGGAGTATTTGAGTTGACACAAACCCTGCCTGCCGGGCTGACGGCGACCAGCGTCGTGGCGGCGTCCAGCGCCAACCTCGGTCCTGGCTTCGACAGCCTTGCCCTCGCGCTCAACCTATACGACGAGATCGTCGTCGAGACAACCGAATCCGGCCTCAACGTCGAAGTCGAGGGCGAGGGCGCGGGCCAAGTCCCGCTGGACTCGTCGCATCTCGTGGTGCGCGCCATTCAGCACGGCCTTCGGGCGGTGGACGCGACAGTCGGCGGCCTGAATGTCCGGTGCCGCAATGCCATTCCGCAGTCGCGCGGACTCGGTTCGTCTGCGGCGGCCGTGGTCGGAGGGCTGGCTGCCGTCAACGGCCTTGTCGCCCAAGCCGGTCCGAATCCGATGTCGGAGGCCGACTTGGTTCAGCGCTCATCGGAGTTCGAGGGGCATCCCGACAACGCCGCCGCAGCCGTCATGGGCGGCGCCGTGGTGTCGTGGACGTCGACGGGCGCGACCGGCCCGCGCTACGCGGCCGCTCCCTTGCAGATCCATCCCGACATCCACCTGTTCAGCGCGATCCCCGAGCAGCGGTCGCTGACGGCCGAGACGCGGGTGCTGCTGCCGCGGTCCGTCAGCCACGGCGACGCGCGGTTCAACGTGAGCCGGGCCGCGCTGCTGGTCGTGGCCCTCACACAGTGTCCTGAACTGCTGATGGAGGCCACCGAGGACGTGCTGCATCAGCCCCACCGCGCGATCGCGATGCGGGCTTCGGCGGAATATCTGCAAACATTGCGGCGTTATGGCGTTGCAGCGGTGCTGTCGGGGGCTGGACCTGCGGTCTTGAGCCTGAGCACACAGCAGGAACTCCCCGCTGAGGCCCTTGAATTCGGCGCCGCAAATGGATTCACCGTCAGCGAGATGTCCGTCGGCGACGGCGTTCGGTGGACGTCTGGCGTTCCAGTTCGGAGTTGACAGCTGTCACATACGAAACAGCGTGTTTCTTGCTTCCGGCACCAATGCGGGTTATTCTCGCTTTCGTCCAGCAATCGCATGGTTCTCACCTGCGCCGACACTAGGACACATACCAATTCTTCTCGTGGATGACGGTTCGCCATATTGCCGCGAATCCCGGCCATCACCGTTGCAGTTGCGACGGTGGCAGCTTCGCAGACAGCTATCCCGCTGACTGCAACGAACCCTCGTGACGTGATCACCGAGGGAAAGAAAGGAAATCCGTGACTGAAACGGACCTCGTCACGGCTGGTGGCAGCGCCGAACAGGCTGACCTGCCGAACACCGTGAAATCAGAATTCTCGTCCCCGATAACGCCTGACGTGACGCATCCTGCGCCGCCAGCCGAGGACCCCGCCCCCAAGGCGGAAGTAACGACAGACGCCTCCAAGGGGTCGCTGTCGAGCATGGTGCTGCCCGAACTGCGTGCGCTGGCCAACTCCGTCGGCGTCAAGGGCTCCTCCGGTATGCGAAAGAGCGAACTCATCGCCGCGATCCGCGAGAGCCGCGGTGAGGCTGTCGCCTCCAACGCTCCGAAGACCGCCGAGGACGCTCCGAAGTCCGCCGAG
>CADEGF010000083.1 GCA_902826815.1 uncultured Mycobacteriaceae bacterium
CCGCGACCGCCAACTCCACGAGCTCACGCGGCGCGAACTGCTCCGCCGACGCCTTATACCCAAGTTTCAAATCCACGTGTTGGCCTTTCAGACGGTCGCGTCGAGCGTGACGGCGATGTTGTCTCTGGTCGCCTTGGAATAGGGACAGGTTTGATGTGCGGCGGACATCAGCAGGTCGGCAGCGGCCTTGTCGATTCCGGGCATATGGCCGCGCAGCGTTGCGGTGAGCCCGAACCCACCTTCTGAATGCTTGCCGAAGCCGATTTGCGCGGTGACGGTGGTGGCGTCATCAAGGTCAATGTTGTTGGTGCGAGCGGCTTTACGCAGTGCGCCGAGGAAGCAGGCCGCATAGCCCGCGGAGAACAACAGTTCGGGGTTGACAGTTCCGGCTGCGTGGTCGGTGGGCGGGCGGACATCGACGTCGATCGCGCCGTCTGCGGACGCGACGTGTCCCGTTCGGCCGGCGCCGCTGGCGGTCGACTCGGCGGTGTACGAGACGTCGACGGTCATGTGGTGAGTCCTCTCGGCGGTGACTGGTGAATGAGGTCAGGCAATTTGGGGTGCGTCACCCAAGCGCTCCTGGCGGAGGGCGCCGACCGAAGAACAGGCAGGTGTAGAAGGTGCGCCAGGCGACGTCGTTGTCGGTCAGCCCGACGGCGGACATGGCGCGCAGATGGGTGTCCATGCTCGGGAACGGGTAGTAGTGCGGGTGAGTGGGTTTACCGGCGTTGGGTCCGGCGAACTGCGGCAGGATGTCGCGGTAGCGCCGGTCCCAGTCACCCGGCGGCTTGATGTGGTCGAGTGTCACGAGCCACCCGCGCGGTTGCAGGACTGCGGCTGCGGCCCAGTAGAAGGATTCCAGCCCCCGACGGTCGAAGTGGTGAGCCACCCGCGAGTTCAGCACCACGTCAGCGTCTTTGGCGGAATCGATGTCGGTGAGGCGGGTGGCCTCCTCGACGTGGTAGTCCACGCGATCACCGAAGCGCGCCAGCCGTTCCTGGGCCTGTTCGCGCATGGCGGGCGAGGCGTCGATCCAGACTCCGCGGGCGTCGGGGTAGGCGTCGAGCACGGTGGCCAGGAAGCTGCCCGGGCCGCTGCCGACGTCGACGACCAGTCGGGGTGCGCGCTCACGGCCGACCAGCGCAGTAGCAATCGCCCACGGCAACTCCAGCAGGGCCGACAACCCGTCGGCCTGCTGCCACTTACGTGCGTAATCGGTCGACGACCACGATTGGATGACGCGCTCGGTGCTCATCGCTTCCTTCCGTGCTGGTGCCGCGCGGCCGGCCGAACGCGCGAGGCATCGGTGTTCCGTTGGCGTTCAACCGTTTTCGTCGGACCGCGTGGGTGCAGGCAGTCGCGGCGGCGGAACTTCACCTCTTGCGCCCGCTCCGCGCAATCATACTTTACATCATGGATATTAGATATAATCTGGTTGGTGACGAAACCTCCAACACAGTCTCTTCGATAGCTCTCAGCGCGTCGGCCCGGCGGGAATCGACGCGCCCAGGCGTGCGGAGACCCGACTCGCGGCTTCGCCGACGGCTCGTCCGAGTGATTCGAGCATGGTTTGAGGCACACGAAAACGCGGAGCGGACAACAGGATCGCCGCGACGAGGACACCCCGGTGGTCATAGACCGGTACCGGCCAACCACAGCTAACACCGACAACCCCGTTCCGCTATAGTCCCGATTTGACAGCAGGACAGTGGCAGGGAGGTTCGCTCGTGGGTCTTGACGATGCACTCAGAAATGCGCAACGAACGAAAGATACCCAGAAGGCGACGGCCGATCGCAACGCGAGGCTGTCACAGGACCGTGTAGCGACAGCAAATGAACTACTGCTGAAATTGGGTCGGGAGGCCCTCCGCATCGCACAGAGTCGAAATCATCCGCGCGCATTGGAGATAACTTCGGCTGGGGCGAAAGAAAGTCCGTTGGGGTTGGGATTGCGCCCAAAATTGACGACTGGCCGCTCACTCTGGCTTCTGCTCCCAACTCATCGCTGGGGTGAAAGCGTTGGCAGCTACGGCGTTCTCGACTCTGGCCAACTCGTGAGCCTGCGGACGGCCGAGCAATTCAATGACCGCGCCAACGCCACGAATATCAAGGTACGAAAGGCTATTCGGAGTAAAGCAGAATCCAAAGGACATTCAGCAGCAGTTCAGCAGGTGGAAATAGTCTCCGCAGCGGCTTCACCCGATTACGACCGGGACCATTTCTTTTTAGACGACACAGGCCAACTAGTCCACGGAACGGTAACACTCGCAAAAGCCGCCGATGCCTTCATCGCTGAAATGATGACTGCATAACTCGACGTACCAACTGGTAACTGATCAGTGCGTCGGGGGGACTGGAATCGACGCGCCCAGGCGTGCGGAGACCCGGCTCGCGGCTTCGCCGACGGCACCTCCGAGTGATTCGAGCATGGCTTGAGGCACACGAAAACGCGGAGCGGACAACAGGATCGCCGCCACGAGTACACCCCGGTGGTCATAGACCGGTGCGGAAATGCCGACCTCCTCGATAGAGGTGCGGCCGTCATTGACGGCGAAGCCGCTTTCACCGGCGTCACGCAACTCATCGAGATACGCGTCGGTGGCGTCCTGGTCGGGCCCAACGACGAGTCGCCGTTCGAACAGGCGCAGCACCTCGGCCGCGGGCATGTCTGCGAGAAACACCTGCACCGAGGCACTTTGATAAGTGTCGTAGCGGGTGCCGACCGAGGCGGTGTGTTTCACCTCCTTGGGGCTGGGCACCTGATCGACGACCACCGCCTCGGTTCCGTTCCAGACCATGAGTGCGCTGGTCTCACCCGTTCGCCGGGTGAGCTCGGCGAGTTCGGGATGCGCCAGTCGCCGCACGTCCAGGTTGGCAAGCAACGGTCCGGTCAGCGCGATCAGTCCAAGCCCGAGTCGGAAGCGGCCGGTGCTGTCATCGCGCTCTACATAGCCGGCCTTCTCCAGCGTGGACAGGATCCGCGAGACACTGCTCTTGTGCAGATCCAACTTGCGCGCGATCTCGGTGACGCCGAGTACGGGTTCGGCGATCGAGAACGATTCCAACACGCGTAACCCGTTGAGTAGCACCGACGACGACTTGACGTCGCCGTCTTGCTCAGCGAGACCGTCAACGGTAGCCACCCGTGTCCTCCTGCTCCTGACTTCACTGTTCCGCTCGACCCTATCGCCGGGTGCTGCTCATGCAGCGCCCGGCGATCCCCTCATCCGTCGATGATGTTGTGTTCTGGGCCGAAGGGGAATGCCGTGATGTTTTCGGCACTGTTGTCTCCGACGACGAGGATGTCGTGTTCGCGGTAGCCGCCCGCACCGGGCTGGCCCTCCGGGATCATGATCATCGGTTCCATCGAAACGACCATGCCTGGCTCGAGGACGGTGTCGATGTCCTCACGCAATTCAAGGCCGGCTTCGCGGCCGTAGTAATGGGACAGCACCCCGAAGGAGTGCCCGTAACCGAAGGTTCGGTTGGGCATCAGGCCCTCGGCCTCGTAGATCTCGTTGAGTTCACCGCAGATGTCCTTACACACCGCACCCGGCTTGATGAGTTCCAATCCACGGCGGTGCACCCTGACGTTGACCTCCCACATCCTCAAGTGCTCGGCGGAGGGCTGACCGTAGAACAGCGTCCGCTCCAACGCGGTGTAGTAACCGGCGATCATCGGAAAGCAGTTCAGGGACAAGATGTCTCCGCGTTGGACCTGCCGGCTGGTGGCCCAGTTGTGCGCGCCGTCGGTGTTGATGCCTGACTGAAACCAGACCCAGGTGTCGCGCAACTCGGCGTGCGGGAAGGTGCGCGCGATCTCGCGGATCATCGCGTTCGACCCCGCTCCGAGCTCCGCGGCACGGATGTCGCTGATGAGCCACCAGTCCTACGGGCCGCGGGTCGCGGTGCCCAGACTCTTGCGACTGCTGGCACGCCAGGACATCCGCGCGACGTTCTTCGTGCCCGGCTTCACCGCAGAGTGCTACCCCGACACCGTCCGGGCGATCCTCGACGGCGGTCACGAAATCGGGCACCACGGCTACCTACACGAGCAAATGCAGGGCATCGACGCGGCCACCGAGGCGCGCTATCTGGACCGAGGGCTCGATGCACTCGATCGGGTGGTAGGCGTTCGGCCCGTGGGCTACCGCGCCCCATGGTGGGAAACCAACTGGCACACACCGGAATTGCTGGCGCAGCGCGGGTTCGTGTACGACTCCAGCCTGCTCGACGGCGACAAGCCCTACCGCTTTGCGGTGACGCCCGAATCCACGCAAACTCTGATCGAAATCCCGGTTGACTGGGCCCTCGACGACTGGGAACAGTACGCGTTCTATCCCGGCGTCACCGGCAGCGGCGTCATCGAGAGCCCAGCCAAAGTGCTCGAGATGTGGAGCCTGGAAGCCGAGGCCCATCACCTCGAAGGCGGATGCTTCGTCCTCACCAACCATCCGTTCCTTTCCGGCCGCCCCTCCAAAGCCGTTGCGCTGGAACGCTTGATCGAGAACGTTAAAGCCTTGGATGGCATGTGGGTGACCACGCTTGCCGAGATCGCCGAACATGCACAACGCGCGTGCACCGGGACCTACCTGCACACCAGATTCGAGGTACCCACCTTCCCGGACGTGGACATCCGCCCGACACCCCGCAGGTAGATCGCGTATCCAGCACGTCGATCGAACGGAATCGCTTGCAGCAGGACTGTTTTGGATCGATTAACAGGTGGCGCATCGAAACTCGTCGAACCCCTCACCGCACCCCGGCGCGGCGAGTTGACATCAAGCATCGAACATGTGTTCTAATGACTCTGACCGCCGGCCCGCTCGCTGTGGGCCATGATCAGAAGGAGATCGCCGTGACGTTGACTGTAGACACTCCGGCCGCAGAAGCCTTGCATTCCCGCTCCGACACACCCGGCGCCTCGGTTGCTGCGGTCGAAAGCACGTCGAATGGGAGTGCGCCTGCGCCCGACGCGTCGGCCCCTTCAACTCCTGCCGCAGAGAAGCCGAAAAGAGCTCCAGCCAAGAAGACGCCCGGCAAGAAGGGCAAGACACTCGAGCTGACTCTCACGGTCACCGGTACCGCCGACGGCGAATGGCGCGCCGAGCTCAAGCACGGTGCTACCTACCTGGCCCGCAATCTCGCGGTCGCCGCCGCCGCCGTCTCTCGAGCCGCCAAGGAACTGCACGAGGACCTCTCGACCCCGATCGACGGGCTGATCGAGGAGGCACGCTCCCAGCAGGCCGCCAAGGTTGCCGCCCTCGAAGCCGAACTCGAAACCGCCCGCAAGGTCCTCGCCGACCTGGACTGACATCGCGTCCTGAGCTCGAAACCCTGACCGCGCACCATAGTTCGACGCTCTGCCGTCGGCACCGTCTCGCAGCAATAATTATCGTGCTCGCAAATTTCTCCTCGATTCCGCTCATTCCGCCTGCTCGTTGGGCGTAGCGTCGGCCGCGTTGATCACCTCGCCGAGGAGGAAAGCTATGCGGGCTGCGAGTTATGTCGGTCGGGTCGGGGGGCTAGCCGTAGCCCTTGGCGTGGGCACCGCCATCTTCACAGGGGCGGGCGTCGCGCACGCGACCGAAGGAGATGACTCGGGCTCCGGTGCGCCTGCCGGCCAAGAGCAAGGCGGTGGCGCCACCACTGCGGTGAAGGACGCCGACTCCGGCGGCCCGGGCAAGATCGACTTCAAGCTTCCCCGACTGTCCGACATCATCGGGCGCCATCACGCCGATGACACGACGCCGAAGTCGAACACGGCCACATCGATCGTCAAACGGCTATCCGACGCCGCGAAGCGGGTGACGGACGCGATCGAGAACGCAGCCGATGCCGACAACACCGTGGTGCGATCGACGACAACGCGCAGCGGTGGCTCGTCGCTGACCGACCGGCTTGCGGCGCGAACGGACCGCACGGGCGCACAGGAGTCGGCTCCTGAGAACCTGACGGATGGTGGCGTCGCAGGGACGAACAACGTGGTCTCGAGCGGGTTCGCGAACCGCGCTGCGACAGTGAAGGATTGGATTGCGTCCCCGCTCGCCGTAGCGGGACGATCCGTCGACACCACGCCGACGATCACTCCGTCGACGTCGCTGTGGACGCCGCCGCAGATCCTCGCGCCGCTTGGCACGATGAGGGCCACACCGGGCACTGGCTCGACCGCGGTTCGCACGACCAACGTCTTGACGTCGGTACTTGGCGGCCTGAACCCGTTCGCGGGCAACACGCCAGGGTCGCCGGTGGCCGTCGACCCGCTGTCGCTGGTCCTCGCTGGTGCGGCTCGCCGCGAAATCGGCATTGAATCCTTGACGCCAACAGCATTTTTGGCGCCGTCGACGAACTCGCTGACGTATGCGCCGACCCCCACCTTTCTCCACGGCGTGATCGGGGGCACCAACACACCAACGTCGGGAGTGACATACCTCGTCGTGAGTCAACCAAGTGCCGGCGGAAAGGTCTACGTCGACCCGACCACTGGCAGCTACACGTTCCTTCCCAACTTGTCGACCGTGACGAGTGATGGCGCCGAGACCTTCAAAGTGGTGGCAGCCGAGACAACGCCATTCACGCAAGCACTGGCGGGCATTCCGCTGGTTGGCGGCCTCGTAGACCAGGTCCTCGTCGTGCTGTACCAGGTACCGGTGGCAAACGTGCTGCTGTCGCCGATCATCGGTAAGTCGGAGATCAGCTCGGTCACCGTGGATCTCACCGATGTCCCCGGTTATCAGTCGGGCGATCCGGTCGCATTCACCGTGATGGTGCCTTCCGATGACGGCGTGATGATCAGCACCAACTACTTCCCCGCATGGCAGGTGGCCGACGGATCCACCGACGAAGCACCCACGATCCTCAACGGGCCCGGCCTGGCGACCGCAGGCAACATCAACCCCGACGCGGCGAACACCGTCGACGGCTTGGTGCCAGGCATAAGCGAGCTGACCTCAGCGGGCTACAACGTCGTCACGTGGGACCCGCGCGGCGAATTCGACTCCACCGGACGGCTGGAACTCGACTCACCCGAATACGAAGGCCAGGACGTGAAGAACATCATCTCGTGGATCGTCGCCAACCGCGACGTCACCTACCAGGAGATGGAGGACGAAAGTACCGGCGATCCGTGGATCGGGATGGTCGGTGGATCCTACGGCGGCGGAATTCAATTGGTGAGCGCCGCGATCGATAACCGGATAGATGTGATCGTGCCGGGGATCGCCTGGAACAACTTGAACGACTCGCTCTACACGAGCAAGGCGTTCAAGACGTCCTACTCATCGCTGCTTCTGCTGGGATTGGTGACCACAGGCGCTCGCATCAACCCGCAGATCTACGGCGGCATCATCACCGGCGCGGTGCTCGGGATCCTCTTGCCGAGTCAGCAGGCCTTGCTCGAACGAAGTGGACCGTGGGACATCGTAGGCGGCATCAGTGCCCCGACCCTGTTCGTTCAGGGCACGGTCGACGTGCTGTTCCCGTTGCAGCAGGCGGTGACCAACGCCGAGAACATCGGAACAACGGACATCAGCATGATCTGGTTCTGCGGGGGCCACGGTGCGTGCCTGACGCTGGACCAGAGCCAGCAGGCGCAGCAGGACCAGTGGCTGCTCGACAACACGTTGAACTGGCTGGATGCAACCCTGCCCGAGGAGTATGTGGACGCCAATGGCGACACAGTCGACCCGCGCGTAGGTGGGGTCGTCCCGAAGTTCCAGTGGGTCGACCAATTGGGACGTGTGTACACGGCTGACAAGTTGCCGGTGAACAACCCAGATGGTTCGCCTTCGTCGTTCTTCGGCACGCCGCTGACCAATCTCATCGCCGACGGTGCGGGCGGTCGGCTGCTGTTCGTCCCGGTGCTCGGCGGGTCGGGGCCGCAGTCGGCGGCCGGCTTCCCCGCGTCACTCGGCCTGGGCGCACCGGCCAGCAATGCGATCAGCATCCCGATCAATCCGGGTTTGACCTCGGGAGAAACGCAGGTCGTTGGGCCTCCGGAGCTGACGTTCGACTACACGGGCATCGGCACCAGCCGACACGTCTACGCCCAGATCGTCGACAAGAACACCGGCCAGGTCGTCGGCAACATCGTCACACCCGTCGACGTCACGCTGAACGGCAGACAGCAGCAGGCGCAGGTCAAGATGGAAGACATCGCCTGGACGTACACGGATGACACCGGCGATCCGAATCATGAAGTCAACTACGACGACCTGGAACTTCAGATCGTCGGGTCGGCCACGCCGTATCTGAACTTCACCGAGTTCGGCTACATGGATGTCTCCAACGTCCAGCTGACGTTCCCCACTGCGGGCAGCGCGACGCTCGAAGAGGAGTGGCTCGCCAGCGCCAGCTGACGAAGTCGCTTCCGATCTCCCAGCGACATTCGACCGATAGCCGCGCTGTGGAGGCTACGGAGCGTCGTTATCGGTGTCGGCGCTCTTCTCCGGACCGGCGCTCGCACCACGATCGGCAAAGCTCTTCACTGCGTCGCGAACTCCGTCACGCAACCCGTCGCGCAATCCCTGAAGACCCTCGCGAACTTCGTCCCGCAGACTCTTCAGACCCGTTGCACCTGAGCCACTTTGGCCTGGGCTCGAGGCCACCAGCCGCGGCTTGCCTGTCCTCTTCGGAGCGGACGTACCGTCTGTGCCCGCATTGGTCACTGTGTCGGCATCCAATACGTTGCCCTTGTCATCCGCGTGGGGGGCAGTAGTTGACGGCTCGACCTCCTGGACCCCTTGATCGAGGTTGAGGTCAAATGTGCTGGCTCGCGCGGTCTCCTGCGTGTCGTCGATGGTCGACGCGCCGCTCGCTGGCGGAGTGAGGAGTCCTCGGGTGATCTGCACGAGTTGGATGGCCAGCGAGATGGGACCTGGTCCTTCCGCATCCAATAAGGATTTGTCAGTGAGGATTCCCGGTATTGCAACGGGCCCGAATATCGATGTTTCGAGATCGGTGCCGTTCAGAACGCCGTTCGCCATCAGCGCCGGCGCGGCAATCAGATCACCCGGGATGCCTTGATAGTTACCGGATCTGAGCGCATCCAGCACGTCCTGGGTGACGTGGCCGCCAACGGACATGGCGCTGAGAGCAGGTGCGACGGCGGCGTTGAGCAACGCGCCCGCCAGTTCGGGAGTCAGCTCCTCCACATCGAGCCCCAACAGGGCTGCCGGATACAGCGCGAATCCGACGAGGCCGCTGCCGCCGAACAACGCCGTGTACAACAGAACGTCGAGCGCGTCCGCGACGTTGCCAGCCTGAAGTTCGCCCGACGCGGCCTGAAGAAACATGCGCGTCAACTGATCCAAACTGCTTATCTGCCCGGGCAGTCCGCTGAGCAGTAGCTGAAATGAAGTGACGTTGGCATCGACTTCGAGCGCCTGAGAAATCAGATCGTCAAGGGTGAATGGAAGCGTGGGCACCGGGGCGAGGGCCAGCGATATCAGACCCTCGAGGTTGTCGCGGGAGTTATCGAAAAACGCCTCGTACGCGTCGAATGGGCTCGCAGCGAGTTGCACTGCCGGGTTGGCGACCCTGACGTCCGGGGGTGTCGCCGCAATCGGCGTGACCGCGATGGCGGTGGCACCGACCAGTGCTACCCCCGTCGTGACGTAGGGACGAATCGCTGCACGCACTGCGGTAGCCCCGTTCGTTCAGTGGCGAGAACACATGGGAAGTTACCTGAGTAGAACCTGCATACGGAATGCATTCGGATGTTGTCATTGTCCGGTCATTGCGCGCGCAGCAGATCCACCTCGGTGGCTGTGCTGACCCGCTGAGCCGGAATCCCGGCGTGGTCGCACGTCTCGGCCACCGCGCTGGCTGAGTCAGCGGTGAACACAGCGAACAGCACTTCGTCGGTCGGCACGGCGAGCAGGTTGAGCAGCCGAACCGTCGACCCCTGCTCGGACATCAGCACCGCGGAGTCCTTCAGACGCGCGACCGTGTCATCGAGCGGCTCTTCCGTCACGGCGGAGTGATACCACTCGACGAGATAGCAGGGCACCGGCGTAGTCATTGATTGAAACGCTAACCGGATATGAACGATGAGGAATCGGGTGTTTCCCTATGTATTCAGCTCTCCGACGTGTCGGCCGAGTTCAGCACGCGAATGAATGCCGAGCTTGGCGTAAATGCGGGCGAGATTCGATTCAACTGTTTTCGGGCTGATGAACATGGCGGCGGCGATATTGCGGTTGGTCATCCCTGACGTCGCGAGTTCGGCCACCCGCAGTTCAGACGGGCTGAGCGTCTTCTGACGCGCGCCTACGCTGACACGGACAAGCTCGGTGCGTGCACGGTCCGCCCACAATGGGGTGCCTAGCTCGTCGAACGCCGCCAGCGCGTGCTGGAGGCTCGTTGCCGACACATGCCTCAAACGCTGACGGCGTTGGAGCTGTCCCAGAAGCAGCAGTGTGCGGGCCCGCTCAAAGGGCATCGCCATCCGCTCGTGCACCGACATCGCCTGCTCGGCCGCCTCGACCGCTCCCGCAACGTCACCGCGCGCGGCCAGCAGCATGGCCCGCCCACGCGCCCCCACAGCAAGCATCCAATCGCGGCGCAATCGGGACCCGTTGCGTTCGACTGCCGCCACCAGTTGCTCTGCGGGTTCAAGCCGATCCAGCGCGACCATCGCCTCGACCGCATCGGGGATGAACGACGCGGCGATGATCTCGGTCGCGTTCGGCATCATCTCCACCCTGGCCAGCAGGGGCGAAAGCGCGTCGAGCGCAGCGGGATAGTCGCCCAACGACACCTCCAGAAACCCAAGGGCCGTCGCGGGCCATTCACCTAACCGGATTGAGCCGCAACGCTGGTTTGCAGCGCGCGCTTCGTCGACAGCGGCACGCGCGTCCTGGACCCGACCCATGTAGGCCGCCAGCAATGCTCGGCAGGTGAGCGCCACCGAAAGTGGCAGGTCACCACCCAATTGCTGCGCGAGTTCCATCGTGTCTTCGGCAATGAGGGATGCCTCTGCAAACCGGCCGCGCCAAATCTCGACCAAGGTGCCCTGGAATGCGACCAGCATCAGCTCACCGTCCTGGCCGTGCTCGATACATCGCCGCCGAAGCGATGTCAGCTCCTCGTGAGCCCAGTCCAGCTCTCCCGCGCAGGATCGAAGGATGGCGTTCTGGACGGTCGGGCGAAGGGAGAACGGGACGTTCGCCTGGTGATCCTCGAGTTGGAGCGCCCGCTGCAGGCCGGTCTCGTCGACGCCGTCGCCGCGCAGGAAGCAGACCGTCGCCCGCATACCGAGCGCCAGGCTCAGCAGATCTGATCGCCCGATCTTCTCTGCCTTCTCGACCGCCTCCTCCACACGTTGCAAAGATTCGTCGAGTCGGCCCGAGTTGAACAGCGCGAAGGACAAAGTAACCAGGATCGGCACCAGCACCGAGGGATCGTCGGCGGCCTCGGCGAGAGCGCCGTCGAGCAGATCGGCCGCCTCGGGGAAGCTGTCGTCGAGCAGTCGCACATAGCCGAGCCAGCTCATCGCTTCCGCGCGGGTCGCCCCCGGTTCGAGCTCTGCAACCACCTGCTCGAGAAGCGCACGAGCGCGGGCTGATTCGCCGGCATTGAAATGATCGGCCGCCGCCTGGACGAGGCGTTGCGGTGTGCTGCCACCGAGCGCGATGGCCAGATTCACCAGTTCGGCCGCCGCGGCCGGAGCCCCGCGGATGCGCGCCGACTCCGCGGCCGAATCGAGCGATTGAAGCGTCTCGCGGTTACCCGTAGTGGATCCGAGGGCCATATGCCTCGCCCTCAACTCGGGCTCGTCGACGACACCGGCCAGTCGCCTGTGCATCGCACGGCGCTGCTCCGGCGCGGCGTCGTTGTAAACCCCGCGCGCAAAAATCGGGTGGCTGAATCGGAGCTTCTCGCCGTCGAGTTCGATGATTCCGCGGGTCTCCGCGGCCTCGAGTTGTGCAGCAACATCATTGATATCGGAGCCGAGGGCACCGGCAACCAAACCCACGGTCGGCGCGGCGAGGCAGGCCACGGCGAGCAACGCATCATCGACACCGGAGTCGCCGCGCAACTTCGAACGGATCAGTTCCTTGAGGCTGTCGGGTAACGAGATCTCGGTGTTCGGCCCGTGGTGGTCCATCACCCTGGCGATCTCCAGGGCGTAAAACGGGTTACCGCGAGAGACCTCTGCGATACGCAACACCGTCGGCCGGGAAAACGATCGTCCCAACCGTTCGGAGATCACCGCGTGCAGCGCGCCGACACTCATGGGAGCCAACGTGATTCGCCGTACCGAATCGGGCCGCGGCAGCTGCAACCACGAGCTTGACGTCTCGTCGGCCCCGCCCGTCCGGACCGTGGCGAGCAGGCCGACCGGTCCGGCGAGTCGACGCGCCACGAACGCAACCACCAGCCGGCTCGAGGAGTCCAGCCATTGCAAGTCGTCGACTGCAATGAGGACCTTCGACTTCTCCGCGAGAATCGTAACGATGGACAGCAGTCCCGCAGCCACCGCACGCTGGTCGGCTGGGATGCCTTCGGCGGTGCCCCGCAACAGGACTCGGTCGAGAGCGGCCCGTTGAGGATCGGGTACCTCCGCGAGGATGGCGGTGTCGATGCCGGTCAGCATGTCGGCCAAGGATGCATAGGCGAGCACCGACTCCGCTGCGACGGGCCGCGCGGCCATCACCCGGAAGTTGTCTGCCGCGGCGCGTTCGATTGTCTCCAACCACAGCGTCGTCTTACCGATGCCGGGCTCGCCTTCGATCACAAGAGCTGAGGGCGCAGCGACAACCGAGGTCATGAAGTCGGCGATCGTGGACGCTTGCGGCTCACGGCTGACCGCTCGCGCTGACATGAAGTCATGCTGACATGCCGCAACCCGCGGGTCTATGGCTCAGCTACCGATCAGGGAGTTTCGCCCGCGTTGCTCGGGGTGCTGTCACTGTGGTCGTCGCCCCTGCCCGTGACCGTCCTGACCGCGTCGCGAACCCCGTCGCGGAATTCACGAATGCCGTCCCGGATTCCTTGCCGCAGCGTGGTCAGTCCCGCGCCGCCGGCGTTCCGGGTGGTCGAGTTGCCACCGGCCAGCGGCGGCCGGTGCATGTCGTTTTCGGGCGCCTCAACTGCGCCGTCGGCGGCCATGACGTTCTTGTTGGTGCCCGCGTCGGGATCCTGCACATCCGTCGAGGCCTGCTTCTCGTCATCTGCCAGCGGCGTCGGAGTTGCATCGACCTCGAGCGTCACGACGCGGTCGTTCGCCGCAGCGTGGAAGTTCGTCGCCGCCGGCGGCTGCGGCGTCAGGGCCGTCCCGAAGCCGCGGGCCAGACCGATCGCCAAGGCCACCGGGCCGGGGTTCGGCTTCTTCGGGTCGAACGCGTCACCTGGCGTGAGCAGCCCGGGGAACGCTATCGGGCCGGGCACAACGGCGAACCCGTTGAGCACTCCGTCTGCCACTGTGCCGGGCGCCGCGATCAGGGCGACGAGTGGCGATGGGGAACCCGGTTCCGAGTTCAGCGCATTTGCGATGTTCTGCATTGCGACGCCGGCCTTGCCGATTCCGCTGAGCACGGGTCCGATAGCGGCGTTGAGCGACTTGGCGAGCACGACGGTCGCGGCGGCCGCCAGTTCGGGGCCCAACAGCTTCAGCGGTGCGCTCACCACTGCGGCCACGACGGGGGCGAGCGTCACATATGTCCGGATCAGGCTGACGATCGCCAGGTCGAAGTTGCCCTCTGCAGCTCGATCGATGGCAGTTTGAACGGCCCCAGCGGCATTCTCCAGCAGCGCGGGCAGGCTCGCGCCGGCGAGAGGACCAAGCGCCTCGAGCTCGTTGACGAACATTTGAACGTTCGCGCCGGGGTCTCGGAGCATGCTGTCGAGCGCGAGCTCGAGGGTCCAGCCGGTCGGCGCGGGCAGGGCGAGCGCTGAACCCAGCAGGGCCTCCAGGTTCTCCAGCGCTTCTCTGACCGTTTCGACGTAGGTGTCCAGCGGACTGGCGGTCTGCTGCACCGCAGGATTGACGATTTTCACATCGGGCGGTGTCGCGATGACCGGCGCGATGGCAATGGCACTGGCTCCGACGACAGCAACACCGGCCGTCATGTAGGGACGGAAAGCCTTGTGCATGGCGGGTCCCTTTCAAACGCTGTGACCACGGCCACATACGACGGTACCTGGGATTCGCCTGGCAAACTTCGGATTGACGTACTCGAATAGGACGACTTGGCGCCGTTGCATTCAACCCCGCGCCTGGGCGTCGCCCGTGCTCCCGCAATCGTGCCATCGGCCGATGGTTGCCAGCACCACGAAGCCATCCGACCATACAAGAAAAAACGAGCACAACCGTCAATATGTGCTGTGCGCCACCGATGGGCAGCTAGGCTGTCCGGATTGCGAAACAAGATCAAGTAACGGGAATGTATCGACAATCCACAAGTTGCCTAGTCACGCTGCAGAAAAGCCGTACCTTGTGTTAGGCTCTCGTTAGCTGGAGGCCTTTGCAGACGCAAACGATTCCAGCCATGAGTTGGAAGGGAGGCTTAGCTGATGCGAGCGTTCGACCCAATGCACACGTCAGATTCGTCGGCCCATCCCACCGTTAGCCACGTTGCTGCGCAGGTCACCGACGTGCAAGAGCCCCAAGTCATCCGCAATTGCAGCCGTCTCGGACGCAGCGCGAACCCACCGGGATTTTCCTTCTCCGACTGGCTACGGGATCGGCGTAACCGCTGAGAGCGACCTGATCAACGCCTGAGTTTCCGGACGAACAGCGCCACCAGCACCGCCGCCAACCCGGCCAGCGACATCGCCACCGCCGGTTTCTTGACGAAAGTGACGGCCGCCGTCTTCACGTCATTGGCAATTCTCTGCGGATTGGCCCGCTCGGCGAGGGAATCAACGGTGACGGCCAACTGGTCACGGGCCTGATCGATCTCCTGCTTGATGGTGTCGGGATCTCGATCCGCCACTGTCGTCCTCCATCGTCCGCCACGCCCTGCCGAACTACCCTAGATCAGCCGGCGCCAACCGCGACGCGCCGGTGGAGAAGAAAGGATCACTGGTGGCACATACTCCACGCCTGGAGGTGGGCGATAAGGCCCCCGCGTTCAGCCTGCCCGACGCCGACGGGAACACGGTGTCGCTGGCCGACTACCGCGGCCGCAAGGTCATCGTCTACTTCTACCCGGCCGCATCCACGCCCGGATGCACGAAGCAGGCGTGCGACTTTCGCGACAACCTCACCGAGCTCAACGATGCCGGACTCGACGTCGTCGGCATCTCCCCCGACAAGCCCGAGAAGCTCGCGAAGTTCCGCGACAACGAGAAGCTCACCTTCCCGCTGCTGTCGGACCCCGACCGCAAGGTGCTGACGGCCTGGGGTACCTACGGCGAAAAGACGATGTACGGCAAGACCGTTCAAGGCGTCATCCGATCCACATTCCTCGTCGACGAGAAGGGCAAGATCGAGGTCGCGCAGTACAACATCAAGGCCACCGGGCATGTGGCCAAGTTGCGCCGCGATTTATCCGTCTGAGACGTCGAGGATGCGCTTTCGACCGGGGTCATAGAACGGCTGCAACTGGAGGCGCGCCGCAAGATCGCCGCCCGGTGTGTGAACCGTGAATGACTGCTCTCGCAACCACTCTCCAGTCACCCCATCCTCGTTGGTCACCTGCGCCAGACCCACCGGCCCGCCGACCGTGTATCCGTATGCGGCCGCCCGCACGTAGCCGACCCACCTGCCGTCGACCATCACGGGCTCGTTGCCGAACAGGTCGGCAGAAGGATCGTCGACCAACAGGCTCACGACCCGGTTGCGCGGCGGGCCCTGCTCTTTGAACTCGAGCAGCGCGTCGCGACCGACGAATCCGCCCGGCTTGTCCCAGGCGACCGTGAATCCCAGCCCTGCCTCGATGGGGTTGTCGGTGTTGTCGATGTCCACGCCCAGATCGCGGTAGCCCTTTTCCAGCCGCAGACTCGACATCGCAGAAAGCCCTACCGGCCGCAGCCCCAGATCCGCACCAGCATCGGTCAATTCGTCGAAGACACCGGCGGCGTACTCGGCGGGGATGTGCAGCTCCCAACCAAGCTCACCGAGGTAGGTCACCCGAATCGCAAGCACCGGTGCGTAGCCGACGTGGATCTGTTTCGCCGACAGATACGGAAATTCGACATTGGACAGGTCGGCATCGGTGAGCCGAGACAGCAGCGCGCGCGATTTGGGTCCCTGCACCGACAGCAGTGTGGTCCCGGAGGTGATTTCAGTGACGACGACGACCTCATCGGAGCGGGTTTCGCGGCGGATCATGGGCTCGATGCGCCGGTGGATGAGATCACTGGCGACGACGAGGAACTTCTCCTCCTCCAGCCGGGTCACGGTCAGGTCGGTGGCGATCCCGCCTGCGGTGTCGAGCCACTGCGTGTAGACCAGCCGCCCGATCTCACGGTCGATGACGCTGACCGAGAGCCGGTCGAGAACCTGTGCCGCGTGGGGCCCCTGCACGAGGAACTTCGCCATCAGGCTCATGTCCAGAACGCCGACATCCTCACGCACCGCCCGGTGCTCGCGGCCCACGAGGTCGAAGCTGGCCTGCCTGGCGTAATCGAGCGTGGTCTCCGGACGGGCCCCGTCAGTGTCGTACCACTCGGCGAACTCCCAGCCCACCGAGGCGTTGAAGTGACCGCCTGCCGCGGCCAACCGGTCGTGCAGCACCGAGCGCCGCACGTCACGGGCCGAGCCCGGCTTCCACGAGGGGTAGACCGCGTCGCCGAACAATACGCCGAGCTGCTCGACGGTACGTTCGGCGCGAAAGCGGCGGGAGCTTTCGTGCCGGGCGGCCCGGTCGATGGCGTAACCCGTGACGTCGACCGGCGGTATGCCGTCGACGATCCAGTGCGCCATGACATTTCCGACGCCGCCGCCCGTCAAGATCCCCAGCGAGTTCATTCCGGCCGCGACGAAGTAGCCGTCGAGTTCCGGGGCGGGACCGAGCATCGGCCGGATGTCCGGCGTGAAGGACTCCGGGCCGCAGAAGAACAGTCGGACCCCGACCTCGGACAGCGACGGAATGCGCTCGAGTGCGGCGCCGAGGTAGGGGCCGACCCGGTCCCAGTCCGGCGGCATGGAGCCGAACGCGAAGCTATCGGGCACACCGTCCAGTGACCACGGGGCGCCGACCGGCTCGAACAAGCCCACGAGCATGCCGTCTCCCTCGGGGCGGTAGTAGCCGTAGCGGTCGGGGTCCTCGATGACCGCCAGGTCGTGGTCCATGCCAGGGACTGCGTCGGTGATCAGGTAGTAGTGCTCGGCCGCCTGCAGTGGGATGCAGACGCCGTCGATCTCGCCGAGTTGGCGGGCCCACATGCCTGCCGCGTTGACCACGATCTCGGTCTCGATGCGGCCCCGGTCGGTGTTGACCGCGGTAACCCGACCGTGTTTCGTCTCGACGCCCTTGACGGTCACGCCCTCCACGACGCGCGCTCCGAGCGCCTTGGCGCCCTTGGCCAACGAGGTCGCGACGCCGACGGGATCGGCGCGGCCTTCGTCGGGCACATAGAAGCCGGCCAGCACATCGGAGGTGTCCAGCAGCGGCCACATGTCCTGCAGTTCCCTGGCGCTGATCTCGTGATCGTCGACGCCGAAGCCGTGCACCCAGGCCGACTCGCGGCGCAGCGCCTCGAGGCGTTGCGGGTTGGTGGCCAGGCTGACGTGGCCGACGGGATTGAACCCGGTGGAGTGGCCGGTCTCCTTCTCGAGGCGCTCATACAGATCCCGCGAGTACCGGCTCAGGAACAGCGCCGTCTCATCGGTCATACCTGCGCACGTGATCAGGCCCGCCGCGTGCCAGGTGGTGCCTGCGGTGAGTTCGTGTTGCTCGAGCAGTACGACGTCGGTCCATCCCAGGTGCGCCAGGTGATAGGCGATGCTGCAGCCGGTCACGCCGCCGCCCACGATGACCACTTGTGCCCGTTCGGGCAGCTCCTTGGGACTGCTCACAGGACGAAGCCTCGGCGCTCGTTCAACAACTCGGCGAATGGGTGTTTGAACATTCAGTCAGCGTGACACAATTCCCTCATGGGCGAAACCGAACTGTATGACGTCGTCGTGATCGGAGCCGGCTTCGCCGGGTTGGTGGCAGGCCGCGACCTGCTCGAAGCCGGACACAAAGTGCTGGTCCTGGAGGCCAGAGATAGGCCCGGCGGTCGTACCTACTCCACCAAGTTCCCCGGCACCGACGTCACGATCGACCTCGGCGCCGAATGGTTCGACCCGCAGCGCCATCACTTCATGGCAGCCGAGGTGACGCGCTACGGCGCGCGGTTCGTCGAAGCGGACAAGGGTGGTGCCAACCGCTGGTTCCTCGACGGCCGCCACGGCGAGGGCGAGGAGCCCGACGCTCTTATCGACATGGACGAGTTGGAAGAGGTCCTCAACCGGCTGCGGGCCGACATCGCGCCGGTGATCTTCGCCAACGGCTTCGACCAGGTCAACACAGCCGAACTGGATATCCCCTTCAGCGACTACCTGACCAAGCTCGATGCCCCGCCGGCCATCGCCGATCTTCTTCGGGCCCAGTCCTACACGCTGACCGGGGCGTTGCCCGAGGAGTTCTCGGCCCTGGTGTACCTCCGAGAGATCTCGGGCTTCGACAACGACCCCGCCTACTCGTTCTTTGCATCGCTGGCCCGCGTCGACATCGGCAGCGGCGGCTTGGCCGAACGCGTCGCTGCCGAGATCAGTGACCACATTCGGCTCGGCGAGCCGGTCACCGCGGTGACCGATTCCGCGGGCGGGGTGGAAGTCGTCACCGGCACGGGGAAGCGCTATTCGGCCCGCCGAGTCGTTCTGGCCGCCCCGCTCAACACCCTCGCCGACATCGAATTCAGCCCTGGTCTGCCGCCCGCCCTGGCCCGACTGGTGAGCCGTGGGCATACCGGTCGGTGCATCAAGGTCTGGTCCAAGTTGGCCGGAATGAAGTATGTGTTCGCGATGGGCTGGCCGGGGATTGTCGAGTGCACCGTCATCGGCGAAGTAGGCGAAGGGGCCGAAAAGCGTTCCATCACGGCATCTTTCGGCCTGGCACCGGATTTGGCCGTCGACCGGCCCGACCTGCTTCAGGCGGGCCTCGACGAGCTCGAGCTGGGTGCCGCCGTTGAGGAGATCTACGGCCACGACTGGATCGGCGATCCGTTCTCGAAGGGCACCTGGCTGGCGTTGCGACCGGGACAAGCGCCCGACCTCGCGCATGTCGAGACCCGCTGGGGCGCAATCCACCTGGCCGGGGCCGACTTCGCTGCGGTCTGGTCAGGCTGGGTCGACGGGGCGATCGAATCGGGCCGGACGACGGCGGCGGAGGTCGATGCGGCTTTGAGCGCTCAGCGCGTTACCCAACCTCCTTCTGCCTAGACGCGGCCTATCGCCAGGTTCGCCAGTACACGGTCAACACGAGGAAGAAATGACCCGAGGACAAGAACAGTGGAAGAGGGTCGTATTGGAGGCCATCGCAGACAAGGACTGTGCGATATTTCCGATCCTGAACATCGCACGCAGCCACCTTGGACACGAGGCCACAAGCTCCGAAGCACAAGCAGCACGAAAAGCGGTGGAACAGTTGGTGATCGCGAGGAAGGT
>CADEGF010000084.1 GCA_902826815.1 uncultured Mycobacteriaceae bacterium
TCGCGGCCGCCGCTTCACCCTGCCCCCTTGACAAACTCGCCTACATATCAGCGCTCGAGCAGCGACGTCGCGGCCACCTTCGCGGAATTCAGTGCCGCGTCGTCGCCTGCGATGCGGGACAGGATCAGTGCGCCTTCGATGAGGGCGATGACAGCCAGCGCTGTCTGTTCGGCATCCGGATCCGGCCAGCCGTCGACACGGAGTCGTTCGGCGACCGCGGCGCTCCAGCCGGCGAATGCGCGGGCGGATGCGTCGCGCACCTGCTGGCTGGCGTTCACCGACTCGGTGGCGATGGGTTCGATCGGGCAACCGTCGCGGCCGTCGGAGGCCAACTGCACGATGAGAAGGTCTATCCAACCGTTGACGATCTGTGCCACCGACGAATCGCTGTCGAGGAAGCGGCGCAGCAGGCGTTCGATGTCGCCTCCTGCGGAGTCGACTACGGCCGCCGCGAGCTCCTGCTTCCCGTTCGGAAAGTGGTGGTAGAGCGAACCGGCCTTGACGTCGGCGGTCGCGAGGATCTGGTTCACACCGGTGGCCGCATAACCCTGCCTGCGAAACAACAGGGCCGCGGTGTCGATCAACGCCGCACGGCTTCGGTCGGGGCGGGGCATCCCTTGACAATACTAGAACGGTCGCTCAAGAATACTTGAACGACCGCTAAAGAAGGGCCGCATGATGCAACAGCTGGTGTTCGAAGAAGCCGGGCGATACGCATGGCGCGACGCCGCCGAGCCCGAGATCTCCGACGGCAGGCAAGCGCTTGTCCACCCCGTGGCGGTGGCCTGCTGCGACCTCGACGTCGGCGTTGCCCAGGGCGTTTTGCCGGTGCCGCCGGGACACGCGGTCGGCCACGAAGGCCTCGGCAAGGTCGTTGCCATCGGCGACGAAGTCACCACGGTCCGGGTCGGCGATCGAGTCGTGGTGCCCTTTCAGATCAACTGCGGACGATGCGGCGCGTGTCGGCGTGGCGTCACTGGATCGTGCGCGTCGCTTCCGCTGATGGCGATGTACGGGATGGCGCCGCTGGCCGGTCTGGACGGCGGCGGCTTCATGTCAGACCTGGTGCTCGTACCGTTCGCCGACGCGATGCTGCTGGCGGTTCCCGCAGGGGTCGATCCGGTGTCGATCGCATCGCTGTCGGACAACATCCCCGACGGTTGGCGTGGTGTCGGCCCATACCGAGCCGAGCTGGCGAACCTCGACGAGGTCGATCGCCGCGTGCTGGTGGTCGGACGCCTGTCGATCGGTTTGTACGCCGCCGCATTCGGCTTGGCGTACGGCGCGCAGGTTGACTACATCGATACCGATCAACAACGGCTGGCCATCGCCGAAAAGCTCGGCGCCCGTGTGCACGACAGGCCAAAGCCGGACCGGTCGTGGGATCCGTACCCGGTCACGGTGAACACGTCGATGAACCCGTCTGTGCTCGCCGCCACGCTACGCGCGACGTGGCCCGACGGCGTCTGCACCGATACGGGAATCTATTTCACGGACGGGGTGGAACTGCCTCTGCTGCCCATGTACACCCGCGGTGTCCGCTTCGTCACCGGACGCGTAAACGCGCGGGCGGTCATCCCCGAGATTCTCGAATTGCTTTCCGCGGACTGTGATCTCTCTCCCGCGGTGGACCGGGTCGTCCCGTGGGACGACGCCCCTTCGGCCTGGCCGACGATGACCGGGAAGACGGTGTTTACGCGGTAGCCGGACCCCTGCGCACCAGCGCAAGCACCACCGCCGCCGCCGCGAACAATCCAGAGAACACGCGGTTGACGAGCGTTTGTTTGCGCGGCGTGTGCATCCACCGCAGCAGCCGGACCGAGAGCGCGGTGTACATGCCCATCACGATGAGGTCGACGGCGACCATCGTCGCTCCGATCGCCATGTATTGCGGCGTCAGGGGTGCTGTCGGAACGACGAACTGCGGTAGTACGGCGAGGAAGAACACCAGGCCTTTGGGATTGGTGGCGTTGACGAGGAATCCGCGCACGACGAGAGACAGCCTGCCGCCGTCCATTGCCTTGCCGACCTGCTCGCGCAGATCGACTGTGGCTGTTCGCCATTGCCGCACCGCCAGGTACACCAGATAGGCCACGCCGACCCACTTGATCACGTTGAAGGCGAGGATGGAGTTCGTCACCACCGCGCCGAGCCCTGCGGCCACCAGCGCGAGCTGCAGCATCAAGCCGATCTCGAGGCCGAGGATGCTCCAATAGCCGCGCCGCACACCGTGCGTCAGACCGGTGGCCATCGACTGGATGGCGCCTGCGCCGGGGGAGACCGCGATCGCGATCGCCGCACCGACGAACGTCAGCCACACCTGCCACGCCATTGCGACAGTCTGTCACGCGATGTCGGCGACAAGCACTCCCATTTTTCGGGCCTGCACCCTGGCCATGAACGGCAGGCCTGTGGCATCGCCACCGGCAGGCACGATCCGCGGATTGACGATGTGTACGGTGCGCGATCCGAAGATCACGTCGGCCTCGTTTGCGGCAAGGACGTTCTTCACCCAGTCGGTCTTGCCGTGTCCGAGCACGATGGCCAGCGTGCCGCCCTTTCGGAACGGTGTCACCACCGTCTCGTAGGCCTTGCCGGATCTGCGGCCGCGATGCGTGATTTTCGCGACGCCCGGCATGATCCGGGCGATGCGCTTGACCAGCGGGTTCATGTATTTGATTTGCAGGCGTTCGAACGCGGGCGGATAGACCATCGGTACGCCCGGTGCATTGTTGGGGTGATCCTTTGCCGACATGAGCCCTGACGATACGCAGGGGCCTGCGGCGGCAGGACAGGCATAGAAGAATAACGGCGAGTCGAGAACAAAGTTCGCTGGCGCGGACCGGTTCGCCGTTACGATCACGCGCATGTCTGAGCATTCAGGGTCTTCCAGGGGTTTCGTAGTTTCCGTCGCTGCTCTCGTTGTCGCGCTCGTCGCCGCCGGTCTTGCGGTGTGGGCGTTGATGAAGGAGCCGTCTTCGTCAGAGGGGCAGGTGTTCACCGGCACTGCGACCGACGATCCCAAGGGCAGCATCTGCGAGTCGTTCAACGTGATCCGCAACGGCGTCCAGATCAACACGAACCTGCAGCCCCCAGGGGGAGCCGAGGATGTCACCGGCTCGATGGCGGTGGCCGCCAACGCGCGGCTGGCGCTGTACGACGGTGGCCAGTATCTCCTTGCCCGGCTTCAGCCGGATACGCCGAAAGACCTGGCGGATGCCGTCCGCAAGTTCGCCAACAACCTGATGGATATCGGCGCCAGGTCCACGTCGGGGATTCCGAACTCCGATCCAGGCCAGGCTGCGCGGTTGAAGGAAGCCGACGAGGCCAACGCCAAGATCACCGAACTCTGCAAGTGAGTGCACGCCTCTTCTGACCGGGGAGGAGGCGGGGGCTGCCGCGGCGATATCGATTTGGCCTGTTCTGGGACAATGGACGCATGAACATGGCCCGTATCGACCTGCGTGGCGCCGAACTGTCGGCCGCCCGGCTTCGGTCGGCGCTGCCGCGCGGCGGCGTCGACGTCGACGCGGTGGTACCCAAGGTCCGGCCGATCGTCGACGCCGTCGCAGCTCGCGGTGCCGATGCCGCCCTTGAATTCGGCGAGTCGTTCGACGGCGTGCGGCCTGCCCGGGTCCGGGTTCCGACCGCCGAGCTTCAGAACGCGCTCGATCAGCTGCCGACGGACGTACGCACCGCGCTGGAGGTCGCGATCGACCGCACCCGCGTCGTGCACGCCGACCAACGGCGTTCCGACACCACGACAACGCTGGCGCCCGGCGCCACTGTCACCGAGCGCTGGGTTCCCGTCGAGCGCGTCGGCCTTTACGTGCCCGGGGGCAACGCCGTCTATCCGTCCAGCGTCGTGATGAACGTCGTGCCTGCGCAAACCGCCGGGGTGGACTCGCTGGTCATCACCAGCCCGCCGCAGGCCGCGTTCGGTGGCCTGCCGCACCCCACGATCCTGGCTGCCGCCCGCATGCTCGGCGTCGACGAGGTGTGGGCCGTCGGCGGCGCCCAGGCCGTCGCGCTGCTGGCGTACGGCGGAACCGACACCGACGGGGCGGAACTGGCCCCCGTCGACATGGTGACCGGGCCGGGCAACATCTATGTCACCGCCGCCAAGCGGATCTGTCGTTCACAGATCGGCATCGACTCCGAGGCCGGCCCGACCGAGATCGCGATCCTCGCCGACCTCACTGCAGACCCGGTGCACGTCGCCGCCGACCTGATCAGCCAGGCCGAACACGACGAGATGGCCGCCAGCGTGCTCGTCACACCGAGCGTCGAGCTGGCCGATGCCATCGATCGTGAACTCGCCGTCCAGCTGGAGACCACCGTGCACCGCGAAAGGGTGACCGCGGCGCTGACGGGGCGGCAGTCGGCGATCGTCCTCGTCGACGACATCGAAGCAGGCATCATGACCGTCAACGCGTACGCCGCAGAGCACCTGGAGATCCAGACCGCCGATGCCCGCGAAGTGGCGGCTCGAATCCGTTCTGCCGGTGCGATCTTCGTCGGTGCGTACTCGCCGGTGAGCCTCGGCGACTACTGCGCAGGCTCCAACCACGTGCTGCCGACGGCGGGCTGTGCGCGGCACTCCAGCGGCCTATCGGTGCAGACATTCCTGCGTGGCATTCACGTCGTCGACTATGACGAGGCGGCGCTCAAGGACGTCTCCGGATACGTGGTCACACTCGCCGAGGCCGAGAACCTGCCGTCGCACGGCGAGGCGGTGCGACGGAGGTTCGAGACGTGACAGTCGGCAGCACGGTGACGCTCGCGGACCTTCCACTGCGCGAGGACCTCCGCGGTAAATCACCCTACGGCGCACCGCAACTCGCGGTTCCGGTACGACTCAACACGAACGAGAACCCGCACCCTCCGACACAGGCGCTGATCGACGACGTCACGAATTCCGTTCGCGCTGTCGCAGGCGATCTGCACCGCTACCCTGATCGCGACGCGGTGGCGCTGCGCACCGAGCTGGCCGCCTACCTGTCCGCACAGACGGGCGTCGAGCTCGCCTTCGAGAATCTGTGGGCCGCCAACGGTTCCAACGAGATCCTCCAGCAGCTGCTGCAGGCGTTCGGCGGACCTGGCCGCAGCGCGATCGGTTTCGTGCCGTCGTACTCGATGCACCCGATCATTTCCGACGGCACTCAGACAGAGTGGCTCGTCGCCAACCGCGCCGACGACTTCAGTCTCGATGCCGAGGTGGCGGTGCACGCCATCAAGGAGCGCAACCCCGACATTGTCTTCGTCGCAAGCCCGAACAACCCGTCGGGTCAAAGTGTTTCGCTTGACGACCTGCGTCGGCTTCTTGAAGCTCTGTCTTCTCAGACCGCCGGTATCCTGATCCTCGACGAGGCGTACGGCGAATTCTCGTCGCAGCCAAGCGCTGTGAATCTCGTCGGCGAGTTCCCGACCAAGCTGGTCGTCACCCGCACGATGAGCAAGGCCTTCGCGTTCGCGGGCGGCAGGCTCGGCTACCTGATCGCCGCGCCCGCCGTGATCGACGCCATGCTGCTCGTGCGGCTGCCCTATCACCTGTCGTCACTCACCCAGGCCGCCGCCCGCGCTGCGCTGCGGCACGCCGACGACACGCTTGGCAGCGTCGCGACGCTGATCGCAGAGCGCAACCGCGTCACAGATGCGTTGACCGGCATGGGCTTCCGCGTCATCGACAGCGATGCGAACTTCGTCATGTTCGGCGAGTTCGCCGATGCCCCCGCGACCTGGCAGCGCTATCTCGAAGCGGGCGTTCTCATCCGCGACGTCGGTATCGGAGGATACCTGCGCGCCACCATCGGTCTGGCCGACGAAAACGACGCGCTGCTGGAAGCCAGCGCACGAATAGGAGCACAGTGACCACCAACCGTCGCGCCAGGGTCGAACGCACGACCAAGGAATCCGACATCGTCGTCGAACTCGACCTCGACGGCACCGGAGCCGTCGACATCTCCACCGGCGTCCCGTTCTACGACCACATGCTGACCTCGCTTGGCAGCCACGCCAGCTTCGACCTGACTGTCCGGGCCAAGGGCGACGTCGAGATCGAAGGCCACCACACCATCGAGGACACGGCGATCGTGTTCGGCCAGGCGCTGCGTGAGGCGCTCGGCGACAAGAAGGGCATCCGCCGGTTCGGCGACGCCTTCATTCCGATGGACGAGACGCTCGCACACGCCGCCGTCGACGTGTCGGGGCGGCCGTACTGTGTGCACAGCGGCGAGCCGGAACACATGCTGCACAGCACGATTGCCGGCTCCGAAGTGCCCTACCACACGGTGATCAACCGCCACGTTTTCGAAACCATCGCAATGAACGCGCGCATCGCGTTGCACGTCCGGACGCTGTACGGACGCGACCCGCACCACATCACCGAGGCCCAGTACAAGGCCGTCGCCCGGGCGTTGCGGCAAGCGGTCGAGTTCGACCCGCGGGTGACGGGCGTGCCGTCCACCAAAGGCACCCTGTGACGACGAAGTCGGTCGTCGTACTCGACTACGGCTCTGGCAACCTCCGGTCGGCGCAGCGCGCACTCGAACGGGTCGGCGCGGACGTCGAAGTGACCTCCGACGCCGGTGCGGCCGCACGCGCGGACGGCCTGGTGGTACCGGGAGTCGGTGCGTACGAGGCATGCATGACCGGATTACGCGACATCGGCGGCGACAAGATCATCGCCGAGCGTGTCGCCGCGGCCCGCCCGGTGCTCGGGGTCTGCGTCGGCATGCAGATCCTGTTCGCGCGCGGCGTGGAGTTCGGTGTCGAGTCCGAGGGCTGCGGTCAGTGGCCGGGCGCCGTCGTTCGGCTGGATGCACCGGTCATCCCACATATGGGGTGGAACGTGGTGGACGCAGCAGCGGGAAGCACGTTGTTCAGGGGTCTGGATCCCACGACGCGGTTCTATTTCGTGCACTCCTATGCCGCGCAGGTGTGGGAGGGCGCCGCCGATGCGCGGCTGACCTGGGCGACCCATAACGTGCCGTTCCTCGCCGCCGTCGAGGACGGTGCGCTTTCGGCCACCCAGTTCCACCCTGAGAAGAGCGGCGATGCGGGTGCGACGGTGCTGGCCAATTGGGTATCGGACCTTCCAGGACGCTAGGTTGTCCGCCGTGCGATTGATTCTTCTGCCCGCTGTCGACGTCGTCGACGGCAAGGCCGTGCGGCTTGTCCAGGGCCAGGCAGGCAGCGAAACCGATTACGGCTCCGCGTTGGATGCCGCGATGACCTGGCAGCGCGACGGTGCCGAGTGGATCCATCTGGTGGATCTGGATGCCGCGTTCGGCCGGGGAAACAACCGTGAGCTTCTCGCCGAGGTCGTCGGCAAGCTGGACGTCGCCGTCGAGCTGTCCGGAGGCATCCGCGACGAAGAGTCGCTCGCGGCCGCCCTCGCTACGGGCTGCGCGCGGGTGAACCTCGGCACGGCGGCGCTTGAGAACCCGCAGTGGTGCGGGCGGGCGATCGCCGAGCACGGCGACAAGGTCGCGGTCGGGCTCGACGTGAAGATCGACCCCTCCTTGCCTGGCGGAGGGTTCCGGCTCCGGGGCCGCGGTTGGGAGACAGACGGCGGCGACCTGTGGCCCGTCCTGGAACGCCTCGTCGGTGAGGGCTGTTCGCGATTCGTCGTCACCGACGTCACCAAGGACGGCACGTTGCAGGGGCCCAACCTCGACCTGCTGTCCAGGGTCGCCGCGCGGACCGACGCGCCGGTGATCGCATCCGGCGGTGTGTCCAGCCTCGACGATTTGCGCGCGATAGCCACGCTCACCGGCAGCGGGGTGGAAGGCGCCATCATCGGAAAAGCGTTGTACGCCGGGCGTTTCACGCTGCCGCAGGCGCTGGCCGCGGTAGGAGAGTAGTCGGCAATGGCCCTCGACGAGACCGATCTCGACGCGCTGGTCTCGGAGGCCGCCGCGATTCTCGACGAGGCGGTCAAGCCCTTCATAGCCGGCCTGGGCGCCGAGTCGGCGGTGAAGAAGAAGGGCGACGACTTCGCGACCGAGGTCGATCTGGCCATCGAACGCCAAGTGGTCGAGGCACTGAACTCCAGCACCGGCATCGAGGTGCACGGTGAGGAGTTCGGCGGTGCCGACGTGGATTCCCCGTTGGTGTGGGTGCTGGACCCGATCGACGGCACGTTCAACTATGCGGCGGGTCTGCCTACGGCGGGGATCCTGCTGGCCCTGGTGCGCGCCGGTGAGCCGGTTGCGGGTCTGACGTGGTTGCCGTTCATCGACCAGAGATTCACCGCGGTGGTCGGAAAGCCGCTGTACGCCAACGGTGTTGCCCAGGCGCCTTTGGAGCGGGCCGAAGTCGCCGACAGCGTGATCGGCACGGGCACGTTCGACGTCGATTCGCGGGGGCGCTTTCCCGGTCGGTTTCGTCTCGCGATCGTCGAGCAGCTCAGCAGGCGGTGTTCGCGGATGCGTATGCACGGCGCCATCGGCCTCGACCTGGCCTACACCGCGGCGGGGGTACTCGGTGGAGCCGTCACCTTCGGCGGGCATGTCTGGGATCACGCGGCAGGGGTGGCACTCGTAAGGGCCGCCGGCGGGGTCGTCACCGACTTGGCGGGCGACGACTGGACGACCGAATCCAAATCCGCGTTGGCCGGAGTGCCAGGCGCGCACGGCGAGCTCCTCGACATCGTGCTGTCGGTAGGCGATCCGGACGACTACCGATGAACCAGAAAGATCTCGCGGTCCGCATCATCCCGTGCCTCGACGTCGACGACGGCCGGGTAGTCAAGGGTGTCAACTTCCAAAACCTGCGTGACGCAGGCGATCCCGTCGAGTTGGCCGCCGCCTACGATCGCGAGGGCGCCGACGAGTTGACATTCCTGGACGTGACGGCCAGTTCGTCCGGTCGCGCCACCATGCTCGAGGTCGTGAAACAGACCGCCGAGCAGGTCTTCATCCCGCTGACAGTGGGTGGCGGCGTCCGGTCGGTGGAGGACGTCGACGTGCTGCTGCGGGCCGGTGCGGACAAGGTCTCCGTCAACACGGCGGCGATCGCGCGCCCTGAACTGCTGGCCGAGCTGTCCCGCAAGTTCGGGTCGCAGTGCATCGTGTTGTCGGTCGACGCGCGAACCGTGCCGGAAGGTTCTGAGCCGACGCCGTCGGGATGGGAGGTCACCACCCACGGTGGCAGGCGCGGCACCGGCTTGGACGCGATCGAATGGGCCACCCGCGGCGCCGAACTCGGGGTCGGCGAAATCCTGCTCAACTCGATGGACTTCGACGGCACCAAGGCCGGATTCGACCTCAAGATGCTGCGTGCCGTCCGCGGGGCAGTCACCATCCCGGTGATCGCCAGCGGCGGTGCAGGGGCGAAGGAACATTTCGCGCCCGCGGTTCTTGCAGGGGCCGACGCTGTATTGGCCGCCAGCGTGTTCCATTTTCGGGAGCTGACCATCGGCGAGGTGAAGGCGGCGATGGCGGCAGAAGGGATCGTGGTGCGATGACACTCGATGCGGGCATCGCGTCGCGGCTCAAGCGCGACGCCAACGGTCTGTTCACCGCGGTTGTGCAGGAGCGCGGCACCGGCCAGGTGCTCATGGTCGCGTGGATGGACGACGCTGCCCTGGCCCGCACACTGGAAACACGTGAGGCGACATACTTTTCGCGGTCACGGGGTGAGCAGTGGATCAAGGGTAGGACTTCCGGCCACACCCAGCATGTGCACTCGGTGCGGCTGGATTGCGACGGTGACACCGTGTTGCTCGAGGTCGACCAGGTCGGCGCCGCCTGCCACACCGGTGACCACACGTGTTTCGACGGTGACCTGCTGCTTGAACCGGATGAGGCATGAGAAAGGTCGCCGCGCTCGGCGCCGCGGGACTGGCCGCCGCGGCGATCCGTCGCTTCGCTGACCACCGCAAGTCGATGTCGGCCGTTGCACCGGAACTGCGCACGGCGAAGGTCATTCCGCTGGGCATTCGGATGACAGCACTGACTCTCCCTCTCATCCGGATGGCCTACACCGTGAAAAGCGATCCCGGACCGGGCATCACGTCATCCGAACACAGGGTCGGCGATGTTCCCGTCGACATTCTGGTGCTGGCACCGACGGAGAACCCGGCGCCGCAGCCCGCTGTGCTCATGCTCCATGGCGGCGCAATGTGCGTTGGCACAGCGCAGTTGGAGGCGCAGCCGTCGGCACGAACCGCGCGGCAGGTCGGCGCGGCCATGGTGATGCCCAACTACCGGCTGGCGCCCGAGCACCCGTTCCCCGCGGCGCTCGACGACTGCATGACCACGCTGCACTGGATGCGCGACAACGCCGACGAACTCGGCATCGATCCCGACCGAATCGCGGTGGGTGGCGTGAGTGCGGGCGGTGGCCTTGCTGCCGCCGTCGCGCAGCGCGCGTTCGACGAGGGAATCGCGCTTCGGGCACAGGCGATGATTTATCCGATGCTCGACGATCGAACCGCGCTGCGCGATGAACACGGCGGTCGCGGGCGGATCGCGTGGACACCGTCGTCGAACCGATTCGCCTGGACTGCATATCTGGGCCGCGCGCCGCGAATGGCGGACGCACCGCAATACGCCGCGCCCGCCAGGCGCTCCGACCTGGCGGGGCTGCCGCCCGCGTGGATCGGAGTCGGCGAGCTGGATCTGTTCTACGCCGAGAACGTCGCCTACGCCGAGCAGCTGACGGCGGCGGGAGTGCCCTGCGAACTCGTCGCGGTTCCCGGGATGTATCACACCGCAGACGGTCTCTTCCAGAACGCGCCGTCGATGCGGGACTTCCACGCCAGCATGGTGGGGTTCCTGCGCGCCTACCTTTAGGCGGCGCGGCGCCAATTCCTAGGGCTCGATGAGGCGGGTGGCCTTCGCACGTGCGGTCCACCGGCCCTCGTCGTAGCCGACCACCACGGGATGAGCGAACGCGGCGCTGACGTTGTCGGTCGTCACCGTGTCGCGTGCCTCACCGGTCGCCACCGTTTTGCCTTCGGCGATCAGCAGCGCGTGCGTGGTCGTCGTCGGAAGCTCCTCCAGATGGTGTGTGACGAGGATCGACGCAACCTCGGGATGGGTTTCGTCGAGAGAATCGATGGTCTCCAGCAGCTGCTCACGTGCGGCCACATCGAGCCCGGTGGTCGGCTCGTCGAGCAGCAGCAGGCGCGGCTCGGAGATCAGCGCGCGTGCGATCAGTGTCCGACCGCGTTCACCCTGCGACAGCGTCGGCCATACGTCGTCGGCCTTATGGGTCAGCCCGACGGCGGCGATCATCGCGTCGGCCCGTTCGAGTTCCTCGGCGCTCGGCGACCAGCGCATCGGGATGTCGATCGTGGCGGTGATACCGGTCAGCACGACCTCGCGCACCGTCAGCGAATACTGGAGCCGGTGACGAGGATTCACGTGGCCGATGAAGCGGCGCAGCCGAGCCAGGTCGACGCGGCCCATCTGCTCGCCGAGGATGTGCACCGTGCCCGACGTCGGAAACGTCACCGCCGCACAGAAACCCAAGAGCGTGCTCTTGCCCGCACCGTTCGGTCCGAGCAGAGCCCAATGCTCACCGGCCTGCACGGTCAGTGAGATGCCGTCGATTATCTGCTTGCCGTTGCGCCGGAACGTCACATCGCGCAGCGCCAGCACCTCCGTCACGCCGACTGCCGCTGTCGCAGCACCTCCAGCGCCTTGTCGGCATGGGTCTCCATGCTGAACTCGCTGGCGATCACGTCGAGAATCGTGCCGTCGACGTCGATGACGAACGTCGTGCGCTTGACCGGCATCAGCTTGCCCAGCAGTCCGCGCTTGACGCCGAACTGCGCGGCGACCTTGCCGTCGGCGTCCGACAGCAGCGGGTAGTCGAAGCGCTGGGTGTCGGAGAACTTGGCCTGTTTGGCGACGGGGTCGGTGCTGATGCCGACCCGCGATGCGCCGACGGCGGCGAACTCGCTTGCCAAGTCCCGGAAGTGGCAGGCTTCCTTCGTACAGCCCGGCGTCATGGCCGCGGGGTAGAAGAACAACACGATCGGTCCGTCGGCGAGCAACGATGTGAGGCTTCGCACAGCACCCGTTTGGTCGGGAAGTTCGAACTCCGCAACCCGGTCACCACGTTTCATGGGTGTGAGGCTACGCCTGGCTGATTTCCGCTCCAGCCGTACCGGCTGGGAGGATTACCGCGTGCAAACCACCGCCGATCTCGCTATTACGACCTCGCGCGAGGACTTCCGGGCGCTGGCCGCCGGGCACCGGGTTGTTCCGGTGACCCGGAAGGTGCTGGCCGACAGCGAGACGCCGCTGTCGGCCTACCGCAAGCTGGCAGCCAACCGCCCTGGCACGTTCCTGCTGGAATCGGCGGAGAACGGACGGTCCTGGTCGCGGTGGTCGTTCATCGGCGCCGGTGCCCCTTCGGCGTTCACGGTCCGCAACGGCGAGGCCGCTTGGCTCGGCGTCACGCCGCGGGACGCCCCGAGCGGTGGGGACCCGCTCCAGGCGCTGCACAGCACGCTCGAACTGCTGCAGACCGAGCCCGTGCCGGGGCTGCCGCCGCTTTCCGGAGGGCTGGTCGGGTTCTTCGCCTACGACCTGGTGCGCAGGCTGGAGCGGCTGCCTGAATTGGCCGTCGACGACCTCCGACTGCCCGACATCCTGCTGCTTCTGGCAACCGATATCGCCGCGGTCGACCACCACGAGGGCACGATCACGCTGATCGCCAACGCGGTGAACTGGAACGGCACCGACGAGCGCGTCGACTGGGCCTACGACGACGCCGTGGCGCGTCTTGACGTGATGACCGACGCGCTCGGCACCAACCTCCCGTCGACGGTGGCGACATTCGGCAGACCAGAACCGCGCAACCGCAAACAGCGGTCGGTCGAGGAGTACGGCGCCATCGTGGAGAAGCTCGTCGGCGATATCGAGGCCGGCGAGGCTTTTCAGGTGGTGCCGTCGCAGCGGTTCGAGATGGACACCGACGCGAACCCACTCGACGTGTACCGGATGCTGCGGGTGACCAATCCCAGCCCGTACATGTACCTGCTCAATCTGCCCGATGCCAAAGGCGGACTGGACTTTTCGGTCGTGGGGTCGAGCCCAGAAGCGCTGGTGACCGTCAAGGACGGGCGCGCGACGACGCATCCGATCGCCGGGACGCGGTGGCGCGGCGCCGACGAGGAGGAAGACCTGCTGCTCGAAAAGGAGCTGCAGGAAGACGAGAAGGAACGCGCCGAGCACCTGATGCTGGTCGATCTCGGCAGAAACGATCTCGGCCGGGTCTGCGTGCCGGGCACGGTGCGGGTCGAGGACTACAGCCATATCGAGCGCTATAGCCATGTCATGCACCTGGTGTCGACGGTGACGGGCCGGCTGGCCGACGGCAAGACGGCGCTCGACGCCGTCACCGCGTGCTTCCCCGCGGGCACGCTGACCGGCGCCCCGAAGGTGCGTGCAATGGAGCTCATCGAGGAGGTCGAGAAGACCCGCCGGGGCCTCTACGGGGGTGTGCTTGGCTACCTGGACTTCGCAGGCGACGCCGACTTCGCCATCGCGATCCGAACTGCGCTGATGCGGACCGGCACGGCATACGTGCAGGCCGGAGGGGGAGTGGTGGCCGACTCCAACGGCCCGTACGAGTACAACGAGGCCGCGAACAAGGCCAAGGCGGTGCTCAACGCCATCGCCGCGGCGGAGACGCTGAAAGAGCCATGAAGCACATCGGACAGCTGTTGCTGCTGCTAGCGGCCGGTGCGCTGTGGGTGGCGTCGCGGATGACGTGGGTGGAGGTGAGCTCGTTCGACGGGCTCGGCCAGCCTCAGACCGCGTCGCTCAACGGCGGGGCCTGGTCGACGGCCCTTGTGCCGCTGGCTGTCATCCTGCTCGCGGCCGCACTCAAGTCCACCGTTGGGCCGCGGTGGCAGTTGCGACTGCTGGCGCTGGTCGTCGGCGCGCTGAGCGCCGTGATGGCGTATTTGGCGATCAGCCTGTGGGTCATCCCCGACGTTGCCGTGCGCGCCGCAGGCCTCGCCGACGTGCCGGTAGCCGACCTGCTTGGTACACAGCGGCATTACTGGGGTGCGGTCATCACGTTGGTCGCCGCGGTACTCACCCTCGTCGGCGCTGTGCTGCTCATGCGGGCACCGGTGAAAGTTGCATCGGACGACGAGAAATACGAGGCTCCGGCGCGCCGCAGAGAAGCTGCGCGACGACGCGCTTCTGCAGGCGACGACATGTCGGAGCGGATGATGTGGGACGCGCTCGATGAGGGGCGTGATCCCACCAAACCGGACAGCGAGGGTCGGTGAGAGATGGTGTGTTCGGTGCGGCTACCCTTCGATGAAGATCATGCGGCAGCAAGCAGGCGCGAACGCGGAGGGAGTTCACGGCTTATGAGTTCGGCCACCGTGCTCGACTCCATCATTGAGGGAGTCCGCGCCGACGTCGCCGCACGCGAGGCCGTCGTCAGCCTCGACGAAGTCAAGGCGGCCGCCAAGGCGGCGGCTTCACCGTTGAACGTGATGGCTGCGCTGCGCGAACCCGGCATCGGTGTGATCGCCGAGGTGAAGCGTGCCAGCCCGTCGCGCGGAGCTCTCGCCAACATCGCCGATCCGGCGAAACTCGCTGGCGCATATGAGGACGGCGGCGCCCGCATCATCAGCGTGCTGACCGAGCAACGGCGGTTCAACGGGTCGCTGGCCGACCTCGACGCCGTACGCGCCGCGGTGTCAATCCCGGTGTTGCGCAAGGATTTCATTGTCAGGCCGTACCAGATTCACGAGGCACGCGCGCATGGCGCGGACATGCTGCTGCTCATTGTCGCCGCGCTCGAACAGTCTGCGCTGGTGTCGATGCTGGATCGCACCGAATCGCTCGGGATGACAGCGTTGGTCGAGGTGCACACCGAAGAAGAAGCTGACCGCGCGCTGCAGGCCGGAGCCAAGATCATCGGCGTCAACGCACGCGACCTCAAGACACTCAACGTCGACCGTGATTGCTTCGCCCGCATCGCACCTGGGTTGCCGACCGACATCATCCGTATCGCCGAATCCGGTGTGCGCGGACCAGCCGACCTGCTCGCATACGCGGGTGCGGGTGCCGATGCTGTCCTCGTCGGCGAGGGTCTGGTCACCAGTGGTGATCCCCGCACCGCCGTCGCCGATCTGGTCACCGCAGGCACGCATCCGTCCTGCCCGAAACCCTCGCGCTGACAAGTGGCCGATCTCGCCGGCCCAGAGTTGCCGCGTTCCAGTGCGGCGGTCGCCGAGCCGACCGTCCACGATCCCGACGCCAAGGGCCATTTCGGTGCCTACGGGGGACGATTGATTCCCGAGGCGCTGATGGCCGTGATCGAAGAAGTCACCGCGTCCTACGAGAAGGCGCGCGGCGATCAGGAATTCCTCGACGAGTTGGACCGGCTGCAGCGGCACTACGCCGGTCGGCCGTCACCGCTGTACGAAGCCGCACGCCTGCGCGAGCACGCCGGCGGCGCGCGGATCTTCCTCAAACGAGAAGACCTGAACCACACGGGGTCTCACAAGATCAACAATGTGCTGGGTCAGGCTTTGTTGGCCCGCCAGATGGGCAAGACGCGGGTCATCGCCGAGACCGGCGCCGGTCAGCACGGGGTGGCGACCGCGACTGCCTGTGCTCTCCTGGGTTTGGACTGCGTGATCTACATGGGCGCCGTCGACACCGCCCGACAGGCGTTGAACGTGGCCCGGATGCGGCTGCTTGGAGCCGAAGTGGTGTCGGTGGAGTCCGGTTCGAAGACGCTCAAGGACGCGATCAACGAGGCATTCCGCGACTGGGTGACCAACGCCGACGAGACGTACTACTGCTTCGGCACGGCGGCGGGTCCGCATCCATTCCCGGTGATGGTCCGCGATTTTCAGCGGGTGATCGGACTCGAGGCGCGCGTGCAGGTGCAGGATCAGGCGGGTCGACTGCCGGATGCGGTAACCGCATGTGTCGGCGGCGGATCCAACGCCATCGGCATCTTCCACCCGTTCATCGATGATCCGGCCGTGAAGTTGGTCGGCTTCGAGGCTGCCGGCGACGGCGTCGAAACCGGGCGTCACGCAGCGACCTTCACGGGCGGATCGCCCGGCGCGTTCCAAGGCTCGTTCTCGTATCTGTTGCAGGACGAGGATGGCCAGACCATCGAATCGCACTCGATCTCGGCGGGTTTGGACTATCCGGGGGTCGGGCCGGAGCACGCATTCCTCAAGGACATCGGGCGTGCCGAGTATCGGCCGATCACCGACACCGAGGCGATGGATGCGTTCGGTCTGCTGTGCCGGACCGAAGGCATCATTCCCGCGATCGAATCCGCGCACGCCCTCGCCGGCGCGTTGAAGTTGGGCAAGGAACTCGGGCCGAACTCGGTCATTCTCGTGAATCTGTCCGGCCGCGGCGACAAGGACGTGGAGACGGCTGCCAAGTGGTTCGACCTGCTGGACGCCAAGGGGAGCGCCGGCTCATGACGAATGGACTCGCCAGCACCTTCGCGACATGTCGGCAAGAGGGCCGGTCTGCGCTCATCGGCTACCTGCCGACCGGATACCCCGACGTGCCGAAGTCGATCTCGGCGATGACGGCACTGGTCGAATCCGGTTGCGATGTCATCGAAGTCGGTATGCCGTATTCCGACCCCGGTATGGACGGACCCGTCATCGCGTCGGCCACCGAGGCGGCGCTGCGCGGCGGTGTCAGGGTGCGCGACTCGCTGACGGCCGTCGAGGCGATCAGCAAGGCCGGTGGCCGTGCGGTCGTGATGACCTATTGGAACCTCGTATTGCATTACGGGGTGGACGCTTTCGCGCGGGATCTGGCTGCCGCCGGTGGGCTCGGGATGATCACTCCTGACCTGATTCCGGATGAGGCCGACGAGTGGCTTGCGGTATCGGATACCTACAGCCTTGACCGCATTTTCCTGGTTGCGCCGTCGTCGACACCGGAGCGGCTGGCCGCGACGGCCAACGCATCGCGCGGATTCGTCTACGCCGCTTCAACGATGGGCGTCACGGGCGCGCGCGATGCTGTATCGATTGCCGCGCCAGAACTGGTGCAGCGGGTGAAGGCGGTTTCGGATATATCCGTCGGCGTCGGACTGGGGGTCAGGTCGCGTGAACAGGCCGCCCAGATCGGTGCGTATGCCGACGGTGTCATTGTTGGTTCGGCCCTGGTGTCGGCGCTTACGGAGGGCCTGCCTGCCGTGCGTGCGCTGACCAAAGAATTGGCCGACGGTGTGCGGCAGAGGATTTCGGCGTGACAACGACCATACTTGCGTCCTTTCCAAGCCCTTCGCAGGGCGTGTGGCATCTAGGGCCGATTCCGATTCGCGCCTACGCGATGTTCATCCTTCTTGGTGTCATCGCCGCGTTGTTCATCGGCAACAAGCGGTGGGCGGACCGCGGCGGCGAGCGCGGTGTCATCTTCGACATCGCATTGTGGGCCATCATCTTCGGCTTGATCGGTGGCAGGCTCTACCACGTTCTCACCGACTGGTCGACGTATTTCGGGCCCGGCGGCGCAGGTCTGGTGGCAGCCTTCAAAATCCAAGAGGGCGGCCTTGGCATCTGGGGTGCGGTTGCGCTCGGAGGCATCGGGGCATGGATCGGATGCAGGCGTAAAGGAATTCCGTTGCCTGCCTTCGGCGATGCCATCGCGCCCGGCATCGTGTTGGCACAGGCGATCGGCCGGATCGGAAACTACTTCAACCAGGAGCTGTACGGCAGGACGACGTCATTGCCATGGGGCCTGGAGATCTTCGAGCGCCGCGATGCGAACGGCGCCCTCGACTCGTTGAACGGCGTGTCGACCGGGCAGCTGATCGAGGTCGTCCATCCCACGTTCCTGTACGAGTTGCTGTGGAACCTGTTGGTTTTCGTACTGCTGCTGTGGGTGGACCGACGCTTCCGGATCGGCCATGGCCGGCTCTTCGCGCTCTACGTCGCCGCGTACTGCTTCGGTCGGTTCTGGGTCGAGCTGATGCGCAGCGATATGGCGACCCATATTGCGGGAATCCGGATCAACTCGTTTGTGTCGGTATTCGTGTTCATCGGCGCCGTCGTCTACATGATGGTGGCGACCAAGGGGCGTGAAGACCCGTCAGATCTCCTCGGGTATGCCGAGGACGACGGAGACGTGCTCGAGGATTCACCCACCGAGAAGATCGAGAAGGAACTTGTCGCCGTCGCGGCCACCACCGGCGTCGTCGCCGCGGCGAAGGCTGCGGGCGAGAAGGAAGACGAAGACGAAGCCGCCACGGAGATACTCGAATCCGCGGGCGAAGAGCCAACCGAAGTCGAAGCAGTCGCTGAGGGTGAGCAACTCGCCGAGGACGTCGCCGACGCGCCTGCGGGAGAAATCGCGGAGGCGGAAGCGTTCGCAGAGGCCGGCAAGGAGTCCGAACCCGCCGGAGTGATCGGCGGTGTCGGTTCGGTCGAGGGTGACGAGGTCGCCGACGCGGAGGAGGCCGCGCCCGAGGTGCATGAGGCCGCCGTCGAGAACGCGGAAGACGCCGCAGTGGTCGCCGACGAAGTATCGGACGAAGCCGACGAAGAGCAGAAAGCAGAGGCCGACGGCGACCAAGCCCACACGGACGCAGAGGTTGACGACGAGGCGGACGCCGACGACGCCGTCGCTGACGACGAAGCCGACGCTGATGACCAAGAGACCGACGACGGTGCGGCAACCGACGAAGCCGAAGAGCCGGAGGTCGGCGGTGTCGGTTCAGTCGAGGGTGACGAGATCGCAGAGGCCGAGGAGGCCGCGCCCGAGGTGCATGAGGCCGCCGTTGAGAACGCGGAAGACGCCGCAGTGGTCGCCGACGAAGTATCCGACGACGAGCCGGAAGCAGCGGCCGACGGCGAAGCCGAAGCCGAGGAACCCGACGCAGAGGTCGACGACGAGGCCGGCACCGACGAAGAGGCCGACGACGGTGCGGCAACCGACGAAGCCGAAGAGCCGGAGGTCGGCGGTGTCGG
>CADEGF010000085.1 GCA_902826815.1 uncultured Mycobacteriaceae bacterium
CGATCGGCAAGGGCCAGCGTGCCCTGATCGTGTCGCCGCCCAAGGCCGGCAAGACCACGATCCTTCAGGACATCGCCAACGCGATCACCACCAACAATCCGGAATGCCATCTGATGGTCGTGCTCGTCGACGAGCGCCCGGAAGAGGTCACCGATATGACGCGGTCGGTCAAGGGCGAGGTCATCGCGTCCACCTTCGACCGGCCACCGTCCGACCACACCCAGGCCGCCGAGCTCGCCATCGAACGCGCGAAGCGTTTGGTGGAGCAGGGCAAGGACGTCGTGGTGCTGCTCGACTCGATCACCCGCCTCGGCCGCGCATACAACAATGCGTCGCCTGCGTCGGGCCGAATCCTGTCCGGTGGTGTCGACTCGACCGCGCTGTATCCGCCGAAGCGGTTCCTCGGTGCGGCCCGCAACATCGAAGACGGTGGTTCATTGACGATCATCGCCACCGCGATGGTCGAAACCGGCTCCACCGGCGACACGGTGATCTTCGAGGAGTTCAAGGGCACGGGTAACGCCGAGCTCAAGCTCGACCGCAAGATCTCCGAGCGCCGGGTGTTCCCGGCCGTCGACGTCAACCCGTCGGGCACCCGCAAGGACGAGCTGCTGCTGTCCACGGACGAGTTCGGTGTGGTGCACAAGCTGCGCCGCGTGCTGTCGGGGCTGGATTCCCATCAGGCCATCGACCTGCTGATGAGCCAGCTGCGCAAGACGAAGACCAACTACGAGTTCCTGGTGCAGGTCTCCAAGACCACGCCTGGCTCGATGGACAACGACTAAGTCAGTCGGTTTGCGCCGGGTCCGCTTTCAGGCCCGGCATCACATAGCGCCGCACGTGCGTGCGGACCGCGGCCTGATCGGTCGGGTCCAGGGTGTCGCCCGGCACTGTCGCGAGCGATATGAGGACGCGCGCCACCCACTCGGAGGCCTCGGCGATGTCGATGGCGGCGTGGACCTCACCGCGTTCCTGAGCAGCGACCAGGTACGGCCGCCAGAAGGCGGCAAGATCGGGCACCAGCCCCTGAACGCCTGCCCCCGCGCACGCGGCGAACTCCTCGGGCTCCTCGATCCGCAGCCGCATAAGCACCGCGCCGGGGTCGTCGTACGCGGCCCGAGCGTTCACCACGCCTGCGGCCATCTGGTCGTCGAGGCCGTCGCAGCGTTCCAGCAGCGCATGCGCCTCCGACCAGTACGCCTCGTTGAGGCGCACGATCGCGGTGCCGAGCAGCGACACCTTGTCCGGGAAGTGCCGGTACAGCCAGCCGCGCGATACCTGCGCGACCTCGGCTACCTCCGAAACGGTGGTGGCACGAATTCCCTTGGCGCGTAGGCAGGTTTCGGCAGCGTCGATCAGCCGATCGCGGACGCTCTTGGCGGCCGTGCTGCTTGTCACCCGGCTCTCCTCCCATCATTTTCATCGCACCTCTGGCGCGATCAGAGCATTCTGTCAACTGGCAGGCGGATACTACCGGCCAGACCAGAGATGGTAGACAGATTCGCAAATCTGTTCACACGCGCCGACGGACCGAGGTGAGCCATGGCGGACACACTCCAGCAGTTGTTTCGTGAGCGGTCCGAACAGGACACCGTCGCGGTCAAGCACGGCGACCGTATCTGGACGTGGCGTGAACACATCGCCGAGGCCAAGTCTCAGGCCGCCGCGCTCATCGGCATCGCCGATCCCGACCGCCCGCTGCACGTCGGTGTGCTGCTGGCCAACGGGCCCGACATGCTGACGGCGATGGCGGCAGCCGCACTCGGCGGCTATGTCCTGTGCTGTGTCAACAACACTCGGCGCGGCGAGGGCCTGAGTCGCGACATCGCACTCGTCGACTGTCAGATCCTGATCACCGACGCCGCGCACCGTCATCTGCTCGACGGCCTCGACCTGCCCGGCGTCCGTGTGCTCGACACGTCCAGCGACGAATGGGCCGCACTCACCGCGCAGAAAGCCGACTTGACGCCGCACCGCGAGGTCGGTCCGGACGACACGTTCGTGATGATCTTCACCTCCGGCACCAGCGGCGATCCCAAGGCCGTGCAGGTGCAGCACATGATGCCGATCTTCGCGGGAAGTGCGCTGGCGGAACGGTATTCGGTCACAACATCCGATGTTTGTTATGTGTCGATGCCGTTATTCCACTCCAACTCGATCTACGCGGGCTGGGGTGTCGCCATGGTGACAGGCGCGACGATCGTGCCTGCCGCGTTCTCGACATCGCGTTTTCTCGACGACGTCCGCCGCTACGGCGTCACCTTCATGAACTACGTCGGCAAGCCGCTCGCCTACATCCTGTCCACTCCCGAGCAGCCTGACGATCACGACAATCCACTGCGCGTCGCATTCGGCAACGAGGCCAGCGATCGCGACATCGCCGAGTTCTCCCGCCGTTTCGACTGCACGGTCTGGGACGGGTTCGGATCGACGGAGAACGCCGTCATCATCACCCGCGAGGACGGCTGTCCGGGCGGTTCGCTCGGCAAGGGCTTTCCCGGAGTGGCGATCTACGATCCGGACACGTTGCAGGAATGTGAGGTCGCGCGGTTCGACTCCAGTGGTGCTCTGGTCAACCGCGAGGCGGCAGTGGGGGAGTTGGTCAACACCAGCGGCGGCGGGCTTTTCCGCGGCTACTACAAGGACGCTGGCGCCACCGATCACCGGTTGCGTCACGGTATGTATTGGTCGGGGGACCTGGCCTACCGCGACGCCGACGGCTGGATCTACTTCGCGGGCCGGACCGCCGACTGGATGCGGGTCGACGGCGAGAACCTCGCTGCTGCGCCGATTGAACGGGTCCTGATGAGGCTTCCGGACCTCAGCCGCGTCGCGGTGTACCCGGTTCCCGACGAGTCGGTGGGCGACCAGGTCATGGCGGCTATCGTGCTGCGCGACGGCGCCACGCTGACGCCCGCGGCTTTCGAGGAGTTCCTGACTGGCCAGTCCGACCTGTCGCCGAAGGCGTGGCCGCGCCACGTGTGGATCGCCGACGATCTGCCGTCGACCGCGACCAACAAGATCCTCAAGCGGGAGTTGGTCTCCTACGGCACCACGCCTGCGGGTGGTCAGCTGTGGAAACGTGACGGTCAGCGATACCGTCGGGCCGGATTGCCCGGGGAATAGCGGGCCTCGTCGGCGCGTTTGGGATGCTGGCGGTTGACCTGGCATAATGGACCGCTGACCTTCGGTTCCGGTTCACGTCCGCACGCTCCAGGAATGGCGCGGGCGACCCGGCGGCCAACGAATGAAGAGGACACCATGAAATCGGGCATTCACCCTGACTACGTCGAGACCACCGTGCACTGCGGTTGCGGTGCCACGTTCACGACGCGAAGCACCAAGAAGAGCGGCCAGATCCACGTAGAGGTCTGCTCGCAGTGCCACCCGTTCTACACGGGCAAGCAGAAGATTCTCGACAGCGGCGGCCGTGTGGCCCGCTTCGAGAAGCGCTACGGCAAGCGCAAGGCAGGCTCCGACAAGGGTGCAGCCGACAACTAGCTGTCTGAACGACGCCCGATCTGCCGCGTAAAGCGCAGGCCGGGCGTCGTTTCACGTTTGGCGGACAATCGGGGGAAGGAGGGCGACGTGACGGACACCGCGCCGGCCATCGACGCCATCTTGACCGAGCACGCCGATCTCGAGCGCCAGCTCTCCGATCCTGAGCTGCACTCGGATGCAGGCAGGGCCCGCAAGGTGGGTAGGCGCTTCGCCGCGTTGGCGCCGATCGTGGCGACCTACCGCAAGTTGGAGACGGCCCGCGGGGACCTCGAGGCCGCCCGCGAACTGGCGGCCGACGACGACTCTTTCGCGGCCGAGGTCACCGAACTCACCACGACTGTCGACGAACTCGACACCCATCTGACGGACCTGCTCGCGCCACGTGACCCGCACGACGCCGACGACATCGTTCTGGAGGTGAAGTCCGGCGAGGGCGGCGAGGAGTCCGCCCTGTTCGCCGCGGATCTGGCCAGGATGTACATCCGCTACGCCGAGCGGCACGGCTGGACCGTCACGATGCTCGACGAGACGACGTCTGATCTCGGCGGCTACAAGGACGCCACGCTGTCGATAAGGAGCAAAGGTGATTCGGCCGACGGCGTCTGGTCGCGGCTGAAGTTCGAAGGCGGCGTGCACCGCGTACAGCGTGTTCCCGTCACAGAATCGCAGGGCCGCGTGCACACCTCGGCCGCGGGCGTCCTGGTTTATCCGGAGCCCGAAGAGGTCGAGGAAGTGCAGATCGACGAGTCCGACTTGCGTATCGACGTCTACCGGTCATCGGGTAAGGGCGGTCAGGGCGTCAACACGACCGACTCGGCCGTGCGCATCACGCACCTGCCCACCGGCGTCGTCGTCACCTGCCAGAACGAACGCAGCCAGCTGCAGAACAAGATCCGCGCGATGCAGGTGCTTGCCGCGCGGCTGCAGGCGCTGGCCGAGGAGCAGGCGCAGGCCGACGCTTCCGCTGATCGGGCCAGCCAGATCCGGACGGTCGACCGCAGCGAGCGAATCCGGACGTACAACTTCCCCGAGAACCGCATCGCCGACCACCGGATCAACTTCAAGGCACACAACCTCGACCAGGTGCTCGACGGAGACATGGACGCGTTGTTCGACGCACTGGCGGCCGCCGACAAGCAATCGCGGCTGCAACAGGCATGACTTCCACTGTGCGGCTGCGGCGCGAGATCGAGCACGCAGCGGACGCGCTCACCGAGGCGGGAGTCGCCTCGCCTATGACCGACGCCGAGGAGCTGGCCGCGTACGCGGCAGGCACGAGTCGCGGGCGACTCTCGGTGCTAGGTGAAATCGACGACGACTTCTGCGCCCGCTACGCCGATCTGATCGCAGCCCGCGCGCATCGAATCCCGTTGCAGCACATACTCGGTACCGCGCCGCTCGGCCCCGTGACCGTTTCGGTGGGGCCGGGTGTCTTCATCCCGCGACCTGAAACCGAGGGATTGTTGGAGTGGGCGTCGGCGCAGCCGCTGCCGCCGCAACCGGTGCTCGTCGACCTGTGTACCGGCTCGGCCGCGCTGGCACTGGCCCTGTCGAAGTTCTGGCCCGACGCGCGCATCATTGCCGTCGATGACTCGGACGAAGCGCTGGACTACGCACAGCGAAATGTCGCGGGGTCCGCGATCGAGCTGGTGCGTGCCGACGTCACCGACACCACGCTGTTTCCCGAACTGGACGGCCAGGTTGACCTCCTGGTCGCCAACCCGCCCTACATTCCCGACGGCGTGATGCTGGAACCAGAAGTGGCCCAACATGATCCGCCGCACGCGTTATTCGGCGGCCCTGATGGCATGGTCGTCATCAACGCGATCGTCGAACTGGCAGCGCGCTGGTTGAAGCCCGGCGGCTGGTGCGCGGTCGAACACGACGACACCACCTCGAGCGCGACCGTCGACGCGTTCACCGTGGCCGGCGGATTCGTCGACGTTGCCGCACACCACGACCTCGCGGAACGGCCCCGCTTCGTCACGGCGGCACGTGAGAAGGTGGATCCGTGAGCCGGAGTCCAGCGAAATGAGCGAGCTGTTCGATTGCGCAGACGATGACGCGCGCGCAACCGGAATCGCCTCGACCGTCAGCGCAGTCAAAGGTGGGCGCCTGGTCGTGCTGCCCACCGACACTGTCTACGGCATCGGGGCCGATGCATTCGACAACACCGCGGTGGCCGCGCTGTTGTCGGCCAAGGGCCGCGGCCGCGATATGCCGGTGCCGGTGCTCGTCGGGTCGTGGCACACCATCGATGGCCTGGTGTACACCGTGCCCGACTCCGCGCGGGAACTGATCCGCGCATTCTGGCCGGGCGCGCTGAGCCTCGTCGTCCAGCAGGCTCCGTCGCTGCAATGGGATCTCGGCGACGCCGCAGGAACCGTGATGCTGCGGATGCCGTTGCACCCGGTCGCGATCGAGATCCTGCGTGAGGTCGGGCCGATGGCGGTCTCCAGCGCGAACGTCTCCGGCCAACCCGCCGCGGTGACGGCCGAGGACGCCCGCAACCAACTCGGCGATCTCGTCGCGGTGTATCTCGACGCGGGCCCGTCCGAACAGCAGGCCGCGTCCACCATCGTCGACCTCACCGGTACCGAACCGCGGATCCTTCGTGCAGGCCCGGTGACTGCAGAGGCGATCGCGAAAGTCCTTGGCGTCGACGTCGACAGCCTGACGCCGGTCAGCTGAAAGCACCCAGGCGCTCTCAATCTCGTCCAGTACGGTTCATTCAGTGGTGAGCGAAGTGCAGATTGTGGCCGGTGGGCTGCTTGCGCTCTCCGATCGAGGCGCGGGCGTGCCGTTGCGCGAGTTGGCTCTGGTCGGCCTCACCGCGGCGATCATCACCTATTTCGCGACCGGCTGGGTTCGCGCGCTGGCCACCAGGGTGGGCGCGGTGGCCTACCCAAGGGACCGCGACGTCCACTCGCAGCCGACGCCGCGGATGGGCGGCCTTGCGATGTACATCGGCGTGCTGGCCGCCGTGCTGCTGGCCTCCCAGCTGCCCGCACTGACCCGCGGCTTCGTCTACTCCTCGGGTCTGCCCGCGACGGTGGTGGCGGGCGGGCTGATCATGGCCATCGGCCTGATCGACGACAAGTGGGGGCTGGACGCGCTGACGAAGTTCGCCGGCCAGATCACCGCCGCCAGCGTGCTCGTCACGATGGGCGTTGCGTGGAGCGTGCTGTACATCCCATTCGGCGGCGTCGGCACCATCGTGCTCGACCAGGTCTCGTCGATCCTGCTGACGCTGGCGCTGACGGTCGCGATCGTCAACGCGATGAACTTCGTCGACGGTCTCGACGGACTCGCTGCCGGGCTGGGTCTGATCACGGCGCTGGCGATCACCATCTTCTCGATCGGATTGCTTCGCGACCACGGTGGAGACGTGTTGTTTTATCCGCCTGCGGTGATCTCGGTGGTTCTTGCCGGGGCGTGTCTGGGATTTCTGCCGCACAACTTCCACCGCGCGCGCATCTTCATGGGCGACTCCGGCTCGATGTTGATCGGGCTGATGCTCGGCGCCGCATCCACCACGGCTGCGGGCCCGATCTCGCAAAGTGCCTATGGTGCCCGCGACGTGTTCGCTCTGCTGTCGCCGTTCCTCTTGGTCGTCGCTGTCATGTTCGTGCCCGCACTGGACATGTTGCTCGCGATCGTGCGGCGCACCCGGGCTGGCCGCAGCCCGTTCAGCCCCGACAAGATGCATCTGCACCATCGGCTACTGCAGCTCGGCCATTCGCATCGCCGCGTGGTTCTGCTCATCTATCTCTGGGTGAGCATCGTCGCGCTCGGCGCCGCCAGCACGATCTTCTTCGACCCCCGCTACACCGGCGGGGTGATGCTCGCGGCGATTCTGGTGGCGATCGTCGTCACGCTGATCCCGCTTCTGAGGCGCAGCGAAGAGCCGTACGACGGCCTGTACGACAAAAAGTAGTAGACCCCGTTTCTGGCCGCTTCCTGTGTGGTACCGTGCTGGTAGAACCCGAAAAACCTCGCGGGTTGCCGGCCCCCGAGCCGCCCGGTTCACCACCGATCGGCACGGACAAACGACCGACAAAGGGAGCTACCCCTTGGGTGATTCCACCGCGTCTCGCGCACTCCGATACGCTCGGTGCGCCACGCCACAGAATCATTGGGTTAGCCCTCGTGACCGCGGGATAGAGGTGACGCCGTGACAACGCCAGCGCAAGACGCGCCGTTGGTGTTTCCGTCAGTTGCTTTCCGGCCTTTGCGACTGCTCGCTGTGTGCGTTGTATTCGCCGGCCTGGTGACATTGGCGGCCGCATTCTTCGGTCACCCGTTGATCGGTGTCTTCTTCGGCGTCGGTCTCGGCCTCGGTTTGCTCAACGCGATCCTCGTGCAGCGATCGGTCGAGTCGATCACCGCCCAGGACCATCCGCTGAAGCGCAAGATGGCGCTGAACTCCGCCACCCGACTGTTGGCGATGACGGTGATCGGTCTGACGATCGCGTTCATCTTCCGGCCCCAGGGCCTCGGCGTCGTGTTCGGTATGGCGCTTTTCCAGGTACTGCTAGTGGTTTCCACGGCGCTGCCCGTCATGAAGAAGTTGAAGGCAGGCGCCGGTGATGGAGCCGAAGGAGAGGCCACGGAGCAATGACCGAAACCATCCTGGCCGCCGAGTCCGGAATTCAGGTCGGCCACCACACAGAGGCGCACTGGTTCGGCCTCACCGTCAACACGGACACGGTGCTGGCCACCGCGATCGCCGCGGTGATCGTGCTCGCACTCGCATTCTTCTTGCGCTCCAAGGTGACATCGACCGGGGTTCCGAACGGCGTTCAGCTGTTCTGGGAGGCGATCACCGTTCAGCTGCGCAACCAGATCGAGGCCGCGATCGGCATGAAGATCGCGCCGTTCGTGCTGCCGCTGGCGGTCACACTGTTCGTGTTCATCCTCGTCGCCAACTGGCTCTCGGTGCTGCCGGTGCAGTACACAACCAGCGACGGCGCGATCCACGAACTGATCAAGCCACCGGCATCCGACATCAACTTCGTGCTGGCGCTCGCACTGTTCGTCTTCATCTGCTACCACGCCGCAGGCATCTGGCGTCGCGGCCCGCTCGGCCACCCGGTCAAGCTGCTGAAGGGCCACGTCGCGCTGATGGCGCCGATCAACCTCGTCGAAGAGATCGCCAAGCCGATCTCGCTGTCTCTCCGACTTTTCGGCAACATCTTCGCCGGCGGCATCCTGGTCGCGCTGATCGCGCTCTTCCCGCCGTGGATCATGTGGGCGCCCAACGCGATCTGGAAGAGCTTCGACTTGTTCGTCGGCGCCATCCAGGCGTTCATCTTCGCGCTGCTGACGATCCTGTACTTCAGCCAGTCGATGGAGCTCGACGAACACCATGACTAGTACCGACACCATGCTCGACCCACGTCCTGGTAGGACACCTACCAGTTATCAAGGAGGATAAGAATGGATCCCACTATCGCTGCTGGCGCGCTCATTGGCGGTGGCCTGATCATGGCCGGTGGCGCAATCGGCGCCGGTATCGGTGACGGTATCGCCGGTAACGCGTTGATCGCCGGCATCGCACGTCAGCCGGAAGCCCAGGGCCGACTGTTCACTCCGTTCTTCATCACGGTCGGTCTGGTTGAGGCGGCGTACTTCATCAACCTGGCGTTCATGGCACTGTTCGTGTTCGCCACCCCGGTTGCCTAATTCGCGTCATGGATGACATCAACGTAAGCATCCTCGCGGCGGAAGAGGGCGGGCAGAGTAACTTCCTGGTCCCGAACGGCACGTTCTTCTTCGTGCTGCTCATCTTCTTGATCGTGCTCGGTGTCATCGCCAAGTGGGTCGTACCGCCTATCTCCAAGGTTTTGCATGAGCGCGAAGCCATGGTTCATAAGACGGCCGAGGACAATCGGCGCGCGGCGCAACTACGCGCCGCCGCCGATGCCGACTATCTGAAGGTGATGGGTCAGGCGCGCCGCGAGGCGACGAATGTTCGCGAGGAGGCCCGCGCGGAAGGACGCAAGATCGTCGACGACGCACGGGCTCGTGGGGGCGCCGAGGTCTCGTCGGTGCTTCAGCAGGCCACCCAGGAGCTGACTGAGCAATCCCGCGCGGTGACCGCAGATCTTCAGACCTCGGTGGAAACGCTTGCGGCGCAACTCGCGAGCCGCGTGCTCGGCGTTGAGGTGACCACTCGTACGGTTCCGGCTACGACAGGACAGCGGTAGATCCAATGTCGACCTTCATCGGACAGCTCATCGGCTTCGCGGTAATCGTCTTTCTGCTCTGGAAATACGTTGTGCCGCCGATCCGCACGATGATGAAGAACCAACAGGAGACCGTTCGCACCCAGCTCGCCGACAACGCTGAGGCGGAGAAGAAGGTCGCCGACGCCGACAAGGAGCACGCCAAGGCGCTCGAGCAGGCCAAGGCAGAGGCGGCGAAGGTGATCGACGAGGCGCGTCACGACGCCGAGAAAATCGCCGAACAGCTGCGGATCCAGGCCGACGCCGAGCTGGAACGAATCAAAACCCAAGGCGGGCAGCAGGTTCAGCTGCTGCGTCAACAACTCATTCGCGAGTTGAGGCAGAGCCTTGGCTCCGAGTCCGTCCATCGCGCAGGCGATATGGTCCGGGGCTTCGTCTCCAACCCGACGGAGCAGGCCGCGACGGTCGACCGATTCCTCGATGAGCTCGACGAAATGGCACCGTCGAGCACGGCCTTCGGTGACGCCGTCACTGCCAAGCTGCGGGCCGCCAGCCGAGAGTCTCTTGGCGCGGTGGTCGAGCGGTTCGACGGAGTCGGCACCGACCTCGACGCCGACGGGCTGACCACGTTGTCCGACGACCTGGCATCGACGGTGAAATTGCTTCGCCGTGAGCCGGTCCTGGCCAGGCATCTGGCCGATCCATCCAGCAATTCCGCTGCCAAGGTTGCACTCGTTGACCGGCTGTTGTCGGGCAAGGTTTCCGATTCCGCGCTCGACATCCTCAAAACCGCTGCGTCGCAGCGGTGGTCGTCCACGTCGGACTTACCACGCGCAATTCAGCACATCGCGAGGCTCGCCCTGGTGGTGCGCGCCGAAAGCGACGGCCAGATTGAGGACGTGGAGGACCAGCTGTTCCGGTTCAGCCGCATCCTCGACACCGAACCGCGGTTGATCACACTGCTGAGCGAATACAGCGCCCCGCTGGAAGGCCGAATCAGCCTGTTGAACAACGTTCTTGCGCGCAGGGCGAGCAAGAACACCGCGGATCTGCTTCGCCAGACGATCGAACTGCTGCACGGCGAGCGCGCTGATGATTCCGTCCGCGAACTCGCGAACCTGGCGGTTTCCCGGCGAGGTGAGGTCGTCGCTCACGTCACTGCCGCGAGCGAGCTCAGCGAGGCTCAGAACGAACGGTTGACGCAGCTGCTCACCCGTATCTACGGCCATCCCGTTTCACTTCAGCTGCACATCGACCCGGCGCTGCTCGGTGGTCTCGCGATCACCGTGGGCGACGAGGTGATCGACGGATCGCTGGCGTCCAAGCTGGCATCGGCCGAGACCCACTTGCCCGAATAACCAAGACCCACAACGAAGCAGAGAGACGTGAAGCCGCCGATGAGCGCTTGCGCGAAGAGGAGAACAGAATGGCAGAGTTGACGATCTCGGCAGACGAGATCCAGGGCGCCGTCGAGGAGTATGTCGCCGGTTTCGAGGCTGACACCGAGCGCGAGGAGATCGGCACCGTCATCGACGCGGGTGACGGCATCGCGCACGTCGAGGGTCTGCCGTCGGTGATGACGCAGGAGCTGCTGGAGTTCCCGGGCGGTGTGCTCGGTGTCGCGCTCAACCTCGACGAGCACAACATCGGCGCGGTGATCCTCGGCGACTTCGAGAAGATCGAAGAGGGGCAGCAGGTCAAGCGCACCGGCGAGGTCCTTTCGGTGCCGGTCGGCGACGCGTTCCTCGGACGCGTGGTCAACCCGTTGGGCCAGCCGATCGACGGCCGTGGCGACGTGGAAACCACCGAGCGCCGCGCTCTGGAACTGCAGGCGCCGTCGGTGGTGCAGCGCCAAGGTGTGAGTGAGCCGTTGCAGACGGGCATCAAGGCGATCGACTCGCAGACCCCGATCGGTCGCGGGCAGCGCCAGCTGATCATCGGCGACCGCAAGACCGGTAAGACCGCGGTGTGCGTGGACACGATCCTCAACCAGCGCCAAGCCTGGGAGACCGGTGATCCCGATCAGCAGGTCCGCTGCGTCTACGTGGCGATCGGCCAGAAGGGCACGACGATCGCCAGCGTGCGGCAGACCCTCGAAGAGGGTGGCGCGATGGAGTACACCACCATCGTCGCGTCGCCCGCATCGGACTCCGCCGGCTTCAAATGGCTTGCGCCATACACCGGGTCGTCCATCGCCCAGCACTGGATGTACGACGGCAAGCACGTGCTGATCGTGTTCGACGACCTGACCAAGCAGGCCGAGGCGTACCGTGCCATCTCGCTGCTGCTGCGCAGGCCGCCAGGCCGCGAGGCGTATCCGGGCGACGTCTTCTACCTGCACTCCCGGCTGCTGGAGCGCTGCGCCAAGCTGTCCGACGAGCTCGGCGGCGGCTCGCTGACGGGCCTGCCGATCATCGAGACCAAGGCCAACGACATCTCGGCCTACATCCCGACCAACGTCATCTCGATCACCGACGGCCAGTGCTTCCTGGAAACGGATCTGTTCAACCAGGGTGTGCGACCGGCCATCAACGTCGGCGTCTCGGTGTCGCGCGTCGGCGGTGCCGCTCAGATCAAGGCGATGAAAGAGGTTGCCGGCTCACTGCGACTGGATCTCTCGCAGTACCGCGAGCTCGAGTCGTTTGCGGCGTTCGCCTCGGACCTGGACGAAACATCGAAGAAGCAGTTGGATCGCGGCGCTCGGCTGGTCGAGTTGCTCAAGCAGCCGCAGAACAGCCCGATGCCCGTCGAGGAACAGGTCGTCGCGATCTTCCTTGGCACCAGGGGCCACCTCGACACGGTGCCCGTCGAGGATGTTCAGAAGTTCGAGCGGGAGTTCCTCGAGCACGTCAAGGGCTCGCATGAGGGAATCCTCAAAGAGATCCGGGAGAGCAAGAAGCTCCCCGAGGAGCTCGAAGAAAAGCTCGAAAAGGTGGTGAACGACTTCAAGAAGGGCTTCGACACCACCGACGGCAGCTCGGTCGTTGCCGACGAGCACGTCGACGCCATGTCTGATGAAGACGTCGAAAAGGAATCGGTGAAGGTCCGCAAGCCCGCACCGAAGAAGAAGTAGGCCGGAGGTCTAATGGCTGCCACACTGCGCGAACTGCGCGGCCGCATCCGCTCAGCCGGGTCGATCAAGAAGATCACCAAGGCCCAGGAGCTGATCGCGACCTCGCGTATCGCCAAGGCGCAGGCCCGAGTCCTGGCGGCTCGGCCCTATGACCGTGAGATCACCAACATGCTCACCGAACTCGCGAGCGCCAGCGCGCTGGACCACCCGCTGTTGGTCGCACGAGAGAATCCGCGGCGGGCAGGTGTGCTGGTGGTGACGTCGGACCGTGGGCTGTGCGGCGCATACAACGCCAACATATTTCGGCGCTCCGAGGAACTGTTCTCCCTGCTGCGCGCGGAGGGCAAAGAGCCAGTCCTATACGTGGTGGGTCGAAAAGCACTCGGTTACTACAGCTTCCGCAACTGGAATGTGACCGAATCATGGACCGGATTCTCGGAGCGGCCGGATTACGAGAATGCGCAGGAGGTCGCGTCGACGTTGGTCGAGGCCTTCAACGCAGGCATCGACGACGAAGGCGACGATGCCGGCGCTGACGACATCCTGGGCGTCGACGAACTGCATATCGTGTTCACCGAGTTCAAGTCGATGTTGTCGCAGTCGGCGATCGCTCGGCGTATCGCACCGATGGTGGTGGAGTACAGCGAAGAAGACACCGGGCCCCACACGCTGTTCTCCTTCGAGCCGGATCCCGAGACTCTGTTCGGCGCGCTACTGCCGCGTTACGTATCCACCCGGATCTTCGCCGCGATGCTCGAGGCGGCGGCATCGGAGTCGGCATCCCGACGCCGGGCCATGAAGTCGGCGACAGACAACGCCGACGACCTCATCAAGGACCTGACCCTGCAGGCCAACCGCGAACGGCAATCCCAGATCACCCAGGAAATCAGCGAAATCGTCGGTGGCGCGAACGCGCTCGCGGACGCCGCCAAGAAGTAGCCCGTAGGAAGCGAAGAGACGAATGACTGCTGCTATCGAGAAAACCGAAAAGAAGTCCGGCGCGGATACCGCGGGCCGCGTCGTGCGCGTCACCGGCCCCGTCGTCGACGTCGAGTTCCCGCGCGGCTCCGTGCCCGAGTTGTTCAACGCGCTGCACGCCCGAATCGACTACAAGGATCTCGCGAAGACCCTGACGCTCGAGGTCGCCCAGCACCTCGGTGACAATCTCGTGCGCTGCATCTCGCTGCAGCCGACCGACGGACTGGTGCGGGGCGAGGAAGTGACCGACACCGGCGCCTCCATCTCGGTCCCCGTCGGCGACGGCGTCAAGGGCCACGTGTTCAACGCGCTCGGCGACTGCCTCGATGAACCCGGCTACGGCAAGGATTTCGACAGGTGGTCGATCCACCGCAAGCCGCCGCCTTTCGATCAGCTGGAACCCCGCACGGAGATGTTGGAGACCGGCCTCAAGGTCGTCGACCTGCTCACCCCGTACGTCCGTGGCGGCAAGATCGCCCTGTTCGGCGGCGCAGGCGTGGGCAAGACCGTGTTGATCCAGGAGATGATCAACCGCATCGCCCGTAACTTCGGCGGCACGTCGGTGTTCGCCGGCGTGGGGGAGCGCACCCGCGAGGGCAACGACCTCTGGGTCGAGCTTGCAGACGCCGACGTGCTCAAGGACACCGCGCTGGTGTTCGGCCAGATGGACGAGCCGCCAGGCACCCGTATGCGCGTGGCGCTGTCGGCGCTGACGATGGCGGAGTACTTCCGCGACGAGCAGGAGCAGGACGTACTTCTGTTCATCGACAACATCTTCCGGTTCACCCAGGCGGGCTCCGAGGTGTCCACACTGCTTGGCCGCATGCCGTCCGCGGTGGGTTACCAGCCGACGCTGGCCGACGAGATGGGGGAGCTGCAGGAGCGCATCACGTCGACCCGCGGTCACTCCATCACCTCTATGCAGGCTGTGTACGTGCCCGCCGACGACTACACCGACCCGGCGCCCGCCACGACGTTCGCTCACCTGGACGCCACCACCGAGCTCAGCCGTGCGGTGTTCTCCAAGGGCATCTTCCCCGCGGTGGACCCGCTGGCGTCGTCCTCGACGATTCTGGATCCGAGCGTGGTCGGCGACGAGCACTACCGCGTTGCACAGGAAGTCATCCGAATCCTGCAGCGCTATAAGGACCTTCAGGACATCATCGCCATTCTCGGCATCGACGAGCTGGCCGAGGAGGACAAGCAGCTGGTGCAACGCGCCCGCCGCATCGAGCGCTTCCTGTCCCAGAACATGATGGCGGCGGAGCAGTTCACCGGCCAGCCCGGCTCGACGGTGCCGCTCAAGGAGACCATCGAGGCGTTCGACAAGCTCGCGAAGGGCGATTTCGACCATCTGCCCGAGCAGGCCTTCTTCTTGATCGGCGGCCTGGAAGATCTTCAGAAGAAGGCGGAGAGCCTCGGCGTCAAGATGGACGACAGCGCAAGCGACGGCGCTCCCGCGGCTGACGACAAGAAGGATGACGACGCCGAGGACGATGGCGAAGACAAGAGCGAATAGACATGGCTGAACTGGACGTCGACATCGTCGCGGTCGAACGCGAAATCTGGTCTGGGAAGGCCACGTTTCTGTTCACGCGTACCACGTCGGGAGAGATCGGCATTCTGCCCCACCACATTCCGTTGGTGGCACAGCTCGTCGACGACGCCATGGTGCGGGTCGAACGCGAGGGTGAGGACGATCTTCGGATCGCCGTCGATGGCGGATTCATGTCGGTGACCGAGGAGGGCGTCATCGTCCTCGCGGAATCCGCCGAACTGGAGTCTGAAATCGATGCGGACGCTGCGAAGCGCGACTCCGAGTCGGAAGACGAAGCAACTGCAGCCAGAGGTCGTGCCAGGTTGCGCGCCTTGGGCCAGATCGACTAGGGGCACCGATGAGCGCGTCCATGCTGATCATGGCCGCGCTGGTGGGTGTGCTCCTGCTCATGGTCGTCGCCCTGTCGTATCGATTGTGGAAACTGCGTCAGGTCGGCGGCACCGCCGCGATCCTGCGTGACTTTCCCGCGATCGGCGGCCAGGGCTGGCGACACGGGGTGATGCGATACCGCGGTGGCGAAGCCGGCTTCTACCGGTTGTCCAGTCTGCGGTGGTGGCCTGATCGCCGGCTCAGCAGGCGTGGCCTCGAGATCGTGTCGCGACGATCACCCCGTGGCGACGAATTCGACATCATGACCGACGCGATCGTGATCCTCGAACTGCGCGACGCGAGCCCGGACAGTAGAAGGGGCTACGAGGTGGCCCTGGATCGCGGTGCGCTGACGGCGTTCCAGTCGTGGTTGGAGTCTCGCCCGTCACCGCGAGCGCGACGGCGAACTGCCTAATCTGTTGCGGGACCGCCAGGTTGCCACAAAACGTCGCCGCCCGGATTGGCGACTCTGCCGAGAATGAACAGCAGATCGGAGAGCCGGTTCAGGTACTTGGCAGGCAACACGCTGACGCTGTCGGGATGGGCCTCAATCGCCAGCCAAGCAGACCGCTCGGCCCGCCGCGCGACGGTCCGGGCCACATGTAGCAAAGCTGACAGAGGCGTACCACCGGGCAGCACAAACGAATTCAGAGCCGGAAGGGGTTCGTTGAATTCATCGCACCACGCCTCCAGCCGGTCGATGTAACTCTGGCTGATGCGCAGTGGCGGGTGCTCGGGCTTCTCGACGACCGGGGTAGACAGATCGGCACCGGCATCGAAGAGGTCGTTCTGAATCTGCCGAAGCACCTTGAGCATGTGCTCGTCGGGCTGACCCAATGAAACGGCAACGCCGATGGCAGCGTTGGTTTCATCACAGTCGGCGTACGCCGCGAGCCGCGCGTCGTTCTTCGGAACCCGGCTGAAATCGCTTAACCCGGTGGTCCCGTCATCGCCGGTCCGGGTATAGATCCGAGTCAGGTGCACAGCCATGGTCAAACGGTACCGGGCAGCCCGGCCGAGGATTCGGACACTGCCGTCGCCGCTGTTTAAACTAACCCGCGTGAGCGAGCGATTCGTGGTGACCGGCGGAAACCGGTTGTCCGGCGAAGTTGCCGTCGGGGGAGCCAAGAACAGTGTGCTGAAGCTGATGGCGGCGACGCTGTTGGCCGAAGGCACCAGCACGATCACCAACTGCCCGGACATTCTCGACGTACCGCTGATGGCGGAGGTGCTGCGCGGGCTGGGCGCCAACGTCGAACTCGACGGCGGCACGGTCCGCATCACGTCGCCCGACGAACCCAAGTACGACGCCGATTTCGCCGCGGTTCGGCAGTTCCGGGCCTCGGTGTGCGTGCTGGGACCGTTGGTCGGCCGATGCAAGCGGGCCAAGGTCGCACTGCCCGGCGGTGACGCCATCGGATCGCGGCCACTGGACATGCATCAGGCAGGCCTGCGACAGCTGGGTGCAACGTGCAACATCGAGCACGGTTGTGTCGTTGCCGAAGCAGATCACTTGCGCGGCGCGGAGATTCAGCTGGAGTTTCCTTCGGTTGGCGCGACCGAGAACATCTTGATGGCTGCGGTGGTCGCCGAGGGCGTCACCACCATCCACAACGCCGCGCGCGAACCTGACGTCGTCGACCTGTGCACGATGCTGAACCAGATGGGCGCCCAGATCGAGGGTGCGGGTTCATCGACGATGACGATCACCGGCGTCGATCGGCTGCATCCCACAGAGCACCGCGTGATCGGCGACCGCATCGTCGCCGCCACCTGGGGTATCGCTGCGGCGATGACGCGGGGCGACATTTCGGTCACCGGAGTCGACCCGCAACACCTGCAGTTGGTGCTGCACAAGCTGCACGACGCAGGGGCCACCGTCACCCAGGACGACAACGGGTTCCGCGTGGTGCAGTACGAGCGGCCCAAGGCGATCAACGTCGCCACCCTGCCGTTCCCCGGCTTCCCGACCGATCTGCAGCCGATGGCCATCGGGCTGGCCTGCATCGCCGATGGCACGTCGATGATCACCGAGAACGTCTTCGAGGCCCGCTTCCGGTTCGTCGAGGAGATGATCCGGTTGGGCGCGGACGCCAGGACGGACGGCCATCACGCGGTGGTCCGCGGCCTTCCGCAGTTGTCGAGTGCCCCGGTCTGGTCCTCCGACATTCGCGCGGGCGCGGGTCTGGTGCTCGCCGGGCTGGTCGCCGACGGTGATACCGAGGTCCACGACGTGTTCCACATCGATCGCGGCTACCCGTTGTTCGTCGAGAACCTGGTCAGCCTGGGTGCCGAGATCGAGCGGGTGGCATAACCCGTGGTTAACCGGACCCGGTTTGGGACTCCCGTGCCTGACCGCGTACTCTGTTTTAAGTAGCCCACGGCCCCAGATTCGTTTGGCGGACGGGGTTTGACGTCTCTGCCCATGTCGAGTACAGTGGCAGGGTTGCCCTTTAACGGGTGTGTTGTTTGAGAACTCAATAGTGTGTTTGGTGGTTTTTGTTTGTTGTTTTTGTTTTTGCCATGTCTTCTTTTTCCCGTTTAGGGGGTGTGGTTGTTTTTTGCCAGTTTGATGCTGGTGTTAGGTCAGATTTTTCTGAGATCCTTTTTGGGTTTTGTTTGGAGAGTTTGATTCTGGCTCAGGACGAACGCTGGCGGCGTGCTTAACACATGCAAGTCGAACGGTAAGGCCCTTTCGGGGGTACACGAGTGGCGAACGGGTGAGTAACACGTGGGTGATCTGCCCTGCACTTTGGGATAAGCCTGGGAAACTGGGTCTAATACCGAATATTCCTTGCTGGTCGCATGGCTGGTGGGGGAAAGCTTTTGCGGTGTGGGATGGGCCCGCGGCCTATCAGCTTGTTGGTGGGGTGATGGCCTACCAAGGCGACGACGGGTAGCCGGCCTGAGAGGGTGTCCGGCCACACTGGGACTGAGATACGGCCCAGACTCCTACGGGAGGCAGCAGTGGGGAATATTGCACAATGGGCGCAAGCCTGATGCAGCGACGCCGCGTGAGGGATGACGGCCTTCGGGTTGTAAACCTC
>CADEGF010000086.1:0-15974 GCA_902826815.1 uncultured Mycobacteriaceae bacterium
GGGGTCTGGCAACGAAAGCGAGATCACGCCGTCGCGCTACTCTGCGCTGTCGCCGATCGAGGCCAACAGTCCGCTGCGGATGAGCGACCTTGCTCGCGCCGAGCGGGTGAGCAAGTCGTCGATCACGCGGATTGTTGCCACGCTCACCGAACTCGGGCTGGTCGAGTTGATCGCAGATCCGACCGACGGCCGATCCACGCTCGTCGGGGTGACGACGCAGGGCAAGCAGGTTCTTGCATCGACCTCGGATCACACCGATGCCTTTCTGGCGCAGCAGCTTACAGCGTTCTCCGATGCAGAGCTCGCGATGCTTGATGCGGCGATCTTGCTGCTAGAGCGCCTGGCATCCGGCAAGTCGCGGTAGTTCGGCCATGACGCTCACTATTGAGCCCGAGAAGGTACCGGTCAGAGAGGATGCTGGCCCGGCGGGTCCGTCCTACCTGGGCAGATTGCTCCGCATGCTTCGGCAGAACTGGATCTCGATGCTCGCCGCCGCGCTGCTGGTCGGCGTGGTGATCGTCCCCATCATCTATCTGATCGCGTTCAGCTTCCGCGCCGGAACGCCGAGCAGGCCCGGCGAATGGACGCTTAGCAACTACAAACGAGTCTACAGTCAGTCACTCACGTACGAGGTGGTAGGCAACACTGTCGTCTACGCGATCCTCACCCTCCTCTTCTCGGTGTTGATCGCGGCGTTCTTCGCGTGGCTACTCGAGCGCACCGACGTTCCGGGACGGAATATCGCCTGGGTAGTGATGCTGCTCCCGATCGCCATGCCCGGCATGCTGTCGGCGATGGCGTGGACGCTGCTGCTCTCCGAGCGCACCGGCTGGATCAACGTCGCAATACGAAGCGTATCAAGCATTTTCGGCATCGACATGGAGACCGGACCGTTCAACATCTACAGTCTGCCCGGCATGATCTTCGTCGAGAGCATCCGCGGGTCCACCACGTTGTTCTTGATGATGGTCGCATCGTTCCGGTTGATGGATCCGTCCCTGGAGGAAGTCGCATCGATGTCCGGTGCGGGGACTGGGGCCACGCTGCGACTGATCACCGCACCACTGCTCAAGCCAATCCTGTTGGCCACCGCGATGTACGGGCTGATCTCCAATCTCGAGGACTTTGACACCCCGCTCCTGATCGGGCTGCCCGCCGGCGTGTACGTGCTGTCCACGTTCATCTACTTCAGCACGTACCTGTCCGGCGACTGGGGCCTGTCAGCCGTCTACACGACAATGTTCCTGTTGCTCACGGTCGCAATGGTGGCCATCTACCAACGCGTCATCCTCCGCCGCGCCAGTGGATACGCGACCGTCACCGGCAAGGCATTTCAGCCGCGAAGGATAAAGCTGGGGAAGTGGAAGTGGCCCGCCTTCGGCGTCGTGATCGGCTTCGCCGTCCTGGCTGTCGTGCTGCCGCTGGTGATCATCGCGTGGGCATCGCTGCTGCAGAACTACGAGAATCCCTCCGTGTCCGCGCTGAGCGGGATCAGTCTCGATAACTACGTCGACCTTCTCGGTGACGACCGCATCCTCAAATCGTTCTGGAACTCGTTCGTGCTCGGTATCGGCAGTGCACTGGCCACGATGACGCTAGCGTTCCTCATTGGTTGGGCCGTTGTGCGCCAGCAGGTTCGAGGCAAGGCGATTCTCGACGCGCTGTCATTCATTCCGCACGCGCTGCCGTCAGTGGCGATCGTGATCGCCCTGGTAGCCTTCTACCTCTCGCCGGCGATGGGATGGTTACCGCTCTACGGCACGGTGACGTTGATGATCATCGCGATGGTCACCCGCTACATCGCCTTCGGGACCCGAACCGCCAACGGCGCGATGATCCAGATCGACCGTTCGTTGGAGGAAGCGGCTGCGGTCAGCGGAGTGCCGAAGGGGCGGACTCTGCTCCTGATCACCGGGCCGCTGATCCTGCCAGCCTTCATCGGTGGAGCCATCTTCGTGGGCTCGCACGCTTTTCGTAATTTGACGATCCCCTTGATGATGGCGAGCCGCGAGAACGAAACGATCGCGGTAGCCCTCTATGCGACGTGGTATCGCGATGCCGACTTCGGTCTGGCGAGTGCGATCGGCGTGGTGCTGACCATCGGGCTCGGTGTCGTCACCCTGGTCACCCGGCGCTGGATCATGCGCGGCTATTCGAACGAGTGACGTGAATGACGCTCAGCGACAGGGGAAGAGACGGCAGCAACCCGGTTCGGCAACAACTCCTGGGCCAGACAGGCCTTGGGAACCAACGGCGGTTTACGGAGGAGTACACGATGCGATCAACACCTAGGCATCTATTGCTACGCCGATCGATCAGCTTGCTCGCCCTGGGCGTGCTGTCGGTGTCGGCGCTGCTGGCCGGCTGCGGCGGCGACACCTCTGGGGGCTCGGCGGACGATACGTTCGACTTCGGCGACTCCCTGCCAACCCACGACCAGATCGTCGAGCGGGCCCAGAAGGAGACCGGAGAGTTGCAGGTCGCCGGTTCGTTCAACGACACGGTGACCGCCGAGCTGGCTGAGGCATTCAAGGCCAAGTACCCCTTCGCCACCGCGGTCGTCTCCGACGTCTCGTCCGACCAGGGGCCGACCATCCTCCTCGAAATGCAGTCCGACCGCCACGAAGGCGACCTGATCAAGATCGAGGAGAACAAGTGGAAGGACTACGAGCCGTTCATGGCCAACGTCGATCTTGAGGCGTTGAGTAGCAACGGATCCCTGGACCTCGGCAGCCCCGCAATGACGGATCCGGGCTCCAAGAAGCTCTTCGCCTATGCGACGTACCTCGGCGCCACCGCGTGGAACCCAGCCGTGATGGCGAAGTACGGCGTCAACATGGAGGACGTCAAGACTCACGAAGACCTGTTGAAGGTGTGCGAGAAGCTGCCGCCCGGACAGATGGCCACCGACGCCAGCCCCGAACAGGTCGCGCCGCTTGGTGAGGTGATGGGTGACGACTGGCTCAACCAGTACGCGAAGGACTTCTTCGACAAGTGCAAGCCGGCCTTCACCCGAGGCACCGGCGCTCGGCTCACGGGTGTCGCGTCCGGGGAGTGGGCCATCAGCAATCTCAACAACTACCACTCGGTGCTCAACCAGATCGCCGAAGGCGGATCGCTTGAGTACAAGTTCCTGACACCGATCACCGGAAAGACGTCCGGCTTGACCGGGATTCGGGCCGGTACACCGCGGCCGTACACGTCGCTGCTGTTCCTGGAGTTCATGGCCTCTCCTGAGGCTCAGGCGATCCTGGATGTAGACGGCCCGGTGTCGTCGTTCATCCCCAACGGGGGTGAGTACCCCGCAGCCGAAGGCACCAAGAACTACGAGGTCGTCCACGGCCAGGAGACGTCGATCGCGGACTGGGCCTCCCTGGACGAGTACGTCACCCGAATCCTCAAGATCCAGGAGATCTGGGGCTTCCCAACAGGTTCCAAGTAGCAGTTGGCCCGGTGCGCCAGGTCGGCGACGACAGCCTTCGACGAGGAGACGAACGAGTGGGATCACGAACCAGCACCGGAGCTGGGCGACGCTGGCCGCAACGCGGTGCGGATTCAGACAACGCGAAGCGCGCAGCAGACGTCATCAACGGCGGCGAACTGCGGGTGGACAGCCTGCACCGAGTATTCGATGCGGACAAGGAGACGGTCAAGGCCGTAGACGACGTCAATTTCACCATCACACCCGGCGAGTTCTACACGCTGCTCGGTCCGTCGGGCTGCGGCAAGACGACGACGCTGCGGTGCGTCGCCGGTCTCGAGGTGCCGTCCTCGGGAGCCATCCGCGTCGACGGTAAGCCTGTGTTCTCCGTCGAGCAGCGAATCAATCTCCCGTCGCACGAACGCAACATCGGCATGGTCTTCCAGAGCTACGCCATCTGGCCGCACATGAGCGTCTTCAACAATGTGGCCTTCCCCCTGCGATTCGCCAAGGACGGTCACGTCTCCAAGGCCGCGGCGAAGGAACGGGTCGAGGAGGCATTGGCGGTCGTGCGGCTGGACGGGTACGGCGGGCGGATGGCAACCAAGCTGTCCGGCGGCCAGCAACAGCGACTTGCGCTGGCGCGTGCGCTGGTGAGCAGGCCGAAGCTGCTGCTGCTCGACGAGCCACTGTCCAACCTGGACGCCGGCCTCCGCGAACACATGCGATCCGAGTTGCGAAACCTACAGCGCCGCACCGGGGTAACCACGCTCTACGTCACACACGATCAGGCCGAGGCATTCAGCCTCAGTTCTCGGATCGGTGTGATGTCGGGCGGCAAGATTGTGCAGGAAGGCACGCCCCAGGCCATCTACCTGCGGCCGCGGACGACATTCGTCGCGGGCTTCGTGGGACGGACCAACATGATCCCGGCCCGGTCGGTGCTGGCCGAAACACCTGGCAGCGCAATGGCAGATGTGGACACCGAACTCGGACGCATTCGGTCGAACGTCATTGGCATCGACGACCTGTCTCAGGTCGAGGGTGTGGTGATCCGGCCCGAGAACCTTCAGCTGAGCGACTCACCGCTGGAGGCGACCACCGGCACGGTGCTGGAGGGCACGGTCACCCAGGCCACCTTCCTCGGCGAGTGCATCGAGTACGACGTCACCGTCGGAGACTTCGTGCTGGTCAGCCGCCAACACCCGACGGTGTCGTTGAAACCGGGCACCAGCGTGTACGTCCGGTTCCCCGCCGATACCGCCGTGGCTGTGCTGCGAGATCCGACGTCGGCCTCCCTCGAGACGGCAAGTGGCGCATGACGGTACCGAAATCCACACCTGAACTCCGACCGCTGCGGGTCGGCGTGGTGGGGGCGAGCATCGCCGACAGCCCGGATGGACGAGACCGATGGGCGATTAGGGCCCACCTCCCTGCGCTGCTGGGCATGGACGACTTCGAGCTGGCCGCCGTCTGCACCACACGTGTCGAGTCTGCCCGCGGCACCGCCGAACGGTATGGCGTGCCGGCCGCCTTCGCCAGCGTCGACGGCATGCTGCGCGAGGCCGACATCGACGCCGTCTGCGTATCACTGCAGCCGCAGTTGCACTTCGACGTCGCATTGGCTGCGCTGCGGGCGGGCAAGCACGTGTACTGCGAACAGCCACTGTGCGCGAACACCGAACAGGCCGCGATCCTCACCGACGAGGCCCGGCGCCGCGGCCTGCGCACGGTCGTCGGCCACCGGAACGCCCACATACCCCAGGTGCTCCAGATGGCACATCTGATCAGCACGGGGTTCATCGGCACCCCATTGACGTTCCAACACAGCCACTTCGTCAGTGCGTACATCCAGCCACGGCCCCGGCATCGCGCCTGGCTGTTCGACTCGAGCACGGGACGCCCTACCTACCGGGCGGCCAACGCCTTCGACCGCATCGTGGCGGTGCTCGGCAGCCCCGTCAGCGAAGTGGCCGCCGATATCGCGACGCGGGTGAAGTCCCGGCCCAGCATGGACGGCGGTGACCCCATCCTCGGCGACCTGCCTGACAACATGTCGTTCCTTACCCGGCTCGACAACGGATCCTCCGGCACCGTCCAGATCAGTAAGACCGCGTGGTTCGGCGATAAGGAACGGTTCGACGTTTACGGCACCGAGGGGATGCTGCGCCTCACGTCCGAGAACGTCCCGCCCGGCAGCGCCGACATTAAGAGCTATAACTCCAAGGGGCTACGGCTGCTCGGTGCCCGCGCCGACATCGACGACGTGATCAACCGTGCGGTGCGTCCGGAATCCGTGGGCCGACCGCAGCCGATCGCGGCACATCCCGAATTCCTTCTGGCACCCGAGTTGGATCCCGACCAGGAGCCGTTCATCGTCGGCCAAGCGTGGAAGGCCCTGCGGCGCTCCATCATCGACGGTTCGGAGTGCCGTGCGAACTTCGCCGAGGGACTGTTTGTGCATCAGGTCCTCGACGCGGCCGAAGCCTCCGCAGAAACCAGCTCTTGGGCCCGCGTCGACCCGTCGCGCACCAACGTCGGGGTGACGTCATGAGATATCTGTCGAATCGGCACGTCGAGCAGATCCTGCCCATGGCCGACGTCATCGATGCACTGCGGCAGGCGTACCGAGGCATGGACGAGAACGCCAACACCTACCTACCGCTGGTCTATCTCTATGCGCCGACACCCACCGGGGACGAATACTTTCGGTGCAGTGCGGTCGCGGGCAATGCAAGCCACGAGGGCACGGTCGCGATCCGGATCAAGTCGGAGATCATCGGGTGGCCGGGCGACGGAACAGAGACGAAGTACGCAGGCGAGCCCGGCCAGTTCTGCGGGCTGATCATGTTGTTCTCTCAGCACGACGCCCGACCCGTAGCCATCCTGCAGGACGGTTACATCCAGCACATGCGGGTGGGCGCGGCATCGGCCATCGGTGCCGACATCATGGCCGCCAAGGGCGCAACCACGCTCGGCATCCTGGGCTCAGGAGGGATGGCTCGCACTCACCTCGAAGCCATGGCTCAGATCAGGGACATCACAGATGTACGCGTGTTCAGTCCGACCGCCGCGAACGTCGCCGCGTTCGAGCAGGAGATGCGCGCGCGCGCTCACAAGGTCATCGCCGTGTCATCGGCGGAGGAGGCCGTCCGCGATCGCGACATCGTCGTGTCCGCCACCGATTCCATCGTCCCGACGTTTGACCCGGACTGGATCTCCCCAGGTACCCATGTCACGTGCATCTCAAAACGTGAACTGGCACCGGCGATATACGACCGCGCCGACTCGGTGGCGAATCTCGGGGAACGCGCGTACCCGCCGTCGGTTCAGATCCCCCGGATGCAGCGGGTGCGTGGTGGACTGTCTGCGTTCATCGCGGGTACGGAAGAACAGCAAGCGCGCATTCCGCGAGGCGGCGACGGAGCCACCAAGAATTACCCCAACCTTGGGGACCTGGCCGGATGGTCACGCGGCAGTGCCGACGCGATCACACTCTTCCTCACGGGCGGAACCCAAGGCGTGCAGTTCGCCGCGGTCGCCGGTCACGCACTTCGAATTGCCGAGCGTGAAGGCATCGGCGCCACCCTACCCACCGAATGGTTCGTGGAGGACATCCGAAATTGAACTCGCCCAAGTACTCCGATCGCCTGCCGCTGGCCGGACTCACGGTCATCGATGCCGCGACGTTGTTCGCCGGTCCCATCGCGGCAACCATGCTCGGCGACTTCGGCGCTGAGGTCATCAAGGTCGAGCATCCGGTCAAGGGCGACCCAAGCCGTAACCACGGCTACGCGAAGAACGACGTCGGCCTCTGGTGGAAGTTGCTGGGCCGCAACAAGAAGCCGGTGACACTGAACCTCAGCGACTCCGTGGACGCCGACACCTTCGCCGAGCTGGCAGCGACCGCCGACGTCGTCATCGAGAACTTCCGTCCGGGCACCCTAGAGCGATGGGGGCTGGACTACGAGCGATTGAGCCAGTCCAATCCCGGCCTCGTCCTCGCGCGCGTCACGGGATTCGGTCAGACTGGGCCCTACTCCCACCGCGCCGGATTCGGCACCCTGGCCGAGGCGATGAGCGGATTCGCTCACATCACCGGACAGCCCGACGGACCTCCGACGTTGCCGCCCTTCGGACTGGCCGACGGCATCGCCGGCCTCACCACCGCGTTCGCGATCATGGTCGCGCTCAAGGAGCGGGAGGCCAGCGGCCTGGGTCAGGTGGTCGACATGGCCATCACCGACCCGATCATGACCGTCGTCGGGGCAGCACCCATCGTCTACGACCAGCTGGGAATACTGTTCCAGCGCAATGGCAATCGGTCGATCAACAACGCACCGCGCAACACCTATCGGACCTCGGATGGGCGCTGGGTAGCCATCTCCACGAGCACCCTCAACGTGGCACAGCGGGTGATGCGCATGGTCGGTAGGTCCGACCTCATCGACGAGCCGTGGTTCGCCACCGGCCGCGAACGGGCCGAACACGTCGAGGAACTCGACGCTGCCGTCGCTTCGTGGATCGGGGCGCTCACGCGCGACGAGGTCCTGGCCGCCTTCGAAGCGGCCGAGGCTGCCGTCGCACCCATTTACGACGCCTCCGACATCCTGGCCGACCCGCAGTTCGCAGCCAGGCAGTCGATCGTCACCGTCGACGACGACGAGCTCGGACCGATCCGCATGCAGAACGTCCTGTTCCAGCTGAGCCGGACACCGGGCAGAATCCGCTGGGCGGGTCGGCCCAAAGGATCTGCCAACGACGAAGTGCTCGGCCCGATTCGGCGTACCGACATCATCGGCGAGCCGACATGAGCCCCAGGTCATGGCTTTTCGTGTGCGGCGCGAGGCCGGAGCACTTCGCGAAGGCGCTACGGACCGATGCCGATGCCGTCGTCTTCGATCTCGAGGACTCCGTCCCAGAGCAGGCGAAGGCAAAAGCACGAGACCGAGTGGTCACCTTCCTCGGCGAGCATGGCGATCGTCGTACCTTCGTGCGGATCAACCCGGTGACCACCGAACGCGGTCTGACGGATCTGGATTCGCTGGCGGGACTGACGATCGGCGGCATCCGGGTGCCCAAGGTGGAATCCCCGGATGAACTGCAACCCGTGGAGGGTGCGCTAGGCGGTGAGAGTCCGCTGGTACAGGTCACGATCGAGAGCGCACGCGGCATCCAGGCACTTGCCGAGATCGCCGGCCACAGGGCGGTCGGCCAGCTCTGCCTCGGCGAGGCCGACCTGGCCGCCGATCTGCGCATGTTGGACCGCAGCTGGCTGCAGCCGATCCGCATCGACGTCATCGTCGCGTCCCGAGCTGCCGACCTACCCGGCCCCGTGCAGAGCCCATATCCAGCCCTCGATGATCCGGCGGGACTGGCCGAGAGCACCCGAGCAGCCCGGTCGATGGGCTTCTCCGGCCGCTCGGCCCTCCACCCAAGGCAGGTCGCGGCCATCAACGCCGCGCACCAACCGACAGCGACCGAAGTACAACGGGCACAACACATTTTTCGGACACTCGATGACACCGAGGCGTCCGGAGTGGCAGCAACGCAGCTGACAGACGGCCGCTTCGTCGACCTCTCGACCGCGCGAGCGGCGCAGGCGATCGTGGCGTCCGCAGACACCCATTCCGTTGCCGCACGGCGGCACAACCCGAAATGAAAGGTAAGACACAGTGAGCAACAGCGAGACCTTGACGGGACGTCTGGTCGACAAGATTCGTTCGGTGGAGCTGGGGAGCCTTCCGCAGGAGCCGATCGACGTCGCCAAGACTGTCGTCCTCGACGGTGCGTCGGTGATGCTGGCAGGCAGCACCGAACCGCTCGGGGTTGGTCGGCTGGCGACGCAATGGGTCCGAGACAACGGCGGTACGGAGGAGAGCTCCGTCGTAGCCGCCGGGTTCAAGGTGCCGGCGATGGCGGCCGCCTTCGCCAACGGGACCATGGCCCATGCCCTCGACTTCGATAACGTGTCCCACCCGCGTAACCACCCCCAATCCCCGACATTTCCAGCAATTCTCGCGCTCGGCCAGAAGTACGGACTGTCCGGTGAGAAGGTCCTCGGCGCCATCGTCGTGGCCTTCGAGGTACAGGGCCGCGTGCGGATGGCGTCCACGGGATTGGACACCGGTAAGGGCCTGCACAAGCCAGGAACGGTCGGACTGATCGGCGGTACCGCCGCTTGCGCATGGCTTCTCGAGCTCACCCGTGAACAGACCCTGATGGCGTTCGGAATAGCGGGATCGCGGATCGGCAGCCTCGCGATCAACACCGGAACCATGACCAAGTCCTCGCATTCCGGTCATGCCGCGCGGATGGCGGTGGAGTCGGTCGAACTGGCGCGGCGCGGCTGGACGGCTTCCGAAGGGCTGTTCGACAAGGGCGGCTACTTCGACACCTTCCTCGGTGACCGTTACGAGCCAGAACTCCTGGTGGAGAACTTCGGCGCGCCGTACCGCATGGTCGATCCCGGCATCGGATACAAGAAGCACCCCTGCAACTTCAACACCCAGCGGGCGATCGACGCCGCGCTGGAGCTGCGGTCCGAGCACACCATCGACTACCGCGACATCGACCGCGTCGAGATCGAGGTGACGCCGTTCGACTACATCAACCGACCCAAGCCGATCAGTGGCCTCGAAGGCAAGTTCAGCCTGCAGTACACCACGTCGATCGCGCTGATCGACGGCGAGGTGACGGTCGACTCGTTCAGCGACGACCGCCGCTTCTCGGACGACGTCGTCGACTTCTTGCCGCAGGTTTCGGTCATCTACGACGACACGATCGACATCAGCACCATCAAGATGTTGACCCGGATCCGAATCATCATGAAGGACGGCACCGTTCACTTCCGCGAGAAGGAGAAGATCACCGGCATGGTGGGCGTCCCGCTGCGGCGCGAGGAACGCGAGAAAAAGTTCTACCAGTGTGCACTCCGGGTGATGAGCCGTGGCCGTGCCGACGAACTGCTTGCGATGATCGATGACGTCGCCGCGCTCAAGGACATCGGTGAACTGGCGACAGCGCTGTCCGAGGTCGACGGGGGAAGCGCAACCCGATGACCAGAACCTATGGCGCACAGCCGGACACGATGTTCGACCTGGCGCGTCCGCTGTACCAGGGCATGTCGTGCTCCCCCAACCATCCCGGATTCCGGATGACGCTGCAACGTCGCCACGGCGACTACATGCGCAGCGACGGAACCTCGGGCAGTAGCGAACTGGTCATCATGGGTGGTCACGTGGGCACCCACATGGATGCCCTGTGCCACGCCTCCCGCAACGGGCTGCTCTACGACGGTGTCGACGCCTACGACGCCCAGAAGGGTGGCAAGTTCTCGTCGTATGGCATCGACACGGTGCCACCCCTGAAGGGCAGGGGAGTGCTGCTCGACGTGGCCGCGATGAAGGGGCTCGAGGTGTTGCCCGATGCGTATGGCATCACCGCGGCCGATCTAGCGGATACGGCGAAGGTCCAAGGCACCGACCTCACCGACGCGCGCTTCGTCCTGGTGCGCACTGGATGGGGCACACACTTCGAGACGCCCGAGACGTTCATCGGTCAGACCACCGGCGTACCGGGCCTGACGGAGGAGTCCGCCTACTGGTTGGCCGACTTGGACATCCTGGTCGCAGGTGCCGACACCATCGCCTTCGAACAGGTTCAACCGGGAGCAGGCCACCGGCTGATGCCGGTGCATCGGGTGCTCCTGGTCGAGCGGGGCGTTCACATCATCGAGGTGCTCAACCTTGAGGAGATCGCCGCAGCAAGGGTTTACGAGTTCGAACTGCTCATCGCGCCGTTGAAGTTCGTCGGTGGGACCGGCGCCCCGGTGCGGCCAGTGGCGTGGGCCACCAGGTGAGCGAGGACCGCACCGCCCTGGATGAGTTCGTCGAGTTCGCGACGGCGGCAATGGCGCAGGGGGTTCCCCCGGACGTGGCGCTCGCGGCACGCAACCAACTCATCGATTCGGTGGGCGTTGCCATGGCCGGGCACGAAGAGCCGAGCGCGGCCGCCGTCGCTGCACTCGTCGACGAGTGGGGATCGACGGGTTCGTCGCGTCCCTATGGGTCGACGACTGGCCGCCATCCGGCGCACGCGGCTCTGCTCAACGGTGCAATGGCTCACTCGCTCGACTTCGACGACACCCACGGCCCGTCGGTGCTACACCCCAGCGCGAGCGTCGTCTCGGCAGCACTCGCGGTCGCTCAGTCCGTCGACGCGCCGCTGGAGGCCGTTATCCGGGCGATCGCACTGGGCAACGAGCTGGTCGTGCGGCTCGGGATGGCCGGAACCGATGACGCGCAGCATAATTCGATATTCTTCGACCGCGGCCTGCATGCGACGTCCATCTGCGGAGCTGTGGGCTCTGCGCTAGCGGCCGGCCTGCTGAGCGGCCGTTCGTCGAGCCGGCTCGCCGACGCGGTGTCGATCGCCTGCAGCATGGGATCGGGAATCCTCGAAGCGAACCGCACCGGCGGCACCGTCAAGCGTATCCATTGTGGTTGGGCCGCGTTCGCCGGCGTGACGGCGGTCGACCTGGCCCGGCTGGGTATCTCCGGTCCGCGATCGGTGCTCGAGGGCCGGTTCGGGTTCCTGCAGGCGTTCTGCGGTGATCGGGCCAATCCCGCGTGGCTAACCCGCGAGCTCGGATCGCACTGGGAGATGCTGCGGATCGGATTCAAGCCGTACCCGACGAACGGTTTTACGCACGCCGTCATCGACGCGGCTCTGGAACTGCGCGGCAAGGGGATTCGACCGTCTGACGTCCGCTCCGTCGACGTTCGGCTGCCCGGACCGGTGCTGCGGACGGTCGCCGAACCCCGCGACGTCAAAATCCGCCCGGTGAGTGCCTACGGCGCACGGTTCTCTGCCCCGTGGGTGTTTGCGCTGGCGCTGCGAGGCGGCGGTGGGCTCGGTCTGGCGCTGGTCGACTTCACCGAGGATGGTCTCACCGATCCCGCGGTGCTGGAGCTGGCCGCGAAGGTGCACGTGCGGTCGGATGAGTACTGCGATGCGATCTTCCCCCGCAACGTGCCGGCCATCGTGATTGTGACCGCGCTCGACGGCGACACCGTCGAGGTCACCGTGCCGCACCGGCGCGGCAGCATGGACAACCCGATGACGTCCAACGAGATCCGGTTGAAGTTCGTCGGAAACGCGGGCCTGCTGATCGGCGAGCAGGCCGCGGCCGACCTGCATGGCCTCCTGAGTGCAGAATCCAGCGCGGTCGCCGACATCGTGGCCGCCACCGTCGCCTGGGCCCGCGCGTGACGTCGCTGACCGAACGGCTGGTGGACGCCGTCATGGGAGTCGACGGCCCATCGATTCCGCAACCGGCGATCGACGTCGCTCGACAGGTGGTTGTCGACGGGGTGGCGGTGATGCTCGCAGGTAGCGCTGAACCTCTGGGCGTGGGACGCCTGGTCACGGGCTGGGTACGGGATAACGGCGGCGCGCCGGAGTCGTCGGTGGTGGCTGGCGGCGTCAAGGTACCTGCGATGGCGGCCGCGTTCGCCAACGGAACCATGGGCCACGCACTCGATTTCGACAACATGTCGCAACCGCGCAATCACCCCATGTCGCCCACGCTGCCTGCGATCCTCGCGTTGGCGGAGAAGTATGGACTGCCCGGAAGCGACGTGCTGTCCGCGTTAGTCGTGTCCTTTGAGGTGCAGGGCAGGCTTCGGCTGGCTTCCACTGGGCTGGACACCGGCAAGGGTCTGCACAAGCCCGGGACCATCGGGTTGGTGGGTGCCACCGCCGCGTGCGGATGGTTGATGCGACTCGATCGCACGCAGCTGCTGATGGCGCTCGGTATCGCGGGATCGCGGGTCGGCAGCCTGTCGATCAACACGGGCACGATGACCAAGTCGTCGCATTCGGGGCACGCCGCACGCATGGGTGTCGAATGCGTCGAATTGGCCCGCCGTGGCTGGACCGCGTCCGATGCGGTCTTCGACGAGGGCGGATTCTTCGACACGCTCCTCGGCGGACGCTGCGAACCCGAACTGCTGGTGGAGAACTTTGGGGAGCCATACCGAATGGTCGACCCCGGAGTGGGTTTCAAGCGCTTCCCGTGTAACGGCAACACCCACAGGGCAATCGAGGCCTCGCTGGCGCTGCGCGAGCAGAATCTGCTTAGGCCCGACGAGATCGAGCGCGTCGAGATCGTCATGCCTACGCTGGAGTACATCGACCGGCCCGCGCCCAGAACCGGCCTCGACGGGAAGTTCAGCCTGCAGTACGTCACGGCGGTCTCCCTGATCGACGGCGTCGTGTCCGTCGAATCATTCACTGACGAAAGGCGATTCAGCCCCGACGTCGTCGAGTTGCTTCCGAGGATAACCGTGCGGTTCGATCCCGCGCTGTCACCCGAGGTGCAGAAGATGCAAGCCACCGTGACAGTCACGACGAATGGTGGTGCCACCCATAGTCGATTGGTGCGCCGCCTCCCGGGGATGGTCGGCGAGCCGTTGACCAGAACTCAACTCGCAGAGAAGTTCACGTCGTGCGCGGCCACCGTGACCGACCGCGGAACCGCAGCGTCGCTACTGGAGCTGGCGGAGCACGTCGACGAGTTGACGAACATCGCCGAAATGATGACACCGCTGGCCGCGGTCGGGTCCAACACAGAAGTAGTCGCATGAGTTCGAATACGACGACGACGCCCTTGGAGTTGTTCGGGGTAGACGGTCTGATCGGCGATGAAGAGCGCGAAGTGGCCAACGCCGTACGGCGATTCGTCGAGAAGCGGGTGTCTCCGCACATCGCCCAGTGGTACGAGACGGGCACGATGCCGGTTCGGGAGCTCGCCCTTGAGGCGGGTGCGCTCGGCATGCTTGGCATGCATCTGGAGGGCTACGGCTGCGCGGGGATGAGCGCGCTGGCGTACGGACTGACCTGCATGGAGCTGGAGGCAGGCGACTCCGGGCTGCGTTCCCTGGTTTCGGTGCAGGGCTCCTTGGCGATGTTTGCGCTGTGGAAGTACGGCTCGGAGGAGCAGCGCCGAGAGTGGCTACCGCGTCTGGCGGAAGGTCGCGCCATCGGCTGCTTCGGGCTCACCGAAGCCGACTTCGGCTCCAACCCCGGTGGGATGCGGACCAGAGCGAGACGCGACAACGCCGACTGGATCCTCACGGGATCGAAGATGTGGATCACGAACGGCTCGGTTGCCGACGTCGCCATCGTGTGGGCGCAAACCCACGACGGGATACGGGGTTTCGTCGTGCCCGCCGGAACACCCGGCTTCTCTGCGCACAGCTTGACGGGCAAGCTATCCCTGCGCGCGTCGGTGACCGCGGAACTCGTTCTGGATGAGGTTCGCCTGCCGTTCAACGCGATGCTTCCACGCGCGCGGGGCCTTTCGGGACCACTTGGCTGCCTCGACGAGGCCCGGTTCGGGATCACCTTCGGTGCGCTCGGCGCCGCCCGCGACTGTCTGGAGACCGCGCTGCGGTACGCCGCTGAGCGCGACGTCTTCGGAAAGCCGCTCTCCGGCCATCAGTTGACCCAGGCGAAGTTGGCCGACATGACGCTCGAGCTGGGGAAGTGCCTGCTGCTCGCGCTACAGCTCGCGCGCCTCAAGGAATCCGTCGGCGTTTCCTCGACTCAGGTATCACTGGGAAAGCTGAGCAGCACGCGGGCGGCGATCGCGATCGCCAGGGAGTGCCGCTCGATCCTGGGGGCCGCCGGAATCTCGCTGGAGTATCCGGTGCTTCGGCACGCCAACAACCTCGAATCGGTGCTGACGTACGAGGGCACCGCAGAGATCCATCAACTGGCGATCGGCCGCGCACTCACCGGCTCGTCTGCCTACCGGTGAACCACGAACAGATGTCAACGCACACTCAACGAAGAGGAGAACCGATGCATATTCCAACGGACGAGCGGGGCCGCCACGCTCCGCGGTGTTTGGTCCTCGGCGCCATCTTCGCCGCGACGATGCTCGGCGTGGCGTGTGGTGGCGGCGGGAGCGATGCCCAAGGTGACGGCAGCGGACTCGACTTCGGCGATCAGCCCCCCACTCACGAGCAGATCGTCGAGCGCGCCGAAGCCGAGTCCGGCACGCTACGCGTCGCCGGGTCGTTCGAGGACGAGGAGATCAGCGACCTCACCTCCACCTTCAAGGAGAAGTACCCGTTCGCCGACCTCGAGGTCACCGACGTGCCCTCGGACGAGGGTCCGACGATCCTGCTTGAGCTCGAATCAGGGCGCCACGACGGCGATCTCATCAAGATCGAGGAGAACAAGTGGAACGACTACGTGCCGTTCATGGACACGGTCGATCTCCTGAAACTGCATGAGGCGAAGTCGCTCAACCTTGGCCTTCCGGAGATGATCGGCGGTCCTGACAACAACCTTTTCGCCTATGCGACCTACCTGGGGGTGACGGCCTGGAATCCCGACGTCGTCGCGCGCTACGGGATCGACATGAACGCGGTCAACACCTACGAGGACCTGATCGGGGTGTGCGCGAAGCTCCCCCCAGGCCAGATGGTGACCGACGCCAGCCCCGAGCAGATCGCGCAGTTGGCGATCGTCAAGGGTGACG
>CADEGF010000086.1:15984-17926 GCA_902826815.1 uncultured Mycobacteriaceae bacterium
CTCAAGGCCTGCCAACCGGTCTTCACCCGCGGCAACACCCCACGGCTCACGGGTATCTCGAGCGGGGAATGGGCGATCAGTCAGGCCGGCAATCATCACTCGGTACTGCAGCAGATCGCCGACGGGGCGCGACTGGACTTCAAGGTCCTGGAGCCGGTCACAGGAAAGATGTCGGGCCTGACGGGTCTGCGCAAGGGCAGCGAAATGCCCTACACGGCACTGCTGTTCCTCGAGCACATGGCGTCGAAGGAAGGCCAGGGCATCCTCGACAAGTACGGGCCGTCGGCGTCCTTCGTGCCAGCCGACGGAGCCAGCTTCCCGCAGAACGAGGGCTTCCAGAACTCCAAGCTCGTGTTAGGAAAGGAGCTGGCCCTTACGTCGTGGGCGACCCTCGACGAGTACGTGACGTGGATCCACACCGTCCAGGAGGCCTGGGGCTTCCCGACCGGCGTCAAGTGATGACCAGAGCCATCGGACCCATCACCGCGAGATTCGTCGACAACGTCCTTAACGTCACGCCGGAGTCGATCCCGCCCGAGGCGATGGAGGTTGCCCATCACGTGGTGTTGGACGGTTCTTCGACCATGCTCGCCGGCAGCACGGAACCCGAGGGCGTCGGACGACTGGCGACCCAGTGGGCGCGCGAGAACGCGGGCAGTCCGGTGGCGAGTGTGGTGGCAGGCGGATTCAAGGCGCTACCGATATCGGCGGCATTCGCCAACGGGACGATGGCCCATGCGCTCGACTTCGACAACGTGTGGCACCCGCGCAATCATCCGATGTCGCCGACGTTGCCCGCGATCCTCGCGCTGGCGGAGAAGTACGGTTTCAGCGGCCAGCGCGTACTGGCGGCCGTGGTGGTCGCGTTCGAGGTCCAGAACCGGCTGCGGATGGCATCGATCGGCCTAGACACCGGCAAGGGCTTCCATAAGCCGGGCATGACGGGGACGATGGGCGCCGCGGCCGCGTGTGGCTGGCTGCTGGAACTCGATCGGGAACAGCTGGCGATGACGATGGGGCTGGCGGGTTCTCGCGCCGGCAGCCTCTCGATCAACTCGGGGACGATGACGAAGTCGAGCCACTCCGGGCACGCGGCCCGCAACGGCGTCGAGTGCGCCGAGTTGGCGAAGATGGGTTGGACGGCGTCGACGAAGGTGTTCGACTCCGGTGGATTTTTCGACACCTTCTTCGGGGACCGCTATGACGCGGAGTTGCTGGTCACCGATTTCGGAAACCCCTATCGCATGGTCGATCCGGGCCTCGGGTTCAAGAAGCATCCGTGCAACAACCACACCCAGCGTCCGATCGATGCTGCATTGGAGTTGCGCCGAAACCATCGGATCGGACCCGGCGACATCGTCAGCATCGAGATCGAGGCGCCGGTGTTCGACTACGTGAACCGGCCGCGGCCGATCAGCGGACTCGAGGGCAAGTTCAGCCTCCAGTACACGACCGGGGTAGCGCTGCTCGACGGAGAGGTGACGGTCGATTCGTTCAGCAACGAACGACGCTTCTCCCCGGACATCGAAGATCTGCTCGGTCGGACGCAGGTCATCTACGATCCCGACATCCCGCAGAGCACGTTGGAGATGCTCTTTCGCGTCCGGATCGCTCTGCGGGACGGACGGCTCGTGGAGTGCACCAAGCAGCGGATCTCGGGCATGGTGGGCGTCCCGCTGTCACGGGAGGAGCGCGAACGCAAGTTCTACTCGTGCGCCACCCGCGTCATGAGTCGCGATCGGGCAGACGTGCTGCTGTCCACCATCGACCGGTTCGGCGAGCTGGCCACAATGGATCAGTACATGGATCTGATGTGCAATACGGACGGCGGCTCGGCGACCTGAAGCGCCGCAGGGTGTGGTTGCCGACTTTCGCAACACGGGCATCACGCTTTATTGCACATATGTAGAAGGGGGTTGTCGTCGCCGGTACGTTCGCGTAC
>CADEGF010000087.1 GCA_902826815.1 uncultured Mycobacteriaceae bacterium
CTAGGCCTGGTGCTCGCCAAAGCGATGACTGATTGAGCAACATCGTGCCGCCGCCGGATCGGGCGCTACAAGCAGAACGAACGTCGCTGGCATGGACTCGCACTTCACTTGCCTTCCTCGCCAACGGTGTGCTCCTGTTGCTGAAGTACGTTCGCACGGACGCCCCGCCGGCCAGCTTGGTGGCCGCTGGCTTCGCGACAGTTATCACGCTGTGGATCTATTTCATCGGCAGGCGGCGACAGAAAAAGCTTACGGGCCAACCACTTCCAGATCGCATTTCGCCGAGACGCGAGGTCTTCGCACTCGCTGCTGCGGTTCTCTTGCTCATCGTCGTCTCGCTGCTGTCGCTTTCGCTCTGACGGTACGAGTCACGAGGGCATCGACGCGGTGCGGCTACTTCTCGGAGGCGTTGTTGACGATGTCGATGGCCATCGTCGCCGCCTCATCGGCGAGTACGTATCCGCACGCCCACGTCTCGGCGGTCAGATTGGATGCCGCCGCAAGGGCATGCTGACAGCCCCAGCCGTCGGCGTCCTCCTGCGTCGCCATCTGGGTGATCAGACCGTCGCCCGCGATGACTTCGTCGAACTCCCACAGCGAGCTGGTGTCCTCGGTGTCCACCGCGAGCGACGAACCCGCGCACTTCTCCCAGCTCGAGCGGGACTTCTCGAAGAATCTTTTCGCGTTGCTCGCTTCCGGATAGATCACCACGGTCTGCTCGATCCAGTGGTCATTGTCGTCTTCAGGCTCGCGGGCGACGACGTCCCGAACCGCCGTCCATCCGCTGCCCTTGTAGACGGCATCCTCGGCGCCGAACATCGCGCCGAGGCAGTCCGGGTCCGACACCTTGTCCAACGAATCGGTCATATCGTCGATGTCGCTGGTGACCTCGAGATCGGTCGTCCCCATCACGGCGTTGACCTCGTCGATCGGAAGCAGCACCTTGTCCAGAGCCGACTCGTCGAGTCTCGGGACGTTCGAGGGCACCGTGTTCGCGTTGCGCACGGCGGTGCCGGAAACGGTGCTCACGCAACCGGTTAACGCCATCGCGGCTGCGACGACGACGCCGGCGAGCAGAATCCGCATCGTCATTTCTTCGGCTTGTCGCTTGCGGCATCGGACGACAGCGCGGCGACGAAGGCCTCCTGCGGGACGTCGACGCGCCCGATGGTCTTCATCCGCTTCTTGCCTTCCTTCTGCTTCTCAAGCAGCTTGCGCTTACGGGTGATATCGCCGCCGTAGCATTTCGACAGCACGTCCTTGCGGATCGCCCGGATGTTCTCGCGGGCAATGATTTTGGACCCGACAGCGGCCTGCACCGGGACCTCGAACTGCTGGCGTGGGATGAGCTCCTTGAGTTTTGTGGTCATCTTGTTGCCGTACGCCGACGCGGAGTCCTTGTGCACGATCGCGCTGAACGCGTCGACGGCTTCACCCTGCAACAGGATGTCGACCTTGACCAGGTCGGCCTCCTGTTCTCCTGCGTCCTCGTAGTCCAGGCTGGCGTAGCCGCGGGTGCGCGATTTCAGCGAGTCGAAGAAGTCGAAGATGATCTCGCCGAGCGGCATGGTGTAGCGCAGCTCCACCCGTTCCGGCGAAAGGTAGTCCATGCCGCCGAGCTCTCCGCGACGGGATTGGCAGAGCTCCATGATGGTTCCGATGAACTCGCTCGGTGCGATGATCGTCGTCTTGACCACCGGCTCGAATACCGCGCGCACCTTGCCTTCCGGCCAGTCCGACGGGTTGGTGACGACGATTTCGGTGCCATCGTCTTTCTCAACGCGGTAGACGACGTTCGGTGAGGTGGAGATCAGGTCCAGGTCGAACTCGCGTTCCAGTCGCTCCCTGGTGATCTCCATGTGCAACAGCCCGAGGAAGCCACAGCGGAAGCCGAATCCCAGGGCCACCGACGTCTCCGGCTCCCAGACCAGAGCCGCGTCGTTGAGCTGCAGTCGGTCCAGCGCGTCACGCAGATCCGGATAGTCCGAACCGTCGACGGGATACAGCCCCGAGTACACCATCGGCTTCGGTTCGCGATAGCCGGTGAGCGCTTCGGTGGCGCCGTGGCGCGCGCTTGTCACGGTGTCGCCGACCTTCGATTGGCGGACGTCCTTCACACCGGTGATGAGATAGCCCACCTCGCCGACTCCAAGGCCCGCGGACGGTTTGGGATCCGGTGACACGATACCGACTTCCAGCAGTTCATGGTGCGCGCCGGTGGACATCATCTTGATTCGTTCGCGCGGCAGGATCTTGCCGTCGACCACGCGCACGTACGTCACCACGCCGCGATAGATGTCGTAGACGGAGTCGAAGATCATCGCGCGGGCGGGCGCGTCGGCGTCGCCCTGCGGCGGCGGCACCTCGCGCACCACGTGGTCGAGCAGGTCGGTGACGCCGTCGCCCGTCTTACCGGAGACCCGCAGGACATCGCTCGGCTCGCAACCGATGATGTGGGCGATCTCGCCCGCATAGCGGTCGGGGTCGGCCGCGGGCAGGTCGATCTTGTTCAGCACCGGGATGATGTGCAGGTCGCGGTCCAGCGCGAGGTACAGGTTGGCCAGCGTCTGCGCCTCGATGCCCTGGGCGGCGTCGACCAACAGCACCGCACCTTCGCAGGCCTCCAGCGCGCGCGACACCTCGTAGGTGAAGTCGACGTGGCCCGGCGTGTCGATCAGATGGAGGACGTAATCGGTTCCATCGACGGTCCAGGGCAGCCGGACGTTCTGGGCCTTGATGGTGATCCCGCGTTCCCGCTCGATGTCCATCCGGTCCAGGTATTGCGCGCGCATATCGCGATCCGCGACGACTCCGGTGAGCTGCAGCATCCGGTCGGCCAGCGTCGACTTGCCGTGGTCGATGTGCGCGATGATGCAGAAGTTCCGAATCTGCGCCGGCGCGGTGAAGGTCTGGTCGGCGAAACTACTTATGGGAATCTCCTGGTCAGGCTTTGTATAGCGGGCGCGCTATGCCCGTCCAGGGTATCGAGCGACCGGCACGGCGACACAATCGCGCGCGTTTCGCTTCACCTATGCTGCGAATATGGCGTCGCAATGGAAGACCTTCCAGCGCTTGGCTGAGAACCTGGTGTTCAACGAGGCGCCGAAGTTCATCCGCGGACTCCAGCGACCCGAGAACCTGCCCCGGGGCATTCAGCAGGGCATCCGGGCCGGTGTCGACGCCCTGCTCGGCACCGAAAACGAGGCAAAACCCGAGATCACGTCGGGCCGTCCCGTCACCACCGGCAGCGTTCCGACCGCACACCGGGCCCGCAAGCTCGTCTACGCACCTGACCTCGACGGTCGGGCCGATCCCGGCGAAGTGGTGTGGACGTGGGTGGTCTACGAGGACGACCCGTCGCGCGGCAAGGATCGCCCGGTGTTGGTGGTGGGCCGCGACCGCGCCACCCTGCTCGGCCTGATGTTGTCGAGCCAGGAACGCCACCGCAACGACCGGGAGTGGGTCGGCATCGGTTCTGGGCCGTGGGACTACGAGGCCCGCCCGAGCTGGGTTCGGTTGGACCGGGTGCTGGACGTGCCGGAAGAGGGCATCCGCCGCGAAGGGGCGATCCTGGAGCGCGAAACGTTCGAGATCGTCGCGACAAGGCTGCGGCGCGATTACTCGTGGAGCTGACCTACCTCCTGTAGTACGGCACACGGCCGGCGTCGCTCGCGATCCAGAACGCCCTCGAATGCCGCCGGGTGAAGAGGCGCGACGGCTTCATCGCGTGCGAAATCAGCTTGCACCCGAGGGAAGAATTGAAGCCATGGTTACCCGCATCGAGGGTCACAAGTTGCTGAACTTCGCCAGCCAAATCGACGACAACACGATTGAGCAGGCCAAGGAAACCGCGGCGATGCCGTTCGTGCACCCGCACGTTGCGCTGATGCCTGACGCGCATAGCGGGAAGGGCAGCGCGGTCGGCACGGTGATCCCGAACGCTAGACGCGGTGATCCCTGCCGCGGTCGGTGTGGACATCGGTTGTGGCATGATCGCCGCCCGCACGGTCTTCACCCAGGCCGACATCGCGGGCCGGGACCTGGCAGTGCTGCGCGAGTCGATTGAGTCGGCGATCCCGCTAGCCCCAGGCAACTACAACTCGACGCTCGACCGGTACCCGTTCACCGAGGCGCGGATTGAGGCGCTGCAGAACCTCGCGTGGCCCGGCGACGACGGGGAAGACCTGACCCACCGAAATGTCGACCTTTCACACTCGCCGAAGTGGCGTGAACAGCTCGGCTCGCTTGGTGGCGGTAACCACTTCATCGAACTGTGCCTCGACGAGCAGAATCGGGTGTGGCTGTTCCTGCACTCGGGGTCGCGCAGCGCCGGCAACAAGATCGCGCAGAAGCACATCAAGGTTGCGCAGCAGCTGTGTAAGCGGTGGTGGATTGAGCTGCCCAACCCGGACCTCGCCTATCTGCCGCAGGGCACGCCGGAGTTCACGACCTACCTGCGAGAGTTGACCTGGGCAAAGCGATTCGCGCTGGAGAACCGCGCAGAAATGATGGACCGCTTCCGCCGCGCGTTCGCCTACTGGATGGGTGCTGACGTCACCAACTCCGAAGTGATAGAGGCCGAGCGGATCAATTGCTTCGCCGGGGAAACGCAAGTGATCACCCGCACGGGAACCCGTCCGATTGAAGCGCTCACGGGGGTTGGCACGAATTGCTGACTGACGGCGGTGAGTGGGTCAAGGCCCCTGTCAAGCACTTTGGCCGCCAAGAGGTGTCAGAGGTGACGCTGACCCGGTCCGGAGTCGCCAAGACGATCCGCGCGACGGCGGAACATCGTTGGCTCCTCAAAACCCGACGTGGCATTAGGTACGAAGCGAGCACGGCTGAGTTGCGGCCCGGAGACGTCCTAGTGCCAGTCTTCGCTCAGTCTCCAGCGGCCGGTACGTGGACCGTCTCGCCGCTGCGCAGGGGTTCGTTTATGGCGATGGGAGTCATCGGAAGTCCGAACGCCCGTCACTGGACTCAGCCCCCGAGGTCATTTACGGCTGGCTGGCAGGCTACTTCGCCGCAGACGGTCACGTCGACAAGACTGGACGCCCGACCCTGTGCTCGGCATCTATCAATGACCTCGAGTATCTCCGTACCGCCTGCCAGATCGTCGGAGTAGGCACGTTTGGGATCCGCTCACACACCCGAGTGACCAACTACAGCAAGGGCGAGCGGGTCACAGTGCATTTGGTCGGTCTGATGCGGGGAGACCTTGACGTGGAGTTCTTCGTCACCGTCGAGCACCGTCGCCGGTTCGAGGCTGGGAGCGGTGCAGCTGAGCGCCGCCACTGGCGAGTCGCGTCGGTTCGTCCGACCGGCGAATATGCGGATGTCTACTGTGCCGTCGTCGATGGCACACACTCGTTCGCACTCGCCGACAACATCCTCACCGGGAATTGCCACCACAACTACACCGTCAAGGAAAAGCACGGCGGCAAGAATGTGTGGTTGACCCGAAAGGGCGCCGTCGATGCCCACGAAGGTGTTCAGGCGATCATTCCCGGGTCGATGGGCACCCGGTCATACATCGTGCGGGGCAAGGGAAATCCCGCTGGTCTGTGCTCGGCCCCGCATGGCGCGGGTCGCCGCTTCTCTCGCACCGAGGCTCGGAAGCGGCTCACCGCAGATGATCTCGCCAATCGTATGAAGGGGATCGAGTACCGACATGGCGAGGAGTGGGTTGACGAGATCCCGGACGCCGACAAGGACATCGACATCGTGATGGCCGATGCGGCGGATCTCGTCGAAGTTGAGCATGAGCTGCGCCAGGTGCTCAACGTGAAGGGCACCTGATTCACGATGCTCCTCGTGGAGCTGACCTACCTCGGCGCCCGCCACATCGGGATCATCGTCGGGCCGTCGGGAATGTCGATCTCGCCGATCTGCTCGAAACCGAACCTGTTGTAGTACGGGACCAGCGACTCTTCGCTCGCCTCGAGGTAGGCAGGCGCCCGCTCGTCGTCGCAGCGGTCGAGGCGCGAACCCATCAGCGCCTGCCCGAAGCCGGCGCCGCGCACCGATGGGTCGCTTCCGATGACCATCAGGTACCAGTGCGGCTCTTCGGGATGCGCTTCCTCCATGAGCCTGCCGAGCGTCTTGGTCTGCTTGGCACGCGAGTGGAAGTGCCACGCCAGGGTGGGCATCATCCGCAGCTCTTCCCACCGGGACGACTTGCGCTGGCCCGGCGGATCCCACAGGGTTGCCGCGCCGATGACCCCGCCGCGGCTCGCCACTTCGGATCCGCCGCGGGCGATGAAATGGTTCCTCGTCAGCGTCGCGAACATCGGCGGCAGCGCGTTGGCCCTTGCGTTGTCGTCGGGCAGCATGTAGTTCATCACCGGGTCGTCGTAGAAGGCCCGGGCCAGCACTTTCGACAATGAACGAACGTCGGCCCGCTCGGTGGGCCGTAGTTCGATATCAGCCACGGGTGATGTAGTCCTGCAGGGCCTGCTGCTCGCTTTCCAGCTCCTCCATGCGCTGCTTCACGATGTCGCCGATGCTGACGATGCCGACGAGGCGGTTGCCCTCGACCACCGGGATGTGCCGTACCCGCTTCGTGGTCATCATCGCGCTGAGGTGATCGACCGTGTCGTTCGGCGTACACGTCGCGACCATCGTCGTCATGATCTCCGACACGGGCAGCGCCAGCAGATCGTTACCGCGTTCGTGCAGTTTGCGCACGACATCGCGCTCCGAGACGATGCCGACCACACCGTCGCTCGACACCACGACCATGGCGCCGATGTTGTGCAGGTTCAGTTCGTTCAGCAGCCCCGAGACCGAGGTTTCGGGGGTGATCGTCGCCACCGTGCCCCCCTTGGTTCGCAGCACGTCCGCGATTCGCATCGTCGCCTCCATCGTGACCGGTGTCACATCAGGTTAGGTCGAACTTGGTCGGGGCGAAAGCATCTTCACAGGAACAGCCGCGGCGAGCCGTCGGTTGCACGAACGTGAACCGCCTAACAGAGGAATGCAAGCATGACTAACAAACCGTCTGACGTGCCCACAGTCACTCTCGGCGACGAATTGACGGTCAGTGCAATCGGATTCGGGGCAATGGCGCTGACACCGGTGTACGGCGATGTCGACGACACCGAATCGTTGGCGACTCTCAACCACTGTCTGGACCTGGGCGTCACGTTCATCGACACCGCCAACGTGTACGGCGGCGGAAGCAACGAGCAGCTGATCTCCAAGCTGCTCGCCGACCGACGTGACGAAGTCACCCTCGCCACCAAGTTCGGCATCGCAAGCACCCCCGCCGACCGGGCGGCAGGACGTCTGGTCGCTCACGGCGACGCGCCGTATGTCCACAAGTCCATCGACGCGAGCCTGTCGCGGTTGAACACCGACGTCGTGGATCTCTACTACATGCACCGCCGCGACCCGTCGGTGCCGATCGAGGAGACCGTCGGCGCCATGGCCGAGCTCGTGACCGCGGGCAAGGTGCGCCACCTCGGGTTGTCGGAGGTGACGGCCGACGAGCTACGGGCCGCCGTCGCGGTGCACCCGATCGCCGCCGTGCAGAGCGAGTGGTCGATCTGGAGTCGCGACGTCGAGCGCAGCGTCGTGCCCGCGGCCGCCGAGTTGGGCGTCGGCTTCGTGCCGTATTCGCCGCTTGGCCGCGGTTTTCTGACCGGCACCGTCCGGTCGACAGCCGACCTCTCGTCGGCCAACGACTTCCGCAAGAACATGCCGCGGTTCTCTGACGGTGCACTGGACGCCAACCTCGCGGTGGTGGATGTGGTGACGTCGGTCGCCGAGGCAGCGGGCGCTACGGCGGCCCAGGTCGCGCTGGCGTGGTTGCGCCACCGAGCGGAGACGCACGGGATCGCGTCGGTGCCGATTCCGGGAACCCGGCGGGCCGCCAGGGTCGAAGAGAATCTCGGGTCGGTGACGGTCACGTTGACCACCGATCAGCTCACCGCGCTCGACGCCGCAGCGGATGTCGTGTCGGGCAACAGGTTCCGCGATATGAGCTGGGTCTCGGCGGGACGCGAGTAACCGCTCACGGGGACATGGTTCGCCACGAGCGCAGATCTCAACCTGGGCAATTTCTGACGATATGGCCCAAGCCGGGCCGGTGATCGGGGTAGGTATGTCTCATGATCGAAGTCACCCTGCTCGGCACAGGAAGCCCGATTCCCGACCCGAACAGGGCGGGACCCTCAACGCTGGTCCGGGCGGGCGGGCAGACGTTCCTGGTCGACTGCGGGCGCGGCGTGCAACAGCGGATGGCGGCAGCGGGCACCGGCGCCAACGCCCTGACCGCACTGCTTCTGACCCACCTTCACAGCGATCACATCGCCGATCTCGGCGACCTGATCATCACCCGCTGGGTGGCGACGTTCGACCCGGATCCGGCACCGCTTCCGATCATCGGTCCGCCCGGCACGGCAGAGGTCGTCGACGCGACGCTCAAGGCGTTCGGGCACGACATCGGCTACCGGATCGCGCACCACCCCGATATCACCGGGCCGCCGCGCGTCGAGGTGGAGGAGGTCACCGATGGCGTGGTGTGGGGCCGCGACGGCGTTGCGATCCGGGTGGCGCCGACCGACCACCGCCCTGTGACACCGACGATCGGGTTCAGGATCGAACACGCCGATGCATCGGTGGTGCTCGCAGGCGATACCGTTCCGTGCGACAGCCTCGACGAATTGGCCGCAGGCGCAGGCGCTCTGGTGCACACGGTGATCCGCAAGGAACTGATCATGCAGTTGCCGCAACAGCGAATCCGTGACATCTGCGACTACCACTCATCGGTCGAGGAGGCCGCCGCCACTGCGGCACGAGCCGGCGTGGGCATCCTCGTGCTCACCCACTATGTGCCCGGCATCGGGCCAGGGCAGGAAGACGACTGGCGTGCATTGGCGGCGGGCATCTTCGACCGGCAGATCGAACTCGGCGACGACCTGCACAGGATCGAGGTGCACCCCGGCGTGTGCGGCGGACACGGCTGATCGCCCGTCGGCTTCGTTATTGCGCTCAGGGTCGTGAATCGCTTCTGCGAGCAGCCCTGAGTGCAAAAACGAGGCAGCTTTAGGCCAGCCGGGTGATCTCGACGACCACGTCGAGGTCCGTCGAACCCTCACCTGAATAAACGCCCTTGAGAGGCGAGACGTCCGAATAGTCTCGGCCAACACCGACACTGATGTACTGCTCGTTGATCTCGGTGTCATTGGTCGGGTCGTAATTCCACCAGCCGCCCGTCCACGCCTGAATCCACGCATGGCTCTGGCCGTCGATGGTGTCACCAACCGATGCCTCGGCCTGCGGGTGCAGGTATCCCGATACGTACCGGGCCGGAAGTCCCATGCTGCGCAACAGAATCAGAGTCACGTGGGCGAAGTCCTGACATACCCCCTTGCCCTCCTGCAGTGCATCGAGCCCTGAGGAGTGCACCCCGGTGGTGCCCGGCACGTAGTCGAGCTCGTTGTGCGCCCAATTGGCTGCGGCGACAACGGCCTCGAACGGATCATGATCCTTGGCGATCTTCTGTCCCACGCGCGCGATGCGCTTGCTGGCTGGCGCGAACCGGGTAGCGCTGAGAACCTCGTCGAAGCGGTCGATCACCGCCTCGGAAACCAGGTCTTCCCAGCTGACTTGCTTCTCCGGCGGCTCTCCCCTTTCGGTCTCGACGACCGATGACGACGTGACCTCCAGCTCGGTGTGCGGGGCGTGCAGGTCGAAGGTCGTCACCGCGGTGCCCCAGTAGTCGACGTAGCGGTAGGAACGCGTCGCGGGCACCGTCTCGACACGGTTGAGGATGACGTTCTGACGAGAGTCCGAGCGCGGCGTCAGGCGCGCCTCGTTGAACGACGCCGTCACCGGCGACTTGTACGCATAGCCGGTCGAGTGCACCACCCGCATGCGCCACATCAGATCTCGCCTTCCTCGATGACGAGCGCGCCGCCGCGTCCGGCGTCCGTCCACGCCACCCACGGTGCAGAGTGGAAGTACTCCAGCGCCAACGCTTCTCCGACGTCCCGGCATGTCTTCTGCAGACTCGCGAGGCGTGTGTCGAGGGATTCCAGCAGCACGCCCGGGCGGAGGAACTCCAACTCGCTGCGGGCCCGACCGAGTAACCGTTGCGCCTCCGCGGTGGAGCCGACCCTGTTGAGCCCGCCGTGATGGAGTTCGTCGAGGCTGTGCTCGGCCAGCCGGAGCGAATAGAACACCGAGCGCGGGAACAACCGGTCCAGAAGCATGAACTCGACCACGCGTGCCGCGTCGAGCACGCCGCGATAGGTGCGCAGATACGTGTCGTGCGCGCCCGCCGATCGCAACACCGTCACCCAGGCGGGCGAGGACGCGCTGTCGCCGACCCTGGACAGCAGCAGCCGCACCGTCATGTCGACACGCTCGATCGCGCGACCGAGCACCATGAACCGGTAGCCGTCGTCACGCGACAGTGTCGAGTCAGCCAGTCCGGCGAACATCGCGGCACGCCGTTCGACGTACGACAGGAACTCGCCTGGGCCGAGACGTCTGGCTGCGCGCTCGCGGTCGGACAGCGCGTTGAACGTGGTGTTGAGACACTCCCAGATCTCGGTGGAGGTGACTTCCCGTGCGCCCCTGGCATTCTCACGTGCGGCTGAGATCGAGTCCACGATCGACTGGCCGTGGGTGTCGCGGCTGAAGGCGACGAGATCGGTCAGCGACCAGACGTCGAGTTGCTCCTTGGGCGCGTCGATGCCGAGCACCCGCAGCAGGGTGCGCGATGTCTGGTCGGGGTCGACGCTGGAGTCCTCGAGCAGCTGGTGGACCGTGACGTCGAGGATGCGGGCGGTGTCGTCTGCCCGCTCCACGTAGCGTCCGATCCAATACAGCGATTCGGCGTTGCGAGCGAGCATCAGAGCATCACCTGCTGTTGCTGCTGCTGGGTCTGCGAGGGATTGGGCGCCTGCTGCTGTTGTTGTGACTGAGTGGATTCGCCGTTCTTGTCCGCCTTCTGCCCCTTCGGCAGCTTGCGGACCACCTCGGCCGCGGCCAACTCTCGATCGGCGGCCGAGGTGCGCGACGCCAGCACCCAGGTGTCCTTCGATCCGCCACCCTGGCTCGAGTTGACCACAAGCGACCCCTCGGGCAGTGCGACCCGCGTCAGCCCGCCGGGAAGCACCCAGACGTCGTCGCCGTCGTTCACCGCGAAGGGCCGCAGGTCAACGTGGCGCGGTACGAGCTTGTCGTCGATCTGGGTCGGCACCGTAGACAGCTGCACGACCGGCTGGGCGATCCACCCGCGCGGATCGGTACGGATCTTCTTGCTGATCACGTCGAGTTCCTTCGGCGACGCCGACGGTCCGAAGACGATGCCGTAACCGCCGGAGCCCTCGACGGGTTTGATGACGAGTTCGTCGACCCGGTCGAGCACCTCCTCGCGTTCGTCGTCGAGCCAGCAGCGGTAGGTGTCGACGTTGGCCACCAACGGCTTCTCGCCCAGGTAGTACTCGATGATCGTGGGTACGTAGGTGTAGACGAGCTTGTCGTCGCCGACCCCGTTGCCGACCGCACTGGAGATCACCACATTGCCTGCCCGTGCCGCGTTCAGAACGCCCGCGACGCCGAGCACCGAACCGGGTTCGAACTGCATCGGGTCCAGGAAGGCGTCGTCGATTCGGCGATAGATGACGTCGACCTGGCGTTCGCCCTCGGTGGTCCGCATGTAGACGGTGTTGTCGCGGCAGAACAGGTCGCGGCCCTCGACCAGCTCGACGCCCATCTGCCGGGCAAGCAGCGAGTGCTCGAAGTACGCCGAGTTGTAAACGCCTGGGGTCAGCACGACCACGGTCGGATCGGCCTCGTTGGACGCCGCGGCGTTGCGCAGCGCCCTCAGCAGATGCGATGAGTAGTCGCCGACCGCGCGCACCCGGTGAGTGGCGAACAGATTCGGGAAGACGCGCGCCATTGTGCGTCGGTTCTCCATCACATAGGAGACGCCCGACGGCGAACGCAGGTTGTCCTCGAGCACCCGGAAGTTGCCCTGCGCATCACGAACCAGATCGATGCCTGCGACGTGGATGCGCACACCGTTGGGCGGGACGATGCCAGCGGCTTCGCGGTGGAAGTGTTCGCACGACGTGACAAGGCGGCGCGGGATGACTCCGTCGCGCAGGATTTCCTGCTCGCCGTAGATGTCGTCGAGGTACATCTCCAGCGCCTTGACGCGTTGCCGGATGCCGTTCTCCAGCCGCGACCACTCGGCCGCGGAGATCACCCGCGGCACCAGGTCCAACGGGAAGGGGCGCTCCTGACCCGACAGCGAGAAAGTGATGCCCTGATCGATGAAGGCACGGCCGAGCGCGTCATTGCGCGCCGCCAACTCAGAGGCGTCCGACGGAGCCAGTTCGGCGAAGATGCCCTTGTACGGCGCGCGCACGTTGCCCTGCGCGTCGAACATCTCGTCGAAGGCCTCTGAGTAACTGCCGAGGTGGTTGTAGCCGTCGAAGATGCCGTCGTGGCGCGCCCTCCGGCGGCCGTTGGTGCGTGAGGACTTGGCGGTCTCGTTGGGGGAAGTGCGAAGGCTCACCATTGACATGGTGCACCACTAGCCCCGTTTCCGCAGGCCAGCGGCTTCTTCTCTTTGGCCACTTTGGGCATTTACCCTCTGCGCTGGTAATCTCAACCCTCGCTGCCCGTGTGACGGGCGCCCAGAGCTTTCATCCCATCTTTGAACCAACTCAGATTTACGAAGGAACTAGCGCGTGGCCAACATCAAGTCCAAGGTGAAGCGCATTCACACCAACGAGCTGGCCCGACTGCGGAACCAGTCGGTGAAGTCCTCGCTGCGCACAGCCATTCGCGCGTTCCGCGAAGCCGCCGAAGCAGGCGACAAGAACAAGGCCGGCGAGCTGCTCGAGTCGACCAACCGCCAGCTGGACAAGGCCGCCAGCAAGGGCGTGATCCACAAGAACCAGGCGGCCAACAAGAAGTCTGCGCTCTCGCGCGCCTTCAACAAGCTCTGAGTCCGGGCGGCTCACTCGCTGACGAGTTCGGCCACTTTCCGCACCGCCGCTTCCAACGCATAGTCGGCGTCGGCTGCTGCGCCTTTGACGTCCGCATTCAGCGTCGCCACCAGTCGCATCGCCTCCGCGACCGATTCCCGCGACCACCGTCGCGCCTGCTTCTGCGCCTTCTGCACCCGCCACGGCGGCATGCCCAACTCGGACGCCAACCGGTAGGGGTCGCCTGACAGCGGGCCGACCCTGGCGATCGTGTGCACGGCCTCCGCGAGCGCATCGGCGAGCACCACCTGCGGTTCGCCGCTCATCATCGCCCACCGCAGCGCCTCAGCAGCGCCTGCGACGTCACCGACCACCGCCTTGTCGGCGATGTCGAAGCCCTTCACCTCGGCCTTGCCGCTGTAATAGCGCCGCACCGCCGCCGCATCCACGGTCCCGGCGGTATCGGCGACGAGTTGGGAGCAGACCGATGCGAGCTCCCTGATATCGGATCCGACCGCGTCCAGCACCGCGGTGACGGTGTCGTCGGAGACCTTCACCTTGAGCGCGCGGAACTCACCGCGCACGAAGTCGGCCCGCTCGGCGGCCTTGGAGATCTTGGCGCACGGGTGAACCGTCGCGCCGAGGCTCTTCAGCTGGCCTGCCAACGCCTTCGCGCGACCACCGCCGGAGTGCACGACAACGAGAAGCGTCCCTTCGGGCAGATCGGCTGCCGCCGTTTCGATCAGGGCCACCGCATCCTTGCCCGCTTCGGCGGCGGACTCCAGCACGACGACGCGCTCGTCGGCGAACAGCGACGGGCTCAGCAGCTCGGCGAGTTCGGAGGTGCTCACCTCACCGGCGCGCATGCGGTTCACCGGGACATCGTCGATGCCCGCCTGCTTGCGGGCGGCGCGCAGAACGGCGGCGACGGCCCGCTCGACGAGAAGCTCCTCGTCCCCGAGGACCAGATGCAACCCGGGGACCGATTCGCTCATGTTCCGATCGTGTCATGGCGACCCGACAGCCGCCTCCTGCCCCACCTCGCGGCGACGACGGCGCCTAGTCCGACGGCGGCGACGATGAGTGCGCCCAGCGGCCCCGATGGCACCGACACCGACGCCCCGGGAACGCCCGCTGACCACCGTGCGACGTTCAGCAACCACCACAGCTCGGGTCCGGTGAACCGGATCAGCAGACCCGCCCCCGCAGGCCAGAGTGCGGCCAGTGCCGCGGCCGCGGTGCCGATCACGGTGATGGGGGCGATGACGACGGCAGCCGCGAGGTTGGCGATCACCGCCACGACGCTGAACGTGCCGGAGATCGCCGCCACCAGTGGCGCCGTCACGAGCTGGGCGGCGACGGCGACGCTCACCGCGTCTGCCAGCGGCTTGGGCCAGCCGCGAGCGACCATGCGTTGCGACCACGAAGGCGCGATGACGACCAACGCCGCGGTCGCCGAGACCGACAACGCGAAACCGACGTCGACCGCGAGCTCCGGTGCCGCGATCATCAGCGCGATGACCGCGGCCGACAACACCGGAATCGCCTGTCTGCGACGATGTGTCACGAGGGCCAGCAGCGTGATCGCGGCCATCACCGCGGCGCGCAGCACGCTCGCCGACGGTTGGACGACGATGACGAACGCCACCAACACCGTCGCGGCAAGCGCGACGGCGACGCGCGGGCCGACCAACGCCGCCGTAAGCAGCACGGCACCGCAGACGATGGTGACATTCGCGCCGGACACCGCCGTCAGGTGCGTGAGCCCAGAAGCGCGGAACTCCGCGGTGGTGTCCGCCGACACCGCAGAGGTGTCACCGAGAACGAGGGCAGGCAGCACCGCCGCCTGATCGGCAGGCAACACGGCGCGGGCCGCGGTGGCGAATGCGCTGCGAACCCGCTGGCCCGCCCGCTGAATCGGGGCGGCCTCGCCGAGCGTCGGCGCCCCGCTCGCCGAAAGCGCGGCGACCGTCAGATCCCTTCTGCTCGGCCGCGAGATCCGCGCCTTGAACGCCACCGGCTGGCCCGCCGTCAGCTCGGCGAAGCCGCCGGCGGAGGCGAAAACCACGACACGGCCCGATATTTCGACGCCATCGACGACCAGCAGCGAGCCCCTGAACATCAACCTGCCGCCCGCCACCGACCGCGGCGTCTCGCTCGGCGTGACGACAACCGCGCCGACAGCGCCGTAGCGGTCGGTGAGCGGATGGTGGCTGACCTGCTCGACGCGAAGCAGCACGGCGATGGCGAAGGCCAGCCCCACCAACACGATTGCGGTCATCCCCGGCAACGTCATCCGTGCGTCGACGTCCGACCTTCGCGGCCTTGCGCCCCACCACATCGCGGCGCCTGCGGAGGCGATTGCGATCGTCACCGTCACGAGTACGCCGATCGTCGACCACACAATCCCCGCGGCCGTCACCCCCCAGCTGGTCAGCGCTGCGGGTACCAGACGCAGGTCCAGGCGGGCCTCTGGACCGTTCACCGCGCTCACACATGGACCTGGGCGCGCAGCTTCTCCAGCCGCGCGGGACCGATGCCGTCGACGTCGGCGAGTTGGTCGACACTGGTGAACGACCCGTTGGCGGTTCGCCACGCGACGATGGCTGCGGCGGTCACTGGTCCGACTCCGGGCAGGCCGTCGAGCTGCTCTTCGGTCGCTGCGTTCAAGTCCACCGGAGTGGTTGGCGCCGAAGCGTTTCCGGCGGCTGCCGGGTCGACAGGCGATGGAGCAGGCGTCGGTTCCGATGCCACCGAGCTCCCCATGGTCGTCGGCTCCCCCGGCGGCGCGGCGATGCCGACGATGATCTGCTCGCCGTCCGCGACGCGGCGAGCCATGTTCAACCCGATCAGGTCCGCACCGTCGAGTGCGCCACCCGCGGCACTGAGCGCGTCGGCGATCCGCGCGCCGGGCGATACAGTCACCAGCCCTGGTTTGTGCACGAGCCCGACGACGCTCACGATGACAGGCCCGTCGGGCGCGGGAGCGGGCGGGCTGGACTGCGCCGTCGAAACCATCTCCACCGGAGGAAGTTTCGCCGATACCACCGGCGGGGTGTTGTCCCGCAGCAGCGTGAAGACGGTGACGAGTACGGCCACCACTCCGACGCCGCCGAGAGCGATCGCACCGGCTCGACCGGGGTCGGCGCGCACCGCCGCCAGCCAGCCGGGAGACGCTGCGGTGTGGGTGTCGGGTAGCCAGCGCGACAGTGCGGCATCGGATGCGTCGTCATCGCCGTCTGTACCGGATTGGCCGCCTGCGCTGGATTCGCCGTCGAACCTGCGGTGAAGACGCTCGATGGGTAGTTCGGTTCCCATCCGCCCGACGCTAGATGCGATCTGCGACCACATTCGCCGGGCGAGCGTGCGATCGGCGCGGGTTGTGGATGAAGTCGGCGCTGTGGATCACCGGGTCAACCCGATACACCCAGTGTCATCTTCGGCATTCGCAGGTATCCGCTGATGGACCGTCCGTCCAGTTCAAGCTGGTCATCAGTATGCGGGCCAACGTCGCCGAACATCCTGGAAAGGGCGGGCGTTGCCGTGCTCGATGCTGTACGTGGCGGCGCAGTTCAACCCGTCGGCATGCGCCAACACCATGATATCCAGGCGAAACGGCATTGCAGAGCTGCCGGGAATCGATTCCGGCACAGATTTCGTGCTGACCTGCAGAAATCTTCGCTAGGCAAACGCGGAACTACGCGAAAGTGCGGAACCGGCCTGGGATACGCGAAACCTGTTGATGTCCAACAGGTTGGAAGGCTGGTGACGGCCCGCCGACGGCCCGAAAACGAACACCCTTGTTTACTCAAAACTGCTAGGCGCGGAGAGTAACGAGCTTTCGGTGGTGTCCCGCGCACTCGTCGCGGCACTCGATCGATGAACAGGTGCGCTGGTGTCATCACTGGCGTCATTTGTGTGCAGGACGGAGACGACGGCCGACCGTGGCGGCTATGAAGTTCGATTGGACGCGGGGTGTCGACAGGGAAACCGAACGAGCTCACTGGAGAATTCGTGGTAGCTAGGAAAACTCATTACCCGATACCGGCGGAGGCATCAGTGGACGAAGCTGCACAAGAGCGTCTGTGGTCACACCGACAAGCCCTAAATGATGACTTCAACAGCATCTCGAATTACTTTATGTTGGCCCAATCGTTTTTGTTGGTTGTTGCAGTGACGATCGGCACATCACTAACGCCCCGCAGCTTGGCGGTCACAATCCTTGGCTTAACCCTTACGATCGTTTGGCTTTATGTTCAGTCTAAGCAGCGATTCCTCCTCGACCAACTTAAAGATAGATGCGCGAAGGAGCTGCCCGAATACGCTGAAAGTCGGGAATTGCGAGCGCACCCTATCTATAGAATTTCGATAACAAAGCTCTTATCGATTCTACCTCCGCTGCTCTTTGCTGCTACGTGGATTACGATCCTCGTAACTCTCTAGACAATCTACTATGGGATCAGAACATAATTATGTAGTCAAGAACGCATTCTCCCGCATTCCTCATGGAATCGTGGATAATAATTTGATATCAGAGTTGCGAATTACTGTCGCGAAACTACTCGGTCTAGACTCCGAGGTGATAGCCGTCTCGCCACTGCACACTGGCGTCTCTTCGCAAAACTACGAAGTTACGGCGGACTCGTCCTCTTACATTGTGAGGGTAGACCTGTACCGTGATCTTTTCGACGTGGACCTCGACGAATCTGTTGCCGGAGCTTGCCCCGATATTGGAGTCAACACCCCGCCGCCAGCGCTTTGGGTCGGTTCCCTTGGTAAGTTTCCGGTATCAGTCAGACCCTTCGTTCCTGGCCTAGTGTTGGAGCAAATTCCAGAACCTCGGACAGATATCTTCTACGAGTGTGGGCACCAACTGGCGCTGATTCATGGGGCGAAAGTATCTAATAGTCGCGAATGGTTCTATGAGTTGCCCATAGCTGAG
>CADEGF010000088.1:0-15326 GCA_902826815.1 uncultured Mycobacteriaceae bacterium
GGACCCTGACCCCAGGTGTTGGACACGCTGAATCCCGCAAGATTGGCGGGGGAAGCGAGATGATCGACACCGATGGCAAGGAAGAATTATCCCGACGAGTTCAAACGGGACGCGGTAGAGCTGTACCGAGACACCGAGGGCGCAACGATCACGCAGATCGCCGACGAACTCGGCATCTCCGGGGTGACGCTGTCGGCCTGGTGCAAGGCCGCTGGGGTGCCGATCCGGCACCGCAACCCGACTGCGGCGGGTGCGCTCCCAGCGGGTGTAGAGAGCCCTGACCAGGAGCTGGCCCGGCTACGGGCCGAGAACCAGGCGTTGCGGGCTGACAAGACTCGGTTGGCCACCGAGCGTGACATCCTGCGGTCGGCGGCCAAATATTTCGCCGGGGAGACGAACTGGTGAGCCGCTTCCAGTTCGTCGCCGACCACCTGCACACCTACCCGGTGAAGTGGCTATGCGCGATCGTCGAGATCGCGCGCTCCTCGTTCTACGCCTGGTTGGCCGCCGCCGACGGCCGAGCCGCCCGCATCGCCGCTGACCAGGAGCTGGAGGCCCGGATCCGCACCGTGCACGACGAAGACAACACCTACGGGGCACCGCGGATCACCGCTGAACTCAACGACGGTGCACCCGAGGCGCAGCGGGTCAACCACAAGCGGGTGGCCCGGGTCATGCGCAGTGCCGGGATCGCCGGCTACCGCCGCCGACGCCGCGTGAAAACCACCACCCCGGATCCGGCCAAACAGAAAGTCCCGGACCTGCTGCGGCGGGACTTCACCGCCGCGGCACCCAACGTCAAGTACGTCGGCGACATTACCTATCTGCCATTGGCGACCGGGTCGAATCTGTATCTGGCGACGGTGATCGACTGCTTCTCCGGACGGGTGGCGGGGTGGGCGATGGCCGATCACATGCGCACCGAACTGGTCGAAGATGCCCTCAAAGCTACTGACGCGTTACGGGGCTCGCTGGACGGTGCAATATTCCACTCAGACCACGGAAGTCAGTACACATCAAAGGATTTCGCGATACTCTGCGCAGATCTGGGCGTCGTCCAGTCTATGGGTGGGGTAGGGTCAAGTGCCGATAACGCGCTCGCCGAATCGTTCAACGCCTCCCTCAAACGCGAGATCCTGCAGGACCGCAGCCAGTGGCCCGACGCTGCTACCTGCCGCCGCGAAGTGTTCCGCTGGCTGGTCCGCTACAACCTGAAACGGAGGCACTCCCGCTGCCGCCATTCCAGCCCGGCCAGCTACGAAAACACCCACACATTCGCTACGCTGTCAGAAGCTGCTTAATCCAAATCCCGTGTCCACCATCCGGGGTCAAGGCCCCTGTGTCCCCATGCATCTCGGCACGAACCGTCTTGCCGTTGCGGATGGTGAAGATGTCGGCGTCCTCACCGGTTTGGCCGTCGACGGTCACTTCGGTGATCGCGACGACGGTGTCGCCCTCAGCTATGAGCCTCTTCAGGTTCACGCTCAGCGATCTCTCGGCCAGCCGACCCATGTACTCCATGACTTCGGTCTTGCCGTGGAAGGTGCCGCTGACGGCGCTGTTGCCTGGCTGCACCCACTCGACGTCGTCGTCGAAGAGATCCATCACCGTTTGAACGTCACCAGCGGAAAAGGCTGCGTAACCCTTCTTGATGAGTTCCTTGTTTTCTTGCTCGGACACTGTGAAACCCCCTTCGGTGTGCATCCGATATGGCGGCCGCGAATGAAGGGGCCGTCCAGGGAGCCGGAACGTCGCGCTTCCTGGCCGGTCGGGCCGTTCGCCGCCATATCAATTGTCGACCCGGATTAGTCGCGAATCAGCGCAGTTTGCACTTCGAATTTCGGTGCGGTTGCGCATTCAAGAACGTGTTAGGAGGACCTTGCTCCAGTCAGAGACCTGAGATGGTCGTTGCTCCCCCGGGTGGACTCGAACCACCAACCCTTCGGTTAACAGCCGAATGCTCTGCCAATTGAGCTACAGGGGATTGGCCCTTGCCGCGGCCTACTGCCGCGGACCGAGGGTTGACTTTAGCTTACGGGTGGGCCGGCCCGCCAATACTCTCCCGGCACGGCGCGCACCCCCATCCGTGAGGCAGGATGGACACCGTCGCACCGTCGTCTGGGAGGGGCCCTGTGTTCGGGTATGTCGCCGTATTGGCTGTCGGCTATGTGTTGGGTACGAAGGCGGGCCGACGCCGATATGAGCAGATCGCGGGGACTTATCGCGCCGTCACGGAGAGCCCGGCCGCCAAGGCCGTGATCACGGCGGGACGTCGCAAGATAGCCAATCGGGTGTCACCCGATCCGGAAATGGTGACGCTGACGCCGATCGACGGCGAGACCGCGGTGCTCAAGCCGCAGGCCGACGAAGTGGCCGAGAAAAGGCGCTAGTTGACGCCGCCGGTGTACGTCTGACCCGGCAGCAGGCCGCCGTTGTTGTAGTTGTTGGGTCCGTAGATGCCCCACGGCGTGCCGATGCTGGATCCGTTGCCGTTCGAGTAGCTCAGGCAGTGGCCGTCCTCCTGGTTGCCGAACCAGGCGAGGCATGCGGGGCCGGCCTGGAAATTCTCGGGCTCGGAGGCCGAAACCGTGGTCGCGGCGATGACCGGCGCGGCCGCGGCAGCCGCGAATGCGCTGAGGGCGATCACCCGACGAGTCTTCTTCGAAGCCACCAAATTGCCTTTCACCAGAGGTCCCAGACCGTCTACACCATAACTTGTGACCGCTTATTACGCAGTAAGGTCGTCGCCGCTGGCCTGTTCCAGCAGGCTGCGGCGGTAGGCCTCCATCGCGACCAGGTCGCCGAAGAGCGCATGGTATTCGTCGCCCTGCTCCACCGGTGACATGCGCTGCAGCTTGGATTTCACCTCGGCGATCTGGCGGCCGACGGCCACTTCCTGCAGACGGGCGAGTACACCGCTGATGTAGCGCGGCAACCTCTCGTCGTCCTCCACCTTGATCGACTCCACGCCCAACTCGGTGACCAGGCTGGCGGCCGCGTCCGAGCCGGTCTGCTGGCGCACCGCCTCGATCCATTCCGCACCCTTGGCGCCCGCCGTCGTGCCGCCCGCGGCCGTGATCGCGGCCCGCACCGCGGTGTACCCCGGATGGGTGAACGTCTCGACGGACAGGGCATCGAACACCGGGCCCGCGATCGCTGCGTATTGCAGCGCGGACTTGAGCGCCTCCCGCTGCGGCCACAGCGTCGGATCCCGCGGATCGGGCCGCGCCACCGCCGGTGCGGCGGCCTTGGCCGGCCGTGCGCCCCGGTATCCCTGCGTGGAAGCCTGCTTGCCGCCCTTGGCTTGGTCGCGGACCCTGCCGAGCACCTGGGCCACATCGCCCCAACCCACCCAGCCGGCCAACTGGCGCGCGTATTCGTCGCGCAGTGTCGGGTCCTTGATCCGCGCCACCATGGGTACGCAGCGGCGAAGCGCGGTGACCCGGCCGTCGGCGTTGTCGAGGTCGTGATCGGCAAGCGCGGTGCGAATTGCGAACTCGAACAACGGCGTTCGGCGCGCCACCAGGTCGCGCAGCGCACCGTCACCCGATTTCAGCCGCAGGTCGCACGGGTCCATGCCGTCGGATGCGACCGCGACGAACGACTGTCCCGCCAGGTTCTGCTCACCGTCGAACGCCTTGACCGCCGCCGCCCGACCGGCCGCGTCGCCGTCGAACACGTAGATGAGCTCGCCGCGAAAGAAGTTGTCGTCCATCATGAGTCGGCGCAGCATCGCCAGATGCTCGTCACCGAAGGCGGTTCCGCACGAGGCCACGGCTGTGGTCACCCCGGCCAAATGCATCGACATGACGTCGGTGTAGCCCTCGACGACGACGGCCTGGTGGCCCTTGGCGATATCGCGCTTGGCTCGGTCGAGGCCGAAAAGCACCGACGACTTCTTGTACAGCACGGTCTCCGGGGTGTTGACGTACTTCGCCTGGTTCTGGTCGTCGTCGAACAGCCGACGGGCGCCGAATCCGATGACCTCGCTACTGGACGCCCGGATCGGCCACAGCAGCCGCCGGTGAAAGCGGTCCATCGGACCGCGCTTGCCCTCGCGCGACAGGCCCGCCGCCTCGAGCTCCTTAAATTCAAAGCCCTTGCGCAGCAGGTGTTTCGTCAACGTGTCCCAACCGGACGGGGCGAAACCGCAGCCGAACTGCGTCGCCGCGTCCGCGTCGAAGTTGCGGTCGAGCAGGTACTGGCGTGCGGGCGCGGCCTCGTCGGACTTCAGTGTCTCGGCGTAGAACTCCTGGGCGGCGGTGTTGGCGGCGAGCAACCGGCTGCGACTGCCCCGGTCGCGCTGCACGCTGGTCGCCGCCCCCGTGTAGGTGACGGTGTAGCCGATGCGGTCGGCGAGCAGTTCCACCGCCTCGACGAAGGTGACATGCTCGATCTTCTGCATGAACGCGTATACGTCGCCGCCCTCGCCGCAGCCGAAGCAGTGGAAGTGACCGTGGTTGGGCCGCACGTGGAAGGACGGAGACTTCTCGTCGTGGAACGGGCACAGCCCCTTCAGCGAGTCGGCACCGGCGCGCCGCAACTGGACGTAGTCCCCGACCACATCTTCGATCCGCACGCGTTCACGAATGGCCGCGATATCGCGATCAGGGATACGGCCGGCCACCGAATCAGTCTAGAGCGGGTTCCAACCGCTCCAATCGGCCTTCGGTGAACGACGCGATCTGGTCGACGACGACGCGCAGCCGACCACCGTCGTCGATGGCGGAGTTGAACGCGGGCACGAAGATCGGGTCGAGTGAGGCGGGCGCACCCGCCAACATCCACTCCGCCACGCGGTGGATCCGCTCCCGCTGGCGGGCCTGAAGGTCCAGATGCCGCGGATCGGACATGATGAACTGCAGCGCCAGCATCTTCAGCACCGCCACCTCGGCCCGAACCAGCGCCGGTACCCGCAGGTCGACGGTGTAGCGGACCAGCGGGCCCGGTCCCGCCTCCGCCCGGGTGGCAGCGATAGCCGCCGACGCGAACCGCCCCACCAGCTCGCTGGTCAGCTTCTTCAAGTCCACCGACGCGGCGAGTGTCGCGTCGTACTTCCCGACGGCTGCGACCACCGGCAACTCGGACAGCCGCACGGCCGCCGACACCAGGTCATCGGCGGACAAGCCGCCGCCCATTCCGTGGGACTCCCCCAGGCGGCCCAGTTCGGCGGCCGCGTCGTCGTCGGCAAGCACCCGCATGTCGATGCGTCCGGACACGACGCCGTCCTCGACGTCGTGCACCGAATACGCCACATCGTCGGCCCAATCCATCACCTGGGCCTCCAGGCACGGGCGGAATTCCGGCGCTCCGTCCCTCATCCAGCCGGCTGCCGCCATGTCGTCGCGGTAGAAGCCGAACTTGCTGCGGTTCGGACTCCGCTGCCACGGATACTTGGTGACGGCGTCAAGGGCCGCGCGGGTGAGATTCAGGCCCGCGCTATGGTCTTGCGGATCAAGGACTTTGGGCTCGAGCCGGGTCAGGATGCGGAAGTTCTGCGCGTTGCCCTCGAAGCCGCCGTGTTCATCGGAGATCTCATTCAGCGCGCGCTCGCCGTTGTGCCCGTACGGCGGATGCCCGATGTCGTGCGCCAGGCCTGCCATGTCGACGAGATCGGGGTCGCAACCCAGCCCGATCGCCATCCCGCGGCCGATCTGCGCGACTTCCAAGGAATGCGTCAGCCGGGTGCGCGGGGTGTCGCTCTGCCGCGGACCCACCACCTGTGTCTTGTCGGCCAGCCGCCGAAGTGCCGCGCAGTGCAGCACCCTGGCCCTGTCGCGGGCGAAATCGGTGCGATGTTCGGAGTCGGTCCCCGGCAATGCGGCACCCTTCGGCGACTCGACCACCAGACGCTGCCGGTCGAATTCGTCGTATGCGTCCTTGTTCATTGCCACCGGGGCACAGTCTGCCAGGAGTCTTGGCCGGTACCGGGCGTCCCGGCGTTGGCGCGCATTAGATTGACGGTCATGCGCATCGCCCGCCTGCTCAGCCTGGTCCTCGCGATTCTGACCGCCGGGGTCCTACTGGCACCGACCGCAGGCAGCACGCCGCCGTTCCGGTTGCCCGGCTACGTGACCGACCAGTCGCAGGCACTGAGCGGCTCCGGGCGCGCCAACGTCGAACAGGCCGTCGACAAGCTCTACACCGACCGCCGGGTCAGGCTCTGGGTGGTCTACGTCGACAGCTTCGACACCCTCGGCGGGGTGACCTGGGCCGAAAGAACCAGGCGAACAAGCGACTTGGACGCCGACGACGCCATCCTTGCCGTCGCGACCCGCGACCGCTCCTACGCCTTCCTTGTGCCGACGGACTTCGTCAGCGACTCCGTCTCGAACGACATCCGCCGCAACGCCATTGAACCCAGGCTGCGCGCCAACGACTGGGCCGGCGCCGGGGTGGCCGCGGCGCAGGGACTCAACACCGCAAGCGCTCCCGGCCCGGGAATCTCCCCGCTGGCCGTGATCATCGCGCTGGCCGTCCTCGTCCTCCTGGTGCTGCTGCTGTGGCTGTGGAGCAGGCGGCGCCGCCGCAAGCGACGTGAGGCCGAGTTCGCCGCTGCGCGCCGGGTCGATCCCGCCGATCCGAACGCGCTGGCCGCTGTTCCCATCCACGCCCTCGACGACCTGTCCAGGTCGATCGTCGTCGACGTCGACAACGCCGTCCGCACCAGCGTCAACGAGCTGACGTTGGCCGTCGAGGAGTTCGGCGACAAGGACACGGCCCCGTTCAGCAGGGCGGTCAGCGATGCGAAAACGACGCTGGCGCAGGCGTTCAACGTGCGCCAGATCCTCGACGACGCGGTCCCCGAAACCCCGGCGCAGCAGCGCGACCTGCTGACCAGGGTGGTCGTGGCGGCGGCCAAGGCCGATCGCGAACTCGATACGCAACGGGAGGCGTTCGCCCAGCTGCGCGATCTGGTGATCAACGCGCCGAGCCGGCTGGATGCGATGACTCAGCAGATGGTCGGCCTGACCGCGCGCCTGGAACCGTCGCAGCAGGCGCTCACCGCGTTGCACAACCAATTCGCCGATACCGCACTGGCTTCCGTGAAGGGCAACGTCGACACAGCCAAACAGCGACTCGGCTTCGCCGACCAGAACATCACCAATGCCAGGAACCTCCTCGCGCGGCCGGCCGATCGCCAGACCGGGCTTGTCGACGCCGTCCGGGCCGCCGAGTCGGCGCTGGGCCAGGCGCGCACGCTGCTGGACGCGGTGGACAGCGCGGCGACCGACATCAACCGCGCGATCGCGGCGCTTCCCGCTTCAATCGCCGATATTCAGAACGGCATCAAGACCGCGGGAGATCAGCTGGCTGAGGGCGGCACCGGACACGCCAAGGAACTCAGCGCCGCGCGCGACGTGGCGGTCAGAGCTGTCGCCGACGCACAGAGCGCAGGCACCGCAGACCCGCTTGGCGCCTTCACCAAGTTGACGCAGGCCGACGCCGAGTTGGACCGGCTGCTGGCGAGCGTCGCCGAGGAGCGCGAGGCGGCCGAGCGGCTCAGCCGCAGCTACGACCAGGCATTGTTCACCGCGCAGTCCAAGGTTCGGGCGGTGTCGGACTTCATCGACGTGCGCCGCGGAAGCATCGGCCCTGAGGCGCGCACCCGACTGGCCGAGGCGGTGCGCCAGCTTCAGGCCGCGCAGGACAAGAGGGGCGCCAACCTCGGCGAGGCGATCGCCCATGCGAACGGCGCGGCGATGCTGGCGTCGCAGGCGCAGTCGATGGCGACAGCCGACGCTCAATCGGCGCAACGCGCCTATGCGGGCCGTTACGGCAACACCGGCGGGAACAATATGGGCGCGGTGCTCGGCGGCATCATTCTCGGGAACATCCTGTCCGGCGGCATGCGCGGCGGCATGGGCGGCGGCATGGGCGGCGGCATGGGCGGCGGCTGGAGCTCGACGTCGTACGGCGGTTCAGGTTGGGGTGGGGGCCTCGGCGGTGGCGGCGGCCGCTTCTAGGGGTCCCGTTTCCCGCGCGAGCAGACGCAAAAACCCCCAAATTGGGCGATTTTTGGGGGTTTTCGCGTCTGCTCGCCGGAAGGTAGTCAGCAGCCCCTGAGCCGCACCGCGAGGTAGTCGGACACGGCATCAAGCGCGACGCGCTCCTGCGTCATCGCATCGCGTTCGCGGATCGTGACGGCGTGATCGTCGAGTGTGTCGAAGTCGACGGTCACACAGAACGGTGTGCCGATCTCGTCCTGGCGGCGATAGCGCCTGCCGATCGCACCGGCGTCGTCGAACTCGACGTTCCAGGACGTGCGCAGTTCGGCTGCGAGGTCGCGCGCTTTGGGCGACAGGTCCTCGTTGCGTGAAAGCGGTAGCACCGCTGCCTTGACCGGCGCCAGCCGAGGATCGAGCTTCAGCACCGTGCGCTTGTCGACACCGCCCTTGGCGTTGGGCGCCTCATCCTCGGTGTACGAGTCAACCAGGAACGCCATCAGCGACCGCGTCAGGCCGGCTGCCGGCTCGATCACATATGGCACGAAGCGAGTTTCGGTGGTCTGGTCGAAGAACGACAGGTCGACGCCGGAATGCTTTGAGTGCGTTGACAAGTCGAAGTCGGTCCGGTTGGCGACACCCTCGAGCTCGCCCCACGGGTTGCCGGAGAAGCCGAACTTGTACTCGATGTCGACGGTGCGGTCGCTGTAGTGCGACAGCTTGTCCTTGGGATGCTCGTAGAGCCTCAGGTTGTCCCGGTCGATACCGAGATCGACGTACCACTGCAGGCGCGTGTCGATCCAGTACTGATGCCACTCGGCCGCCGTCGACGGCTCGACGAAGAACTCCATCTCCATCTGCTCGAACTCACGTGTGCGGAAGATGAAGTTGCCGGGCGTGATCTCGTTGCGGAAGCTCTTGCCGATCTGGCCGATGCCGAACGGTGGCTTGCGCCGTGCGGTGGTCACCACGTTGGCGAAGTTCACGAAGATGCCCTGCGCGGTCTCGGGCCGCAGATAGTGCAGGCCCTCCTCGGTCTCGATCGGACCGAGGTAGGTCTTGAGCATCATGTTGAAGTCGCGCGGCTCGGTCCACTGCCCCTTGGTGCCGCAGTCGGGGCAGACGATCTCGCTCATCGGAACGTCGTCGGGCTCGCCACCCTTCTTGAGCGCGTACGCCTCCTGCATATGGTCCTGCCGATGCCGCTTGTGGCAGTTCAGGCATTCCACAAGCGGGTCGTTGAAGACCTCGACGTGTCCGGAGGCCACCCACACCTCACGCGGCAGGATGATCGCGCTGTCGAGGCCGACGACGTCGTCGCGGCCGGTGACCACGGACCGCCACCACTGGCGCTTGATGTTCTCCTTGAGCTCGACGCCCAAAGGGCCGTAGTCCCAAGCGGACTTGGTGCCGCCATAGATTTCGCCGGACTGGAAGACCAGACCACGGCGCTTGGCCAGGTTCGCAACCGTGTCGATGATGGACGCCACGGGTGCCAAGCCTAACGATCGCTCGAGCCCACCTTGCGACGCCGTTGACATGCGTGAACGCGCATGTATCGTGGCTGGCATAATGAAAACCGTTTCCACCTTCGTACCCCCGGTCGACGACCACCACCAGCACGGCGATGCCCCGATCTCGGATCTGCCGCCGCGCGAGGTCCTCGACATCGCAGGCGACCTGCTGCGCGCACTCGCGGCCCCGGTGCGGATCGCGATAGTGCTGCAGTTGCGGGAGTCGTCGCGCTGCGTACACGAACTCGTCGACGCGCTCGGCGTGCCGCAGCCGTTGGTGAGCCAGCACCTCCGCATCCTCAAGGCCGCAGGCGTCGTCGCAGGCGAGCGCTCCGGCCGCGAAGTGCTCTACCGCCTCGTCGATCACCACCTCGCGCACATCGTGGTTGCGGCCGTGACGCACGCCGCGGAGGACACCGAGTGACTGCGGACGCGAGGAGCAATTCAGCTACCGCTCCCGGCGTACGCGCCACCAGGCAGCGCGCGGCGATATCGGCGCTGCTCGAGAACCTCGACGACTTCCGCTCCGCGCAGGACCTGCACGACGAACTTCGCCGCCGCGGTGAGGGCATCGGGTTGACGACCGTGTACCGAACCCTGCAGTCGATGGCCACGGCGGGGTTGGTGGACATGTTGCGCACCGACACCGGCGAATCGGTGTACCGGCGCTGCTCCGATCACCATCACCACCACCTGGTGTGCCGCGTGTGCGGGTGCACCGTCGAGGTGCAGGGCGGTCAGGTGGAGACGTGGGCGGCCGACGTCGCGCGCGAACACGGCTTCTCCGACGTCAGCCACACCATCGAGATCTTCGGCGTCTGCGGCGGCTGCGCGCCGGGTGGTTAGTCCTTGCCGACCAACGTCTGGCGCACATCGGCGCCCGTGCTGAGCACCATCATGACCAGCGTCTGCAGCGCCTCGTCGGTCAGGCCGGCAGCAGGGAAGTTGTAGCGCAGCGTGACGTCCGCGGTGCCACCACCAGACACCTGCTCGGCCAACGACACCGTTCCCAGCACCGTGTCGTGCGCGAGCTTGGCGACCTGATCGCGAATCTCGTTGTCCAGCGGCAGGTCCCACGCCAGTATCTGGGTCAGCGACACCATCTCCAGGTCGTCGGCAATCGCCACCACCCGCAGGGACGCAAATGTGTGGTCGTGGTGCACGGTCAGCGCGCCGTCGTCCTCCTCCTCGTACGGCAACACGCCGTCGAGTGCCGTCCGCAACCGGTCGGCGAGCGACATCAGGCGCGGCCGAATCTGCGATTGCGGTTCACGTACTCCTCGCACGCCTCCCACAGATCGCGGCGGTCGTAGTCCGGCCACAGCTTGTCCTGAAAGACGAACTCGGCGTAGGCCGCCTGCCAGAGCAGGAAGTTGCTCGCCCGCTGCTCCCCCGACGTCCTGATGAACAGGTCGACGTCGGGGATGTCGGCGCGGTGCAGGTGTTTGGCGAACGCGGCCTCGCTGATCCGCTTGGGATTCAGCTTTCCATCCGCGGCCTCTTGCGCGAGCTCCTGTGCGGCCTCGACGATTTCAGTGCGGCCGCCGTAGTTGACGCAGTAGTTGATGGTGATGACGTCATTGCCCACCGTCATCTGTTCGGCGATGTCGAACTCCTTGATGACGCTGCGCCACATCCGGGGACGCGAGCCCACCCAGCGCATCCGCACGCCCATGTCGTTGAGGTTCTCCCGCCTGCGCCGGACCACCTCGCGGTTGAACCCCATCAGGAAGCGGACTTCTTCTGTGCTGCGCTTCCAGTTCTCGGTCGAGAAGGCGTAGACGGTGAGATGTTTGATGCCGATTTCGATGGCGCCGCAAGTGATGTCGATGAGCACCGCCTCACCCATCTTGTGACCCTCGGTGCGATGCAGGCCGCGCTGGGTGGCCCAGCGGCCGTTGCCGTCCATCACGACCGCGACGTGCTTGGGCACCTGGTCGGCAGGGATCTCGGGTGCGGCGGCCTTCGACGTGTGCTGGGGCGGACGCGCGAACCTGCCGTTGCTGTGTGCGGGCAACTGAGGAAAGACAACCGGCCAGCTCGACGTGTCGGGAAAGGTGGGGTAGTCGTCAGGCGCCGGGGGCAGCTGTGGGTACGTGGTCTTGGCCGCCCTTATCCCTTTCCGATTCACTGCCACGGGTGACATCCTGCCCGAACAGCGACACGCGGTGCTCAGCGACCGCGCGATCGACCCGGTACACACGTTCGACCAGCGGCAACGTCCGGAGCTGGCGCTCGAGGTGCCACTGCAGATGTGCGGCCACCAGCCCGCTGGCCTGATTGCGGTGCGACTGCTGCGATGCCTGGGCGGCGTCCCAGTCACCGTCGTGCAGCGCCGACATCAAGTCGAGTACAGCCTGCGGCGGAGTGGTCGATCCCGACGGCCTGCAGTGCATGCACACACTGCCGCCCGCGGCGATGTGAAACGCCCTGTGCGGCCCGGGCGTGGCGCAGCGGGCGCACTCGGTGAGCGCGGGTGCCCATCCGGCGATCCCCATGGCCCGCAGCAGGTAGGCGTCCAGCACGAGTTCCCATGGGCGGCCTGCGTCGGCCACCGCCCGCAACGCGCCGACCGTCAGTCGGTGCAGCGCAGGCGCAGGCGCGCGCTCCTCGCCTGCCAGCCGTTCGGCGGTTTCCAGCACCGCGCACGCACAGGTGTAGCGGCCGTAGTCGCTGACGATGTCGGCGGCGAACGCATCGATGGCCTGCACCTGCGTGACGATGTCGAGATTGCGGCCGCGGTGCAGTTGAACGTCGATGTGCGCGAACGGCTCCAGCCGGGACCCGAACTTGCTGCGGGTGCGCCGGACTCCCTTGGCCACCGCGCGGACCAACCCGTGGTCGCGGGTGAGCAGGGTGACGATCCGGTCGGCCTCGCCGAGCTTGTGTTGGCGAAGCACCACCGCCCGGTCCCGGTACAGGCGCATCCGCACAGTTTCCCACCGTGTTCTGACAGAGCGGGGAGGCTGCGCCGGGATATTGTCGAAATGATGGCCCAGCCTCCCCTGCCCACCCTCACGGGTCTGCTGTATCGGCTGGCCAACGGCGACGTAACGTCGGTTGAGCTGGCGCGGAAGTCGCTGGACGCCATCGAGGCCAGCCAGCCGACGCTCAACGCGTTTCGCGTGGTGCTCCGCAAACAGGCGCTCGCCGAGGCAGCCAGGGCCGACCGCAGACGCGCCGCAGGAGCGCAGTCCCCTCTGTTGGGGATACCGATCGCGGTCAAGGACGACGTGGACGTGGCGGGCGTACCGACGATGTTCGGCGCTGCGGGCCGGGTGCATTTGGCGGCGACCGACGCCGAAGTGGTGCGACGGCTACGCGCTGCGGGCGCTGTCATCGTCGGCAAGACGAACACCTGCGAGCTCGGCCAGTGGCCGTTCACCAGCGGACCTGCATTCGGGCACACGCGAAACCCGTGGTCGCGCAACCACACTCCCGGCGGATCGTCCGGAGGCAGCGCAGCGGCGGTGGCCGCTGGACTGGTGACCGCGGCGATCGGGTCCGACGGTGCGGGCAGCGTCCGGATACCCGCGGCGTGGACGCATCTGGTCGGCATCAAGCCGCAACGTGGCCGCATCTCCACATCGCCGCTGCCGGAGGCCTTCAACGGCATCACCGTGAACGGCGTGCTGGCCCGCTCGGTCACCGATGCCGCCCTGTTGCTCGACGCCGCGTCGGGAAACGTCGACGGCGACCGTCACAAACCCGCGCCGATACAGGCCGCCGAGGCCGTCGGCCGCGCGCCGGGCCCGTTGAAGATCGCGCTGTCGACGAAGTTCCCGTTCAACGTCTTCCGCCCCAAGCTGAACCCCGACATCCGCGACGCGCTGCACGTCGTCGGCGAAGAGCTCACCGAACTCGGGCACACCATCGTCGCCGCCGACCCCGACTACAGGGTCGGGATGTCGTGGAACTTCCTGTCCCGGTCGACGTCCGGGCTGCTCGACTGGGCCGACCGCCTCGGTCACGACGTCGAACTGGACCGGCGCACCGTCGAAAACCTCAGGATGGGCCGGCTGCTGTCGGAGAACGTGCTTCGCAAGGCCAGGGCGAAGGAAGCCGCCACACAGCGCCGCGTCGGCTACATCTTCAACATCGTCGACGTGATCCTCGCCCCGACCACCGCGCTGCCGCCGCCGACGGTGCACCACTTCGACAAGCGCAGCGGGTTCTCCACCGACCGGGCGATGATCCGCGCCTGCCCCGCCACCTGGCCGTGGAACCTGCTCGGCTGGCCGTCGATCAACGTCCCCGCCGGCTTCACGTCGGAAGGACTTCCGATCGGCGTGCAATTAATGGGACCTGCCGACAGCGAGCCGCTGCTCATCTCGCTCGCCGCCGAGCTGGAGGCGGTCAGCGGGTGGGTCGACAAGCAACCCGAAGCTTGGTGGGCGGCGTAGGGCCACGGCACGCGAATGACGTGCTGAACAATCGCGCGCTCGACGGCAACCCGCATAGCGATTTCGGCGCGGTAGGTCACCCTGAGGGTGACTGTGCGCGCCGAAATCACTGAAGCGGTTGTTGCGAACGCAAATTTGCCTGGAACATGAATTTTTGTCATTTCGACACGAAACCAGTGGGTTCGGGTTACAGAATGAAATAGCTGACTACTCACGCGGACCGCGGAAGAGGGTCGTACCCCCTACCGCGAGCAGCCAGCCGCCAACTGGAGTAGCAAGTGGAGGAACGACATGCGAACCATATCTAAATACTCAGCACTGATTTTTGCGGTTGCCACAGTCCCGGTCACGTTCGCGGTGCCTGCGCAGGCGGGTCCACTCGACTGCGCATCGGGTTACGTCTGGCGCAATGCCCGCGACGGCGACGCTGTGTGCGTCACCCCGCCGACCCGGGACACCGTCGCGGGGCAGAACGCGAATCGCGGGGCAAACAAGGACCCGAACGGCGCATACGGCCCCGAGTCTTGTGCACAGGGCTTCGTCTGGCGCGAGGCGTTCGACGGGGACGTGGTCTGCGTAACCCCCGCATTTCGGCAACAAATGTGGGATGACAACGGCGCGGCCGCATCACGCCTGGCGTCCAACGCGCCTGCAGCGCCGGCAGAGCCCAACCCGTTGTGCGGATTCCAGAATCCGATAACCGGCACCCCGGTCATCTCTTGCTGATAGCCAATTCGGCGCGCTGACCGTCTAAAGCGGTACAGGGTCAGATCGTCAGAAGCCCAGCCGGCCAAGCTGTTTGGGGTCGCGCTGCCAGTTCTTGGCGATCTTGACCCGCAGGTCCAGATACACCTTGGTGCCGAGCAGCTTCTCGATCTGGGTGCGCGCTGCGGTGCCGACCTCGCGCAGCCTGGCACCACCCTTTCCGATGACGATGCCCTTCTGGCTGTCCCGCTCGACGAAGAGAATCGCGTGCACATCGATCAGGTCGTCGCGGCCTTCGCGCGGGCTGACCTCATCGATCACCACGGCTAGGGAGTGCGGTAGCTCGTCGCGCACACCTTCAAGCGCAGCTTCGCGGATCAGCTCCGCCATCAGGACTTCTTCCGGCTCGTCGGTCAGCTCACCGTCGGGGTAGAACGCCGGACCAGGTGGCAGCTGGTCTGCCAACAACCGGGTCAGCACGTCGAGATTCTCGCCCGTCGTCGCCGAAACCGGGACGATCTCGGCGTCCGGGCCGACCAGCTCGCTGACCGCGACCAACTGCGCGGCCACCTGATCCCTGGCCACCTTGTCCAGCTTGGTGACGATCGCCACCAGCGTCGTTTTGGGTGCCACGGCCTTGATCTGGTCGTGGATCCACCGATCGCCTGGCCCGATCTTCTCGTCGGCCGGGATGCACCACCCGATGACGTCGACCTCCGAGTAGGTGTTCTTCACCAGTTCGTTCAGCCGTTGCCCCA
>CADEGF010000088.1:15426-17815 GCA_902826815.1 uncultured Mycobacteriaceae bacterium
CCAGCGTCGTCTGCGGACCCGCCGACCAAAACGGCCGCCTCGATACCCGTGGCACCGCTCGAAACGGCCGCGGCCACCGCGGCCTGCAGCGCGGTGAGTTCGAGCGCGTCGAGGGCCACCGGCGCGCCCGCGTAGGTGCGGCCGTCCTGATCCCGCACCGCAGCACCATTGCCCGCCTCGGCCCTGCCCATTGCACCGCGGGCCAGCGTCACGAGCTTGGCGTCCTCGGGGTCCAGCTCAGTCATCTCGATCCTCGGGTTCCGGGTCGGCGGGGCTGACCAACACTGTGCCGATCCGCACCCGCCCGCGATCGTCGCGACCGCCCTCGGCGCGCAACTGCAGACCATCCCATGTCACCTCGGCACCGGGCAGCGGGACGCGGCCCAGTTCGAGCGCCAGCAGGCCACCGACGGTGTCGACGTCGAGGTCCTCGTCGAACTCCCTGTCGTAGAGCTCGCCGAGGTCCTCGATCGGCAGCCGTGCCGACACCCGAAAGCGTTGGTCTCCCAGCTCTTCGACCGGGGCGACCTCGTCGGTGTCGTACTCGTCGGCGATCTCCCCCACGATCTCTTCGAGCACGTCCTCGATGGTGACCAGGCCCGCGATCGCGCCGTACTCGTCGACCAGCAGCGCCATGTGATTGCGGTCGCGCTGCATTTCGCGCAGCAGTGCGTCCAGCGGTTTGGAGTCGGGCACGAAAACGGCGGACCGCATCACCGCAGACACCTTGGTGTCCTGACCGCCGTTCTTCGAGTAGTAGGTGCGCTCGACAAGGTCCTTCAGGTAGACGACGCCGACAACGTCGTCGACGTTCTCTCCGATCACCGGGATGCGGGAGTGCCCGCTGCGCACCGCGAGCGACGTCGCCTGGCCCGCGGTCTTGTCGTCCTCGATCCAGACCATTTCAGTGCGCGGCACCATCACCTCACGCGCGGGGGTGTCGCCGAGTTCGAAGACCGACTGGATCATCCGCCGCTCGTCGTCGGCCACCACGCCGCGCTGCTGGGCCAGGTCGACGACCTCGCGCAGCTCGATCTCCGAAGCGAACGGCCCGTTGCGGAAGCCCCGGCCAGGAGTCAGCGCGTTGCCGATGAGGACGAGCAGCCGGCTGATGGGCGTCAGCAGAATCGAAATCCCTTGCAGCGGAACGGCAGCGCCGAGCGCGATCGTGTACGCGTTCTGCCTGCCGACGGTGCGGGGGCCGACCCCGATCAACACGAAACTGATGACCACCATGATCGCGGCCGCGGCGATCAGGCCCCAGTCGAGGCCGAGGTGCTCGTAGAGATAGTCGACAAGGAGCGCCGTCGCGGTGATTTCGCACGCGATGCGTAGCAGCACAACGAGGTTGATGTAACGCGGCCGCTCGTTGATCACCCTGGCCAGTCGCACGGCCCCAGGACGCTCGTCGCGCACCATCTCCTCGACGCGGGCGATCGACACGGTGCTGATCGCCGCGTCGATGGCGGCGAAAAGACCGCCGAAGCCGATCAGCGCTATCGCGCCGATCAGCGAACCTATGCCGGTCACGATTCGTCGAAGTATCGGGATTTATCGAGCAACCGCCGATCCTTCTCGGTCTGGCGGTCCACGCGATAGGCCTCGACCTGATCGGAGACCCACTCTTCGAGCAGTTGGCGTTGCAGCGCGAACATCTCTTTCTCTTCATCGGGCTCGGCGTGGTCGTAGCCGAGCAGGTGCAGCACACCGTGCACGGTCAGCAATGCGAGTTCCTGGCCGAGAGTGTGCCCAGCCGTAGTAGCCTGCTCTGCGGCGAACTGCGGACACAGAACGATGTCGCCGAGCATCGACGGGCCGGGCTCGGGTCCGTCGGGTCGACCGCCCGGTTCGAGCTCGTCCATCGGGAAGCTCATCACATCGGTCGGACCCGGCAGGTCCATCCAGCGCATGTGCAGATCGGCCATCGCGGCGGTGTCGAGCAAGACCATCGAAAGCTCAGCCGCGGGATGGACTTTCATCTTCTTGATGACGAATCGGGCGACGCTGACCAGTTCTTCTTCGGAGACGTCGAGGCCCGACTCGTTGGAAACCTCAATACTCATTGGAGTGCCCTGGCCCGCTACCGCCGCGGCCGATTGCCGGTGGCGCGTCGCTGCGCTCGGTTCATCAGCCCGGGATCCTCGAATTTTGCGTAGGCGTCTACGATTTCGCCGACCAGCCGGTGCCGCACGACGTCGGAGGTGGTGAGTTCGGCGATATGGATATCGTCGACACCATCGAGAATCTCCACCGCCGACCGCAGCCCTGAGTTGGTGCCACCCGGCAGGTCGATCTGCGTGATATCACCGGTGACAACCATTTTCGAGCCGAAGCCGAGCCGGGTGAGGAACATCTTCATCTGCTCGCCGGTGGTGTTCTGCGCCTCGTC
>CADEGF010000089.1 GCA_902826815.1 uncultured Mycobacteriaceae bacterium
GTCGACCCCACCGAAACACCCGGCGGACCCGAACCACCCGACAACCAAGCCGCCTAACTCACAGCACCGTTTGCGCTTACTCCGCTAGCGAGGCCCAAAAACCGTGCGCCAAGGCCATATACCTGACGCCGCCGTCGCGCACACGCCTCGACACCGCGGATCGCACGTGCTCGCCGTCCCGGATGACCGGCGTGGCCTGTGTCCACGAATTCGTATTCAGCTAGGACCGCGGCGCGAACACCGGGTAGAAGACGGTGCCGCCGTCGACCTCGTGGCGTTCGAAGCGCACGTGCACACGAAGCCCGATGTGAACCGAATCCGGTTCGCAGTCCACGATATTCGTTGCGATGCGTAGGTCGGCCTGCTCCTCCAGCTCGACGATCGCGATCACGTAGGGCACTGGCACGTTCGGCATGTACGGCTGGTAGTTCACGGTGTAGGTGAAGACGCTGCCGCGGCCGGATACCGCGCGGGCGACCAGCTCGCCCCCGCAGTCAGGGCAGTCGGCGGCAGGCGGTTGCACCCACAACTCACATCGAGCGCACCACGCGATGTGGAGCCGTCCGTCGGCGCCGCCGGTCCAGAACGTGCGGTTGCGGTCGTCGAGCTTCGGCAGCATCCGGGCCGGAATCTCGGGTGCTCCGTCGTCGACTATAAAGTCGGCCATACCGAGGAAAGTACAGTCCAATCGGCTGTCATTACAAAAATAGACATTCGGGGAGCGCGATGAGCCACTTCGAGAAGGACGCGATCATCAGCGGCCTAGGCATTTCCCGGATCGGCAGGAAGACCGGCATCCCCGGCCTCGAGCTGACAATGGAGGCGGTGCGCGCCGCCATCGAGGACGCGGGCCTGACGCCTGCGGATATCGACGGGATAGCGACATTCGGCGATACCCCGCCTGCCGACGTGCTCGATGCACTGGGAATCCAGGCCGCGGACCGGACGACGGGCTTCGACACCGGCGGGGTGCTCATCCCCGTGATGTCCGCCTTCCGCGCCGTATCGGAGCGGCGGTCGCGACATGTGCTGGTCTACCGGACGGTCGCGATGCTCGGCGGTTCGATGAACCAGGAGGCGTCGCCGATGCTCGCTCCCCTGGCCTCACCGCCCGTCGAGCCGCGCGTTCCAGGAACCCGCCGCAAGCTCAAACCGTTCGAGGACATCGACGAGTTGGTGGCCGCGCACTCCTACTCCGCGGCGAACTGGCTGGCGATGCACTGCCGGCGCCATATGGAACTCTACGGGACGACGAAGGAACAACTGGGCTGGCTTGCGGTCAACAGCAGGCGCAATGCCGGGCTCAACCCGCGCGCCGCGTTCCGGGACCCGATGACGATGGACGACTACCTCGGGGCGCGGCCGGTGTCGACTCCGTTCGGGCTCTTCGACTGCGACGTGCCGATCGACGGATCCATCGCGCTGGTGATATCGCACGCCGACTACGCAACCGACTGCCCGAATCGTCCTGTGGCGGTGGAGGCGATCGGCGGGGCCTACGGGTCGGGAGGGTGGTTTCACCGCGACGACTTCCCGAAGATGGCATCGGTGGAAGCCGCCGCCGAAATGTGGTCGCGCACGGATCTCACGGCATCGGACGTCGACGTCGCCGAACTCTACGACGGCTTCACATATCTGACGTTCGCGTGGTTGGAGGCGTTGGGCTTCTGCGCCGACGGTGAGGCGGGCCCATTCGTGGACGGCGCGACGCGGATCGCGCTGGACGGCGCACTACCGCTGAATACCTATGGCGGCCAACTGTCGGCGGGGCGCATGCACGGGTACTGGCTACTGCACGAGGCATGCCTGCAGCTGCGGGGCCAGGCCGACGACCGTCAACTGGCACGGCGACCCGAGGTGGCTGTCGCGGCCGCGGGTGGCGGCCCGATCGCGGCATGCATGGTGCTGACCAGCTGAGATATAGATCATCTCAACTATGTATATCGCGATGGCCGTACGCTCCGAACAGCTGGGCTTTCCCTCAGTGTTCGCCACCGCCAGAGTGCTTTACGCTGTGAATTTGCTGTAAGCCCTGGCAGACCCTGCGATTGCAGGTACATACGTCCCATGATATTAATCCGATGTGGGTGAAAATCGGGTCGACGAGCAGCGCCGCGATCGCATCGGCGAGACGCTTGATCAGGCCGGTGATCTCGCGATCCGGTACCTCAGCGACCGCGCCGGGGTCACCCTGGCGGCGAGCTTCGTCTTGAACAGACTGCACCGCGAGGGTCCGTCGCGGCTGACCACACTCGCGGCGAAGGAAGGTGTCAGCCAACCGTCGATGACCCAGCTGATTCAACGGATGGAGCGCCACGACCTGGTGGAGCGGCTGCCCGATCCCGAGGACGGCCGCGTCGCGTTGGTCGCCATCACCGAGGCAGGAATCCGAATCATGGACGACCGCAGGCAGGTTCGGCGCGATCGCCTCGCGGAACTGCTGACGACGCTCACCGCTGACGAAGCACGGGCGTTGGCGCTGGCCGCCGAAGTGGCGCTGCCGATTCTGCGTCGACTGACCTGGAACGCAGATCTCGATCTGCGGGTGGACTGAGAGGTCGATAGGTGCGAGGTCTTCCGGTCGGGCGCTGGCTGAAGCGAGCGTGGATTCCCTTGGTTCTCATCGTCGTTCTGGCCGTCGCCGGCCTCGTGGTGTCCAGGCTGCACAAGATGTTCGCTTCCGAGGACCTCAACGCCAACGCCGGTAAGGGCATTGAGATCGTCCAGTTCAACCCGAAGGTGCTGGTGTACGACGTCTACGGGGCGCCCGGAACCACCGCCCAGATCAGCTATTTCGATCCGGACGCCAACGTGCACCAGGTCGACGCAGCGCTGCCATGGTCGGTCACGCTCTCGACGACGTTGCCAACGGTCAGTGCGAGCCTCATGGCGCGGGCCGAGGGTGACCAGATCGGGTGCCGGGTCACCGTCAACGGCGTAGTCCGCGAGGAGAAGTCAGCCGATGGAATCGGCGCCCAGACGTACTGCCTTGTGAAGTCCGCATGACCGACACCGCTACCCGGCACCAGAAACGGCCCGTGTTCGCCCACAGCCTCCGGATCTTCGCGATCCCGATCGTGCTGATATGGATCGCGATCGCCGTCGTCCTCAACGTGATCGCCCCGCAACTCGAAGTGGTCGGTGAGTTGCACTCCGCCCCCATGGCTCCCGAAGACGCGCCGTCGATGATCGCCATGAAGAAGATGGGCGCCAACTTCAAGGAGTTCGACTCCAACAGCACGGTGATGGTCGTCGTCGAGGGCGATCAACCCCTCGGCCCCGATGCGCACAAGTACTACGACGAGATCATCGCCAAGCTTCGCCAGGACCCCGAACACATCCAGCACATCCAGGATTTCTGGGGCGACACCTTGACGGCGGCAGGTGCGCAAAGTCCCGACGGCAAGGCGTCATACGTGATGCTCAACCTCGCGGGCGAACAAGGCCAGACACTGGCCAACGAAGGTGTGCAAGCCGTTCGCAAGGCCATCGAGGAGACCAAGGCGCCGCCAGGGGTGCAGGCCTACGTCGCAGGCCCAGCCGCGCTCACCGACGATCTGCATGTGATCGGCAACGCCAGCCTGGCGCAGATCACGCTGTTCACCCTCATCGCCATCGCGGTCATGCTCCTCGTGGTGTACCGCTCCGTCGTCACCACGCTGATTCAGCTTTTCCTGACCGCGATCGGACTGCTCACATCGCGCGGAGTGATCTCGGTGCTGGCCATGCACGACGTGTTCGGGCTGACGACGTTCGCGGGCAATATCCTGACGATGCTGGCGATCGCCGCCGCGACCGACTACGGGATATTCATCTTCGGCCGCTACCGCGAAGCGCGCGGCTCAGGACTCGATCGAGATGACGCGTACTACACCACTTTTCGATCCGTCGCACCGGTCATCGTCGGTTCAGGCCTGACGATCGCCGGTGCCACCTACTGCCTGAGCTTCGCCCGGCTGCCCTACTTCTCCACCATGGGCGCGCCCGTCGCGATCGGCATGATCGTCGTCGTGGCGTCGGCGGTCACGCTGGGGCCGGCCATCTTGTTCCTCGGCAGCCGGATCGGGCTGTTCGAATCGAAGCGGCCCGCGCAAAGCCGGTTCTGGCGCCGGGTTGGTGTGGCGGTGGTTCGTTGGCCCGCACCGATTTTCGTGGCGAGTCTGTTCATTGTGCTGATCGGCATCGTGGCGATTCCCGGATACAAGCCCGCCTACAATGACCGCTACTACCTGCCAGAGAACGCCCCGGTCAACGTCGGGTTCGCCGCCGCCGACCGGCATTTCACGCAGGCTCGGATGAATCCCGACATCCTGATGATCGAGTCCGATCACGATATGCGAAACCCGGCCGACATGCTTGTGCTGAACAAGGTTTCGAGCAATGTCATGCACACCGAAGGCATTGCGATGGTGCAGAACATCACCAGGCCGCTCGGTATCCCGATCCAGCACAGTTCGATTCCGTTCCAGACGAGCGTGCAGGGGCAGACCAGCAACTTGAACCTGCCGTTCCAGCGGGATCAACTCGCCAATCAGCTCAAATCGGTTGATGCGATGAACGTCTCGATCGACATCCTGGAGAAGCAGTATCAACTCTCGCTCGAGCAGACCCGGCTCACGCAGGACTCGGCGGCCAAGTCGCAGGACCTGCTCGCGGTCACCGAGAAACTGCGGGACAACATCGCGAACTTCGATGACCAGTTCCGGCCCATGCGCAACTACTTCTACTGGGAACCGCACTGCTTCGACATCCCGCTGTGCGCCGCGACCAGGTCCGTCTTCGATTCCCTCGACTCAATCGACGAACTGACCGACCAGACGGGAGCGGTGCAGGTCAACACCGACAAGCTGGCGGACATCGCTCCGCAGCTGACGGCACTTCTTCCGCAGTCGATCGCGTCGATGAAAACCAGCAGGGACCTGGCGCTGGCGTCGTACAACTCGCAGAAGGCCCTGATCGACCAGATGGAGGCCTCCAACGACACGGCGCTGGCAATGGGACAGAGCTTCGACACCGCCAAGAACGACGACCTGTTCTATCTGCCCCCGGAAGCGTTCGACAACCCGGACTTCAAACGCGGCCTTGTGATGTTCATGGCGCCGGACGGCAAGTCCGCGCGGATGTTCATCACCCACGAGAGCGATCCCGCGACACCCGAGGGCGTCGCCCGCGTCGACGCGGAACGCAAGGCCGCGCAGGAAGCCTTGAAGATGTCGTCGCTGTCGAATGCAAAGGTCTATCTCGGCGGCGTCGCGGCGACCTACAAAGACATGGCCGACGGAGCCAGATACGACCTGCTGATCGCGGTGGTGTCCTCGCTGACGCTGATCTTCATGATCATGCTCATCCTGACCAGAAGCGCGGTGGCGGCCCTCGTCATCGTCGCCACGGCGGGCAGTTCGATCGCGGCATCGTTCGGCATCTCGGTGCTTCTCTGGCAGAACCTGCTCGGCATTCACGTGCACTGGCTGGTCATGTTGATGTCGGTGATCATCCTGCTTGCGGTGGGATCGGACTACAACCTGCTGCTGGTCTCCCGCTTCAGAGACGAGATCCACGCGGGACTGAAGACCGGCATCATCCGGTCGATGGCCGGAACGGGTGGCGTGGTGACGTCGGCCGGTCTGGTTTTCGCGGCGACGATGGCGGCGATGTGCCTCAGCAAGCTGACCGTGCTGGCTCAGATGGGTTCCACCATCGCCATCGGCCTGTTGGTGGACACGCTCATCGTGCGCTCGCTGCTGATGCCGTCGATCGCCACGCTGCTGGGCCGCTGGTTCTGGTGGCCGCAGGTCGTTTACCCCCGCGGCGACAACCACTTCCGCAAGCCCTCCCCAGCCCTGGTAGGGGAATAAACGGTTCGTAAACCGATTGCACCTGACATGACCATCGCCGATCGGGTCGCCGCCATGCACGAACAGGCCGCCGCCGAACTGCCAGTTGAGATATTTCAGACCTTGCGGGCGGAGCAGAGCCGGATGGCCGACGCGGGCATTCCGCCGGCTGCGGCCGGTGTCGGCGATGTCATCACCGACGTCGAATTGATCGATGTGCACGGCGAGCCCATCACGCTGCGCGCGGCCCAAGCGGAGGCACCCGCTGTGATAGTGCTGTACCGCGGCGAGTGGTGCCCTTACTGCAACCTCGCGCTGCGCGCCTATCAGGAAGATCTTGTGCCTGTTCTGGCCGAACGCGGGATCGGGCTCATCGCGATCAGCCCGCAGAAACCCGACAAGTCGCTGACCACCCTGGAGAAGAACGAGCTGAGCTTCGCGGTGCTGTCCGATCCGGGAAATCAGATCGCCACCGCACTCGGCGTGCTGACGTCGCACTCCGAGAAAGTGCGACAGATACAGGGCCAGGTCGGCATCGACGTGGCGGCGGTGAACCAGGACGGCACGCACATCGTGCCGATCCCCACCGTCGCGGTGATCGACGCCGAAGGCGTGATCCGGTGGATCGACATCCACCCCGACTACGCGACCAGGACCGAGGTCGCCGACATCGTAAAAGCCCTCGACACGCTGATCTGACAGGATTTTCCCAGCGTAAACGGCCTTGACCGTGACGTAGCTCACAGTATTATGACCAGTGGTCATCGACCCCTGGGAGGACCCGATGCCGACGGTGACATGGGCCCGCGTCGATCCGAGTCGACGCGCCGCGGTGATAGAAGCCGCGGAGGCGGAGTTCGGCGCGCACGGCTTCTCGCAAGGAAGCCTCAACGTCATCGCCCGCCGCGCAGGGGTCGCCAAGGGCAGCCTGTTTCAGTACTTCGCGGACAAACGTGACCTGTACGCATACATCGCCGACATCGGCAGCCAGCGGGTGCGCCGCTACATGGAGGACCGCATCCGCGAGCTCGACCCGAGCAGGCCGTTCTTCGAGTTCCTGACCGACCTGCTCGACACCTGGGTCGCGTACTACGCCGACCATCCGCAGGACCGCGCGCTACACGCCGCATCGAGTTTCGAGGTCGACACCGACGCCCGGGTCAGCGTGCGCGCGGTGATACATCGGCACTACCTCGAGGTGCTGCGGCCTCTCGTCCGGGATGCGCACATGCGTGGGGATCTGCGCCCAGACTGCGACACCGACGCGTTTCTGTCGCTGCTCCTGATGATCTTCCCGCACATGGCGCTCGCGCCATACGTACGCGGGATGGATCCCGTTCTCGGACTTGACGAACCCTCACCCGAGCAGCCCGCACTCGCCGTGCGCAGGCTGGTCGCCGTCCTCGCCGACGCATTCGCTTCCACCAGCCCAGCCCGAATGACCAAGGAGGTCAACAGATGACACCAATCGCACGGACCCGCTCGGCTTCGCTTGCCGAGGGAGGTCTCAAATGGGACAGCTTGCCGCTCAAGCTGTTTGCCGGCGGCAACGCCAAGTTCTGGAACCCCGCGGATCTCGACTTCTCGCGCGACCGGGCCGACTGGGAAGGGCTCACCGACCTGGAGCGCGAGTGGGCCACCCGGCTGTGCGCGCAGTTCATCGCAGGCGAGGAGGCCGTCACCCAGGACATCCAGCCGTTCATGGCGGCGATGCGGGCCGAAGGCCGGCTCGGCGACGAGATGTACCTGACGCAGTTCGCGTTCGAGGAAGCCAAGCACACCCAGGTGTTCCGCCTGTGGCTCGACGCGGTCGGCGTCACCGACGACCTGCAGGTCTTCCTCGACGACCTGCCCACCTATCGGACGATCTTCTACGAGGAGTTGCCCGAATCCCTCGACGCGTTGATGACCGACCCCTCCCCCGCAGCTCAAGTGCGCGCGTCGGTGACCTACAACCACGTCATCGAGGGCATGATGGCGTTGACGGGATACTTTGCGTGGCACCGGATTTGCGTCGACAACAACATTCTTCCCGGCATGCAGGAGCTGGTCCGGCGCATCGGCGATGACGAGCGTCGCCACATGGCATGGGGCACCTTCACGTGCAGGCGCCACGTCGCGGCGGACGACTCCAACTGGGGAGTGTTCGAGGAGCGGATGAACCAACTCATCCCGATGGCGTTGCAGAACACCGACGATGCCTACGACCTCTACGACGAGGTTCCGTTCAACCTCGAGAAAGAGGAGTTCCAGCAGTACGCCGCCGACAAGGGGATGCGGCGGTTCGGCACGATCAGCAGCGCCCGCGGACGCCCGCTCGAAGAGATCGACATCGACTACTCGCCGCTGGCACTCGAGGACACTTTCGCCGCCGAGGACGCCAAGGCGCTGGCCACCGCGTAGTCGGCTACCTCTGTTGACCGTCGTGTCCTTGTCGGTTGTTGGGATCGGTAGCCGCCACGGCTGGATGTACTTACGCCATCACGACGCCAACCCGGCGCCGAATGACGAATAGGAACCGATCAATGAGCACCATCCTCACCCGCATGCGGGAAGCGGCCAACAGCATGGATCGCAATCGCGCCCTGGTCATGGGCATCCTCACCGGCATCGCCGCCTTTTTCGCGTTGTGGAAGATCGTCTGGCTGGTCTTCGGCGCGGCGGTGTTCTCCGGCTTCGGCTACTCGCCGTTCTTGCTGGTCCTGTCACTCCTGTGGTGGGGCGCGATCGCTGCCCTCGGGGTGGTGTGGTCCGTCGCATTCCTGCGCGCTTACTCCGCGCAACCCTGAGCAGGAGGTAATAAGAGAGAGGGTCGCGTCAGGCGGCCCTCTCTTTCGTTATACGGCCAGGTCCGCCGGACTCAGCGCGGCACTGCGAGACATAAGCTGATGCGGTGGATGTGTACGCCAGACACAACGTCAAGATCGTCGGCGACGGCACTCGCCCGACGGTCATGTTGGTACACGGGTTCGGCTGCGACCAGAACCTCTGGCGTCCCGTCGCCGACCTACTGAGATCGGACTTCCAACTGGTCCTCATCGACCTGGTCGGATCGGGGTCGTCAGACCCGGCGGCGTGGGATCCGACGAAGTACTCAGAGCTCTCCGGATACGCAGCGGACATCCGCGAGATCGTCGACGAACTCGGCCTGCGGGACGTCGTCTTTGTCGGGCACTCCGTATCCGCGATGATCGGTGCGCTCGCGACCATCACCGACCCGAGCCCATTTTCCAAGCTCGTCATGCTGACGCCGTCACCGTGTTACATCGACGGCGGCGACTACCGGGGTGGCTTTTCGAGGGCAGATATCGACGAGCTGCTGGAATCTCTGGAGCAGAATTACCTTGGTTGGTCCCGCGCGATGGCGCCGGTCATCATGGGCACGCCAGATAGGCCTGACCTGCAGGACGAATTGGCCGAAACGTTCTGCCGGACCAATCCCGAGCACGCCCGCGTGTTCGCGCGCACCACATTCCTCTCGGACAATCGCACCGACCTATCTCGAATACCGGTACCGACTTTGGTGATCGAGTCCCGCCAGGACGCCATCGCCCCCCGCGAGGTTGGCGCATACGTCCACGCTCATGTTCCCAACAGCCAGATCGTCACATTGGATGTGACCGGACACTGTCCGCATGTCAGCGCCCCCGAATCCACCGCTGAGGCGATCGCGGCTTTCGCGCGGGCGCCCTGATGGATCGCGGCATCGACGGCTTCTGGGACAGCGCGCCGAGTGGTCACGTCATCGCTCACCCGGACGGCCGTATCATCCGCGCAAATGCGACGCTGGCTCGATGGCTGGGCTATCAACCGGATACGCTTCGCGGCAAGTTTTTCAGCGATCTCCTTACGGTCAGCGGACGAATCCTCTATGACACCCATTTCGGCCCGCTGCTGCGCCTGGGTGGCGATCTCAACGGTGTAACCGTGGACGTGCTTACCGCTGACGGGGCTCGGTTGCCGATATTTCTCACCGCGAACGTCACCAGCGGTGCCGACAGCGACCCGGAACTCCTGCAAATCACCGTCGTCGACGCATCAGACCGCCGCGCCTATGAGGTAGAGCTCCTTGCGGCACGCCAACAGGCGCAGACCGAGCAGGCACGAGCCCGGGCGTTCGCCGAAACGTTGCGGCGAGCGTTGCTTCCGCCACTCCTCTCACCGCCGGACGGCCTTGACGCCGCTGACTACTTGTTCACGGCGTCGGACGACGACGTCGGCGGCGATTTCTACGACCTCTTCCCGCTGTCCCGCACGACGTGGGGATTCTTTCTCGGCGACGTCGCGGGCAAGGGCGTGGAGGCCGCCGTGGTGACCGGGCTGATCAGGTACACATTGCGCGCTGCAGCCGTTTTCGACGACGATCCGGTGCAAGTTCTGCACAATCTCAACACGGTCATCAATCAAAAATTGCGAGACGCCCGCAACCGATTCAGCACCGTGATCTACGGCAAGATAACGCAGAGCGACAACGGCTTTGGTGGCTTCGACGTCGAGCTTGCCAGCGGAGGCCATCCGCCGCCTCTGCTGCTCTACTCCGACGGCAGTGCCTACTACGCCGATACAGTCGGCGGCCAGGCCGTCGGTATCACGACAGAGCCACACTTCGTCGCCAGCCGGTTTCGTCTCGGGCCCGGTGACACGCTGATGCTCTACACAGACGGCTTGACCGAAGCCAGTACCGGTATCGGTCACGAGCGCTACGACGACGAGGGCGCCCTCCTGCGCTTTGCCAAGGCGCACTCGCCGACGACGGCGACGGCTATCGTCGATGCGGCCCGCGATTTACTCAATGCCTTGGGCTCCGGTGTGCAGGACGACGCCGCGGTGCTGGCCATGGGCGTTCCTGGCCGAGATTGTCGCCCGCATAACGGTTGGAAACCGGGCATTGTGGGTAACCCCTGACCAAGCCGCGAGCTTTGCCGAAGCCTCGCCGCATTTCATGGGTTCAGCTCCGAGCCGTCCGTATCGGATCGGCGTCACAGGGAGTTGTCCATGTCTGAACCAAGATACGAGTATGCCGACGTCACACCGATGTTCCGGCATTTGGCGACGCTCGAAGCAGGGTCGATCCAGTTCAAGCGACAGCAAGAGGCGATCATCGAACGTTGTCTACCTCTGGCAGAGCACATCGCTCGCCGGTTCAGGAACCGCGGTGAGCCGTTCGACGACCTGGTCCAGGTGGCTCGGGTGGGTTTGATCAATGCGGTGACCCGGTACAACGTCGACAACGGCGCAGAGTTCATCTCGTTCGCGGTGCCGACCATCATGGGCGAGGTTCGCCGACATTTCCGTGACCACGGCTGGTCGGTCAAGGTCCCGCGCCGGCTCAAGGATCTCAATGCACAACTCAGGAGATCTCGCGAGGAGTTGACCCGCCGGCTGGGGCGGGCGCCCACCGCGAGCGAGATCGCCGCCGAATTGGGAATCGACAGGGACGAGGTCGTGCAGGGACTGATCGCCTCCAGCGCATACTCCACGCTGTCTTCTGACGCCCCAGCGGGCGGAGGCGACTCAGAAGGCGGACGTTGCGTCATCGACACCATCGGCGATCTCGATGCGAATCTCGACAAGGTGCTCGACATCGAGACGGTGCGCCCGCTGCTGGCCGCGCTCCCCCAACGCGAGCAGACGGTTCTGCGGCTGCGGTTCTTCGAGAACATGACCCAAACGCAGATTGCAGCCCGCCTTGGTATTTCGCAAATGCATGTCTCGCGTCTGCTGGCCCGGTCGCTCGATCGTTTACGACAACAGGTTCGAACACCGGAACTGGTTTGAGTCCCAACGTCTACGCCGACGTCAGTCGGGCGGTCTCCGCGACGAACGCGTCGACGTCCTCGGGCGCTGTGTCGAAGCTGCACACCCAGCGCACCTCACCCGTCGCGGCGTCCCAGTCGTAGAACCGGAAGCTCTCGCGCAGCCGGTCGGCGATGCCCGAGGGCAAGCGGGCGAACACCGCATTCGCCTGGGTCGGTTGGGTGAACTCGACGCCGCGGATGCTGCCGTCGGCGACGGCGGCCTCCATCTGCGAGCGCAGGCGGGTAGCCATTGCATTGGCGTGCCGCGCGGTGCGCAGATAGAGGTCACCGTCGAGCAGCGCGAGCAGCTGGGCCGAGACGAACCGCATCTTCGACGCGAGCTGCATCATGGTCTTGCGCAGGCGGATCAACCCGTCGGAGGCGTCGGCGTCGAGCACGATGACGGCCTCGGCGCCGAGCGCGCCGTTCTTCGTGCCGCCGAAGGAGAGGACGTCGACGCCTGCGTCGGTGGTGAAGGCGCGCAGCGGCAGGTCGAGCGTCGCGGCTGCGTTCGACAGGCGGGCGCCGTCCATGAAGACACGCATTCCGCGCTCGTGTGCGTAGTCGGTGATCGCCCGCACCTCGTCTGCCGTGTAGACGGTGCCGAGCTCGCTCGACTGCGTGATGTAAACGACCAGCGGCTGCGCCCGGTGCTCGTCGGCCCACCCCCAGGCCTCCGCGGCGATGAGATCCGGCGTGAGCTTGCCGTCTGCCGTGGCGATCGGCAGCAGCTTGATGCCCGCGACCTTCTCTGGCGCTCCGCCCTCATCGGCGTGAATGTGCGCCGTCTTGGCGCAGATGACCGCACCTCAACGAGGCAGCATCGACACCATGCCGACGACGTTGGCGCCGGTCCCGTTGAACACCGGGTACGCCTCGGCGCCCTCACCGAAGTGCCGTCCGCACACCTCTTGCAGCCGATCCGTGTAGACGTCCTCGCCATAGGAGACCTGGTGTCCGTCGTTGGCCGCGCTGATCGCGGCGAGCACTTCGGGGTGCACGCCCGAGTAGTTGTCGGAGGCGAAGCCGCGGACGGTGCTGTCGTGCAATGTCGTCACTGTCGTCACGACCTTTCAATCTATGCGGTCGTCGTGGAAGCCCAGAAGTCGAAAATGTAGGGAAACACCCGATTCCCCTGCGCCCCGACTCTCCTTAATGTGCTTTCCGGAGTCCAAATGGTCCGCGACTCTACAGTTCAGCAGAGAGCTGTAGTCGGCCCGTCACCTACACCGTGGCGGGCCGGCCGTTTTTGCGGCGGCTACCCTGACCTCGTGAGGAGCCAGCGTGTGCCCGGCGGCGTCGTGCACAAGTTACCCACGGACCTGCGAGCCGCACTGATCGGCAACTCCCCCGCCCTCACGGCGTGGAAGGACATCACGCCGCTGGCGCGCAACGAGTTCATCTGCTGGGTCGAAGACGCCAAGCAGGAGAAGACGCGCGAGCGCCGCATCCGGCGAACCCAGGAGGAACTGGAGGAAGGCATGCGCAGACCGTGCTGCTGGCCGGGCTGCAAGCACCGCGAGCGCAACGGCAAGTAACGGCCGAATTCAGTCCACAGTCGAGCACTCGGCGTTACCGTCTCCACGTGGACGGATATCGGACGATCGTTGTCGGGACCGATGGCTCGGAATCCTCGATGCGCGCCGTGACACGCGCGGGCGAGGTCGCCGCAGCCGAGAACGCGAAGCTGATCATCGCCAGCGCGCACGTGGAAGAGCACGAGAAGGGCGGTTGGTCGCGGGCGCCGTCGCACGATCACGTATCCGACCCTCGCGCCGCGGACTCCCTCGGCGGCGAAGGCTACATATTGCACGGGAATGCACCCGTCTACGGGATCCTTCGCGAGGCGCGCGACAAGGCCGGATCTGCAGGCGCTCAGAGCATCGAGGAGCGCGCGATAGACGGTGCGCCGGTCCCCGCGCTGGTGAATCTGGTCAAAGAGGTGGACGCAGACCTGCTTGTCGTCGGCGACGTCGGCTTGGATTCTGTCGCCGGTCGCCTGCTGGGTTCTGTGCCCGCCGAAGTCGCCCGTAAGGCGCGTATCGACATCCTGATCGTCCACACGGCCGACTAGCGCGGTTTGGCTCTGTGGTCGATGAGCCTTCCGCTGCCGCCCATGGTCACCGTCTGGTCCGGTGATGTCGCGCGCACGTTTCCGCCTGGCCGCGATGTCGTCGTCGGCCGCGACGTCCGCGCCGATCTGCGTATCCCGCACCCGGCGATCTCCCGGGCCCACGTGATCCTGCGGTGCGTCGACGGGCAATGGACCGCGGTTGACAACGACAGCCTCAACGGCGTGTTCGCCGGAGCCGAGCGGGTGACATCTGCACCGGTCGGCGACAGCACCGTCCTTCACCTCGGGAACCCTGAAGGTCCTGCGCTGACATTCGAACTCGGTCCGCCACCCGATGAAAGGCCGAGGGTCGACACGAAGCGACCCGCAGTGCGAACGGTGACGATCGGCCGTGCCGCCGACGCTGACATCGGCATCTCGGACATGCTGGCCTCTCGGCATCACGCCACGCTGGTGACCACGCCTTCGGGGGTGCAGATCCAGGATGCGAACAGCGTCAACGGCACCTTCGTCAACGGCGAGCGGATCAAGTCGAGAGTGCTTCAAGAGAACGACGTCGTCACGATCGGCAATGTCGACTTCGTCTTCGCCGCAGGCGAACTCGTGCGTAGAAGCGAACCCGCAACCACCTCAGGCGGTCTCGAGGCGCGCGATGTCGGCCTGAGGCTCGACGACGGCGATGTGACGCTGCTCGACCGGGTTTCACTCACCGTCCGGCCGGGTGCGCTGACCGCGGTGATCGGCCCATCGGGCTCGGGTAAGTCCACGCTGCTGAAGGTCATCGTCGGGGCGTGGCGGCCGACGAGTGGCGCGGTGAAGTTCGACGGACGCGATCTGCATGCCGAGTACGAGTCACTGCGCAGCCGATTCGGCATGGTGCCGCAGCAGGATGTGGTGCACCGCGGACTCATCGTCAACCAGGCGCTGAACATCGCGGCCAAACTGCGCATGCCGCCCGACATCACCGAGCACGAACGCCATCAGGTGATTTCGCGGGTGCTCGACGAACTCGAGATGACCGAGCACGCAGGCACCCGCGTCGACAAGCTGTCGGGCGGGCAGCGTAAACGCGTCTCGATCGCGATGGAGCTGCTGACCGAACCGTCGCTGCTGGTGCTCGACGAGCCGACCACAGGTCTGGATCCTGCGCTGGACCGCCAGGTGATGACGATGCTGCGGTGTCTCGCCGACGCCGGTCGCGTGATCGTGGTGGTGACGCACTCGCTGGGGTTCGTGGACGTATGCGATCAGGTCCTGCTGCTGGCCCCTGGCGGCAAGGCCGCATACCGCGGCGCACCCGACGATGTCGCCGAGGCGATGGGCTCGAAGGATTGGGCCGACATCTACACCGGCATCGGTGCGGATCCCGATGGGGCGCAACGGCGGTTCTTCGAACGCCACGGGCAGACGTCCGGGCCCCCCGCCCAGCCTGTGCCGTCGTCACCGCCCGGCATGGCGAAGCCCACAGGCTTCTGGCGCCAGGTCGCGGCGATCGCGCAGCGGCAATGTCTGCTGATCGTCGCCGACCGCCGCTACCTGGTGTTCCTGGTGCTGGGACCGATCGTCATCGGCCTGCTGCCGCTGGCCGTCGACGGCGACGCGGGCTTCACCGAACCGACGCCCGGATCGTCGGCACCGTACGAGCCGAGGCAGATCATCGTGCTGCTCAGCTTCGCCGCGATCTTGATGGGGCTGATGCTTTCGGTGCGCGATCTGATCGGCGAGCGGGCGATCTACCGCCACGAGCAGGCCGCCGGGCTATCGCCGTCGGCGTACCTGTTGGCCAAGCTCGGAGTATTCGGCGCTGTCGCGACGGCCCAGGCCGCGCTTCTGGTTCTGGTGGTCACCGCACCCGGCATCGGGAAACGCTCGCCCGCGACCGCCGCGCTGCTCGGCATTCCCATGCTGGAGTTGTTCGTCGATGTGGCGGCGACGGCCGCGGTCGCCGCGGTGCTCGGCCTCGCGATCTCGGCCGTCACGCGCAGCAGCAATCAGTACATCCCGCTGCTCGCGGTGGCCTGCGTTGCGCAGCTCGTACTCGCGGGCAGTTTCGTTCCGATCACCGGCCGTCCGGTGCTCGAGGTGATCGCAGCGCTGACCCCGGCGCGCTGGGGTGTCGCCGCCACCGCGTCGACGATCGACCTGCCGAACCTTGTTCCTGCTGTGGAAGATCCGCTCTGGGAGCACAACGCGTCGACGTGGCTGTTGAATATCGCGATGCTCGGCGTGCTGGCCGTGGTGTTCGCGGGGTTCGTGCGGTGGAGACTTCGACGCCAGACCGACGGCTAGGGGCCTCAGTCGTCCGACCCGACCACGCGCAATCTGGGTCGGCCCTCTTCCGGACGTTCGACCCGATCGGGCCGCGTCGCTACGTCGCCATTCTTGCGGAGGTCGGCGGCGACATCCTGGTAATCCCACGCCAGATCCTGCGTCTCCCGCTTCACACGGGCGGCCGCGGTTGAAACCGCTCCGACGATCCTGCGGACATGCACCACCGTGGCGTGAACGGCCTCGCCGACGGCGTCGGTCCCCCGCTTCAACGCTGCATCTGCACTTCGGCCAAGTTCGGCGAGCATCGATCCTCCTCGTCTGCGCTGCCGCCCATTCTCCGTGAAACGAACCGAGGTCACAGTGAAGGCCGTGTCCAGCCCGTCGCCGGTAGGTTGGTAATGACAGCAGCTCATCGGGCCTCCTATTGCCCACGGGCGAGCTTATAGCAGAGAGCGGTGGTCATGACCGACGTTCAATTCAGCACTCACGCGCAGCTTTTCGACCTGACAGGCAAGCGCGCGCTCGTCACTGGCGGCACCCGCGGAATCGGCATGATGATGGCGCGGGGGCTGCTGCAGGCCGGTGCCAGGGTGATCGTCAGCTCCCGCAAGGCCGACGCCTGCGCTCGCGCCAAGGAGCAGCTTTCGGAGTTCGGCGACGTGAAAGCGATCCCGGCCGACCTCTCCCAGCATGACGAGTGCCTGCGGCTCGCCGACCTCGTCACCGCGGACGCCGACGAATTGCACATCCTCGTCAACAACGCGGGCGCGACCTGGGGTGAGTCGCTGGAGAGCTTCCCCGACTCAGCGTGGGACAAGGTGCTCGACCTCAACGTGAAGTCGCCGTTCTGGCTGGTCCAGGCGTTGGTGCCGGCTCTTCGTCGAGCAGGAACGGCCGACGACCCCGCCCGCGTCATCAATGTCGGAAGCATCGACGGGATCCACGTCAGCCCGATGCCGACGTACTCGTATGCCAGCAGCAAGGCGGCCGTGCATCAGCTGACCCGGGTGCTCGCACGCGAACTCGGACCTCAGCACATCACCGTCAACGCGGTCGCCCCAGGGCCGTTCGAGTCCAAGATGATGGCGGCGACGCTCGAGGCCTTCGGTGACTCGATCGCGGCAGCTGCCCCGTTGGGCCGGATCGGGCGCGATGACGACATGGCAGGTATCGCGGTGTTCCTGGCGAGCCGCGCGGGCTCCTACCTGACCGGTGCGGTCATCCCCGTCGACGGCGGCATCGCAACCACGGCGTCGGGAACCGCTCGCTAG
>CADEGF010000090.1:0-7756 GCA_902826815.1 uncultured Mycobacteriaceae bacterium
TTTCGCATATCTACACACCGCCGAACGCAAGTTTCGCGAAAAATCCGGGCTAGGGAAAGGACAATTCAAGGTGGCAACTGTCGCTATCGTGGCCCGTTCGCGAGCGAAAAACACCTTGCGCGTAGCCGGGGCGGTTTGCGACGGCGTGCGCATCGCCGACGGCATCATCTTTGGCTGGCCCACTCACATGGGCGGACCGTCCTGGCAATTCAAACGTTTTGCCGATACCACGATTCGATGTGGAGGCCCCCTCTGTGGCGCTACAAACTCGCCGGCGGGGCGATGCCACCAACCCATTCCATGACCCCTACATCGACTTCACCTAAAGCCAACGCACCGAGTGCGGCGATCAGGTAGCCACGAAGACTCCTCGCGCCTGCAACCAATTAGAACTACCGGCGAACTCTGGTACCCCCACCCGCAGAAATCGTGGTGGGCCGCAGATTTACGTATTCGCGGGACCTCTGGCGGAATCTCGCCCACATGTGACGGCGGCGTGTATCGATCATGCGGCGGTTTTTATTTCGGCGGATCTCCGCATGCGTTCGTCGGCATTGCGCGGCAACTGATCGCCCTCATGGCGTCAGCGAGCGTCAAAATCGACACACCCAATAAGACAATGTCCTTGATGAGAAACTGGCCGGTCATGGACAACAGCGGAAACCCGCCGGCCGACGCCTCGACCACACCCGGTGTCGTGATCGTGAATGTCAATGTGCACACGAAGAGCACAATCGCAATCGCGCTCCCTAACAGCGAAACCGCTGGATACCACGGCTTTACTATCAATAAGAGCGCGGTGACCACCTCCACGACGCCAACTATCATCGAGAACGTTTCAACGCTAAACACGCTGTAGAGCCACCCCATGAAGGGACTATTGGACACCAGGGGTTGGATGTTGTGAGCCTCGTAGGGGTAGAACTTGAAAATTCCTATCCACCCAATCACCATCGCCAATCCATAGCGGGCAACATTATTTCCAACCGATCTAACTACTGGTTCAGCATTCCGAACTGTAATAGGGAAGGCGGTACTTTTTGCGGACATAGAAGCCCCTCTCCATGAACGTTCTAAAACAGAAAATCCTCGGCTAAGGATCGTCCGGAAGGCCATAACAGATTCGGGCGATAAGGTCACCTGTCACTCGTCCCGGAGAAAAGATACACCGGAATGGTAGGGCATCGCGACCGCGCAACAGCCGAAATACGCGAAGGGTGAAACCGCTGCTTATCTCGAGTTCGTGGATTTATTTATATCTGCTCTTCAGTGATGTGCGTCTCTTGAGGGTAAATCAAGAGACGGTGGCTGAGGGCCGATGTTCGTTGTATCGCTTTGTGTTTGTGTCCCTGGAAAGGCCTCACAGCTGGCGGATTACGGCTCTGATTTGCATGACGCTTTGAGGGCGGTCACGCGATCCGCCGCTGCGGCGATGAATGGGCTCGCGCAATTCCACGATGGCGCGAAGCTGATCGCTTATCACGGTCAGCGAATGTTCGAGACTGTGAATAGTCCAATAATGCCGACGCCGTAAAGGATGAAAACGGCCAACGAGTCAGCACAGGTACTCGCGGGTCCACATGAGGTCCGAAAACCCGGGGCGCCGAGCGGACGAGACTGTCGGAACACGTTGCAGGTCGCTCGCATCCAGGTGCTCGGCATACCGGCCAGCGTGACACCCAGCCTGCGTGCCCGCAGTCATCTCAATTGAGCCGGGACGCGGCGACCAGGCTAATCCGGTTTGGCCATGGGAATGCCCTCGCTGGCGTGGAACCGCGCGTCCCGTTCCGACGATAGGCCGATCGAGACCACTGAACGATCGAAGAAGAGGTCGGTCAGGTAGGCCAGCCCCACTGCCCAGCGGTTGACAAACCGCGGGATCGCAAACAGGTGGTAAGCGCGGGTGACGGCCTTGGCGGCGAACCCCGACAACTCGACGTTGAGCGGGTTCGCAACGGCGTAGCGAGGGCCGAGATCGACCACCAAGCCCATGTTGCGGTGCTTGTAGTTCTTCTTCTGACCGTAACCGAGACTGGCGGCTACGTTGTGCGCCAACACCGTTCCCTGTCGGGTGGCGTGTTGTGCGGTCGGCGGGGTGATCTTGCCGGGCTGGGTGACGTCCGGCACCGCTGCGGCGTCCCCTGCCGAGAACACGTCCGGATGGCCGGGGACCTGGAGGTCGGTTTGCACTTTGATCCGACCCTTCTCGGTCGGCAGGCCGAGGTTCTCGATCAGTGGAGCGCCGGTCACGCCGGTCACCCATGCCACGGTGTGCGTGCGGATCAGCGAATCATCGCTGAGCACAACGTGCTCCGCATGGACTTCCTTCAATGTGACGCCCAGCCGGACATCGATACCGCGCATTTTCAGCACCCGCATCGCGGCGGCGCCAAGCTTCTCCCCTACCTCGGGCATCACCTGTTTGGCCAGGTCCAACAAGACGAACCGGACGTCGTCTCGGTGGAAGTTCATCTGTTTGGTCGCTGCGTCGGCTAGCGCCCGCAGTTGCATGACCAATTCGGTCCCTGAATACGACGCGCCGACAACCACGATCGTCCGCCGCGCCGCCGCCCTGCCGACGTCATCATCGACATCGGCCAATTCCAGTTGCTCCAGTACGTGGTCACGTAGGTACAGCGCCTCAGCCGTCGACTTCAGCCCTCGAGCGTGCTTGACCAGACCAGGCACGTCGAACAGCCGGGTCACCGACCCCGGCGTCAGGACAAGGCGATCCCACGACACGCTGCGCACGCGCTCTTCGGGGTCGGTGAATGTGACGGTGCGCCCGTCGAAGTCGACACTGTCGACCCGGCCACGAATCTTCTGTACACCGCGCAGCGCGTTGGCGAGCGGAATCGCGACGAAACGGGCGTCGACGAGGCCGCCCGCGACGTCGGGCAGCAACGGCGTGTACAGCATGTAGTCGACCGGCGAGATGATCGAGATATTGGCCGACGCGCCATGTTTGCGGAGCTTTCGCGCCAGATGTCGGGCGCACTCGAAACCGGTGAACCCGCTGCCGACGATCAGCACAGAAGTCATCGTGCCGAGCACCGGCCTCTGCGCCGACCGTGATTCATCACGCCTCTCGTGTCATTGTGTGGCACGTGGTCTCCGTTCGTGTCTGATTGCGCCGCTGTGGATCCTGCGGATTTGTCACGCTCTGCTTGGCGCGCCAGGTTGAGGTAATGCAGCTGTTGCCCGCTGCGACTCGTCAGCGATCACTGTCTTTCCCCATGGGGTGATTTGTCTTCATCCGGCGGTGCAGTTCACCCGGGTGAGAGCCTGGCGTAGAACAGATCCCGCGCTGAGAGGTTCCCCGCCATGATGCTTTGGCGCAGTCAAGCATTCGCCGCTGCGACGATGATTGCCCGCACCTGCTCCACGACGGCGCGAAGGCCGATCGCTTGTCACGGTCAGCGCATGTTCGAGACGGTAAACAATCCGATCATGCCCAGGCCGTAAACGAGCAGAACGGCCAACGAGTCGACTCCCAGCCGGGCTATGCGACGGCGGGGCCGAAACAGCAGACCGGCCGCGTAGATCAGTGTCAACACGATTCCCAGCGCCGTGAGATAGATGTCGGTGCGCTGCGCGGTCGGCAACACGGCGTGCCCCGACAGCAGCGTGGCAGGCACAAAAAGCACCGGCAGGAAGGCGTTCCCGCCGAAGACGTCGGATACGGCGAGCTGGTAGTCGCCATGACGCGCCGACCGCAGGCCGGTGGACAATTCGGGCAGCGAGGTGGCCGCAGCCAACACGGTCGCACCGAAAAGCACACCGGACAAACCGATGTGATCGGCGAGAGCCTCACCGCTGCGCTCCAGCACGACTCCGGCGATCAGCGTGACCGCGGCGGCGAAGCCGAAGGTCACCGCCGCCCTGGCAGTGCTGGTCCCCTCGGCAGTAGCCTGCTGCTCGGTCATCGCGGTGCGGTGTCCGCGAGGCTGCTGCTGGCCATCGGGGGGCTGGCCCGACTCGTGCCACGGCAACGACCGTCCGGCCCGTTGCACCAACACCAGGCCCACCACCCACACCATCACAATCAGCACCGGGGCGGGCGTCAGCCGCGCTGTGATCAGCGTTGCGGGCATTTGGGTGCCGCCGATCACAATAGCCAGCACCGCGACAACCAGCGCGGCCTCCAGCACCAACACCAGCGACGCCGCCCGATAGGTCAACGGCCTGGAGCCACGCACACCGAAGGCGTCGAGGGCCACCAGCACCACCGTCTGGATGGCGATACCGCCGAGGATATTGCCCACCGCCACACCGATATTGCCCGACACCGCGGCAGCGGCGACAATGGCGATCTCGGGCAGGTTGGTAGCGATAGCCAACAAGATCAGGCCGCCGAGCGCCGAACCGAGGCCCAGCCGCATCGTCAGCACATCCGTTTGGTCCGATAGCTGAATGCCCGCCGCCCAGATCGCCGCTCCGGCGCCAAGAAATATCACAACTGGCAGCCACACCGGTGATCCGCTCACGATGCGGTTCTCCGGTCGCGGTTCGGAAGCGACCCCAGTTCTAGCTCATCGCCGCACTCGTCGAGCGACACGTCGTCACGCCCGATCACCATCGGCCCGGCCACCATGACGCTTCTGTTCTCCTGTGCACTCGTCAGTTCTCGCTGTCGCCCAGTGTGTTTGGGCTTTCGCCTCTGATTGTGACGACGGACGCCGCGTCAGCCGCGACAATCTGGTTGGCCGTGTGCAGCACACCGCGCACGTCGTCGGCCGGTATGATCGCGGCGCCGGAGGAGTCGGCGAAGACGTAGTCACCGGGACAGACCGCCACGCCGCCGATCACCACCGGACGGTTCGCCTCGTAGGGGGTGACGGTGTCACTGCCCCACCGCGGTGTTTCGCCACGGCAGTAGATGGCCAGATCATAATGCTCGAGCTCGGCGAAGTCGCGCAGCCGGCCGTCGGCGAGAATGCCGGCAAGCCGATGATTTTGGACACGCGACAGCTTTGTTCCCCCTCCCAGTGACGCTTCGGGGTAGCCGTTGCTTGCCAAGACCAGCACGTGGCCGTTTGCCCCGCCGCCGATGGCCTCGTAGAACAACTTCTTGAAGTTGTAACGCTCGGGCGGTAGGGCGGCCCGGCATGCCGGGAAGTAGGAGATGGTTACCGCGGGGCCGAAGAGCCGGCGACCGGGCGTCGGGCTCACCAGGTCCAGGAGATGACAGCGATGTTGGTGCAGTCGCCCCAGCGAGTCGATGATGTCGGCGCTGCGCACTCGGCTGGCGAGCGCGTCGAGGGACTCCATCAACGGGCCTGGGAAGGGATACGCCACGACTGCGCGCCGCGCAGGTCGAGCTGCACGTCGGTCGGGGTTTGCACTAGCCGAGCCAGGACGTGGTCGCAGCCCGGGCAGCGCACCACGATGCCCGGTGCGCGGTGATAGACGTGACTCTCGGCGAAGGCTGCGACGCAACCACAACCGGCGCAGGTCAGTCTCGCTGTGGTGACGTCGAATCCGAGCACCTCCGCGAAGGCACCCGCGGCGGCGTTACCGTCGACATACGTCGGTTCGGTCATCATTCCTTCTTCCTTAATTAACCGCTCGGCCCGAACCGCTCGGTCCGGATGGCCGATGGCCGATGTCCCTGCCCGATCAGCTTCGTGGTCACCGATTCCACGAATCCCGTTGGACCGCAAACGTAGACGCGCAGATCATCATCGGCCGTCCACTCGGGGGCTGCGAGATCATCGACACCAATCCTGCCGGGCGGCCGGGTGGTCTGCGGCGCGGCGGCCCGCGTGTAGACCACAGCCACCTGCAGCCAGTCGCAGTCGCGATCGAGCGCGGCCAACTCCTTGGCGTAGTAGACATCGGCGGGACTGCGCACCGAGTAGACAAGCCGAAACTCCGCGCTGCCCATTGACATCCGCTGTCGCAGCATCGCCATCAACGGCACAATGCCCGATCCGCCGGCAACCAACAGAATCCGGGCCTGCTCGGCCGGCGGCCAAACGAACCAACCACCGATGGGTCCGCGAAGCTCGATCTCCTCGCCGGGACGCACTCCCACGAGATAGGGCGAGACCTCTCCGTCGTCGATCCGCTGCACGGTGAGCTCGATGCGCTCGCCGTCAGCCGGTCTGCCCAGCGAATAGCTGCGTTGTGCGGTATACCCGTCCTCAGCGGTCAGCTTGAGATCAATGTGTTGACCGGCCAAGTGGCCGGCCCAGCCCGGCACGGAAAACTCGATCGTTTGCGCAGACTCGGTCTCGGGCGTTGAGTCCACCACCCGCGCGACCCGCCAGTGCAACGTCGGTTTCACATGAACGTCCACGGCCGTCGTCAATCCCCGGCGTAGCGTTGTTCCCGCCACGGGTCGCCGTAGCTGTGATAACCCAAATGCTCCCAGAATCCGGGTATGTCGTTGGTGCGCAACTCGATGGATGTCACCCACTTCGCGGACTTCCAGAAATACAGGTGCGGCACCAGCAGTCGCGCCGGACCACCATGTATTGCGGGTAGCGGCTCGCCCTGGTAGCCGTAGACGATCCAGGCCTTGCCGCCGAGAAGGTCGGCCACCGGGATGTTGGTGGTGTAGCCGCCGTAGGAGCCGATTAATGCGAATTCGGCGGCGGTATCGACTGATTCGAAAAGCGTGTCCAGCGAAACGCCTTCCCACTTGGTATCAAGCTTGGACCAGGTGGTGACGCAGTGAATGTCGACAGTGAGCCGCTCGCTGGCCAATAGTTTCAGCTGGGACCAGGTCCATACGTGTTCGGCGCCACGCTCGTCGCGGATGGTGAATCGCCAGCCATCGAGGTCGATACGCGGAGTCGGCCCTGCCTGCAGGACTGGGAAGTCCGCGGTCAGGTGTTGGCCGGGTGGCAACTGGCGGGCAGTCTCCGTGCGTCGCCCGCGAAACCCTTTGTTGACCACAGCCATTGGCGCTCCCCCTTGTGGTAATGAGCCATCCATCAATCTCGCCTCCTTCTCCGTGCCCTATCGGGTGTTTCTCTATTTCCACGGATTGCCGTCGGCTCCGCTGGTGGCAGCACTGTCGGCGTGAATAGCTTTCCGCAGATGGGGTTGACGTTCTTTTCGGTCGGCCCGGGAGGGGGCGGCGCGCTGGGCGTCGGGGACTGAGCGGTGATGGGGATGGTTGTCGTCATCGGCGATTGCGTAGCCGACGGCGCGTGCGGGCCGTTACCGCTACAACTGGCGGTCGATGCCGCCAGTCCAGCCAGAACCGCCATGAACGCCACGACGCGTGCCAGGCGAACAGGTTCAAGGCTTTCCATCATGCATCTTCGGTCGATTCGGCTCGATAGCTGACTTGAGGTTTTGCTGCCGTGGCAGCATCCAAAATGGAGATAGCCCCTTTGGTTTCGAGGATGGCCAGATGAATACCGTCGGCGTTGGGGTGCCCGTGTTCACGCAGCACCGCCTCTAAATCCGCAGCGGTCAGGCCGCAACGGCGCAGGTTGCGTCGGTTCACTTCGCCGTCGCTGATCAGGACCATCAGCGGCGGATCGATGAACCGACACAAGGCGGGAATCAAGCGCAGTCGCGCGAGGACTGCGTGGGCGGCCATAAGGCACAGCAGCGCCGTGGTTGCCTGCAGCCACGCGGTGTCGGTGGCGGTGGCGGCCCGACCGACGATGGCGCCGGCCGCGACGGCGGCGATCCAGTCGAACGGGGCGAATTCCGCCAGGGTGCGTCGTTCGGTGAAGCGGAACAGGATCGCCGCGGTCAAAAAAAGTGCCGAGGTCTTGATCGCCACGTCCCCGAC
>CADEGF010000090.1:7856-16926 GCA_902826815.1 uncultured Mycobacteriaceae bacterium
GTGTCTTTCCCGACGAGGGCTTCGAGCACCGCCGAACCGAGGCCTCCTTCAGGGTGGTGGTCCTCGGCGATGACCAGCCGTCCACCGGTACCGCGCACCGCCTCAACCAGCGCATGACAGTCGATCGGTTTGATCGAGTACACGTCGATGACGCGGGCGGCGATTCCGTCGCGGTGTAGCGATTCGGCCGCGGCCAGGCACTGGTGGACGGTGACGCCGGCACCGATCAGGGTCACTTGGTCGTCGTTGCTGGATCGCAGCAGGTGGGAGCCGCCGATGGAGAACGTCACGGTCGGCTCGTAGAGGACGGGGTAGGCGCCGCGCGTGGTCCTGAGGTAACGGATGCCTTCAGCGGCGGCCATTAGACCGACCAGGGCGGCGGCGCTCGTCGCGTCGCTGGGGTAGAGCACCGTCGCCGCGTGGATGGACCGCATCATTGCCAGATCCTCCAACGCCATCTGTGAGGGCCCGTCGGCGCCGATCTCGACGCCGGCGTGTGATCCGACCAGGCAGATATTCGCCTGTGAGACAGCGGCCATGCGGATGAAGTCGTGGGCGCGGGTAAAGAATGCGGCGAATGTCGACGCGAACGGAATGTAGCCGCGGACATGGAGTCCGACGGCGGAGGCCACGAGTTGCTGCTCGGCGATAAACATTTCGAAGTAGCGGTCGGGGTAGTGGTGAGCGAATTCTGCAGCGCCGGTGGAGTTGCTGACTTCGCCGTCCAGCGCCACGACTCGGGGGTCAGCTGCGCCCAGGGCGACCAACGCGGCGCCGTAGGCAGCTCGGGTGGCGACCTTGTCGCCCAGCGCGTAGCGCGGTTGACGTTGCGCACTGGATCCCCCGGCTGCAGGTCGTGGTGTGGGGCACTGGCGCGGCGACGGTTTGGGACCGGCGACGGTCAGCTCTGCGATGTTGCCAAGCTCAGCCAGGGCCCGTTCGGCCATCTCGGGTGGAAGCGCCTTGCCGTGCCAGCCTTCTTGATCTTCGATCTCACTGAATCCGCGTCCCTTGATGGTTTTCGCCAGGATTACCGTGGGCGTCGTTGCCTCACGCGCCGCGGTGAGTGCGCGGTCGATGTCCTCCAGGTTGTGCCCGTCGATGGTGATCGCCCCGGCGCCGAAGGCTTCAACGCGTCGCGCGTAGGTCGCCAGGTCCCAGCCCAATTCGGTTGGTCCGCGTTGCCCGAGCCTGTTCACGTCGACAATGACGGTGAAGTTCGCCAACCCGTAGTGACTGGCCTTGTCTAGTGCCTCCCAGACCGATCCTTCGGCGGTTTCGCTGTCACCGCATAGCGCCCATACATGGAACGCGGACTTGTCGAGAAACTTTCCGGCAAGTGCGACGCCGACGCCGTTGCCGATCCCCTGGCCCAGAGAGCCGCTGGCGACGTCGACCCACGGCAACACCGGTGTTGGGTGGCCCTGCAGGCGCGATCCGAAGCGACGGTAGCCGGTCATCAGTTCGGTGTCGGTGATGACGCCGACCGCCTTGAACGCGGCGTACAGCAGTGGCGAGGCATGCCCCTTGGACAGGATGAAGTGGTCGTTGTCCGGGTCGTCTGGCTGGCCCCAGTCATAACGCAGGTGGCGCGCGAGCAGAACGGCCATCACATCGGCGGCCGACATGCTGGAGGTCGGGTGCCCGGACCCAGCGGCAGTGCTGCAGCGGATCGCGTCGGCCCGCAGCTGGGTGGCCAGCCGCCCGACCACCGCCGTGTTGATGTGTCGATCGGTGAGTTCAGTCAACGGAAGGTCTCCTCGGAGTAGTTGTTGTCGCGCCATCACACGAGTTCGGGGTCAGCGCTCCCGATCGCCACCGCATCGTCTTGATGCCTTGCGCGGCGGGTGCGGCCGACGTGTTCTTCGTCGCGTAGCCGCTCGACCATATGTGGGTAGTGCAGTTCGAATGCCGGTCGCACCGAACGGATTCGGGGTAGCTCGGTGAAGTTGTGTCGCGGCGGCGGGCAGCTGGTGGCCCACTCCAGCGAGTTGCCGTAGCCCCACGGATCGTCGACCGTCACAGGTTCTCCATAGCGTGCGCTCTTGAACACGTTCCACACGAACGGGAGCACCGAGACGCCCAGGATGAACGCACCGATCGTGGAAACGACGTTCAGCGTCGTGAACCCGTCGGTGGGCAGGTAGTCGGCATAGCGGCGCGGCATGCCGGCCGCACCGAGCCAGTGGAACACCAAAAACGTGGTGTGAAAACCGATCAGAGTCAGCCAGAAATGCAGCTTGCCCAGCCGCTCATCCAATAACCGCCCGGTCATCTTTGGAAACCAGAAATACACCCCGGCGTAGGTGGCGAACACGATCGTGCCGAACAGCACGTAATGGAAGTGCGCCACAACGAAATAGCTGTCGGTGACGTGGAAGTCGATCGGCGGGCTGGCCAACAGCACACCGGACAGGCCGCCGAGCAGGAAGGTGACCAGGAAGCCCACCGAGAACAGCATCGGTGTCTCGAATGTCAACTGGCCCTTCCACATCGTGCCAATCCAGTTGAAGAACTTGATACCGGTCGGCACCGCGATCAAAAACGTCATGAACGAAAAGAAGGGCAGAAGCACCGCGCCGGTGGCATACAGGTGGTGCGCCCACACCGCGATCGACAAAGCGGCGATCGACAGCGTTGCGTACACGAGTGTGGTGTAGCCGAAGACAGGCTTGCGCGAGAACACCGGGAAGACCTCGGTGACGATGCCGAAGAACGGCAACGCGATGATGTACACCTCGGGGTGACCGAAGAACCAGAACAGGTGCTCCCAGAGCATGGTTCCGCCGTTGGCCGGGTCGAAGATGTGCGCACCCAGGTGGCGGTCGGCGGCCAGCCCGAACAGCGCCGCGGTCAGCAACGGGAAGGCGACAAGCACCATCACGCTGGTGACCAGGATGTTCCAGGTGAAGATCGGCATCCGGAACATGGTCATTCCGGGTGCGCGCATGCATGCCACGGTGGTGATCATGTTGACTGCGCCCAGAATGGTGCCCAGGCCGCCCACCGCGAGCCCCAGAATCCACAAATCGCCGCCCGCGCCCGGGGAGTGGATCGCATTCGACAGCGGGGTGTAGGCGGTCCAGCCGAAGTCGGCCGGCCCCCCGGGGGTGATAAAACCGCCCAGCGCGATCAGGGCGCCGAACAGAAACAGCCAGAACGACAACGCATTCAGCCGCGGGAACGCCACATCGGGTGCGCCGATCTGCAGCGGCAGCACCAGGTTGGCGAACCCGAACACGATCGGGGTGGCATAGAACAGCAGCATCACCGTGCCATGCATGGTGAACAGCTGGTTGTACTGCTCATTGGACAGGAACTGCAGCCCTGGTTGCGCCAGCTCGCCACGTATCAACAGCGCCATCAGCCCGCCGATGAAGAAGAAGGCGAAGCACGCGACGACGTACATCATGCCGATCACCTTGTGATCGGTGGTCGTCACCAGCTTGTAGAGCAGCGTGCCCTTGGGACCCAACCGGGTCGGAAAGGGACGCCGGGCCTCCAGCTCTCCGATTGAGGATGCGGTGGTTGTCAACGGTCCGGTTCTCCGCCGCCCTGCGCATTTTCGGCGGTCCCCGCTGATGTGGGATAGGCGTCGAGCAGTTGGCGCCAGGAGGCTGCGAATTTGGCGACGCCGTCGTTTTCGAGCAACGCGAACACATCGTCGAGGTCGACACCGACGGCGCTGACATCGTCGAGCACCGTCTGGGCGTGCGGGATCTTGCCGGTGATGGAGTCGCCGACGACAACGCCGTGGTCAGCGACGGCCTCCAGAGTGCGCTCCGGGATCGTGCTAACGGTGTTCGGTGCGATCAGCTCGGTGACGTACTTGGTGTCGGGATAGGAGGGGTTTTTCACCCCGGTGGATGCCCAGAGCGGCCGCTGCACATTGGCGTCGGCGTAGCTGAGTGCGGCATACCGTTCTCCGGTTTCGAACACGTTTTGGTAGGCCGCATAGGCCAGGTGAGCATTGGCGATTGCGGCCTGTCCGCGCAGCGCCATGGCGGCATCGGTACCGATCGCTTCCAGACGCTGATCGACTTCGGTATCAATCCGCGAGACGAACAATGAAGCCACCGAATGGATTCCGGTGAGATCCCGTCCGGCGTGTCGCGCGGCTTCCAGCCCGGCCAGATAAGCATCCATCACCTGGCGGTGACGCTCGACGGAGAAGATGAGTGTCACGTTGACTGAAATGCCTTCGGCCACTGTGGCGGTGATAGCGGGCATCCCGGCCGCCGTGGCGGGAATCTTGATGAACAGGTTCGGCCGGTCGACGATCTTCCAGAGCTCGGCGGCTTGGCTGACGGTCGCCTCGGTGTCGTGGGCCAGTCGCGGGTCGACCTCGATCGATACGCGCCCGTCCACGCCGCGAGAGCCTTCCCACTGCGGGCGCAGGACGTCGCAGGCCGCCCGCACGTCGTCGGTGATGACCGCGCGGATCGCCGAATCGGCGTCGGCGCCGCGTTCTGCCAATTGGGTGAGCTGCCGCGTGTAGGCCTGGCCCTGGGAGATCGCGTGTTGAAAGATCGACGGGTTGGTGGTGACGCCCACGACGCTTCTGGTGTCGATCAGCTGCTGCAGGTTGCCCGATGTCAGGCGGTCACGGGACAGGTCATCCAACCAGATCGACACCCCCGAAGCTGACAGCGCGCTCAAAATGAGGTTCTGCGTCATAGCAGCGCTCCCCGAAGCTGCTGTCGGCGCATACGCGAGATTTTCGCGGCGATCATAACGGTGGCGAACGCGATAACCGGCAAGTACGCGGCGGCCAGCACTTGCCGATCGCGCGCCGACACACGGTGGTAGCGCTCATTCATGGCGGCTCGACTCAACCGTGGCGCGCTCCGTGTCATCAGATCCGCTGCGGGAAGCCAGCTTCCATTCCGGCCGCACGTAGTGGCAGGTGTAGCCGCCGGGGAAGTGCCGGAGGTAGTCCTGATGTTCTGGTTCGGATTCCCAGAAGTCACTGGCCGGAGTTACCTCGGTGACCACCTCGGCGGGCCACAGCCCCGATGCGTCGATATCGGCGATGGTATCCAGCGCAATGCGCTTCTGATCGTCATCGAGATAGAAGATCGCCGAGCGGTAGCTGGTGCCGAAGTCGTTGCCTTGGCGGTTCTTTGTCGTCGGGTCATGGATCTGGAAGAAAAACTCAAGCAGCGTGCGGTAATCGGTGTGGGCAGGGTCGTAGGTGATCTCGACCGCCTCGGCGTGTCCGGGGTGGTTGCGGTAGGTGGGATGGTCATTGTCACCGCCGGTGTAGCCGACGCGTGTCGATGTCACACCGGGCTGCGCGCCGATGAGGTCTTGGGCCCCCCAGAAGCATCCACCCGCCAGGATCGCGGTGTTGGTGGTCATCGGCGCGGCTCCGTGAGTTCGGAATCAGGCTGGCGCGCTGAGCTGTCGGCGGTTTCAAAGAGGCTCAGGTAGTGTCCGTAGCCTTCGGACTCGAGGTTGTCGCGGTGGATGAAGCGCAGCGCCGCGGAGTTGATGCAGTAGCGCAAGCCACCCTCCGAGCGGGGTCCGTCGGGGAAAACATGCCCCAGGTGGCTGTCGCCGTGGCGCGAGCGCACTTCGGTGCGCACCATGATGTGGCGGTGATCGGACTTTTCGACGATGTTGTCGCCGTCGATCGGCTTGGTGAAGCTCGGCCAGCCGGTACCGCTTTCGAACTTGTCGATCGAAGCGAACAGTGGCTCGCCAGACACCAAATCGACGTAGATACCCGGCTCGTGGTTGTCGAGGTACTCGCCGGTGAAGGGTCGCTCGGTGCCGCTTTCCTGGGTAACGTGGTACTGCTCGGGGTCCAGCGCGTCGATCGCGGCCGGATTCTTGTGGTAGTCGGGCATCATAGGTGCTCCTTCATTTTCGTGTCGGGCATTGTTCCTCCGCGAAGCGGGCGTTCGGGTTAGTTGCGGCCGGCCATGATGCCGCCATCAACGTTGAGAATCGTGCCGGTGATCCAGCTTGCTTGTTCGGAGAGCAGAAACGTGATGGCGTTCGCCACATCGGTGGGGGTGCCGACGCGCCCCAAGGGATGAAGTGGCGCGAACGTCGTCAGCGTGGCGTCGATCTCGTCCTTCGGGATGAACTTTTCGTAGAGCGGTGTCTTCACCACCGCCGGTGCGACGGCGTTGACGCGGATCTGATGGCCGGCCAGTTCTATGGCCAGATTGTGAGTGAGGGCGTGTAGCCCTGCCTTCTGCATGGAGTAGCCCGCCGATGGCGTCACACCAATGGCCTGATGAGCCCACATCGAGCCGATATTGACGATCGAGCCGCCCGCACCGTTGGTGATCATGCCCGACACCACGGTCTGGGTGAGGAAAAACAGGGCGTAGTTCAGATCGAGATACGAGTCGTAGAACTCGGCGTCGTAGTCCAAGAACGGTTTTGGGATGAAGAAGCCGGCCGCGTTGACCATCAACGTCGCGTCGCCGTGCTGATCATTTAATGCGCCTTGGACATCGGCGACCGCGGATCGATCGGTCAAGTCGGCGGCGATCCCCCAGGCTTGGCCCTGCCGGTCGGTCAGCTCGGCCACGGTGTCATCGACACGGCTTTTCGAACGTCCAATGATCACCGCGCTGCCGCCGCGATCGATGACGTCGAGTGCGGCTTGGCGCCCCATGCCGGCACTGCCGCCGACGACAACGACCTTCTTACCGTCGAACTCTGCACCCATCGGTCGATCCCTTTCCGGATTTCTTCACCTGCTACGCCGTGCCGAACGTTTAATCGTGCAGCGCCGAAAGATTCGGTGACCGCCGCGCAGGTCTGTCGGAAGACAAGCCTGGTCCGCTGCGGGGTGAGATGTCTTCACCCCGCAGTGTCAATCACCCGGGTGAGGGGCCCGCGTGACGGCGCGGTCGGGGTCACACCATTGCGCCCAGAAGTCCACCAGTACGGGTGTGGTGCTCGCAAGGACGTCGACCATGAATGAGGCATCGGTGACAGTGATTGGATCGGACTTGTTCATTTTGGGGTGATTTCCTTCCTGACGATGATATTGGTTGTGGCAGTGCGTGTTTGGGAGAGCCAACGCTGCGCGTCGAGCGCGGCTTGGCAACCGGTAGCGGCGGCGGTGACCGCTTGGCGGTACCGGCGGTCGATCAGGTCGCCGACGGCGAACACCCCATCGACACAGGTATGGGTGCCTTCGCCGCGGGTCACGACATAGCCGCGAGCGTCGAGAGCAACCAGTCCCATCAACAGATCGGAGCGAGGAGTCTGACCGATGGCCACGAAAACCGCGGCTACGTCGATGTCGTACTCGGCGGCGGTGTCCGCCCTGCGTACACGCAGCCCGGTGACGTGGTGTCGGCCTCTAAATGCGAGCACTTCGGTTTCGTCCAGCACAACGACATTGGGCTGAGCGCGCAGCCGGGCAACCATGCCAGTCGATGCGCGCAGTCGCGGCCGATGGTGGATCACCGTCACGCGACGCGCCAACGGCGCAAGAAACAGGGCCTCTTCGGTGGCGGCGTCGCCACCGCCGACGACGGCGACCTCGCGCCCGGCGTACTGGTCACCGTCGCGTTTGGCGCTGGAGCTGACTCCATTGCCTCGCAGCTCACGCTCCCCGGGCACGTTGAGGGGCCGGTTGACTGCGCCCATCGCGAGGATCAGCGCGGAAGCGTGATGCAGTTCCTCGTTGACCGCGACGGACTTGACCTCACCTTCCAGATCGAACCCGTCGACGTCGCCGGGGTGGAACTTGGCGCCGAAACGGTGTGCTTGTGCGCGCATCGCGCGGGCGAGACGGGGGCCGTACACGGGCTGAGAAAAGCCGGGGTAATTGTCCATCTGGCCTGCGGCCGTCAGGGCACCGCCGGGCAGCTGGCCCTCGACGACCAGAGTGTCGAGTCCTGCCCGTGCGGCATAGATCGCCGCAGAGTAGCCAGCGGGACCTGACCCGACAATGACTACGTCACGAACCCGCCCTGCGCCGTGCACCAACTCGTGACGCTAAATCGCGTGCGTCGCCGGCCGGCGACACACAGCATGCGGTTGGTCAGCGGCACAACGCGTCTCGCTCGCACAGAGCCGGGTTCTCTGTAGGTGCGATATGTGCATGCCGTGGATGCGCTCTTGGCGCGCGGCGCACGCCGAGCGGGGGATGGGCACCTTGCGCGCAGCCGGGTAGTGCGGGCGTGCACGCTGGCAGGCCACGTCGGCGAGCGGTGGTTCCTCCGTCATCCGTGTCCTCGTCGCACGACGCCAGCGCTGCCCGCAGGCGCAGCGGTGCGCTCTACATCGCCACACCGCACCCGTCGTGTCCGCAATGTCACCGGCTGGAACTGGTGTGCCCGAATCTCAGCAAGCATTGCGCGCAGTCGCGGCTCTTCTGGGCTGCCGACGTACCCGTCTAGCCAGCTGGTCAGCTTGTCGAGTATCGCCACCGGCAACGCCGTCCGGCTTGACAGAACCGCGTTGAGGATCCGCTCGATCGCGAGATGGTTTTCCCCCGAGCCCAATTCGACAAAGGTCATGGTGCGTTCATCACCTGTCAGACACACATCTGCTGCGATGGCCAGCAGCCACGCCATGTTCGCGTCCGAGGTAAGCGACAAGCCAACCGCACTCGGTGTCCGCGACGCGCGAACGGCCGACATCGCTGTCACAGACGGCGAAAAGGCAGCAGTCATCTCAGACTCATCAGGGGAGTTCTGTTTGGTACTCCATCGCGTGCGGGGGATCCTCCTTTGACTCCAGAACGCATGCCCTGCTTCCCCTTCCCGGACTTCGCGAATAGCGGAGCGGTTGCTTTTCATCGTTCGTCCTCAATCGGTCGTCTACTACCTCAGGCGGCCGGGCCTTCGTCGTGCCGGTGTGTTCATCACTGGCCGAAGGCTGCTGTCCACGAGCCTTCCGCCGGACGGGGTGAATGGTCATCACCCTTACCGCCCGTTCACCCGGGTGATTGCGGCGAGATTTTTCGTCCCCGCGGGACACCGATACGTACCCACCGAAGCCGAACACCATGGGCATCATCGTCAACATCCCTAACACCGTGCTCATCATCGTTTCTCAATTTCTCGGTGGTGCTCTCCGGCGCCGGTTCCTG
>CADEGF010000091.1 GCA_902826815.1 uncultured Mycobacteriaceae bacterium
CTCAATGACCACCACGCCCCCGCGACCCTCAGCGACCGCAGCAACCAGCGCGCCGATCACTTTCAGCTCGCCCGCCCGCCCCCGAATCGGTGGTATGCCCACCCTGTCCGACGCCCTCGTGGTGCTCACGCGAATCGCCACCCGCCGACATGACGTAGGCGGGTGGAAGACCTCCAATGTGTGTCGTCCACAGTTCTCGCTGCCGCTAGCGCTGCCAGTTAGTGTAGGCGGGTTCCTTCGGCACATCCGCTGTGCGTCGCCCACGACTGCGCAGTTGGCCAACTGTGCTGGCCACCTCAGTGGTCGGAACAGACGGCAGCGGTTCTTAGCCTGCGCTTCACCGTGCAGCGCGGGTGCGGTAAGCGGCGACGCCCGCACGCGGACGGACTGAATGCGCTTTGCGCGCGGCGCAGGGGCTATCGGTCGGTCTGGGTCGCGGTTAACGGCACTGGCGATACGATGAGCGTGTCCGGCGCAGTCTGTAGCCAGAGGACACTCCAGTCCTCGGCCGCGGGAGGTGTCGCAGGCCGCGGTCTGGTGACGGCGAGCCGGAATAGAGGTAGTTGGAGGATGAGTTCGCCAGCCGGCGGCGCGACCGAAGTCCACCGGGCCAGGGAAACGTTTCTGTCCGCGGGTGTCCTTGACGCTGCGCGGTCACTCGATGATGACATTCTGCCGTCCAATGTCCTGGACTCCTGGCGTCGGTCCCAGATCCTGCGTGTTCACCCCGACCGGGTCGAGCTGCCCTACGTGCACGAACCCAATAGGGGCTCGCGGTTGGCGCGTGCGGCCGCGCCGGTGCTGCAGCGCTTCACCGATGACCTGGCCGCCGAAGCTGTCAGCGTCATCCTGACATCAACCAACGGCGTGGTGCTTGAACGGACTGCCGCGCAAGTGTCCATCCTCAACGCGTTGGACACGATTAGTCTCGCACCTGGCTATAGCTTGGCTGAAGAGGTAGCGGGCACCAACGGGATTGGCACCACGCTCGAGACTGGTCGGCCCGCATTCATCCGTGGCGGTGAGCACTACGTCACGATGTTCACCGGTTTCGCGTGTGCGGGCTCACCGATCCGTGATCCGGTAACGCGCAGGGTAATCGGCGCCGTTAATCTGAGTTGTCTGGCCGACGAAACCCATCCACTGTTGCTCGCGCTGACTACCAGCGCCAGTCGCCATATTGAGGATCGCATGCGGGTGGTGGCTCATGAGGGCGAGACTGCGCTCTTGGAGGCATATCTGCACCAGACACGGCGGTCTTCGGGCGGTGTGCTCGCGATCGGCGGCGACGTGGTGTTGATGAACCCCTACCTGCGTCGAACACTCAGCGGTAACGACCAGACCACGCTGCTCGAACACGCCTCGGATCTGCTCACCTCCACGCTGTCGGGTACCGCGCTGGCTGTTCTGCCGAGCGGGCAGATCGCCAAAATCACTGCCGCCGATCGCTCGACGGTGCGCGGCGGCCACACCAATGTCGTTTTCCACGTTGGCCTTTCCGCCGAGGCCAGCTCGCAGCCTCGTCGAATCGGCCACATGGCGCGCATCCCTGGCCTGGCAGGTCGCAACAGTGCGTGGCTGCGCTGCTGCCAGCAGGTGCGGCAATGCTGCCGCGACCGGGACTGGGTGATGCTCGAAGGTGAGAAAGGATCGGGCCGGGCACGGCTGGCCCAGGCGGTGGGGCAGGATGTGAAACGGGGCCGAACCGTTCGCGTGATGCGCGCCGAAACGTTCCCGAGCGCTGCGCGTCTCGTCGGCGAGTTGGCAGCCGAGTCCGACGATGAGGATTTCGCGCTGGTGATCGCCGACGTGGATGACATCGGCGAGGACACGCTCGAAGCGATCACCGCGATGCTGGCCGTGCGCGCAGGCCGGGGATGGATCGCGGCGACCAAAAGTTCAACGCCTCCTTCGGCACCGATCAAGCAACTGCTGCCGCTGTTTACCCGTTCCGTCACAGTGCCGCCGCTGCGACACAGGATCGATGACCTCGCCGAACTCGTGCCGCTGCTGCTGCGCGAGATCACCCGGGGTGCTGATGTAAGGCTGGCGCCCGATGCTATGCGCCAACTCAGCACGCTCCCGTGGCCGGGTAACGTCTTGCAGCTGCGACGGGTTCTGACCGAAACCGTTGCCCGCCAACGGTCGGGCATAATCAGCGCCGACAAATTGCCACCGGAGTGCCGCTCCGTCACCCGGCGCAAGCTGACCCAAATGGAAGCCCTGGAACGCGACGCGATTGTCCGTAGCCTGCAAGAAAACGGCGGCAAGAAGCAAGAGGCGGCACGCGCCCTGGGAATGTCACGGGCCACCATCTACCGCAAAATAAGCGACTACGGCATCGCGTAAGCGCCCCTACGCTTGTCGGCCCAAAATCATTGGCTCACAATAATCATCGCGAAGCGTCGTGTCCCCTTGTCAAATGCTCTAACGCGCTGCGGGTAACCAACTTTGGGGGACCGACTGAGCCAAGCGACTATCGCGAGCGAAGATCGTGAAGAGATCGCCCGAACGCCGAGTGTTCTAGGCGATTCGCTCCATGACGATCAGCCTCGGCGCGATCGTGGAATTGCCGCGGCCCGTCATCACCACAGCGGCGGGTCGCTTGACCGGCGTGATCGCGTCATGGGACCTCTCAACGTGGGATCTGTTCCGCCCGTGCGTCTCACCCGGGTGAGATCGGCAGCCGGGCGAAGACAATTCACCCCGTGCGCACAAACAGTGATCGCTGACCTGAGCCGCAACGGGCACACACCTGGATCACCTCAACCAAGCTGCGTCGAGGAGAGACCTTGAAAATTCAGCAGGGTCCACAGCGGCGCAGTGAGACACGAACGGAGACCACATGCCACACAATCAGGCCACCGACGCGATGGCTGATGAGCTACGAACCGACGTCGCCCAGAACCCAGAGACCACCCACGAGCACAGCCGCACCGGACTCTCCGCCGATGCGCTGCGCCGCGGCGTAGTCGACCACCTGCGTTATTCGATCGGGCGTCCGGCGGCCGCGTTGAATCCGGAGCACTACTACCGGGCGCTTGCGCTGGCCGTTCGCGACCGGATGCAGGACAACCGGGTGGCATCGACGCAGACGTCGCTCGACTCGGGCAGTAAGGTCATCTGCTACCTCTCGGCCGAATTCTTGATGGGCCCACAGCTCGGCAGCAATCTGATCAACCTCGGCATCGAGGGCGCTGCCCGTCAGGCGTTGGCATCGCTGGGACAGGACCTCGACGAGGTGCTGGAATGCGAGGAAGAGCCGGGGCTGGGCAACGGCGGCCTCGGGCGACTCGCCGCGTGCTACCTCGACTCGCTGGCCACCCTTGAGCGGCCCGCCATCGGCTACGGCATCCGCTACGAATTCGGCATCTTCGACCAGGAGATCCACGACGGTTGGCAGGTCGAGAAGACCGACAACTGGCTGGTGAACGGGAACCCGTGGGAGATCGCCAAGCCCGACGTCAACTACCTCGTCAGGTGGGGCGGCTACGCCGAGCATTACACCGACAACGCCGGCCAAGACCGGGTGCGGTGGGTGCCGGGCCGGGTCATCAAGGGCGTCGCCTACGACACCCCGATCCAGGGATACGGCGTACACACCTGCAACGTGCTGACGTTGTGGAGCGCGCGGGCAGTCGAGTCGTTCGCGTTGGAGGCCTTCAACACTGGCGACTACTACAAGGCGGTCGAGGACGAGGTCAACTCCGAAACCATCACCAAGGTGCTGTACCCGAACGACGAGCCTGAGGCAGGCAAGCGGTTGCGCCTGCTGCAGCAGCATTTTTTCGTGTCCTGCTCGCTGCAGCACGTCCTTCACATCATTGATGATCTAGCGGATGTTTCCGTTAGAGACCTCCCCGAGCGATTCGCATTGCAGCTCAACGACACTCACCCCTCGATCGGTATCGCTGAGTTGATGCGGCTGCTGGTCGACGAACGTCAGATCGACTGGGACGAGGCCTGGGCGATCACGGTGGCCACGTTCGGCTACACCAACCACACCCTGCTGCCCGAGGCGCTGGAGACCTGGACGCTGACGATGTTCGCCGAGTCGCTGCCGCGTCACCTCGAGATCATCTACGAGATCAACCGGCGCTTCCTGGACGAGGTGCGTGCGAAGTTCCCCGGCGACGACGACCGGCTGCGCCGCATGTCTCTCATTGGCGAGGACAACGGCAAGAGCGTGCGGATGGCGCACCTGGCCACCGTCGGCAGCCACGCCATCAACGGCGTCGCCGCCGTGCACTCCGAACTCCTCAAAGACAGTGTGCTCAAAGATTTCTACGAGATGTGGCCCGAGCGCTTCTCCAACAAGACCAACGGCGTCACCCCGCGGCGGTTCCTGGCGCTGTCCAACCCCGGGCTGCGCGAGCTGCTCGACGGCACGATCGGTGAGGGCTGGCTGTCGGACCTGGACAGGCTTCGCGGACTCGAGGCCTACGTCGACGATGCCGCGTTCCAGGGCCAGTGGCGCACCATCAAACGGGCCAACAAGGCGCGGCTCGCCGGTTACATCCGCTCGACGACCGGTGTTGACCTGGACCCCGACTGGCTGTTCGACATCCAGGTCAAGCGCATCCACGAGTACAAGCGCCAGCACCTCAACGTGCTGCACATCATCGCGCTGTATCACCGGCTCAAGCAGAACCCGAACGCGGATATCACACCGCGCGCGTACATCTTCGGCGGTAAGGCAGCGCCCGGCTATTTCATGGCCAAGCGCATCATCAAACTGATCAACGCCGTTGGTGAGACGATCAACAATGACCCAGATGTCAACCGGTTCATGAAGGTGTCGTTCGTACCGAACTTCAACGTGCAGAACGCCCACCTGATCTACCCGGCCGCCGACCTGTCGGAACAAATCTCGACCGCGGGCAAGGAGGCATCTGGCACCGGCAACATGAAGTTCATGATCAACGGCGCGCTCACCATCGGCACCCTCGACGGCGCGAACGCGGAGATACGCGATGAGGCCGGCGACGAGAACTTCTTCCTGTTCGGGCTGTCCGTTGAAGAAGTCGAGCAGATCAAGCGCGACGGCTACCGGCCCGCGGACTACATCGACGGCAACGTCGAATTGGCCGCGGTACTCGACCTGATCGCCGGAGGAACTTTCTCCAGTGGTGACACCGAGGTGTTCCGCCCGCTGATCGATAATCTGCGCTACGACGACCCGTTCCTCGTGCTCGCCGACTACGCGTCGTATGTGGAGCGCCAGGAACGGGTGGGCTCGGCGTGGCGCGACTCCGCCGCGTGGACGCGGATGTCCCTCCTGAACACCGCTCGCAGCGGCAAGTTCTCGTCCGACCGGGCGATCACCGAGTACAGCGACGACATATGGAACGCGTCACCGGTGACGGTGTCACGGCTGAGGTCGTAGGACCGGGCAGGTCGGCGTCAACCCGGAGAAGTGAACGGTGGCCATAGTAGAACTGCACATTCGGTGGGCACGCTGGACTGGTCGGGGTGACCGGGTTCCACGCGCGTTGTACGACACTCGGATTGAGCAGTCGGGTCAGAGCTGCGCTCACTTGCATGCGCGTAACGTGCAGTCGGTTTCGCATGTGGCTCAACGTTTTGCAACGAGCGGGCTCACGTCGGGTTATTAGGGGCTTGTAAATGGTTGATGACGAATTCAGCGGCCTGATCTGGGAGGCCGGATTCGACGTAGAGACTGTGTGCGCTGACGTCATTACCGCCGGAGCAGACTGGGTCAGCGTCGTTGCACAGGTCGATGGTCTTGGCGCCGTAGACAAGGCTCCAGTCGGTCAGGACCCGACCGAAGCGCTTGGATGGATTGCCGAACACGGTGATCGCGGCGACATGGTTGGCAACGTTGGCCGGCAGCGGTCGGGCAAAACCGAACAACCCGTCTTCGGGTGCGGCGATCAGATCGATGACCGCAGCACCTTGTGAGTAGCCGCCCAGGACAATCGCCGTCGTGGGACAGCGCGCCGAGGTCGCTTCGACTCGTGCACGGGCGTCCGTTGCTCCGTCCACGACCTTTATGAAGTCACGTGTGGCCGGGTAGTCCACCGCATACACCGCGACCTGTTCCTCGCCCAGTCGGGTGCGCAGTGAATCAACGAAAGCCTGCCCCACACGCCCGATCCCGGGCGGTTCGCCGGTGCCCCGTGCAAACACAACCTCAGCGGTAGGACAAGAAGGCAGCGCAGAACTGGGGGCGGCCGAATTAACGATGATGGGTACGCCGACCGCTACCACGGCGCCCAAGCACAACAAACGTCGGCGCGCTCTTCGCCCGCACGGACCTATCGAAACATCTGCAGCAATCACATTGACCTTTCAGTCTCCTCGGAGGACACAACTGCGCTGGGGTTGCATAAACCCAACCGCCCCGATCGGCCATCGTCCGCTTGTGGTGTCATGCGCGCACTCCAAACTCCTGAGGCCACAAGCCGGCACAAGGCGATCCGCCTCGACGGTCAGAACATCTTGTCGAGATGTTCGGATACCGCAACCCGCCCGGGAAGCAGCTGCCGAAGTCGCGTTCGATGAAGAAGCAAACTGGTTGCGGTCCTGATGGTTTCCGCACCAGATCGATCTGCTGACCGATCAAGGCCTGCGCCAGCCAGCCAGTGTGCGAGTTTGAATTTCTGTTCAGAGCCGAGCATTCTTCGGAACTTGACGCGGATATCAGCATGGACTTTCCTTCCCTGTGAAGGATTTGATCAGCATCTCGCGCTCTGGCCGCCGTCGGTTGCGCGACCGGCTTCGGGTTGCGGCTGCACGCTGATGAGCTCGAGGCCGAGGTTTAGCACCCGGTCGAGGAGTCCGTATAACTGTGACTGGTCTTTGACTTCGCCGGTGAACACGGCGTTGACTCCGCCGGCGAGCAGAGTCATCCCTTCGAGTGCTGCCGCCATCCGCTCGGTCAAGCGGCCCCGCACACAGATCTGGTATATCGCCGGCTCCAATTGATTCCTCCGCACTCCGTTTGCTGATCCACAATGCACAGATGCGGGGTGAGCGGTCATCACCCAACGATGTGATTCACCCGGATGAGACCGATTAACACACGGCGCCCGTCGCGGTGAAGACCCACCAACGCGCCCCGTACCGCAAACTGGGCGTTGAGAACTCCGCCGCAGCGGTCACCCGCGCCCGCGGACTCGGCCTGCTCTAACCCAGCCACCGACAACGGCCCGATCCAGTCCCATCCCAGATCGTCGCGGGGCCGGACGATCGCGCAGTAATCACCCGGGTGAGCAGGCAGTGAGGGTGATGACCATTCACCCCGCCCGGCGGAATCCTCAGAGGATGGCCTTCGGCCAGTGATGTCCATACCGGCGCAACGAAGGCTCGTCCGCGGCACATCGTGACGACCGGTTGGAGGACAAACGATGAATAGCAACGGCCGTCCCGCCATTCACCAAATCCCGGAAGGGAATAAGGACATGCACACAGACGACGACGCCGGATGCCCCGCACCGGGTCGAATATCAAACAGAACTCCGCTGATGGGTGGCCCGGCTGCTTTTCGCGACGTGATAGGAGACTGGGACTTCGCACCGCAATGCGATCTCGGGTTTCTAGACAACGGATTCCGGTGTGCCCTGCCAGCGGTGGCGTATGTGGAGTTTCACATGGTCGGGCACTGTAAACGCTTCGACTGTGACGAGCACGGTAATGCGTGCGGCTTCGTGTGTGCTGATCATCTAGACGCGCTGGAATACACCGCGCAATGCACGGCGGCAGAGATGCAGCCCACGGCCCTGTCGCGGCGGCTGTTCAATCGTGCCGCTAGATGCCCGACATGTGGCAGAACGCTTCTCACCGCATCCGACATCCTGCAAGCGGTGGTGGCACTGTAATGCCAAACACGTCGGCAACCGGCATTTTTTCGCGGCCGCCTCGCTGCAGCACGCAACGCCAGACCATCAGGCACGCAGCCGTTTTCATCGTGATAGTAACTGCTCAGTGTCTCACCCACCGTTGAGAGGCCCTGTTTCTTGCGCCGTTGGCGCGTCGCGTGACGGTGATCCACCATCGGCCGCGACTGCGCGCATCGACTGGCATGGTTGCCCGGCTGCGCGCTCAGCCCAATGTCGTTGTGCTGGACGAAACCGAAGTGCTCGCATTTAGAGGCCGACACCACGTCACCGGGCTGCGTGTACGCAGGGCGGACACCGCCGCCGAGTACGACATCGACGTAGCCGCGGTTTTCGTGGCCATCGGTCAGACTCTTCGCTCCGATCTGTTGATGGGACTGGTTGATCTCCTGATCGACCGCCGGTACCGCCAAGCGGTCACCGCCGCCGCTACCGGTTGCCAAGCCGCGCTCGACGCGCAGCGTTGGCTCTCCCAAACACGCACTGCCACAACCAATATCATCGTCAGGAAGGAAATCACCCCAAAATGAACAAGTCCGATCCAATCACTGTCACCGATGCCTCATTCATGGTCGACGTCCTTGCGAGCACCACACCCGTACTGGTGGACTTCTGGGCGCAATGGTGCGGCCCCTGCCGCGCCGTGGCACCAGTGCTCGAAGAAATCGCCGCCGAAAACGGTGAGCGCCTCACCGTGGCCAAGCTCGACGTTGACGCCAACCCCCTGACCGCTCAGCAGTACCAGGTGGTGTCCATTCCCACCCTGATCGTGTTCAACGGTGGCCGACCGGTCACCCGCATCGTGGGCGCGCGCGGAAAGTCGGCCCTTCTCAGCGAACTCACCGACTATCTTTGAAACGCCTCGCAGAAGCGTTGGTGCCAAACGCGACACACGCCGCGGTTCCCGTCTGCGTTTCTGCGGAGCGACGTCGCAAGACGCGCGACACTCCCTCGCCAGGCCGCCTTCTCACCCGGGTGAATGACGCAGTGGGACGAGGACAGCTCGCCCTACTGCCCGGCATGCTCATTGCCTACGAGCCGGCGCGGCGGTCTGCAAGTGTGCCAATAGGGCAGCCGACCTCACTGCGCGGGTCAGCACGCGACAGGAAATGGAGACCGCATTGATGTCTGATTCTGAGTTCGATGACGTGGCAGCCCATCTGCTTGAACCAGAAGAAAGCCTGGACTCAGAACAGACCGGGATCGACCTGGACGAAGGCTATTCACCCCCGGAAAGCCCGCAAGAACTGCAAGCTTGGGGGCTGACCACCAGCGAAGCGCGCGCCCATGAAAGTCTGGCGCGTCGGCTGGCCCGTGAACTGCCCGACGCGACCGACCGCTGGGATGGCGACGGGATCGGTGACAGCGCCGACAGCGATGGCGAGCTCATCGACGATCAGGTCGGCGACACGCGTGCAGGTCGGCTCGTCGCGTTCGGCCTCGACCCTACAGATCCCAGCGCCGATTACCGCGCCCACGATGTGGGTATCGACGGCGGCGCTGCTTCGGCTGAGGAAGCGGCCATGCACATCGTCTCCGATGAGGACACCATCAACAGCCGACAATGGCGACTCTCATGACCTTCTCACCTGACCTGCACCATGGTGCCACCGTCAACTCTCTGTCAGGTCGTCACGCGGTATGGCTGGGAAGCTCTCCGCCGGGCATCTGTTCTCCTGCCTCTCACCCGGGTGAATTGCGCAGCCGGGTGACGACAATTCACCCCGTGCGCACAAATAGTGATAGCTGATCCGAGCCGCAACGGGCAGCACCTGGACCACCGGAACTTGCTGCGCGAAGCAGACAGTGAATGTTCGGCAGGGCCACAGCGGCTCAAAGATAGGAACGGAGAAAGCATGTCACACGATCAGGTCACAGGCATGATGGTTGATGAGCACAGAAGCTCCCGAACGACCGCCACCGCGGCGCTCGTCGCCCGCTACGCTCTGGTGATAGTCATCGCTTGGTTTGGCGCCATGAAGTTCACTTACTATGAGTCACACGGTATTTCACCACTAATCGCCAACAGTCCCTTCGAGAGTTGGATTTTCGACATCATGTCCATTAGGACATTTGGTCGACTCCTCGGATCTCTCGAGCTGTTCACAGCGGTGCTGATCGCCCTCAAGCCGTGGTTCCCGAAGGCATCGGTTCTCGGTGGCCTAATGTCCTCGCTGTTCTTCGTGAACACCCTCAGCTTCATGATCACCACCCCCGACATCGGCGAAGCATCTGCCGGTGGCTTTCCCGTTTTGTCCGCCAACGGACAGTTCTTGATGAAAGACATCGCCCTGCTGGGCCTCTCGCTATGGCTGCTCGCGGACGCCGTCGACGCAACCCGCAGACAGCCAACGATCTCCACCAAACATTCCGACATTCGACGCAATCCTTGAGAACCGAACAACAGCAAAGCCGTATTAGGAAGGATCTGCAATGCAATCCATCACCGTTTCTGATCGTGAGGCGGGCGTCGCTGGCCTGTCGCTGACAAACCTGCCCCGTCCCGAGGCGGCGACAAACGATGTCGTCGTGCGGGTACACGCCGCGGGTTTCATACCCGGGGAGCTTGACTGGCCGGACACCTGGACCGATCGCGCAGGCAGAGATCGCACGCCGAGCGTGCCCGGCCACGAACTGTCCGGTGAAGTCGTCGAGTTGGGTTACGGGACCACCGGTTTGAGTGTTGGTCAGCGCGTGTTCGGACTAGTCGACTGGGACCGCAACGGCTCGCTGGCGGAGTACACCGCGGTCGGAGCTCGTAACCTCGCACCGCTACCGATCGACATCGACCACACGGTGGCCGCCGCCCTGCCGATCTCCGGATTGACCGCCTGGCAGGGCCTCTTCGACCACGGCCGCCTCACAACTGGACAAACTGTCCTCATCCACGGGGCCGCCGGTGGGGTCGGGTCGATCGCGGTGCAGCTCGCTCGTGAGGTCGGTGCACGCGTCATCGGCACCGGCCGGACTGCAGATCGAGACCGGGCCCTCGCACTCGGCGCCGATACCTTCCTCGATCTCGAGACCGAAAAGTTGGAGGACGCAGGGGAAGTCGATGTGGTGTTCGACGTGATCGGCGGAGACATCCTCGCCCGCTCGACTGCACTTGTGCGGGCTGGCGGAACGGTCGTCACCATCGCCGAGCCACCCAAGACCCAGCCGCGCGACGGGCGGGCTGTCTACTTCGTTGTTGAACCCGATCGCGCCCGGCTCGCCGACCTCGCCGCGCGAGTACGGGATGGACGCCTCAATCCCGTCGTCGGCGCCGTGTTGCCGCTCGCCGAAGCCGCCGCCGCGTTTGCACCCGACAAACGCATCCCCGGTAAGACGATCCTGCGCATAGTCGAAGACTGAACCTCCAGTGATCGAACGGCGTATTTCTGGCGGCAGACTCTCCGCGTCCGAACTAGCCCAACGGAACCGAAAACCGGCCGATAGGAAGGGCAAGAGAGCACGCAAGCTGTTCTCCTTTTGTGTCAAATCCGTGAGACAAATCTTGCTGCGGGCCGTCGCGCTTCTGGCATCGTGGCCGATCGGACTACTGGTTGCGGCGTGGATTGTTCCCGGGGTTTCGTTGTCGGTACCGGGGTTCATCGTCGCCGTATCTGTGTTCGCGGTGACGCAGGCGATCCTGTCCCTGTCGATCTCGAAATTGCCCCATTCGTACGCATCGCTACTCCTAGGGGGCACCGGTCTGGCATTGACTGTTGTCGCCTTGAACCTCGCGTCGGCGCTGGCGCACGGGCTGACCATTGACGGAATGGCAGCGTGGCTGGCCACGACGGTTGTGGTGTGGCTCGTGACAACGATTGGGGCGATTACGCTGCCCGAGCTACTCATCCGCGACGCGGCCGGACCGCCCTGACCAAATACTCGCCCCGATTCACGACAGACGACCGAGAGAGCGGTAATGGGAGACACGCATAACGATCCGACAGATCACTCTCGGACCGCGCAGCCGCACGCTGGGCTCGTCATGAAGGATAACTTCTTCTGGCCGGGGCTGATGCTGCTCGCCGTAGCGATGCTCGGGCTGGTCAGCACGGCGGCAGCAGCCGCCTATCGACACCGCGAATGGCTGTCGACGACGGTGCTGATCGCCGTTCTCGGCGCAGTCGCCGGCACGCTGTGGTTCGTCATCGAGCGTCGTCGCGTTACCCGCATCGAGGCGCGGTGGGACGCCGCGCACCCCGATCGTGACACGCGACCGCGCAGTCGCTAAATCACAACTGCGGCAGAATCGCCCGGGTGAATCGTCGACCCGGACGATGACAACTCACCCTGGCCATTGCCACGATTTGCCCATGGAAACAATCGACCACCCAGCAGACAGCCAGCCACCGCCGGCTTCACGTGACTCAGAGCTGACCGCGCGGTTCATCAAGGACGCGCTCCCGTATCTAAACCAACTCCAGCACCACGCCCTTCGGATGACCGGCAACGCCGTGGACGCTGAAGATCTCGTGCAGGAAACGATGTTGAAGGCTTACGCCGGCTTCAACACGTTCTCCGCGGGAACCAACATTCGGGCGTGGCTGTTTCGCATCATGACCAACACCCACATCAATTGTCTGCGCCGCGCGCAACACCGCCCAAGCGAATACCTCACCGACCACATTTCCGACCGGCAACTGGCCGCCCAGGACCGCCATTCCTCGCAAGGGCCACGATCGGCCGAACTCGATGCGCTGGAAGTGTTGCCCGACATTGAACTCGCCGCGGCGTTCGCGACATTGCCAGCACAATTCCGACTGGCTGTTTACTACCGCGATATCGCAGAGTTCCAGCGCCGGGAGATCGCCGAGATCATGGCGTGCTCCGAAGGCACCGTCGCGTCACGTCTGCACCGCGGCCGCCAACGATTACGCACGCTTTTGCAGACCACACACAAGGGGCCGTGAGCACCGGAACGAGGGCTACGGGCGACCGCGCCGGCGTGGCCGTCGAATATATGGGCAGCTATGCGCCAGAAGCGAACTCCGAGACGAGCGACGCCACGAAGGACTGAGTGCGCCGCCGCGACGCGCTCCGCTCGCCGGTGTCATCCCCAAGCGGAACCACGCGGACGGCGAGATCGGTGACACCGGCATCGCGATAGCGGCGCAGCCGCGCAAGCACCCTCGACTCGTCACCCGCGGCCATGGTGTCGCCGACGTCTTCAGCGTCACCGTGCTCGAGTAGCCGGACGTAGTTCGGTGAGAAGTCGGCGTGCCCCAAAACGTCGCTGGCGTAGGCCCGGGCGTCGTCGATCTCATCTTCGGCGCAGAGGGCGACGGGAACGCCTGCGACGACACGGGTTTCGGACCTGCCTGCGGACGCAGCCGCCTCGGTGATGCGGGGGACGACGTAGTCGCCGATCGCCCGCTCGTCGGCCATCCACAGGATCGTTCCGCCGGTGCGCTCACCGGCGATCCGCAGCATCGTCGGCCCGAGCGCGGCGATGAGGACAGGCATGTCGTATGCGTCGGTGACGTCCATCGGGCTGCGCACGCGGTAACTGTTGTTGTCGACGGCCACCGCGCCGGGGCCTGCGAACGCCGCATCGAGCACATCGAGGTAGTCGCGGACGAGCCGTGCCGGTTTGTCGTAGGGCAGCCCGAGTTGGTCCGAGATGATCCAGTGGTGCGACGGGCCGACGCCGAGGGTGAACCTGCCCGCACACGCGACCTGAGTGGTCAGCGCCTGCTGCGCGAGGATCAGCGGGTGCCGGGTCTGCAGGGGGACGACGGCCGTCCCGATCTCGATGCGGTCGGTGACGTGGCCGAGGAGGGCGACCGCCGTCATCGCGTCGAGGTAACCCGGCACCTGCGGAATCCAGAAGGAGGCGAAGCCGTCGGCCTCGGCGGCCTGCCCGTCGTCCAGCAGGCCGGCCAACCGGTCCGCCCGTGGGCGTTCCTTGTCTGAGCCGACCATCAAGCCGACGCGCATTCAAACCCCCTACGGCACATAGCGATCCCACTGATACGGCACTACCGGATAGAAGGGAGCCGCGAGCAGCGGTTCGACGTTGTCTCGCTTCCAGCGGTCCGCCAGCACGGGTCGCAACCGCTCGGCAACCGCGACCGGGTCGTCGTCGAGGAAGCAGTACGTGAGCACCTGACCGGCACGCGCACTCGCGAGGCGCTCGTCGACATTCTGCGACGTCACCGACCAGACACCGCCAACCCCGTCGACGTCGACGAGGTCGGCAGGCGTCGTCCCGGATTCCAGCAGCAGGTACACCCCGTTCGCGGGCCACCACGGCAGCACGTCGGCGCCGATCTTGATCCGCGGCGCGGCCACCTTGTGTGCCACCGCGTAGACACCGCGCTGGACGGGTGGCAGCAGGGGCAGTTTCCGGTCCGCCTTCCCGAGAGCCGAGGACAATTCGAGGAACGGGGTCAGCCCGCTCTGATCGGTGAAGAAATACGTCATCACGTGATCGATCTCGTCGAACGCCGCATCGCTGTGCGCGCGGGCCTCGCGGCATGCGGGCGTCGACACCAGCCTCAGCGAGGCGCGCACACCGGCCAGTCGATGCTGCTCGGGGCGGTGGTCCAGAGTGTGCCAGCGCAGGTATTCGGCGTCGCGGCCGTCGGGATGGCGTCGCGCCATGGAGACGAACAACGTGCCGACCTCACCTCGGCCTGCGGCGAGCACACCGTCGACGTCGTCGGAAGGGGTTCCGGGAAGGGTCATTTCGAGCCTCGAGACAGATCGATTTCGGGATGTCGGGCGGCGATCATGCGTCGAAAACCCTCGCGCCAGGGGACTTTCGTCCTGCCGAGGATCTCGTGCATACGGGTCACATCGGGCCACAACGGTGTGTGGGCGCCGGCGGTGTAGGAGAAGACGGGCTCGACGCCGACGAGCTCGCCCATGTACGCGCAGTAATCCTCGACGCTGACGGTCTCGCTGCCCGCCCAGTTGACGATCACCGGGGGAGTGGCCGCGACCTCCATCGCTCGGATGCCGAGTTCGACGTAGTCGTCCTCGTAGATCGGGTTGTAGTTGTTCGGCTTGTCCGGGTGGAGCCGAATCGGCTTGCCCGCCAACATCGCATCGAGGCGATCGGCGGGTGCGCCACCTTCTGGGCCGTAGGTGGAACAGATCCGGATGATCGTCAGGGGAATGCGGTAGCGGTCCGCGACCCACGTGCATACCGACTCCGCGGCGATCTTGCTGAAGCTGTAGTTCGGCCGCAGCGGTACGCCCGGCGGGTCGGATTCGCGAAGCGGGCGACGGCCCTGGTAGCCGTAGACCGATCCGGTCGAGCAGAACACGAACCCTTTGGCTGCCCGGCAATGGTGAAGCAGCGCCCCCGAGTTGTGTGCGTTGGTCGCCACGCAGCGAGCCCAGTCGTCAGTGCCGGTATCGACCGCTGCGTGGAAGACGTAGCCGAAATCATCGGGCAGCGTCGAGAAGTCGGGATCGGCCATATCGAGCGCGAGCGGCGTGATTCCGGCCGCGCCGAGTCTTTCGCGGTCCGATGGATTCCGCAGGCGTGCGGCACCCCATACCTCGTTGCGCTCCGCGAGCGCACGTGCGATCGGAAAGGCGATCTTGCCGGTTGCGCCGGTGATCAGCACCTTCTGTCCGTCGAGCACCCATCAGTCATAGCGCATCGGCACCCAAATGTTAAGTACTTGATATGTTGGCCGTGTGCAGCTGCGGTTCGATGACGAGGTCGAGGCGTTCCGCGCGGAGTTCATCGCGTTTCTCGACGAGCACCTGCCCGCCGAGGCAGAGGCGGCGGGCGAGCGGTCGCGTTCGACGTCGCACGTGCCGGAATGGTCGCGCCGCTGGCAGCGGCTGCAGTTCGACCACGGCTGGCTTCTGCCGGGCAATCCGCCGGAGTTCGGCGGGCGTAACGCAGGCGTCCTCGAGCAGTTCGTACACCGCGAGGAGCTGTCGCGGCGACGCATCTACCACGCCTTCAACCCGCAGGGTGTCGGCATCATCGCGGCCTCGCTGCTGTCGTTCGGCACCGACGAGCAGAAGCGGCGGTGGGCGGTGCCGATCCTGCGCGCAGAGATCACGGCGTCGCTGGGGATGAGTGAACCCGGCGCCGGGTCCGACCTCGCAGGCCTGAAGACGCGCGCCGTACTGGACGGTGACCAGTTCGTCGTCAACGGCCAGAAGGTGTGGACGTCGGGTGCACACGACGCCGACGTCATCCTCGCCTTCGTCCGCACCGATCCCGATGCGCCCAAGCACAAGGGGATCAGCGCGGTCCTGATTCCGACGGATACGCCGGGCGTGACGTGCCGGCCGTTCGCGTGCGTGTACGACCGCGACGACCTCGACTTCAACGAGGTGTTCCTGACCGATGTCGCGGTGCCCGCAGAGAATCTTGTCGGGCCCCTTGGCGGCGGGTGGAAGGTGGCCAACGGATCGCTCGGTCACGAGCGCACCATGATGTGGCTGCAGTTCGCGAACCGGTTGGGGCAGACACTCGAGAGCTTCCGCCCCATCGGCGAGCTACAGCGCGACGAGTACGCCCGCATTGCCATGGATTATCAGGCGCTGCGGCTGCTCGGCTCAGCGGCGTTGGCGCGCGCCGCGCGGGGTGAGGGCGACACCGCAGGTCTGTCGATTCTCAAGGTGTTCGGATCGGAAGCCGAACAGAACGCCTACCGCCACGTTCTGGAGGCGACGGGCCTAGACGGATTGATCGACCCGGCGATGACGGCCCCGTACAACCCTCACAGCCCAGGCCAATTCACGGCAGGCTGGTTCACGCGATACATCGGAAGCTTTGCGGGCACCATCGCGGGCGGCACCTCGGAGATCCAGCGCAACATCATCGCCCAGCACGTGCTCAAGTTGCCCGCCCGCTGAGCGCGAGACTTTGAGTCTGCACTGGTGGCGGG
>CADEGF010000092.1:0-2581 GCA_902826815.1 uncultured Mycobacteriaceae bacterium
AACTCACTGATCACTACGCGATGGCCCACCTCAACACGGTCAACGACACACCAGGACCGTCGAGCCCATTCGGTCTCAGCCCCAAAACCCCACCACCCCAGGGGACTTACCCGTGGAGAACCATCAGGAGTTGCGCGAGCGGCAGCAGACTGAAGCAGGTGACGGCGCTTACGTGAGTTCCCTGGACTCGTTAAAGCTGAAAGGAGCCACGCGATGAATCTTGAACAGGAGCGCGAGTTCCGGGTTGCGGTGATGGCTTGGCTTACGGAGCGCAAGAATCAAAATCAGAACCGGTTCGTATACGTTGAGCTGGCCGATTTCGAGCACGACGGAGTACGTATTCCGCTGATAGACCGTCAACGTGGAATACGAAAACCGGCGAATTTCCAAGCGGCGCTATCGATACGAACGACCTATACACCGCCGAGCCGGCCGAAACCGTACGACGATCGCGTGCCGAGTGATGGTCTGCTCCGATACAAGTACCGCGGCGACGACCCGAAGCACCACGAGAATCGGGCGTTGCGCGCGGCCTATGACCTTGAGCTCCCGCTGATCTGGTTCGTAGGGGTTGCGTCGGGCGTGTACGAAGCTCGTTATCCGGTTTGTATCCGTGAAGACCACCAGGAGAAGTTAGAGTTTGTGCTCGAATTGCACAAATAGGGGCCAACTGTATCGGTGCTAACGCGTCGCACCAATTCCGCGGCTCGGCATTCGATCGAAACCTGCCATGCGTCTTTAATGGCCCGGGGCATTCTCTTGGTGAGCCGGCTTTCGAGAGTAAACCCGACTCAGTAGAGTTCGCGGCAGGCATTCACCAACTCGGCTAATTCTCCAAGCGGCAAGAGATCGAGGTGGGCCAAGCTGTTACGAGCATCGTGCAGGCGGCGCGCCGCCGTCCTCATAGCAGGATCGCCGTTGCCTATGCGGGCGTCGATGATCCGCCGCAGGTGCCGGATTTCGACCAGACCGGCATCCGTCAAAGGTGGGTCGAACAGCTGCTGCAGCGCGTCTTTGAAGCGTTTACGCCCTAGCGCAGCAGCTGTTCTCTCTTGCAGCACTTCTCGACGCTGTTCAATCCAGGGCATAACGATGCGCGCCTGCGCGGCCCATACCAACCGCTTAAGTTTTCTGGGAGCCGGGGCGGGTGAAGAGTTGTCATGCCAGCCGTCCAGCTGGCCGGCGTCCCACTGAGGGAGCAGCTCGTCCGAGGGGAGGGTTCCGCACGGTTCCCTGGTTTCGCCGATTTGCCCACCAGGCCCCGTCGTGTCCTCGATGTGCTCGGACAACTCCGACGGATCGCCGGACCAGTCCTGAGCAAGTTGTTCGGCAAGGGTGAGGTTCCATCGGGCGACCTCGACGATCGTTTCTGCACGGACGTCCGCGAGGATGCGGTCATCAATTCGTGGACCGTCAAAGCCAGATATGTGGGCAGCGGTATCCCATCGCGCGATGCGGTTCCACCACCACAGCGTCGCTAGGGCCACCTCCGAGTTCTCCCCGCCTCGGAACCTGGGCATGTCAGTTTGGCCGCCAATGACAACCAATGACATGCGACCCTCGGCCGCCACACTGCGAGTTTCCTGTTCGAGCCGCTCGAGGAATCTCGGGAATTCGGCTTGCTGCGCGGCACTGTGTTCGGCGACGACCGCTACAAAGGTGGTGCGAACGGCTTCGTAGTGGCTCAGCAACTGCGGGACGGTGGCAGGTGGGTCGGCGTAGTCGACGGCACGCGCAATGACCTCCAGCAGCGAGTCCAGACCGGGTTCGGCGAAAACCCGGCGCGTGGCTACGAAGCGGTTGGCTTCGTTGCTCACCGCGTCGGACAGACTGTCAGTGATCGAGGGGTTCCTGGCCATTCCGGCTGGCAGTGCGATAAAGACGTGCCTGCCGCGTTTGAGCTCGCCCAGGGTGTCAGTAATTAAGGTGCGGGGACCCGGGAGCGACCAAAGGCGCTCGTCCACGCCTACTCGCGGCCTCGATAGATGGTCGCAGCGGCAGCGAGAATGACGCGGTCCATGAACCAGCTGTCGCCATCCATGTACGCCACGTCGAGGGCATCGAGGCTGCCTAACAGCTGCGCGCCATCCATGCCGAGTGCTTCGGTGATGTCCTCCACAGACACCGGCAATTGGTCGATTCCGTCCGGGCCGTCAGTGCTGAACGGGATGGACTGCACCCACGCTTTGGCGACCTGGGCATCTATCCCGCTTTCCGCTAGCGTCTGTCTTGCCCGCTCGGGGGTTGCCAGTCGAATTGCTAACCGCTCCAACGACTCCTGCGGCGAGCGGCCCTTGGCGTAGTCGGTCATCACCTCTTCGAGCAGCTTGGGCCAGCCCGAGGTCGCCCGGTGCAGCCGTGCTCGTTCAACCGGGCTGTCAAATGGCGACCCATACCAAGCCCGCAGGCCCGCGGTCGACCAGCGGCGCAATCTGTGCACGGGAACGTCGGCGAGGGCATCGACGCTGCTCAGCCAGTCGGGGCCGACCACCACCGTGGCTGTCACGTTTTTTCGGGCGGCGGCCTCCCGGCAGATGTGGCCGAGGTTGCCGTCGGCCCTAGTTTGGCTCAGATCCACGAT
>CADEGF010000092.1:2591-16171 GCA_902826815.1 uncultured Mycobacteriaceae bacterium
CAGGGATTCGACGACGATGTGCGGAATGCTTTCCCGCTGAGCCTGACGGTGCAGAGCTTCCACGACCCGATCGATACCGAGCGCGATGGATCCGAACACCACTTGGGCGGTCTCGGATTCTTTGATCAGGGCGGTCAACTCGTAGTCGGTCAGCGGTGAGCGAGCAGCAGCGATTCCTTCGGAGTCTTCCATGATCTGACGAGCCATCGTCGGGTTGTATTCAAGAGGTCGTTCGAGGTGCGAATGTGCTTCCTCGAGTTCCTTCTCCAGCCGGTCAGGGGTGCCGAGCATCTGAATGACGTTGGGGCTCCGTAACGCCCACAAGTCGGCTGCGTGCTGCTGAAGAATTCCCAAGCCCTGCATTTCCACCAGGTAGCGTTCGAACTCGTTGTGCGACAGCTCATCCGGCTTGAAGCCGTCGGGCCACCATACTTCACACTCTTCGCGCAGTTCATCGACGGTGAAGCGAACGCCGGGGTCCGCGTCGATGCTCTTGAGGGCTACAACAAGGGCGATAACACGGTAGCGGGAGTCTAGATTGATCGTCCATCGGAAGCGTTGCGCGATGAGGTCACGCACTTTGGGATCTGAACAGACGTCGCGAACGTCCTCGGCGCTGATGACCATACGTCCGCCGTCCGCGGGAATTTGCCGTTTTTGCAGATGTCGCACCAGAGCGTCACAGACGATCTGCACCAAGCTGGCCTGATAATTGGTCACCAGCAACAGCCGCCACACCAACTCAGGGTTTTCGAATCTGTAGCCCAGCGCGCCCATTGGGGAGACAACCAGATCCGAGGCGTCGTGGGTGCGCAGCGGCCCGATCGGAATGGCATCGCCACCGTGAGCGACAGGGGTGTTCGACGCATCGAAGAATCTCTGTACCTGGTGCAGACCAGCGAACACCGCCTTAAACCGGCGCCCAGACTGCTCCATAAGACCCTTGAGGGCCTGAAGGACTGGGAAACCGCCAACGTCTCCTTCGCCGGAGTTGGCGTCAGCGGTCAGGAAGTTGTCCGCTTCGTCGAGCAGAAGGAGGAGCTGATTCGAGCCTTCAGAGTTGAGCCACTTCAGTATTTCGGTAGTGACTTCACGGGAACTGCTCGGCGCATTCTTGGTTGAGATGATGTTGGCGTTGTGCAGTCGTTCTCCTAGTAGCGGCCACAGTGCGGCCGGCTTCTGGGCCTCACCGATGCCGGCCGCTTTCAGGTCGATGTAGACCGCGGCCTTGCCGGCCACTATGCGGCTGTCCTGCACTGGGCGCAGGTCGGTGTAGAGGTATTCGACGCGCCGCAGCAGGGCAGACTTGCCGAGCTGGCGGCCGCCGTAGACGAACATCGAACCGGTCGGATTCTCGATGCGGCTGCGCTCGTCGTTGCGGCCGACGAACACCTCTTCGGGAACTTCACCGGCGGCGTTGGGCTGGTATGGGTTCAACGTGGTGAATGGCAGTGTTACCCGCTGGGTTAAACGGAAACCAGGCTCGGTCAGGTGCGACAGCCATCCGATCACTGCTTCGTCGATCACGATGGGCGAGAAACCTTTTCCGCCGGCAGTCGTCCGAGTGAGCGTCCGTAGGTGGCGCCGGTCGGGGAGGCTCAACACTCCGAAATAGACGACGATGTTGGGGCGGGTCCGGTTGCCCTCGCCGATGAAGTCCATCAGTCGCGACGGAGTTACCGCATCCCACACCAACGTTATGTCGTAGGATCCGTGCGCTTGACTTCCGAACTGCGGCACATACGAGCGATCAACCGGTTTGGCGGCTACTCGGATGGACGCATAACCACCTGCGGTGGTGCGGGAGACATCGCCGCGATACCAGTCTGGTGCCTTGGGGGTCAAGCCCACCATGCGCAGGACGTTGCCCAACGATCTCTTGAAGTCGTCGCCGCTGCGGCGACGCGTCTTGATGTTCTGCCAAGCGATCAGGCCATCACGTAGAACCCGATCTGATGGAGTTGAGCTGGCGTGCAACGCTTCTCGTACAGCGGACAGCGCGCCTGTCCCAGCGGCCTGGGCATCGGTGGCGATGTCGACTATCCGGGGAACGAACGCGCTGAAGTCATCGCCAGATGGACTCTCGACCTCTGGCAGCGCTCGGCCGGTCTCCAAGACGCTCAAGAAATAGACCGCCAGGGGTTCGTCTCGATACTCGATGCGCTCCAGCACTCTGGCCCTGCTCGACTCGTCGCACGTTAAGTCTTGAACCCTCCTTCTAAGGGTCTCCCGCTCTACACTGAGTGCCGTTTCGGCTTCAGCGGTGATGACGCGCAGTTCCTCTATGGCCAGGTCGAACCGGTCGTTCCGCGGACTGTCACCAATCTGGTGGATCCGCTCGCTCAACTCTTGAGCTAGATCGTCCTTATAGAGGGCGCGTAGCCGAGCCGCCCCCTCCTCGGCGTCACCTCTGGCCTTTTCGAAGTTGACCTTGGCCATCTTGGCGGCCTGCAGGATTTCGTCGTCATACCCGCCGCCCTCCAGGCCGTGGGCGGCGATGAAGTCCCGCGCCGCAGCGATGTTTCCTTTGTTCAGGTAGCCCGACACGACTACATCAGGGTCACGCGGGGACAGCAATAAGCCGACTTCAACGGCGGTCGGGGCCTGCAACGGTCGACCCTGATCGTCACGCGGGATCTCAAACAGCTGCAACAGCGAGGCGTCCAGAACCTCCTGAACCGATTGTGCGCTGGGCTCAACATCCTCCGCCCGTAGCCACTGCAAGAACTTGGCCACCGCCGCATCGCCAACCGAGTGCACCACCGGGTCAGTGGGAGCTTGACTAATCGCCCGTTCCAAGTCGTCACTGACCGCGATTTCCTTGAGGTCGCCGGCGGTCAGGATGGCTCGGCGCACCGTGAGTAACCGCGAAAACAGGTCCCCGACTTCACGAAGCAGCTCATCGAGTTGTGTCTTGACCGGACCGTCGATCGGACGCCCCCGCTGCTGGGCGGTAGTTACTGCTTTCTCTGCGCTAAGCAGGAGTCGGTCACGCCGGCCCTGGTCGCGCAACAGTTCAGCGGTCTCTTCGATCGGAGCCCACTCGGGGCTAGACGCGCTGGACACTCCTTGAGCGGTCAGCGCGGCTGCCCCGGAGAGTGCTTCGGCTAGCGGCTGGCCATCTCGAACGAGATACCGTAGCACCTTGGAGCCGCGCTGAAACTTCAAGACCTTTTGCCGCAGCTTGTCCAGCTGTTGGGCGGCTTCGGTACCCAGCTCAGACCACCGACTTGCCATCTCCTCGGCGCTCGGTCCGGATTGCGGTTGGCGACGGCCGTGGCCGCGCTGCACCGCTGTCGCAACCGCGTGCAGCACATCTCTCAGCGCAGGCTCAGACAACGCGGCGTCAGCAGCATCCAGCAGCCATTGCAGGCCTAATGGCGCGTACCCCAGGCGAAGCCCCGCCCTGAGCGAAGCTGCCAGCAGCAGCAGCGATTCGTTGGTGTCGAAAGCCTTGATGTCGGCATCGGAGGGCAGCAGCGACAGTTCGATGGCGGATGGCACGCAATGTGCGGCGGCACATGCGAACAGAAGCAATTGTCGCCGGGGTGGGGTTTCCGCGGCTGCTACGGCCAGGTGGTAGGCCAAGGCGTCGCGGCCCTCAAGGAGAAGCGAGCCGATGATCGGCGGGTCGCCCTCATCCCAGGGCCACTCACCTATAAGGTCGCCAGACTCACTCGGCTCATCAACTACCGGATTCGTCGTTCCACCAACGGTTGCCGGGGGTGATGGCTCTGGGCCATCGCCTGCCGCGGGCGTGTCCCCCGCCTGCGGTGGCCGGAGGTGACCAGCGGCCTCATCCGATTGGCTCGGCCCGGACTGATGAGCAGGCTGATCGTCCGGGCTCGATGTGACCGGGACGGAGGCTTCGGCCTCGTCGACGTAATCGACCGGTGCCCCTTCTTGCAGTACATCGGCCTGTTCCGAGTCATCAATCTGGTTAGCGGCTTCAGTGACCTCGTCAGGGGTGTCGATGGCGAAGCTGTCGCTTGACTGCGAGGTTTCGGGAGGCGGCCGTGTTGGTTCGACACCGGCGGTCAGCTCAAGTTCCTGCATGGAGGCGAACCCGAGCGGAGCGATAGTCTCGGCGATCATTTCCTCACGGCCTTCCTCTTTGAGGAGACTGACCAGCCTGAGCGCTAGCAGGGTATTGCTTCGCTGCCTTGATTCCCGTTCGAAGCGCTCCGCAATCAAAGCGTTCGTTTGTTCGAGCAGCACCTGAAGGTCCGCGGCCTGGTCGACGCCGACGGCGGGTGCGGCATCAAACAAGTCCCGGACAGCCTGCGACCAGTTATCGGTTGCTTCACCGATGATGTCCGTGGGCCGACCCCGCTCCATCGCGTCAGCGGCAGCGCGGAGCATAACGATCAGATTCTCAGCCTCGTCGCGAAGACGGGTCGCCCGGCCATGAACGTCGTCGAGGTTGGGCGCGTCGGCGATGGCCTCCTCATCGGACCCCCCCGTGTCGGCGGCTGTGAAATCTGCTTGCTTGTCGTCATGCCTGTGAGCGCGTACGGCTAGCTCAGCAGCACGCGCCATGACCGAGTCATCATCGTCCGGTGGCCAACCTTCATCCGATGGCTGGGGCGCGCGCTCCGCGATCTCAAGAAGCTCGGCGAAGCGTTCCCGAACCGATTCCGAATCCGCGATATGGCCATTTTCTGACACAGCGCACAACATCGCCTTTGCACCCGATCTCCCTAGGCTCATGCCGGCCACAGCCGCGCGAACGCTCAGCTCATCTAGGTCGAGTCCTGGGTCAATCTCGTGTGTTGGATCCACCAGATTGGCCCAACCGTGCGATAGGACGTGGGCGAATTCGGAGTGCTCTTTCATGATCGCGGCGCGCACGCTCCGCATGGCACGCGGTGCGCCTCGTTTGAGGTCCTCGTATTTCACCTTGGCGGCCTTAGCCCACTCCCGACCTACCTTCCCATTGGCTACGATGCTGACGAGATCCTCGTCAGCGAGCGTCATTAAGGCTGCTCTGCTGCTTGTTTTCGCCATACGTACGCTCCCCCTCGGTCTAGCTGCCGGTCGGATGCTACCGAGCCGAACCGACAGTTCGTGGGCAGTCGAAGAACGATCCTGCGCAATTCGGCGGCGCTACTCCGTACACCATCTCGACCGCGTCCGTGACTCCACGACGTGATAGCTACCCGCCACTCCTCGGGGCAGTCAACCGCCGCCGGGCCAGAGTGAACGGCGCGGATGCGCCGTCGGCGGAGTAAGTTCGACAGGCCGTCACGAAGCACGGAATCGCCACGCTTTCGGCCGACGGGGCGACAGCCTCCTTCACATGGCCCTGCGAGCCTTGTCGACTAGCAGCCCTGCAGGAACGCGCTGGACATCGCGCTGCGCTCGACCAATATTTCGCGGAAACCGATGAATATCGCGGCGATGAAGAACGGAGAACTAGTCGTACATAGAGCTGCCGCCGCGCCAATCGTTGTCGTCATCAGTCGGCCCCCCTAAGAACTCATCGGGATCTTGACCATAGAAGGCTGTGCCCCAGTCGGCCCGTGACCTGCTCGCGAAACGCGGATCGTCCAAAGACTCAGGTGGCCCGTAGGCAATGTCGGGGTCTTCGTGGTCCAAAGCGCTCGGCTCCCTCTCGGCCCGCCCGCTTACGGTTTGTAATGTCGGCAATCCGAGGCCTTTGCGTGCACCACTCGGGATCGAACCAAGTGCTGCCCGAAGTTCGCGAGAAAGGTCACCGGCACAGTTCTTACAAGGACTGAGACGGCTGCGATGCGCAGCCGCAGCTGAACACCAATGGCTGGGGCGAGCCCCCGATGGGCATCTACCCGAAACGTGGAAAGACTCGTTGCCAAGCTCGACGTAAACGCGTTGATGGATCGTCATCGAACCCAACTTCCTAACCACGAGCTCTGAACGTCTGCGGCGAACAGGTTCGCCCGCCTTGGCCTACCGATTCCACCGCAAGCGGCACCGAAAATTCCTTAATTCGTTCACACACAGCTCCCTCGGCTGCACTTAATTGCGATTCGCTCATTCTCGCCGTCCTGGCGGCGCTTCCGTCGAACACCCGCATGTCTCTTCTGGTCGAAACTGAGCAGGTGACCCCGGACCAGGCCGCTCAACATTCGACCGGAAGTGACAGACGTGCTCAGTGCCGGTCATCTTTGACCATGTATCGGATGAAAGCCTTTGCGGACATCGCCAGTAGGTGGTCATGTCGTCGCGAGTGAATTGGTCACTGTCGGCCTGTGCAGTAACGCGCCATCCAGTGCGTTCAGCGATTCGGGCGTTCTCACGGCGGACCCTCGTAGCGTCGGGAATGGCAGTCTCCTTTCGCAAAAGCGAAAGCTTGTGGCACAGCAAAGCATGATCGCATCGTGGACCGATATCAGCCGGCGGCGAGGCGCTCGGTGGCCTGACCACCCCACCTACGTTGCAAACTGAAGTCGACGCAGCGCAGCCTCGAACGCAGCGTTCGGGCGCGCGCCCGGCAGCACCGCCGTCACGTCCCGCACCGCGTCGTCGACGTCAACTGCTCGGAATCGCGAACCGTACAGCGCACCGATGGCCGGCGTCCGGCTATACGCCGCAACGCAGTGCACCAGCACCGTGCGGCCCTCGCTCCGCAACTGCTCGATCAGCCGCACTGTATCCAGTAGCACGAAGTCCAGGTGCGGATTCTCGTCGCCGTCCGTCCGGTCGATCAGCCGGATCTCGATGTGCGGCATGTCCTTCCGCATGTCCTCGTCGCTCACCCTGCACAGCGACACAACCGCATCGATATCCTTCGCCAGGTCCCGCAGCACGCCGATGCCGCCTAGCCATACGCCCTTGTCGTAGGGGTGGCGTGCACAAATGTCGATTGACGAGCCTGGGTACGAGTAGTCGAACATGTCCGGCTTGCCGCCACGCTCGATTGCCGTCGCCAACCCAACCAGCTCATGCGCCGTCATACCTGGCCACCCGTGCATCTCCCGCCGCCATGCACCCGGAATCGCCGACGCCCCGTATGCCGCGCCCATCAGGCCGCCCGCGATCGCCGCGACAGTGTCGGTGTCGTAGCCCGCGCGAACCGCGGCGTCCAACGCCCATCGCAGGTGGTCCGCCCGAAACACGCCGGCGTCGGGATCGTCGACCGGAACCGGTGTCCTGGCGATCGCCGACCACGCTGCCTGCATCGCCGTCACCACCCAGCCGTTGTTCGGGAACGACGCGGGCGGTGCGGCCTCGGCGGCATCTATACGGTCGGCCCAGAGGTCACGGCGGTCAGAAGCGATGTGTGGCAACCCGACTCGTACGTCGAGCTCCCCGGTGAGCACTGCATGGCGGATCGCGCGGCACCACAGTTCGCAGGCGTCCACAGCGTCCGGGTCGAAATGGGTCAGTTGGCTGATCGCACGAGCGGCCTCCGCCATAGCGTCCTCGTCACCGAGGTAGGCGAGAGCTACCGGCGCTGTACGCATCAAAGAACCGTTGCCGGCGCCGCGGCCTGTCCTTTCATAGAAGGCCTGCGAAGCCGCCCGCGTGTCTGTCGCCGTGATCCGGCCGCTACGCGTCGCGCCGCCGAGTACCGAGCTCGTCTGGACGCCGATGTCTTTGGTGACGCGCGACCACTCCAGCCATCGGCTCACGATCGCGTCTTGCGCGTCTGCGTCGCGCAGGTCGGCCCCTGTCGCCGCCACCTCTGCGATCGCGATCGCCATCGCGGTGTCGTCGGTCCATTCGCCGCGCTCCCACCCGCCGCCGCCGACCATCGCCACCTCGAGCTCCGGTCCACGCGGCGGCTTGAACTCGTACGGCGCACCCAGCGCATCCCCCGCTGCGTTTCCCAGCAGCACGCCCTCGACGCGATCGTTGTATGACGTCATCTTGTCCGTCCCCTCCCGTGAAGCACCTTTGCGCAGATATGCGCTAATTGTCAACCACGGTACGCTGAGGCTCCGACATGAGCGAGAACAGGTACCGAGACTCCAGCGGGCGGAGGCTGACCGACTACCCGCGGCCGTCGGTCGCCGTGGACACCGCAGTTCTCACTCTCGACCCCAAGCAGGGTCTGGCGGTTCTAGAAGTTCGTCGCCCGGCGGGCAACGGCTGGGCTCTGCCCGGCACCTTCGTCCACGAAGGGGAGACGCTCGTCGATGCCGTCGACCGGTCGCTTCGCGACAAGGCCAATGTGCGCGGGCTGCACCCGCGCCAGCTCCGCGTCTTCGATGACCCGAGCCGCGATGACCGTGGTTGGGTGTTATCCGTAGCGCACGTTCAAGTGGTTCGTCGGGAACAGTTGGCGGACCGCTTCTCCGATAGAACCAGGCTCGTGTCAATCGACGCGCCCGGGCGGCTGCCCTTCGATCACGCCGACATCATCGAGCTTGCGGTTGAGGATGTGCGTTCCCGGTATCGCGACAAGCCCGATCCCGATCGGCTTCTCGGCGACGAGTTCACCCTTCGTGAGTTGCGCATCGCACACGAGGCGATCGCTGCAGAGCCGTTACAACGCGACACCTTCCGGCGCGCCATGGAAAGCCACCTCGTTGCAACCGGTGCCACCAGCACCAGCGGGCGCGGTCGACCGGCAGAACTCTTCCGTCGATCTGAGTAGTCGTCTGCACGGACGCAACCGTCGACCCGTGCCTGTCGACCTCGTCTCGCACCTCGACGCGGCCTGAGAAGTGTGCACCATCTCCGGTTGGTGCTCGAATACCTCAACCGCCACGGATCGCGTTCAACCGTTTGAAGATCCGATCGAGAAGATGGGAGTCGCTGTCCATTTCGAGCAGCACCGGGTCTACCTCGACTGTGCCGCACGCGTAGCGAAGCAACTCGGGCATCTCACCCACGCGCTCGACGAAGTCGTCGATGAACGTGCGATATGCCAGAAGCGGGATCTCGCTGTACGTCGTTAGATCACGCAACAAGTCGGCGTACTCGTGCGGCACGGCCACGTTCCTGCATTGTTCGGAGAGCTCAAGGAAACGCTCGTGATAGTCCATCAACCGATTGGCGGTGTGCACGATCCCGTCGCCGTCTGCGGTCGCCTCGTCATCGGGATCGCCGAACACGTCGACGAAAGCTGATGTCAGCATGAAGCTTTCGACCTGGCTGGAAAGAGTGGCCAGCTCCTCGAGCTTGGAAGTGACGAAATACCGTATGTCGAGACCATTTCCCAGCCTCGTGGTAGACGCTCCAACGAAACCGAGCGCACTGTCGCGTAACCGACCTTGCACTTTTGCGCGTCGCTGAACGAGCACTGAAGCGAACACTGCCCATCGCCAACAGGGCTTCTTCTCGCTCAGCAGCGTTGCCAGGTCGGCCGCTGTGTAAGCCACCTCTGCCACCGCGCGCAACTGCCCTGACGGTTCGCTCTTGCCAGACGCATCAGACGTCGGGACCACCGACCGCATCGCCTTGGCGCCTTCTGGGCCGTACACGCCGCGACTGTCTCCGCGCAGTGTCCAGCGGTGCTGCAGGTCAGCCCGACGAGTCAGCTCTGCGTCTCGCGCGGCGGCCTCGATTCGCCCCTGCTCGAAGGCGCGCGCGATCGCCCGAACCGCGAAGAACGTGCCCACCAGCGCCGCAGTCCCCACGATCCACCAGAAGAACTTGATGATTACGCCGACCACCAGGAACACCGCAGCAAAACCCGCGTCCCCGCCCGAGCCGCGTCTCGCCCCCATGCGCTGAAGCCCTACCGCTTGAAGTGCTCGAGCGTCATGAGTTGGACGTCGGCGGCCGATGTCCGCCTGTCCACGGTGTGGCGCCGGCACAACTCACCACCGCGTCGATACTCGGAGACCTCGATTCGACCGGTGAAGTCAAGCACGATGTCGACCTCCAGGTCACCGTCGAACGGGCTCGTCCGCGAGAAGATCAGCTCCCTGCTATCGCCGGGACCCGAGTCGAAGAACAAGTCCCAGTCATGTTCCGCGGCAACCAGATTGATCAAATCGATCACGTCGAAGGTCTTGGCTTCCATCGTCCCGACCCCTATACCGGACCGGTGTAGCCGTTGTCGCGCGCCCATCCGACGACGACGGCTTTGGCATCCGGGCACATGTTGTTAACCGCCGACATCAAGACGATCGCCGACTCGGCCGCCGCGAACCCGGTGTTCTGCAGCTTGCCGAGCACCACCGGCGGCGCGACCCCGCTCCGCAGGTCGTGACAGAGCTCCTTGCCGATGTCGATCATGTCGAGAATCGACTCGTAATAGACCCCCGTGCTGTCGAGCTCACCGATGAAGTCGTACTCGTCGGCACTGGCCGGCCTTGCAAACGCCACCGCCCCGCACACCGCGAGCACGACAGCAATACCCCCACGTCCGCGCATGATCCCCCCTAGATTCGCGCTGAGAAGGTGACCATAAACGCGACCACCGACAAGAAGTGACGGCCGCGTCAGTCGACATCACGGCCGCGTCGTTACCATCGACGCGAAGGTTCACCGGGGAGGGATCGAGATGCTGTGCTGGCTCCACACCAGAGAGCGAACTCGACAGTGACCATCACCCCGACCGACACGCCTCGCCTCGCCAACCGCGCCGAGCGCCGCGTCTACCAGGCACTCATCGAGCAGCTTCAGCCCAACGACCTCGTCGTCGCGGGCCAGCGCGTCACCGACCACCTCAAGGACCACGAGGTCGACTTCGTCGTCGCCATCGAAGGCGCCGGCATCGTCTGCCTCGAGGTAAAAGGCGGCGAGGTCTGGCACGACGGCCACGGCTGGCGGCAGAAACGTGGCGGCCGCGAGCACTCCATCGAGCCCGTCCGGCAAGCCCGCGAAGCCTGCTACGCCCTGCGCGACTACATCGAGAAGGACCCCCGCTGGACCCAGGGTCGATTGCGGTGGGACCACGTCGTCGTGCTACCCAACACCGAGCTGCCCGACGGCTTCGCGCTGGCGGACTGTCCGCGCTGGAAAGTCATCGACCGCAACGACCTTCCGGCTATCGCCGACAAGTTGCGCGAAGTACTCGTCCGCCAGGAGCTTGACCGGCCGCTGCTCGACCGGCGCGGCATCGATCAGATCACTATCGCGTTGAGCGGCAGGGGATTGCCACAGCGCGACGTCGTCGCCCGCGCTCTGGCCAACGAAGACGCCGCCGATGCGCTCACTGAACACCAGGGCGTCATCCTCGACGCCATCCGACTGCTCAACCGCATTGAAGTCCGCGGCGGTGCAGGCAGCGGAAAGACGTTCCTCGCCATGGAACAAGCTCGACGGCTCGCGCAACGAGGTCAGCGCGTCGCCCTGGTCTGCTACTCGCACGGCCTCGCGTCCTACCTGGAACGCATCACCGCGACGTGGCCGCGTCGTCAGCAGCCCGCCTACGTTGGCGAGTTTCACGCCCTCGGAGTGCAGTGGGGAGCACCGCAGGGACCCGACGAGTCTCTGCGCACCGAGGAGACCGTCCAGTTCTGGGAACATGACCTGCCGCGGCAAATGGCGGAGCTGGCAATGGAACTCGAACCCGGACACCGCTTTGACTCCATCGTCGTCGACGAGGCGCAGGACTTCGCCGACTCGTGGTGGGAACCGATGTTGATCGCGCTGAAGGATCCCGACGAGGGCGGCCTGTACGTGTTCACCGACGAGGGCCAGCGCGTCTTCAACCGGTACGGGTCCCCGCCGGTGCCGTTGGTCCCGCTCATCCTCGACCACAACCTGCGCAACACCCGTCAGATCGCAAACGCCTTCCAGCCGCTCGTCGATCACCCCATGCGGTTCCTCGGCGGCGAGGGGCCGGCCGTGTCGTTCGTCGCGTGTAGTCGCGACGAGGCGCTCAGCGTCGGTGACGACCAGATCGAAGCACTCATCGAACAGGGTTGGCGCCCTGAGGATCTCGCGCTACTGACGACCGGCGGCCGCCATCCCGAGCAGACCGAGCGGCAGAAGGACGGCCACAAGGCCTACTGGGACACCTTCTGGGACACCGACCAGGTGTTCTACGGCCACGTGCTCGGGTTCAAAGGACTCGAACGCCGCGCGGTCGTCCTGGTCGTCAACGAGGTGAGTCAGTTCGACCGCTCCCGCGAACGGCTGTATGTCGGATTATCAAGAGCCCGTGACCAACTGGTGGTTTGCGGTGATCCCGACTTCATCCGAGCGGTTGGCGGACCGGATCTCGCGCATCGGCTGAACCTGCCGGCAGTCTGATCGAGGGTCTTCGCGCGTCCTCGGCCACGCGTCGTTCGCTCATGTCGCGTCACTCATGGCGCCGCCGTCCGCGAGGTCGGCGCGTTGCTCACCGGAATAACCATCCATGACGGCGTCAGGGTTATGCATCCTGGCCGCGCGGTGTCGGCTGATGTTGGCCGATGTTGCGGCCATGACGTCGCGGGCTTTCCCCTTTCCGTAGGTCACCGACTTGTCGCGCTGGACTCCGAGGCGGGCACCGACTTCGATGGCGTCCTGATCGGCACCCATGTAGAGAAATTCCCAGCCGTGTTGGTTGGTCTGCTGTTCGACCAGGCTCTTGATCGCGGGATGCGTCCATTCCTGGCTCGAGTTCTCGAGGCCGTCGGTCATGATTGCCACGATCACCGTGCCTGGGCGCTCAGCCTCCGGCCCAGCGTCGAGCTGTGCGGCGGTGTCGCTGATCAGCTTGCCCATCGAGTCCAGCAGCGCGGTGCCGCCCCGGGGTTGCAGGTTCAGCGGCGGGACCTCGTTGAGGGGGAGTCCGCGGTAGATGAGCTCGTAGTGTGTGTCGAACTGTGCCAGCGTGGCCGCGCAGTCGCCGGGCGCCTTGCGCTGTTCTGCGATGAACGCGGCGAATCCGCCTTCGACGTCGGACTTGATGGACTGCATCGACCCTGAACGGTCGAGCAGGAACACGAGCAGAGTGCGATCGGGATTGGACATGTGTGGTCCCTTCTATCAGGTGGTGGGTCGACGGCGTTTGAACTGCATCTGCTTCACGTCGGGCGGCGCCGGTGGTGTGACGCCGGCGTCCTGGTCGAAACGGGCGCGCATCACGCCTTTGGCGTTCACTCGGCCGCCGGTGGCGTAGCCGCCCAACTTCTCGGTGGTAGCCAGGCGGGGGCCGATCGCGTTTTCGGTCAGCCCGACCTTCTCCGCCGCCGCGCGAAGGGACAGCTCGCCGTCGACCACAGCATCGGCCAGTTGCTCGTCGATGAGCTGGCTGACTTCGTCGAACACGGCCCGAAGGTGCATGAGCGCGGTTGCCGAGTCAGCCTTTTCGGCCCGAGCGAGCTCGGATCGAATTCGTGCGTAGCGGTTGGACACACCTCACAGTACCGCGGTTTGTGCGGATACGCAATAACTGCGGATACGCAGAATATGCGGACATTGTTATCGGCTGAGGTTGAGGAGGCGCGAGAAAGCATCCATGGCTGTCGAAGCGCGCGATGCGCGACCGTGGCTGCTATCTCGCGGGTACCTGCGGCGGGCGGCACCTCACGCCATCGAGAACAGTTCTTGCATCACGACCACACTCGCAACCCGCTGCAGACCGCCCTCCACCGCGATGCGTTGATCGTCCGAGACTTCGAGCAGCCCATCAAGCGTCGTGGCGACCTTCGTCATATCGAAGATCGGCTGGTCCTTCGCCGCTTGCGACGCGAACGTATCCCGGTAGAACT
>CADEGF010000093.1 GCA_902826815.1 uncultured Mycobacteriaceae bacterium
TGAACATCCGAGCCCTGACGGGTTGACCCGCCCCCGAGGGCCGGATAATCGAGCGGCTCAACAAGGAGATCAAGCGCCGCGCCGATGTCGTGGAGATTTTCCCCAACCCGGCGGCATTCCTGCGTCTGGCCACCGCAGTGGTCATCGAAGCCCACGACGAATGGCAAGTCACCCGCCGCTACCTCTCCGATGTCTCCATGGAGGAACTGCGGGCCGTCATCGCGAAGAAGAACGCCGCGGCAGCACTTGCCAAACAACACCAAATCACCTAGCGTTCAACATGACTCGTTGATCGCAATGCGTGAGCCACGCCAGATCCGAAGTCCACCACTCCCTGGGACGCTGCCGTCGCGGTCGACTGCTCTGGGTGACGCATCAGCGATTTCGATGACATGACGGCGGTGGCTTGGTGATCGTTACGGTGTCTCACGGCGAAGGCGATCACAACAGACTCGGCGGACAAATCTGCAAAACGCCTAGTCAATCAAGTGGAGCTAAGGGGATTCGAACCCCTGACCCCCACACTGCCAGTGTGGTGCGCTACCAACTGCGCCATAGCCCCGTGATGTTGTGCTCATCGAAGCTACACCACCTGCGGTAAGCGTTCAAAAGCACTGGTCACGGCACCTCGCCGCCCGCCTCCGGGCCGATCGCGCGGATCGGCGTCGGGTGGACGGGCGGCAGGCCGCGCGTCTCCGGCGCGAACACCCACCCGACCGCCGCCACCAACAAGATGCCGCCGCTGACCAGAAACGCCAGTGCGAACGACCCGTGCTCGGCCACCTGACCGACGGCGAGCGAGCCGACGATCGAGCCCAGGTCGGCCATCATCTGGAATGTCGCGACCGCCGTTCCGCCGCGGGATTTGTTGCCGACGATGTCAGCCACCGCCGCCTGCTGCGGCGAGACGAAGACGCCGGTCGCCGCGCCCGTCACCAAGGCCGCTGCCAAAAACACCGGCAGCGACGACGTGTAGCCGACCAGAACCGTCGTCGCCGCCGACACCGTCAGGCCCGCGATGAGCAGCTTGCGGCGTCCCACCTTGTCGGACAGATACCCACTGGGAATGACGGCCAAGATGTTGCCGATCGCGAACGTCGCCAAAGCCAATCCCGCGAAGCCCGCCCCGTATCCCAACCCCTCGACGACGAACAGCGGCACCAGCGCGATCCGCAAACCGAACGCCGCCCAGCCCGTGGCGAAATTGGAGAACAACGCGGCACGATATGCCCGGTGCCGCAAGACCGTTCGCACCGAGACAGCCGGTTCAGTAGTCGTTTCCGATAGCGCCACAGCGGAATTGCGCAGGCCCACCACCACCACCGCCGCAGCCACCAGCAGTGCCGCACCGTAGATCACGAACGGCGCCGCCAATCCCAGACCGGCGGTCAGGCTGCCCAGCACCGGTCCACCAACTGAGCCGATCAGAAATCCCGACGAGAACATCCCCGCCACGCGACCGCGCGCGTCCGGCGGCGAGATCCGGATCATCAGGCCCAGCGACGACACCGTGAACATCGCCGAACCCAAACCGCCCAGCGATCGGAAAAGCAGGAGCTGCCAATATGTGTCGGCAAACGCGCAGGCGCCGGTCGACAGCGCCACGATCACCAGACCACTGACGTAGACCCGCCTCTCCCCCACCCGTTGCACGAGCATTCCGGCGGGCGAGGCTGCGATCAATCGCATCAGCGCGAACGCCGTGATGACGAACGTCGCCGCGCTGATGCTGACCCCGAAGTGGCGGGCGTACTGCGGAAGCACCGGCGCGACCACTCCATAGCCGAGTGCGACGACGACGTTCGCCCCGATCAGCAGCCAGACTTCGCGCGGCAGTGGTTGTTTGGACTCGCTTGTATGCGTCCGACAGTCGCTCTCCGAACTCACGCGATGACCTTGTTCACCACTTCTCGCGCGGCTTCCTGTACCTCGGCGAGATGCTCGGGTCCCTTGAAGGACTCCGCGTAGATCTTGTACACATCCTCGGTTCCCGACGGCCGCGCGGCGAACCACGCGTTCTCCGTCGTCACCTTCAAACCACCGAGCGGTGCGCCGTTGCCCGGTGCCGTCGTCAGCTTCGCGGTGATCTCCTCGCCTGCGAGCTCCGTCGCCGTCACCTGCTCGGCCGACAGCTTGGCCAGCCGCGCCTTCTGCTCCCGGTCGGCGGGCGCGTCGACACGTGCATAGGTTGGCGCGCCGTACTTTTCGGCCAGCGCGTCGTACCGTTGGGACGGCGACGAGCCGGTGACGGCGAGGATCTCCGATGCGAGCAGCGCCAGGATGATGCCGTCCTTGTCGGTGGTCCACGTCGACCCGTCGCGGCGTAGGAACGATGCCCCCGCACTCTCCTCACCGCCGAAACCGATGGTGCCGCTGATCAATCCGTCGACGAACCACTTGAAGCCGACGGGCACCTCCAACAGCTTGCGACCGAGACCGGCGACGACCCGGTCGATGATCGACGAGCTGACCGCGGTCTTGCCGACGGCCGTCGACGCAGGCCACTCCGGCCGGTTGGTGTAGAGGTATTCGATCGCCACCGCGAGGTAGTGGTTCGGGTTGAGCAGCCCACCGTCGGGGGTGACGATTCCGTGCCGGTCGGAGTCGGCGTCGTTGCCGGTCCCGATCTGATACGACTCGCGGTTGGCGATCAGCGACGCCATCGCGTTGGGCGAGCTGCAGTCCATCCGGATCTTGCCGTCGGTGTCCAGCGTCATGAACCGCCACGTGGCGTCGACCAGCGGGTTGACCACCGTCAGCTCGAGGTTGTGCCGCTCGGCGATGGCGCCCCAGTAGTCGACGCTCGCTCCGCCCAACGGGTCGGCGCCGATGCGGATCTTCTCCGCACTGATGGCGTGGATGTCCACCACGTTCGGCAGGTCGGCGATGTAGGCGTCCATGTAATCGTGGCGCTGCGCGGTCTGCAGGGCGCGCGCCAGCGGCACGCGCTTCACCGCCTTGAGCCCGTCGCGCAGGATCTCGTTGGCGCGTTTGGCGATCACGCCCGTCGCGTCGGTGTCGGCGGGCCCGCCGTTGGGCGGGTTGTACTTGAACCCTCCGTCGCGCGGCGGGTTGTGCGACGGGGTGACGACGATGCCGTCGGCCAGGTCGCCCTCACGGCCGCGATTGAACGACAGGATGGCGTGGCTGACGGCGGGCGTCGGGGTGTACCGGTCCGCCGAGTCGATCATCGTCACGACGTCGTTGGCGGCCAGCACCTCCAACGCGGACACCCAGGCCGGTTCGGACAGCGCATGGGTGTCGCGGCCGATGAACAGTGGGCCGGATGTCCCCTGCGCCTTCCGGTACTCCGCGATGGCTTGCGTGGTGGCCAGGATGTGCGGCTCGTTGAACGCGGCGTCCAGGCTCGATCCGCGGTGTCCGGAAGTACCGAAGGCCACCTGCTGGTCGATGTTGTCCGGGTCGGGTTCGACGGTGTAGTACGCGGTGACCACCTGGGCCACGTCGATGAGATCTTCGGGTTGCGCCGGCTTGCCGGCGCGGGGGTTGGCGGCCATGCTCTGTGATTCTGCTCCTCTGGATTTCGCGCCGTACGCCGGTCCGGAAGCTTGTTGGCGTTACTTTGGCTTGTGTTCAGTTTCGACCGGCGTGAACTGGCCGCTGTCTTCGTCGGCGGCGCGATCGGCACACTGGCTCGTGCCGGCCTCGAGGCGTTAGCCGCACCGGACCCCGGACGCTGGCCGTGGCCGACGTTCATCGTCAACATCGTGGGGGCATTCCTGCTTGGCTACTTCGCCACCCGGCTCCTCGAGCGTTTGCCGACGTCGAGCTATCGACGGCCGTTGCTCGGCACCGGGTTGTGCGGAGGCCTGACGACCTTCTCCACCATGCAGGTCGAGACGATCAAGATGATCGAGCATCACCATTACGGTCTTGCCGTCGGCTACGCGCTCGCCAGCGTCGTCCTCGGGCTGCTCGCGGTGTACGTGGCGACCGCCGTGACGCGGCGAGTCAGGGTGCGCCGATGACCGTCCTGGTCTGGATCGGCGTCATGCTGATGGGCGGACTCGGCGCCGTGGCACGCTTTTCCCTCGACCGCGTCGTGACGAAACGCATCGACCGGCCGTTCCCGTTCGGCACCCTCGCGGTCAACCTCAGCGGGGCGATGCTGCTCGGCTTCTTCGCCGGGTTGACGCTCAGCCCGCATGTGGCGCTGGTGGTCGGCACCGGATTCGTCGGGTCCTATACGACCTTCTCGACATGGATGCTGGAAACCCAGCGCCTCGGCGAGGAGCGCCAAGTCGTCGCCGCGTTCGCCAACATCGCGGTCAGCGTCGTACTCGGCCTTGCCGCGGCCTGGCTGGGCCAGTCGATCGGAGCCGCGCTGTGACCGACTACCTCAAGCTCACGACGTACTTCGACGAGCGCCTCCGGCACGGCGATCGCTTCACCTCCGACGCGCTGCTCGACCTCTACGGCGACAACGCCGTCGCCACCAGCGTGGTGCTGCGCGGAATCTCAAGTTTCGGACCGCATCATGTGCTGCGCACCGACCAGACGTTGACCGCCTCGGAGCACTCGCCGATCGCCGTCGCCGCGGTCGACGAGGCCGAGAAGATGGCAGGGCTGGCCGATCAGGTGTCCGCGATGGTGGCCCGCGGTCTCGTCACCCTGGAGCGCGCGCAGCTCGGTGCGGCGGTCACACCGCCCGATGCGGCGAAGCTCACCATCTACGTCGGCCGACAGGACCGCGCCGACGGCAGACCCGCATACCGCGCCGTGTGCGATGCGTTGCACCGCCGCGGATTCGGCGGCGCTTCAGTGTTTCTCGGTGTCGACGGCACCGCACGAGGTGAGCGGACGAGAGCCCGATTCTTCAGCCGTAACATGGGTGTTCCGGTGATGATCATCGCGGTCGGAACCGGCCAGCAGGTCACCGAAGCGCTACCCGAACTCGAAACCCTGTTACGGGAACCGCTTTTCACGATCGAGCGCGCGCAGGTGTGTAAGCGCGACGGCGAGATGCTGGCCCGTCCTCCGGCCCTGCCCGCGACCGATGATCAGGGACGGGCGCTGTGGCAGAAGCTGATGGTGTACACCTCGGAGGCCGCGCTGCACGACGGCACACCGATCCACCGCGCGATCGTGCAACGGCTGTTCGACTCACGGGTGGCAAACGGAGCGACGGCGCTGCGGGGCATCTGGGGCTTTCACGGTGACCATGAACCGCACGGCGACAGGTGGTTTCAGCTGGCCCGCCGGGTGCCGGTGACGACGATCGTCGTCGACAGCCCCGACCGCATCGCGGCGAGCTTCGAGGTCATCGACGAGCTCACCGGCGAATATGGGCTGGTCACCAGCGAGCTCGTGCCGGCTCTGGTGTCGATCGACGGCGGTCAGCGTCGCGGCGGTACCGAACTGGCGCGATACGAGTACTGAACGCTAAACGCGTTTCGCCATCCAGCGGTCGGCGAGCGCGCGCACCCAGTCGGCGGCATCGCGCGCATCATCCGGCGGACCTTCGACGATCACCAGCTCGTCGACGCCCACCGATGCGAGTGCGACTGGGTCACCGGGCTTGAGGTCGCGAAGCGCGACGGCAAGGCGCAACTCGCCCGGATCGCGGCCGACCTCGCTACACAACTGACGGAGGTAACCGACGCGGTCGGCTACGGCGTCGACGTTTTCGAGGTTGAACCCGTACCACCCGTCTCCCCACGTCGCGACCCGGCGCAGTGCCGCGTCGCCGTTGCCGCCGAGCACGATCGGAATTCGGCGGCCATGCACGGGTTTCGGGTTGACTCGAACCCCGTCGAACCCGACGAACTCGCCGTCGAACGAGGCGACGTCATCGCGCCACAGCGTGCGCATCGCGTCGACGTACTCCTTGGTGCGCACTCTTCGGCGCTCGAATGGGACACCGAGCGCGTCGAACTCCTCCCGTGACCAGCCGATGCCGATCCCGAGTGTGAACCGACCGCCACTCAACGTGTCCAGGGTGGCCGCCTGTTTGGCGACCAGCACCGGATTGCGCTCGGGCAGCAGCAGCACACCCGTCGCGATCCGGATGGACGAGGTCGCGGCGGCGACGAAGCTCAACCCGATCAGCGGGTCGATCCAGTCGGCTTCTGCAGGGACGGCGATGCGGCCGTCGTCCGAGTAGGGATAGCGCGATGCCGACTCGTCGACCATCACGACGTGCTCGCCCGACCACAGCGTCGCGAAGCCGGCGCGCTCCGCGGCCGCCGAGACCGCGTCGATCACCGCGCGATTGGCACCGCTGCCGATGCCCAGTGCGTGCAAGCCCAGCCGCATCGGCTGATCGTCTCACGGCCGCAGCCCGGCGACGGGGTGTAATGGTAGAGGGATGGACGTCGATCGGGTCGCAGAACTTCAGCGGTGGGAAGACTCCGGCGCCGTCTGGTCGGTGGTGTCCCGCAGGAACGAACGGGTGACGGTCGCGCTGCTGCGATGCGACGGCGGCGAAGAGGTGGACCGCTTCACGTCGGACGATCCTCGGCTGCTCGACTTCATCGGCGAACGATTCAACAGCGCGGATTGAATTGTGAATCTGACGACGTTTCCGGCCGATTTCCGTCGTCAGATTCACCAACGGCGCACGCTAGCTCGCGGTGAGTACCAACGCCGCTTCGTCGTACGGATGCAGGCGGAACATCGTCCGCCCGCGCGTCACGAGCGACTCGGCATCCGCCTTGCTGACGATGCGCGCATTGGCGCAGGGAACCGTTCGTCCGGCCTTATGGACCGTTAGCGGACCACCGGCCAAAGCATTTTGTACCCAATGAGATTCGAGGCCGTAGCCGATGGGGACGACGAACCCGTCGGCGGTCTCGAAGATGTTCAGCGGTGTTTGATACGTCTTGCCCGACTTGCGCCCAACGTGCTCCAGCGTTCCGTTCAACGGCGCCCACCCGCCGAACCGGACCGCGACCGGATTGGTGATCCGGCGATTGAATCTCGCCACCGCCCGTGGCATTCGCATGTTTAACCTCCCCTGTACTGCGCGCCGAGGATCGACGCGGCCGTCTCCCCGACCGAGCGTACGAAAGTGCGGTCGTCCATTTCTTCCAGGCCCGTCGATGCGCGAAGGAAATCACCGAACAGGCACCACCCGAGTTGCAACGCGATCGTGTGCGCGGCTGCCAGCCGCGCGCTGAGGTCACTGGGGTGCTGTGGCCGCACCGCGTCGAGCAGCACGCCCATGGTCGGGAAGCGGCTTTGCAGCTCACCGACGGGATAGCCGTCGAGAGACGCGTACGCAAGCACCCGCAGCTGGCGGTCGACGGCGTCGGCGACCTTCTTACCGTCAGCCTTTTCGGCGAGCAGTTCGGCGAGCTGCTGACCGAGATGGTCGAGCACCGCGGCAACCAGCGCGTCCTTGCTGCCGAAGTGGCGATGGATCAGGCCGTGGTTCACCCGCGAGCGCGCGGCGATGTCGCGGATCGAGGTTGCCGCCAGCCCGCGCTCGGCGAACAAGTCGGCTGCCGACCGCAGCACGGCCGCGACGACCTCATCCTTGCCGAGCGGCGCGCCGACGCGCTGTGAACTGGTGCTTGCGCGAGCCGTAGACACCTGACTACGGTACCGGCAGCGGGGGTCGCACGAAAGGGCGCTATCCATGGCAAAGACGCCATACTCACATTCGACGGATACCAACTACGCCCGATTCGTCGGCCGGGTCGGCGGCTTGGCCGTCGCACTCGGCATCGGCGTGGCGATCGCCAACAACCCTGGCGTCGCTTCGGCCGAGGACGGCCAGGGTGCAGACAAGGCGTCGACGACGTCGGAGGCGCCTTCAACGCAATCGTCGACTAAAGACAACGACCCGGTGAAATCGGTTGTCAAGCAAATTCATTCGCGGCTCAACGACGTGCGGGAGAAGGTGGAATCGGCGCGCGAGGATGTCAGCAACCGGCTGCAGAGCCGTAGCCCGCAACGCGAGACGCCCGACTCGTCGAACGTGCAGGTCAAGCAGATCGTGCAGGCCACGCAGATCGTGCAGGCCACGCAGATCGTGAGGACCGCGCCCAAGCCGCCGAAGCCGGCACCCAACCCCGCGCTCGTCGCAGTAGCGGGCTTCGTCCGCCGCGAGATCGAACAGGCCGTGACGCCGGCCAGGACACCCGAATCCTCCACGCCTACAGCTTCGGTCACGCAATCGGCGACGATTCAGGCCGACAGCCCGCTCGGAACCCCGGAACAGCTCGACGCCGAGCAGAGGGCCACCGAGACCGTGAACACGCTGCCGGTGCAGTTGACGAAGCTGGTCCTCAAGGCCGGTTGGTATGTCACGGCGCTCGGTGAGTACAGCAAGGTCGGCGGCCCGGACAAGGACAACCTCGCGCAGCTCGACAGGGCCGTCGACGAGTACGCGATGGGCACCGCGTTCCAGCAGCAGATCCTCAACCCCATGACACCTCGGGCGGTCATGCAAGTCACACCGCCGCACACCTGGTACGGCCAGATGGTTCCCGGCTCGCGCATCCTCTACGACAACCCCGACACGATCTACCGCTTCATGCCCGTCAACAAGACGTCGACCTACGTCATCAGAGGCAAGTTCGAGAACTGGGATCCCGCGCATCCCGAGAACGTCCCCGCCGACACCACCTTCAGCCTCTTGACCGGGCTGTCCGGTAACACCGCAGCTGTGCTGAACCGAGACGACCTCGAGATCGATGAGAACGGCGAGTTCGAGATCCTCGTCTCCGGTGACCCGAAGCCCGCTGGCTACCAGGGTAATTACCTGCAACTCACATCCGACTCCACATTGATCGCGGCGCGAGACACGTTGTCCGACTGGAATTCTCAGCAGCCGATGAGTCTGTCGATCGAGCGCACAAGCGGCCCGCCGAACAGCTTCCTCGCCCAGATGGGGATCTTCACCATCCCTCTCATCGGGCCTGCGGTGTCCGACAACCCAATGTTGACGCAGCTGGTATCGATCATCCCGCCGCTACCCGAACTGCCGATCGTGCGCGGTGCGGTCACGTCGGTGATCATGCTCATCGGCCTGCAGATGGAACCCGAATACATCAGGGTCGCAACCGTCGATCCCGCGACGGGTGAGAAGCGCGAGCCCAACGTGTTCACCGATCCGACGAGCAATGCCGCATTCCTGAACACCCAGCTGCAGAGCGCGGGGTACTTCCAGCTCGCAGACGACGAGGCGCTGGTCCTCACCGTCGACCGCAAGGATGCCGGCTATTTCAGTGTCCCGGTGACCAATGATTGGACGATCACCGACAACTACTGGGATCAGCAGACCAGCCTCAACAATGCGCAGGCGGTGCCGGATGTAACCGACGGCACCACGTACACGATCGTGATCTCGAAATCGGATCCCAATGTGAAGAACTGGGTCTCCACCGGCGGTTTGAATCAGGGCACGGTGTCCATCCGCTTCCAGGATCTTGGTGCTGGCTCGCCGACGGTCGAGTCGAAGGTCGTGAAGATCAGCGAGCTGGGCGACGAGGGGGTGCTGCCTCCCGGCGCGTTCATTCCCGCAGACCAGCCGACCTACCGGGCTGATCAACTCGCCAAGCGGAAGGCAGGCTTCAACAACCGCTACGCGCCCTTCCTGCAGACATAGAACGGCCGCCCCGCACACGGCGGGGCGGCCATCCCAGGCACTTGGTTAAACCGGCTGGAAGCCCGCGGCGGTGTAGACGCCCCAGGCCTGCGCCTCTGCGTTCCACGACACCGGGGCGAAAGGCGCCCACGGCGGCGACGGGGGTTGCGGCGGCGCCCAGTTCGGCGGCGCTATGCCCGCGTCCGGTCCCTGGAAGTCGACTCCAGGCACGCTCACAGCGGGACCACCGATGCTGGCGTCCGGACCCTCGATACCCACGCCCGGTGCGCTGACGCTCGGGCCGTCGATGCTGGCGCCCGGGGCCGCGATATCCAGCCCGGGTGTGCTCACATTCGGACCCTCAACCCCGACACCACCCTGCTCAGCGGGCAACGGCACCGGCCATGGTGGCGGCGGCGCGGGGACCGGATCGGCCTGCGCCATGCCTGCACCAAGGCCGACGGCAGCGGCGCCCATCGCACTCACGAGCGTTGCCTTGATTGCGGTCTTCTTCAGCTTCATCAATCTCCTTCGATCGGCACGCCGACATGGCGCCGACGTGCTGGTCAGGACGGCCGCCATCCGCATCGCGGCATGGTCGACCAGTGACCCCCCGAACACCCCGCCTACCCACGGACGGCGGAAGGCTAAACGGAGTCCTACGTCACATCTCGGAATGCGGCCACCAGCCGCGAAAACTGCTCGACCGCATTCGCCGGTTTCGGGAGCGGCCCCGTGAAACGTATTTCCGTGGCGCCGCAGGCGACCAGATCAGCCACGGGTGCGATGGTGGCGTCGACGTCGGTGCCGCCGTCGGAGTCCCGCCGCAACAGCGCAGTGCCTTGTACCTGCAGATCGGCCGGATCTCCGCCGACATCGGCAATGGCCTGCTTCATGGCCGGGATCGACGCCTGCAGGTCGGTGATGGCTGGGCCCCACGGAATCCACCGGCAGCCGAACCGTGACAATCTGCGAGCGACTCTCTTGTTCACCGTGCCGCTGATCCAAATCGGAATCCCGCCGGGCTGCAACGGCTTTGGCGCCTGATGAATACCGTCGAAGGCCAGTTCGCCCGACTCGTAGGTGGCACGCTGCTGCGTCCACAACAATTGGCAGACCTCGAGTGTGTGATCGAGTAGCCGTCCGCGTTCCTCGAACGAAAGGCCGACGACTTCGTACTCTTCACGCTGCCAACCGACTCCGACGCCGAGGTCGATGCGTCCACCGGACAACACATCCATGGTCGCCAGCTGTTTGGCCAGCACTGCCGGCCGCCGCAACGCCGCCAGCAGTATCGCCGTACCCATCCGTATCCGGGTCGTCGTGGCGGCGAGAGTGGCCAGGTAGATCAACGGGTCCAGCCAGCTCCCGTCGGGACCCGTCGGCTGTCTGCCTCCAGCGGTGCCCCCGATTGTGGGGTCGGCATAGGCGTCGAGGTTCTCGCCGAATACCAGATGGTCCGAAACCACGACACGGTCCACGCCTGCGGCGTCCATCGCACGGGCCGTGTCCAGCGTCGCCGCCCAGTCGAATGCCGGGTCGTCGGAGAAGTTTCGCAGGTACAGGGAGATCTCGGGCTTACGCGTCATGAGAACAGTTCGTCGATCGCGCGGTGTTCGAGCTCCAGCCATCGAGCGACCTGACCACGGACCTGTTCGACTTCGTCGGGGCTGAGATGATGTGCCCCCTCGGGTGTGATCCGACATATGTCCATCGGTCCGCCGACGGTCGGCGACGACTCATCGAGCGCATCGAGTACGCGCAAAGCCGCGACGACACCGTAGTCAACGCCGCGTTGCGACGTTTGGTAGCTCGCCAGCAGCGCATACGCCTGCTGCGCCATCGCAGATCCACTGCCGACGGCCTGAAAGCCGGTCTCCTCGTGATGGCCGATCAGCCCGTGCGGATCCAAGTCCACGATGAAGGGCTCGTCACCGGCATAGCCCGCGGCCAGCACGTACGTGGCGGGCGTCGCGCCTGGCTTCGTCTCGGGCACATCGGAGATGAAGTTTTCGTAGTGGTGCTTGAAGATCGGCAACACCCGCGCCTGCAGTGCGCGTCCGACGTCCTGCGCCTCCACGACGGCGTCGGGTTCGGCATCGAACAATCGCTCGATGTCGTAGAGCACGGCACGGGACCCGCTGCCGCCCCAAGCCGCGTTCTTGCCGAGGGCGTGCAGCTTCTGAGCGGGATAGCTGACGCCACGAGCCGGATCGGTGATCTGCGAGTCCGAGGCGACGACGATGCCGTCGGCGCAGCGCAGGGCGAGGACGACGGTCACCTACTGCATCCTTCCAGCCACGCCGCGAAGGAGCCACGGAGCCCGCTTGGCCATCACCGCGACGGCGCGGTCCGAGCGGCGCATCGTGTCACGCGGGCCGGGGGTCGGCGCGGACGCGAGCCTGGCCTCCGTCGAATCTGCTTGCGCGCCATGGCGATGAACGGCCAGCAGCTCCCAACTCCCCGGAACACCACGCAACTCGACGACACCGCGCTCGTCGAACCCCGTTCCCGACCCGACCACCAGGTCGCGCACCGTTCGAGAGACGACGATCTCGCCGGGCCCAGCCTGGCCGAGTATTCGTGCGGCGATGTGGACCGCGATACCACCGATGTCATCGCCCAGAAGTTCGCACTCGCCGGTATGGATGCCGACGCGGATCTCGATGCCCAGCCTCTCGGCGTCGTCACGGAGTGCCTCTGCACAGCGGATCGCCTGGGTCGGCCCCTCGAACGTCATCAGATGGCCGTCGCCCGTGCTCTTGACCACCGTGCCGTCGAATCGATCCGCCGCTTCGGCAGTGATCTCGCCGAAGCGCTGCAGCAGGGCGCGCCAACGGTCGTCACCTGTAGCCGCCGCACGTTCGGTCGACGAGACGATGTCGGTGAACAGCACGGCGCGCAGAGCGCGGTGGGACTGAGTCGGCACGCCGTGGCTGCCGGTGAGCAGTTCCTCGATCTCGCTCGCGATCCGATCAGGGTCGGTGAACCATGGCGCGTGGTCCGTGCCATCGAGTTCAACCATGCGCGCACCCGGGATGTGGTCGGCGATATACCGCCCCGCCTGCACAGGCACGGCCGGGTCATCGCGGGCGTGAACGACGAGGGTCGGCACGGTGACGGTCGGCAGAATCGCCCTCACATCCATCCGGAACGTCGCCTCGAGGGTCGCCCTGGCCATGCCCGGACTCGCGCACATCCGCTCGAACATGCCGAGCTGACGAGATGACGGGACGGTCGACAGAATGTGACTGAGTGCCTCGCCGGTTCCCCAGGCGGCCTTGATCGCGCGGCCGAACGCCTGAATATGCGCGATTTGCTCGATAGACGGGGCGTATTGCTCGCCGTTCTCGCTGACGATGCGATCCCGCAGCTCACCCGGATCCCGGTCGAGGTCCTCCCAACCATCAGAGGACGAGTACCCTGCCGTACCCGCAAGGATCAGCGCGCGGGTGCGCTCCGGTCGTGTCGCTGCGAACAGAATGGCTGCGGGTCCGCCCTCACTCACGCCAAGGATCGCGGCCCGCTCGAAGCCTGCGGCATCCATGACGGCCTCGATCTCGGCCGCCCGGTCCTCAAGCGTGCGAACCTTCGGCACTGGATCCGACAGCCCGACGCCGGCCTTGTCGAACAGCAGAACACGGCAGAACGTGCCAAGCTTTTCCATGAATGCCTTGAAATCGGGCATGGTCCAATACAGCTCGACATGGCTGGCATAGGAACCCGCGAACACCAGGTCCGCGGGCCCGTCACCGAAAACCTGATAAGCCAGGCTGAGGTCGCCGCATGGCGCGTACGACGTTTCCGGCACGCGATTGAGCGTAATTGACGTGTGTGCGACAGTTCGGGAGATGACGGGAAGCCCAAAAGGAATTGCGGTGATCGGCGCGGGCCCGGGAGGTCTGGTCACGGCGCGTTGGCTGCTGTCGCAGGGGTTCGAGCCGACGATCTTCGAGAAGAGTCACACCCTCGGTGGGCAGTGGACCGGATTGGACGGCAGCAGCGGGGTCTGGCCGACGATGCACACCAACACCAGCCGCATCCTGACGTCGTTCAGCGACCTGGAACACGACAACAACCTCACGTTCCCGTCGAACCGCGACATGCTTGCCTACCTCCACCGATACGCCGAGATGTTCGCCTTGACGTCCCGCATCCGGTTCGAGACCCGGGTCGACCGACTGAGCCGGAGCAATGGCAGCTGGCTCGTCGAGCACTCGGGTATGGCGGAAGCCTTCGAACGGGTCATCGTCGCCAGTGGACGCTTCCAATCACCTTGTATTCCAACCATTCCCGGGTTGGGCACGTTCACCGGTTCGGCCGGCGCGATGTCGACGTATCACTACCGCGAGCCGGACGCGTACGTCGGCAAGCGTGTTCTTGTGGCAGGCGGTGCCATCAGCGCACTCGAAATCGCCTCCGAGTTAGCACATCTCGGCGCATCCGTGGCGGTCACGCAACGGCGCCAACGATATGTGCTGCCGAAGTTTGCCGCTGGTGTTCCGTCCGACTCGCGGATCTTCACGCGGTACGGAACGCTGGCCGACGAATCACTGCCTGTGGCCGAAGTCGATCGGCAGCTGAAGGAGATCGTCATCGAGGCGGGCGGCAGCCCGGAGCAGTATGGCGCGCCAGCACCGGATCCGTCGCTGTTCGCCGCGGGCGTCACGCTCGCCCAGCAGTATCTGCCGCTGGTGGCGGAGGGCCGAATCACAGTGCGGCCCTGGCTGACATCGGTCGACGGACAACGGGTCACGTTCACCGACGGCACCTCCGATGAGTTCGACGGAATGCTGTTCGGCACCGGTTTCGAAATCGACATGCCTTTCCTCAGCGATGAGATCCGCACGATCGTCGACCTCGACGACGTCCACCTCGACGCCGACCGCTACACCTTCCACCCGGATCTGCCCGGTCTGGCGTTCGTCGGCATGTGGGACCAGTCCGGCGGACTGTTCGTGCCGGTGGAGTTGCAGGCCCGGTGGATCGCCTACGCCTGGCGCGGCGTGGTGGCCGAGCCGACCGAGGCCGAATTGCGGTCGGCGATCGAGGCCTACCGGGCTCGGCGCGGAATGTCGCAGAAGACCCGAATGAACTTGGCGGCGTTGACTTTCGCGAGAGCAGCAGGCGTCGAGCCGCATCTGGAGAACTGGCCGCACTTGCGCCGCGCACTGTTGTTCGGCCCGCTCGCCCCGAGTTGCTTCCGGCTCGAAGGGCCTGATGCGCTGCCTGACGCGCCTGCGCGATTCGTCCGTGACGCCGCGGCGTTCGGTGCGATCACGTCGAACGATCTGACGGAGCGTGAGCAGCGATACGTGTCACTGGTGGAGAACGCTTGGCTTCGGTCGTTATCGGGATACGCACCGTCGCCGGGTTTGTCTGGGACCTAGTTGTTGGTGGGTGGTGGTTGGGGTTGGAATGGGTCGTACCACCACCATTGGGCGCGTTCGCCGCTGGTGCCGTGCCAGGGCGCGACGGCGGGCGGCGGTGTGGTGGGTGGGCGCGCCAGTGAGCCGTGGCTGAGTGTGCGGCCATCACTGTCGGTGACGACGAGTTGGTGGGCGGGTCCGGTGATGGTGATGACGCCGCGGTGGTGTGCTCGGTGGTGATAGGGGCAGACCAGGACGAGGTTGTCGAGTTCGGTGGCGCCGCCGTCTTCCCAATGGCGAATGTGGTGGGCGTGCAGGCCGCGGGTGGCCCCGCAGCCGGGCACCACACATGTGCGGTCGCGGTGTTCCAGGGCGCGGCGCAGCCGCCGGTTGATCAGCCGGGTCTCGCGCCCGGAGCCGATGGGTTGCCCGTCGCGGTGGAACCAGACTTCGCAGGTGGCGTCACAGGTCAGATATTGGCGGTCGGCGTCGGGCAGCAGCGGGCCCAGGTGCAGCGCGGCGATACGGTCTGCGACGTCGAGGTGCATCACCACGGTGGTGCGCTGGCCGTGCGGGCGGCAGGCCACCTCGGTGTCCCAGCCGGCCTCGATCAGCGCCATGAACGCATCGACGGTGTTGGGTAGCGGGGGCCGGTTCGGTGATTCACCGGTGCCGGTGTCGTGGTCGCGTTTCCAGTCGGCGATCAGCGCGTCGTGGTGCGACCGCAGCGCCGAGTCGAATGTCGCGGCTTCGGCGTGGGGCAGGGTGATCCGCCAGGTGGTCGACGCCTCGTCGCCGGTCTTGC
>CADEGF010000094.1 GCA_902826815.1 uncultured Mycobacteriaceae bacterium
AAATTCGCTCCAAAGACCTGGGGCGCCCCGCAGAACCGGGAGTCTGAATCGCCTGATTGTTGGCATTCGCAGTCTCAATATTGACGTACCAAGTATGGTATACCAAGTCCCATCGGAGCCCAGAACGCGAAGGAGCATCGCCACTGTGCAGCTGGAGAACACATTCACCGTGACAGCTCCCCTCGCCGCAGTCTGGGCCGCATTGCAGAACCCCAAGGTAGTGGCGCCCTGCTTCCCCGGCGCATCTCTCACCGAGTGCGACGGCGACTCGTTCATCGGCAACGTCAAGCTCAAAGTTGGCCCTATCACAATGAACTACCAGGGCAAGGGCACCTACATCGAGCGCAACGAGACGAGCCACACCATCGTCATCGATGCGCGCGGCCGTGACGCGAGGGGGCAGGGAACAGCCGCGGCGAAGGTCACCGGCTCGCTGAAAGCGCTGGCTGAGGATCAGACCGAAGTGACGATGGTCGCCGACGTGGCCATCACCGGCCGGGCGGCCCAGTTCGGTCGAGCGGTCATCGTTGAGATTGCCGACCGCATCGTCGCACAGTTCGCGCAACGATTGGCACGAACGCTCTCCGTAGGTGGCACAACGGATCTCCCATCTTCAGCGGCCTTACCTGCAGTGGAGGCCGACGACTCCGACTCGCTGAACCTGATGACGATCGCAGTGCTTCCCGGCCTCAAGCGCGCGCTGCCTACCATCGCCACCATCGCCCGGCTCGGGCTGCTTACCGCTATCCTGGTGGAGCTTCGCCGCATCGGGCGGCGTCGATGAAGCCCGCACGATTCGCCTACTACCGGGCCTCCACAGTGGCGAGCGCCATCGACCTGCTCGCCGAGTTCGGCGACGAGGCGAAGGTCATCGCCGGCGGCCAAAGCCTGACAGCGATGATGGCGTTTCGCCTCGCCCGTCCCGAACATCTCATCGATGTCTCACACATCGACGGCCTTTCCGAAATCCGACGCGACGGCGACTCATTGCGTATCGGCGCCCTCGTCACCCACCATGCTGTCGAGCGCGCAGATCTGGGTGAGGACTTCGCGGTGCTGTCCCGCACCATGAGATGGATTGGACATCTACCCATCCGCACCCGCGGCACTATCGGTGGAAGCGTGGCGCACGCGGATGCTACGGCGGAATGGTGCAGCTTGGTAACGCTTCTGGATGCCGACATAGTGGCCGAAGGATCCGGAGGACGGCGCACCTTGGCGGCGTCAGATTTCTTCCTGGCTCCCTACACCACAGCCCTGCAACCCGATGAACTGGTTGTCGAGATCGTGTTCCCCAGGCCCGCGCCTCGAGCCGCGTTGTCCGAGTACGCCGACAGGCAGGGCGATTTCGCGATCGTCTCTGCTGCGGTTGACCTCGATGGTTCACCTCGCCGCCCGGGAATTCCGACCGTGGTCCTCGGTGGTGTCGCAGGCACTCCGCTGTCTGTCGAGGTCGACAACTCCTCCTGGGATCCGGCTGCTACCAGTCGGTTCGCCGATCTTGCCGAGGTGGTGGCGACGAACGTTGACTTCCGGGACGACGGCGATTTCAGCGCTCACTACCGGCGCGGATTGGTGCGCACTCTGGTGGAACGAGCATGCGAGGAGGCTGCGGCGTGAGCAGTCAAGAAGCGCACGGTGTCACCGGAACCGGAACCTGGATCGGCGCATCGGTGCGGCGGCGCGAGGATCCCCGACTGCTGACCGGCCGTGGCCGCTACGTCGACGACCTCACCGCACCGGGCATGCTCCACGCACAGTTCGTGCGCAGCACCGAGGCCCACGCCCGCATCATGTCCGTCGACCTCACCGAGGTTCGCAAAACCCCGGGGGTAGTCGCTGCGTTCACCGCGACGGATCTCGGAATGGCCGATCTGGTGGGCCGCTTGAACCGCCCCGAGAGCGAATTCCGCACCACCGCAATGCCGGTGCTGGCTCGAGATGTCGTCAGGTTCGTCGGAGAGCCGATCGCGGTCGTCATAGCGACGGATCCCTACGCAGCCGAGGACGGGCTCGAAGCGGCTGTCGTCGAGTACGAACCCTTACCTCCGGTCATGAACGAGGACGCGGCGCTGGCAGCGGATGCTGCGCTGCTGCACGCAGAAGCCGCCGACAACACGTTCGTGGACGTCACGATGTTCGCCACCGACGGCATCGACGAGATCTTCGCCAACGCCCACGCGATCGTGGAGGTCGAACACCGCAGTGGGCGCCAGAATGCACTGCCCATGGAAACCCGTGGGGTGCTGGCGGAATGGGTCGACCGTGACGAACAGCTGCTCATCCAGGCTTGTACTCAGATACCGCACACCGTGCGGGACGGATTCGCCAACAGCGCCGGTATCGATCAGCGCCATGTGCGAGTCGTGACACCCGATATCGGCGGCGGGTTCGGGCAGAAGGCCGTGGTGGGACGAGAGGAGCTGGCGGCCTCCGCCGCAGCGCTGCGCCTGCGCCGCCCAGTGAAGTGGATCGAGGACCGCCGCGACAATCTCACCGCGTCGTTCCTCGCACGCGAACAACATTTCAAGACCCGCGGAGCCTTCGACGAGAACGGCCGTCTCCTCGCGCTGGACAACGACGTCGTCTGCGACATGGGCGCCTACTCTGTGTTCCCGTTCACCGCCGCCATCGAACCGATGATGGCGGCAACCGAGCTTCCCGGCGTATACGTGTTGCCCGCCTATCGGATTCGGTCCCGCGCCATCGCAACCAACAAGGCCCCCACGGCCGCTTACCGCGGGGTGAGCCGTCCTCAGTGCGTGACGGTGATGGAGCTCCTGATGGAACGGGCCGCCCGACGGTTGAGCATCGACGCACTGGAAATCCGGCGACGCAACCTGATCACGGTGTTCCCCTACCGCGGTGTGAACGACATCACCTACGACCCCGGGTCCTACCTGGAATCGCTCAACTTGTGTGAGCAGACCGTCCGAGACGAAGGCTGGTATGACCGCAAGCAGGAAGCCGCAGAGAAGGGCAGGATCCTCGGCATCGGCTACGCCTGCTACTCCGAGAGAACAGCATTGGCATCCGGTGCCTTCGCAGAGCGAAAGCCCCGTGCCCTGGTCAGTTTCGACCTCTCCGATATCACGATGGACACGTCAGGGTCTGTCCGCGTGACAACCGGCACGCTATCGCACGGCCAGAGCCATGAAACCACCATGGCCCAGATCGTCGCCGATCGACTCGGCATGCCGATGGACAAGATCAAAGTGGTGCAGGGCGATACCGACAAGATCACCTACGGCTTCGGATCATTCGCGAGCCGCTCGATCACCATCGGTGGAAGCGCGATCTCCCTCGCCGCAGTCAAGCTGGGTGACCAGCTATGCGCGCTAGCAGCACATTTGATGGAGGTCGATATCGACTCGGTCGAGCTTGACGGAGACAGCGGCGTCCGACTGCGCAACCAGCCTGACAAGCGGATGTCGTTCTCGGATCTCGCTTTCGTCGCTTATCTTCAGTCGCCGAAACTCCCCAAGGACATCGGACCGGGGCTACGCGCGTCCGCGAGCTTCGATCTGTCTGCCGAAGGTGTGTTCTCCAACGCGACCCATGGCACCGTCGTCGAACTCGACAGAGGCACTGGGGGAATCAAGATCCTTCGATACGTCTGCGTCGAGGACGTCGGGGTGGCGATCAACCCTCAGGTCGTAGAAGGACAAGCTCGCGGTGGCATCGCACAAGGCATCGCCAGCACGTTGTTCGAGCAGGTCACCTATGACATTAACGGGCAGCCCCTGTGCCCGACGTTCATGGAATACAAGGTACCTACGGCGATGGAGATTCCAGATATTCGGATCGAGCATCTGGAGACGCCGAGCACGCTCACCGAGACCGGCGCCAAGGGGGCAGGTGAAGGAGGGACGATCGGGGTGCCAGGCGCAATCCTCAACGCCGTCAACGACGGACTGCGCCATACCGGAATGGAACTCGACAGCACGCCGATTAGCCGCGAACTAGTTTATCGAGCGCTCGAGAACCCGCTTCGTTCCCCGCTGGAGCAGATCAAGATTGCGGACGCCGACAGGAGTGCCAATGCCTGACGTACAGCTGATTGAGTTATCCGTCAACGGAAATCGCTACGAAGCGATCATCGAACCGCGCCGGACACTTGCGGATGTGATACGGCATGACCTGGGGCTCACCGGCACCCATGTCGGTTGTGAACATGGGATATGCGGAGCCTGCACAGTGTTGGTCGACGGCGCCCCAACCCGCGCCTGCTTGATGTTCGCTGCGCAGGCCGAAGGTTCCGAGATCCAAACCGTTGAGTCGCTCGCCGCAGAGGACGGCACCATGAACGATCTCCAGCAGTGCTTCTCGGCGCACCACGGACTGCAGTGCGGCTTCTGCACCCCGGGGTTTCTGATGCTCGCGGAGGGCTATCTCGCCGAGACTCCCGACGCAACCCGCGAAGAGATCCGCGAGGTGGTGGCGTCAAACCTGTGCCGCTGCACCGGGTATCAGACAATCGTCGACGCCATCGAGGACTGCGCCGCGCGACGCCGGAGAGTCGCCTCGCCCCCGGGGGGAGTGACCAGCGCGGTGTTCGGTCAGTCGTGATCGTGGTCGTGGCCGAGGATGTGGAGACGCATCATCTCGCCGGCGAGTTCGCCGTCACGCGCCTCGAGTGCATCGATGAGCCGTTCGTGCTGCAGAAAAGACTCGCCGTGCTTGCGCGCGGTCATCGGCCCGTGCAGGATCGACTGCCACAACATCCGCATGATGGACAGCAGTATCGGCGACTCGGCACACTCGTAGACCTTGAAGTGAAACGCCCGGTTGGCCTCCGCATATCGGGGATCATCATCACTCATGTCCGCCATCACCGAGTTGAGAGCTCGTAGTTCGGCGATCTGCGCTTTCGTGACGATGGCCGCGGCGAACTTCGCCCCGAGAGCTTCCAGGGCAGCCCGGATGTCCCCGTTCTCGCGTTGCACACCGACACTCGATTTAGACACGACGGCGCCGCGGTGCGGGTCGATGGTGACGAGACCCTCTGATTCGAGTCGCTTGAGAGCTTCCCGCACCGGCGTCTGGCTGACGCCGAACTTCGCCCCGATGTCACGCTGGCGTAGCGCCTCGCCGGCCTGAACTTCACCACCGATGATCATCTGACGCATCAGCGCGCACACGACATCGGCCTTCGATGCGAACACCGGAGCAGAAACCCCGGTCATCGGCTCAGTTGTCATCCGCAACCTCCAAGATCCCAACGATCGATGGTATATCAACGATGCTGTAGCGGACCCATAGTTCCCCCACCGCGATCACCGCGATCCAACCCATCCGGACAGCCGCCGATCGAGTGGTTTGAACGCGATGTACTCGAACGTCCGCATGATCAGCACGAAGATCAACGCGTACGCGATCATCTCTGCGGGCCGTAACAGCCGGAAGGAGTAGTAGATCTGGGCGCCAATGCCATTCGGCTGAGTGAGTGCCTCCATCAGGACGACGATCTTCCACGAGAACGCCAGAGAAGTTCGCATGGACGCCAACGCGATCGGCGCGATCTGGCGCCCAAGCACATCGATGAAGTACGAACGACGCGACAGCTTGTAAACCCGGCTCATCTCATCGAGGTTGCGGTCCCTGTTGCGGACGCCGCTGTCGGCCCCATGTACGACGAACGGGATAACGGCCAGCACCAATGCCAGCATCCCCACTTCCTGATCGGTGCCAAGCAGCAGCACCGCGAAGATGAAGTACATCGGGTCGGGAATAGCCAGGCCGACAACGACGACTGGTCGCGCGAGCGCCTCGAACGGCCGCCACAGACCCATCGCCGCTCCGATGACGATGCCAAGGACTGTCGCCGCGACGAACGCGATCATCAGTCGCACCAACGTGATTCCAAGATCGCTGTAGGTGCTTGACCGACTTAGCAGGGAAATCATTGCCTCGGCGATCGCCGGCATGCCCGGAACCCATCCCGACGACATCCACGCCACCACCTGCCACGCCGCGACGATCAACCCCAGCGCGACGACGACCGATACCGGTTTGGCACGCCCACTCTTGGCTCCCGCGGCAACTGCTTTGTAGGCCAGCGGATCCGTGGTGTCGAGCGTGCTCACTCTGAGCCCCAGACCTGCATAACCCGCCGCACCACTTCGCCTTCTAGCCGCGACAACGCGGGACCATCGTAATCCCGCGGCCTGGGCAGATAGACGTCGATCGTCTCGAGCAGGGAGGCGGGGCCTTTGGTGAAGATCGCAACACGGTCGGCCAGGAAGAGGGACTCGCGAATCGAGTGGGTTACGAACACAAACGTACGGTTGGTGCGCTTCCACACCTCGAGCAACTCTGCGCGCATCGTGCGTGCGGTCACCTCATCAAGGGTCCCGAACGGCTCGTCCATGAGAACCACGTCCGAGTCGATCGACAACGCGCGCGAGATGGATGCGCGCTGACGCTGGCCGCCGGACAGCTGGTTTGGCCAGCGGTCCCTCAGGGTGTTGATCTGCAGCATCGACAGATACTCGGTGATCCGTTGCTGCCATTCCGATTTCGGTATCGACGTAGCGGCCAGCACAGTCTCGATGTTCTGGGCGACCGTCAACCATGGCAGCAGCCGGTGCTCCTGGAAGACGTAGCCAATGGAAGGCGCCGCGGTGCGGGAGCGCTGACCGACGGGCTGGCCGCCGACGGTGATGCTGCCATGTGAGACACCGAGTAGCCCCGCTGCGGCCTGTAACAGCGTGGATTTCCCGCAGCCGCTCGGCCCGAGGATGGCGAGGAACTCGCCGGGACGGACATCGAGGCTGATGTCATCGACGGCCACCGCACCGTTGGGATAGGTGACCTCGACATTGCTGAAGACGATCTGCGGCTTGGTGTCTCGGCTCTGTGCTTCAACGGACATCTTGGAACCTCCAACGCATGAAATGGTTCTCCAGGGGACGGAGCACCAGATACTCGACAAAAAGCAGGATCACGATGAAGGTCAGGATCCACAGGACCACGTCCTCGATGAGGAACCGGTCGTACGCCTTGGTGAACTGTGCCCCCATACCGCTGTTGACGGCGAACACCTCGGCGAGGACCACGACTCGCCATGCGTGCGCGTTCTCACTGCGCACAGCTGCGAAGGCATAGGGAATCAGCTGCGGCAGCACGACCTTGCGAAGCCGGCGCGCGTAGGAAAAGCCATAGACTTCGGCCATGCCGTCGAGCTTCGGGTCCATCAGTTGCAGGCCGCCCCGCAGCGTGATCACCATGAACGGCCAGATCACCAGGACCACAACGGCGTAGACACCGATCTCGGAGCGATGGAATATGAACAGCGCCAGCAGGGCTGCGACGGTGCTCGGAATGGCGATCGCAAGCGACACATACACGTCAACGATCTGACCGACCAGACTGCCGCGCCTACTGAAAATCGCACCCACCAGGCCAAGCATCAGTCCGATCGCCACCGAGATGATCACGCGCTGGGAGGTCGCGCCGATGTTCTGATAGACCACAGGATTGGTGTAGAACTCGCCGGCCGCGCGGGTGACCTCCGAAATGGTGGGGAACAGGTCCGAGCTACTGCTCCAGACATGCCATGCGAGCACCACCAAGGCCAGCGACAGCAGGGACAGCAAGTTGTCTCGAATGCGAGCCGCGGCGGAGCGGTTCCGCCGCGGTCGCTTCGGCCTTCTGGCGCTGGCACTCACTGCGGAGTCGACGGAGGCCGTTGACAGCGTGCCAGTCCTATCCGTCACGAATCCTCGAGGTCCACCGCGATCGGCTGTGCGGGCATCGAATCGATGAGCAGCTTACGGTCGGCGAAGAGCTGGAGCCATTGCATCGTTCCGTCGACATCCTGCTGCGACCAGTCTGTCGGGTAGCACGGCAGATCTGCACAGTACTTGACGAACGCGTCGAGCTCCGCTTCGTCACGTAGCGACAGGATGTCGGCGTACTTCTGCTCTTTGAGGATCTCATAGTTACTGTCGCCGATCACCTTGACAGCTTCGAACCACGCGTCGCGCGCATTGATTGCAAGGTCCCGATTCTGGTCCAGCCATTCCGTCCTAGCGGCAAGCAGAGCCAGGTTCGGCGAATACCCGCCGGTGTGCTCGGCCCACGCCTTGGCCGGCTGGAAGACATACTTTCCGGGACCGATCAGTGTGGCGCGCAACGCGAAAGGCTCGTAGTTGAAAATTGCGTCCACCTGACCGGACTTCATCAGCTCGGGCAAGGCAGCCGCGCCGGCCTCGCGTAGATCGAGATCCTCGGTGATATTGATGTCATACAGCTCGTCGAACATGACGTTGATGGCCGTGGTGGTTCCGGTGTCCAAGCCGAAGTGCCCGATGCGCTTGCCGCGTAGTCCTTCCGGGTCGTTGATTCCTGACGAGTCGGAGGCGACGACGCCTGTCATCATGTTGAGCGCTCCAGCGAACCCGACGGCGTTCTTGCCCTCCTGTTGGGCGATCGCCAGGCTGATGCCGTCCTGATCGGTGGCAATGTCGCTCTCGCCCAGCAGGAAGGTGCTGAGGCTGGCATCCGGATCGACGACCACTTCTTCGGCCTTGAACCCGAATTTCTCATCAATCCCCTGGTCGATCATGATCTGCAAGGGTATCGATGCAGGGTCGGCTTCCAGGACTTGGAAACGCACCGTGGGCAGACCGTTGTCACCGCCGCTGGCGTCCTCACCTCCACCACTGCACGCGGTGGTCAGCATCAGCGCCACAGCCACGCCCGCGGTGACGAAGTTCTTTGTGATTCGAGGCATCGATCAACTCTCTCTTTGCAGACCCTGAGCCCGCTCAGCACGGGTGATGGGTGACGACCCTATCTGGTGCATGGTATGTAATGTTTCATTTTGGATCTTTTCCGCGAAGTTGCTTCGGATATTGACTGTTCTGGAAGAAGTTATCTCGGTGGCACCACCGCTCCGGTCATCGAAGACGCCATGGCGCGAGGATCGCGTGGAGCCCACGCGTCATTAGCCACGCCCAGGAGAAAGCGTTCGACGAAAAGGTTGAACAGTGCTGGTTCCTCGATGTTCGACACGTGCCCGGTCCGAGGCAGGATGGCCAGTCCCGCGCGGGGAATCGTGCGCTTGAGCATCAGGTCGGTTTCGAGGACGCCGTTGTCCTCGTCGCCAGCGATGATCAACACGGGCACTTCACACCTGCTCAGTTGGTCAGTCATCTCGAACAGCAGTGGTCTCGGGATCTGGACGTTGCGCATCGTGAGGGCCGCCCCGACCGGGTCATGCTCGGCGAGGATGCCGACATGCTCAGCATGTCCGCGAGGATCCTTGGCCTGGAACTGCACTCGCGCCGGACCCACCCCGTACCACCGCGACATCTCCCGCGCACCCTCCTTCTCGAACGCCTCGGCGACGAGGGCCGACTCCGCTCGGAAGGTCGCGTTCCGCGCGGGATCGGCGCCGTATCCGCATCCTGCGACCACGGCGCCAATGCACCGTCCCGGCTCACTCAGCGCGAAATGCAGCGCCGCGAATCCCCCCATCGAGTTGCCGACGACATACGCCTTCTCTTCACCCACGGCATCAAGGACCGTCGCGATGTCGGCGGTCGCGCGCGCCTGGCTGTAGCTACTCGGATCAGTGGGTACATCCGACGGCGGAAACCCCCTGGCCGCAAACGTAATACAGCGGTTCCAGCGCGCAAAGTGCCGCATCTGAGCCTCCCACGAGCGATGGTCGCCACCAAACTCGTGGACGAAAACGATGGGAATGCCGGTACCCGCCTCCTCGTAGTAGAGGCGGTAACCGTCGTCGGTCGGTGCGTACGGCATTCGTGGGTTCAGCGCTCCATCAGGGGCTTGCGCTGTCCACCGTCGATCGGAATGTGGGCGCCATGGAGTGTGCTGGCGATGTCGGAGGCCAGGAAGGCCACCAATGCGGCCACCTCTTCAGGCTGCGTGATCTTGCCAATCGGGATGGACAGTTCGGCGCGGCGTCGCGCCTCGGCCTGGTCGACGCCCATATCCCGGGCGAAGGCCTTCTCCAAGGTATCCCACCGATCCGTGTCGACGGGGCCGGGATTGACGGTGTTGACTCGGATCCCCTTGGGGCCGTACTGGTCTGCGACCGACGATGCAAAGTTGAGGTCGGCGGCGTTGGCCGCGCCTGCCGTCATCTCCCAGAAGCTGGGCTTGAGGCCGTCGTTGCCGACGACCAGCACGATCGAACCCGACCCCGCCTTGACCATGTGCGGCACCACGGCGCGCACCGACCGCACATAACCGAGGAACTTCAACCCGAGACTCTGCATCCACTGGTCGTCGGTGAGCTCTTCGAGCAAGCCGCCCGGCGAGCTGCCCGCACACGTGACGAGGATGTCGATCGACCCAAGGGCGTCGAGGGTCTCGGATACGCAGCGGTTCACATCGTCCGTGATGCTCATGTCACCGGTCAGTGGAATCACCTTGCGGCCAGTCGAGTTGGCGATCTCCTTGGCAGTGGCCTCCACATCGGCCGCGGTGCGCGCCGTGATCGCCACATCGACACCCTCACGGGCGAGCTGCAAGGCCACGGTCCGCCCGATACCTTTACTGGCACCGGTGACGAGTGCAGTCTTGTCGGTGAGGTTGAGCTCCATAGGGTTCCCTTCAGATTGGTGGTATTTGATATACCATACAGCGCATCGCTCAGTTCCGCGTCGGAATCGCGCCCGAAAAGTTCCTCGCGTTCAAGTCGCGCTCGGCGCGCAACCGCAGCACGACGTCAGGCATGGCCGCAATCTGCTTGATGCGAGCGACCGCGCAGCTGTCCAGTGCTGCCAGGTCGCTCAGCACGGCTGTGGCGACATCGTCTGGCGCCCCGGATATTTCGTCGGCCAGTCCGTACTGCACCGCCTCGGCCGCATGAAGCCATCGCTGCGTCAGCATCAGGGAGAGAGCCCTGCCACGTCCGACGAGATCGGGCAAGATCCACGCGCCAACGGCCAGTCCGTGCCCAGGCCCTGCCCACTTCCAGGCTGCGTTCGGGCTGGCGATGCGCAGGTCTGCGGCCATCGACAGTTGGGCTCCACCGCCAACTGCGGGACCGTCCACCACCGCGACGACGACACCTGGCCGTGTGACGATCTGCTCGTAGAGCACGTAGAGTCGGTCGCTGACCTCTCGGCGTTCGGCATCATCGATCCGGAGATCGGCACCGCTGCAGAACATCCCCTCGATCTCGCTGCGCACCACGACCAGCGCTGCTGGGTCAGCGTCGAGTGCATCGGCGATCGTCTCGATCGTCGCGATTCGCAACGAATTTCGGCGCTCGGGGGTGTTGAGACTGAGCACCGTGACTCCATTGGAGCCGGTGATGACCTCGACCCCGGGGCGACTCACGCGAAGGCCGCCAGCCCGGTCAGTGCCTTCCCGATGATGAGAGCGTGAACTTCTTCGGTTCCTTCGTAGGTGAGGACCGACTCGAGGTTCGTCATGTGACGGATGACGGGGTACTCCAGGCTGATGCCGTTGGCGCCGAGGATTGTTCGTGCGCTACGGCAGATCTCGATGGCGGTGCGCACGTTCGCGAGCTTTCCGATGCTGACGTGCTCGGATTTCAATTGGCCGGAGTCTTTGAGTCGGCCCAGATGCAGCGCCAAAGTCAGGCCCTGGCTCATTCGCACCGACATGTCGGCAAACTTGCCCTGTGTGAGCTGAAATCCGGCGATGGGCTTGCCGAACTGCACACGATCGCCTGCGTAGTCAACCGCTGCCTCGAAGGACGCACGACCCGCGCCGAGCGCACCGAAGAGGATGCCGAACCTGGCTTCGTTGAGGCACTTCAGCGGCCCACGCATTCCGACGACGCCCGGCAGCACCGCTTCTGCAGGGAGACGGACGTCGTCGAAGACCAGTTCGCCGGTCGACGACGCACGCAGCGACATCTTGTGGTGGATCTCGCGTTGCTCGAAACCTTTGGTGCCGCAGGGCACGACGAATCCGCGAATCCCCCCGTCGGTCCGTGCCCATACCACCGCGACATCGGCGATGGACCCGTTGGTGATCCATGTCTTGGCGCCGTTGAGAATCCAATCCGAACCGTCCCTGCGTGCCGCGGTGCGCATGGACGCCGGATCGGATCCGCTGTCAGGTTCGGTCAGGCCAAAGCATCCGATGAACTCCCCCGCCGCCATGCCAGGTAGCCACCGGTCACGCTGTTCCTCCGATCCATAGGTCCTGATCGGGAACATGGCCAGCGACCCCTGAACGGAGACGAATGATCGCAGACCTGAATCACCTGCCTCCAGTTCAAGGCATGCCAGCCCGTACGCCGTCGCCGAAGTGCCCGCGCAGCCATATCCATCGAGATGCATCCCGAGCAGACCGATATCGCCAAGGGGTTTGGCGAGCTCGCGGGCGGGAAACCGTGCCTCCTCGAACCAGTCGGCGACATCGTCGAGCACGGCTGATTTCACGAAACTACGTACCGAGTCGGTGATCGCTCGATCGTCGTCGGTTAACACAGCCCGAATGTCGATCGGATCCGCGGCCGTCACTGCAGTCATTGCCCACCTTTTCTCTTTGAAGTGAACTGTTCGATCGCCAACGCCGCTCGGATGCAGGCATCTTCGCGATCGGGTGGCGCCATGATCTGGATACCTACCGGCAGCGGGCCGGGCGCCTGAGCCGGGACCGACAATGCGGGCAGGCCCGCAACAGCCGCCCACGGCGTGTAGCGCGTAAGTGCGGCGTCGACGTGTTCTTGCCGACCGCCGATCTCGACGGTGACGGCAGGACGCTTCGGCGCCACACACGGGGACGTGGGTGTGATCAGCACATCGAGGGCGTTACGCGTGAATACGTCTGCGGTTTCGGCCTTCACAGCCTCGGCGGCGCGGTCCACCATCTGCACGTCCAGTGCAAGCTCGGCACCCAACGTCAGGAGGGCGCGTGCTTCTGGACCGTATCCGAGAGGATCACGGCGTACGAGTTCTCCATATAGAGCGTCGGCGCACAACAGCATGCGCAACAGCGAGACGCTGGCCGTCAGGCGTGGCAGAACGGTATCGACATCGACGAGGATCGCGCCGGAATCGGCCAGTATCGATAGCGTCTTCCAATAGCCCTCCGCCACGCTCGGCTCGATCCGGCCCAGGTGCGATAGGCGACCGATCCGTTGCCCGCGGACGCCGTCGTTCGCAGGCATAATCGCCCGGTTCGCGAGGATCTCGAAGATCAGCGCTGCCGTCTCGACGTCCTCGGTGATCGGGCCAACGACGTCTTGCGCAGGCGCCAGTGCTGTGACGCCAGTGGTGCTGATCGCGCCCTGGGTCGGCCGCAGCCCGACGACGCCGCACAGCGCCGCGGGGATGCGGATCGAGCCCCCGGTGTCTGTCGCCAATGCGGCGCGGGTCGCGCCAACTGCGACCACGGCCGCCGATCCGCCCGAAGATCCGCCGGTGATTCGTCCGTCGTCAACCGGTCCAGGGATCGTCGCAGTCGTTACGCCCCATGCCATCTCATGCATACGCGACTTGCCGGCACACCACGCGCCCTGGTCCTCGAGCGCGTCCCACACCGGGGCGGACGCGGGAGGCGTCCGCCACTGGCCCCGCGGTGTGCCGTTACGCGTGGGGAGGCCGGCAACATCGATGTTGTCTTTGACGGCAACTGCGAGACCGGACAGCGCACCTTCGCGGGGATTGGACTCCGCCGACTCACTGATCAGCCATCCGCGCCGGCGCGCCGTCTCGATTCCGGCAAGGTCGGAAGTGGTCCGCGTGAGGGCCGCCCCCCTGGTGTCATCCTGGCCCGCGTCGGGCCAGATGGGTGTTCGCGCAGTTCGATTCGCCAGATCGTTGACGATGCTCGTCCCCGCTGCGGCCCAGCCGAGGTAGCGCTCTCGCACCTCGGATTCCACGCGCTCGCCCACCGAGCGCCCAAAGCCTGTCATGCCGGAGACTGCAGTTGGTTCCGCTGGATCTTGCCCATCGCATTGCGCGGAAGGGCGTCGACGATCGTGATCTTCTTTGGGCACTTGAAGGACATGAGGCGGCTGCGGCAGTGCGAAGTGAGCGCCGCCGTCTCGACGGCCCGGCGAAGAACGACCCACGCTGCCACCGCCTCGCCCCAGTACGGATCGGACAGCCCGGCTACCGCGGCTTCTTCCACGGCGGGGTGACTGGCCAGCACCTCCTCGACCTCACGCGGGGAGACGTTCATCCCACCGGTCACGATGATCTCCTTCAGCCGGCCGGTGATCGCGAGTGCCCCGTCGTCCTCAATCCTTCCCAGATCTCCTGTGCGGAACCACCTCTCGTCATAGAACGACTGCATGGTGGCAGCTGGATCACCGAGATAGCCCGAGAACACCTGCGGACCCCTCAACACGATTTCTCCGTGTTCGCCTAGCGCAACGTCGCGGCCCTCGGCGTCGATCAACCTCAACTCGACACCCGGCAGCGGAAAACCTACGACGCCCGGCCGCCGCGGCCCGCTATACAGGTTGGAGACGTCCAACCCTGATTCGGTAAGGCCATACCGTTCCACCGGTGTGATACCCAGGCGCTCTGTGATCAGCCGAAACAACGCCGCCGGCAGCGGTGCCGATCCCGACGTCGCCAACCGCAGCGTGCGCAATCCGACGGCGACGTTGCCAGGCATGTCTACGAGCCGCCGATAGATCGTCGGCACCCCGAAAAGAACCGTCGCACGTTCAGCGCGAACCGTTTCCACCAGTGTTCCTGGGTCGAACTCACGGAGAAGGCGTGCGCTGGACCCGGCAATAAGCGTGGCGTGAATCCCGCCAAGCCCGTGCTGGTGATACAACGGCAACGCGTGCACCAACCTGTCGTCGGCGGTCCATCGCCACGCCTGCATGACTGCCCTGATCGAGGACAGAAGCATGGTGTGCGTCAACGGCACACCTTTTGGTGTGCCGGTTGTGCCCGAGGTGAACGCGATCAGCGCAACGTCGTCGGCGCGTGGGCCAGGAATGGCCGTCGAGACAGTTGATGCAGCGGACTCCATCAACGCGGCCAATTCGAGATGCCTTATTCCTTGGAGCGCACTACCGTTGGTCACGGCCAGCGCAGCCCCCGACCTCTCGGCGATGACGCTGAACTCTGCCGCCTTCAATTCCGGACTGAGCAGCACGATCGGGGCGCCCACGATGAGCAACCCGAGGTAGGCGCACAGCATCTGACCCGACGTCGATGCCTGAAGAATCACCGGCCGGCCGGCCGCCACCCCTTCAGCGGCCAGTGCTCCTGCACAGCACTCCGCGCGTTCCATGAGAGCAGCGAGTGTGAATTCGTCATCCCCGATGGCGAGCACTGATTCGGGATGGGCTTTCGCTCCCGCGGCGAACGCCTCGGGAAGCGTCCCTGCCGACAATTGTTCGATCAGTCGGTGTTTCGACTCAATGCTGGGATCGTGCATTCGCCACGAAGCCAGCATCGGGTCGTTCACGGCTGAGTCAGGCATGAGATTTGGTATACCATACTTGGTACTTCATTGTTGCCCGTATCTCTTGGCGCAGAGACATCGATCGCCATCGGTTCGTCTAGTAGGTCGCCAAACAGGGACCAGGCGGAGTCCAAAGGCCTGCCGGTAGTGCGGAACGCCTTGGGGTCCACCGGAACCTCTGACTCGTAATCAGCGGG
>CADEGF010000095.1 GCA_902826815.1 uncultured Mycobacteriaceae bacterium
GCAACCTCCCAAATCCATGGATGTTGCATTGACCGTATGAATCCGCCTCGCACTTTTGCGCCGTGACGGCAGTCTCAATGAATGGTCGCCCACCTCCACGTAGGGCCGCTTTGGCGGGACTAGCCGCCGTGCTCGGCAAGCCACGCCTGACCCCGGCGGGTCGACGCCCGCGACAGCCACGCGTCCTGGATGAGCTCGGCCAGTTCCTGCTTGCCGATCTCGGCTAATGCACTGGCGCGCACTAAAACCGACGGATGCCCGTCGAATCGGTCGGTGGTGAAGAACGGCGACTCCGCGTCCTGCAGGAGCGCCAGCTTGTCGCTCTCGGATTCCACCCAGATCATGATGACGTCGGCGAAGCGCTCGCCGGTTTCGGGATCCTCGGCGTCGGGTTGCGGCGTCCGGAAGAACACGAACGACTTCCCGCCGACCTGGTAGATGGAGTTGCCCTTCGGGCCCTCGATTTTCTTGACGTGCGGCATACCCGCCGCGATCGCGTGGACGTCGGCGACCTTGGCGGGGCGGTCACGCATCGGGGCGCTCGAGACGGTGCAGGGTGACGTCGGTCAGCGCACCGTCGTCGACGGCCGCTGTCATGTATGTGCAGAAGGGTTGGCGCCTGCGATCGGTCGGCGATCCCGGATTCAGCAGACGCAGGCCGGTTGTCGTCGTGGTGTCCCACGGGATGTGGCTGTGCCCGAACACCAGCACATCGGTATCGGGGTACAGCTTGGCCATCCGCGCATCTCGGCCCGCGGACCCACCCGTCTCGTGGATGACCGTGAAGCGCACACCACCCAGTGTTTCGTCGGCGCGCTCGGGCAGACGAGACCGCAGTTCCTCGCCGTCGTTGTTGCCCCAGCACGCGATGAGCCGGCAGGCCCTCGCCTCGATCGCATCGAGAAGTGCGGGCTCAACCCAATCGCCCGCGTGAATGACGACGTCGGCGCCGTCGACCTCATCCCACACCCGTTTGGGCAGGTCACGGGCCCGCTTCGGGACGTGGGTGTCGGCGATGAGCAGCAGCCGCACGGTCAGCTCTGCGCGAGCAGCTCGGCCATCTTCGGCATGATCGCCTGAAGTCCCTTGAACGGACGCATCATCACCTTGAACGAGACGATTTTTCCGTCGTCGTTCCAGTGGATCATGTCGATGCCGTTGACGACCTTGCCGTCGATGGTCGCGTCGAACTCCAGGATCGCCGACCGCTCGCTGTACCACTGTTCGACATAGTGAAAGTCGGTGCCGCTGAACATCTTCGACGCGGCGGTCAGATATGCGACGGTCTGGTCGCGGCCCTCCTGAGGGCTGAACACCGCGGGCGAGTAGAACACCGCATCCTCGGCGAGTACGCCCTCGATCTCGGCTGTCCGGTCGTTCTCGATGATGTCGAGCCAGCGCTTGATCACCGGTGGAGTCATGGGTTCGACTGTAGCGATCCCCGAAAGAGGCTCAAGAAAAGATTGTAAGCACTCACTATCTTTGGTACGGTCGTCGGCATGACCTACGACGTGATCGTTCGCAACGGCCTGTGGTTCGACGGCACCGGCGCCCGCCCCCAACGCCGCACGCTGGGCATTCGCGACGGCATTGTGGCCGCGGTATCGACAGAGCCGCTCGATGAGACCGGCTGCCCCGACGTCATCGACGCCGACGGCAAGTGGATCCTCCCCGGCTTCATCGACGTGCACACCCACTACGACGCCGAAGTCCTGCTCGACCCGGGCCTGCGGGAATCCGTACGACACGGCGTCACCACGCTTCTGCTGGGCAATTGCTCGCTATCGACGGTCTACGCGGACTCCGAGGACGCCGCCGACCTGTTCAGCCGCGTCGAGGCGGTGCCACGCCAGTTCGTGCTCGGCGCATTGGAAGCCAAGCGGACCTGGACGTCGCCCGCCGAGTACGTGCAGACGCTCGACGACCTGCCGCTTGGCCCGAATGTCAGCTCCATGCTCGGACATTCGGACCTGCGCACCACGGTGCTCGGACTCGAGCGCGCCACCACAGAGGGCGTCGAACCGACCAACGCCGAACTCGAGAAGATGGCCAAACTGCTCGACGAGGCACTCGAGGCCGGGCTGCTCGGAATGTCGGGCATGGACGCGCCGATCGACAAGCTCGACGGCGACCGCTTCCGGTCCAGGGCACTGCCGTCGACGTTCGCGACGTGGCGTGAGCGCCGCAGGCTGATCAAGGTGCTGCGCAAGCGCGGCCGCATCCTGCAGAGCGCGCCCAACACCAAGAATCCGCTCGAGGCGCTTAACTTCTTCCTCACCAGCAGCAGGATGTTCGGTCGCAGGCGCGGCGTCCGAATGAGCCTGCTGGTCTCGGCCGACGCCAAGTCCAACACCGGCGCCGTGCACGTATTCGGCCCCGGCACAAGGGTTCTCAACAGGCTGCTCAACTCATCCGTGAAATTCCAGCATCTGCCGGTGCCGTTCGAGCTCTACTCCGACGGCATCGATCTGCCGGTGTTCGAGGAGTTCGGCGCGGGCACCGCCGCGCTGCACCTTCGCGACCAGCTCGAGCGCAACGAGCTGCTGGCCGATCCTGAATACCGGCGTCGGTTCCGCGCCTCGTTCGACCGCAAGAAGCTCGGCCCCACGCTGTGGCACCGCGATCTCCACGACGCCACCATCGTCGAATGCCCCGATGCGACCCTGATCGGCAAGAGCTTCGGGCAGATCGCCGACGAACGCGGCATTCACCCGTTGGACGCCTTCCTCGACGTGCTCGTCGAGAACGGCGAACGCAATGTGCGGTGGACGACGATCGTCGCCAACCACCGGCCCAAGCACCTCAACGCGCTCGCGATCGACCCGTCGGTCCACATGGGCTTCTCCGACGCCGGTGCGCACCTGCGCAACATGGCCTTCTACAACTTCCCCGTGAAGCTGCTCCGACGGGTGCGTGACGCTGAGCTGGCCGGGAAGCCGTTCATGACGGTCGAGCATGCGGTGCACCGCCTCACCGCCGAGGTCGCCGAGTGGTTCGGTCTCGCGGCGGGCACACTGCGCGAGGGTGACCGCGCCGACTTCGTCGTCATCGACCCGGCAGGGCTCGACGACTCGGTGGACGCCTACCACGAGCAGGAGGTGCCGTTCTACGGCGGCTTGTCCCGCATGGTGAACCGCAACGATGCGGCGATCGTGGCGACCGGCGTCAACGGCGAGGTCGTGTTCCGGGAGGGCGAGTTCCGCGAGGGCTACGGCGACACGGTGAAGTCCGGCCGGTTCCTGAAGGCCGGCCAGGCCCAGCGGGAATCCGTCTCCGCCTGAGATGGCCAGAACCCAGCAGCAGCGCCGAGAGGAGACGATCGCCCGCCTGCTCGACGCGAGCATCGAAACGATCATCGAGGTCGGGTACGCGCGCACCTCGGCAGCCTTGATCGCCAAGCGCGCACAGGTGTCCGACGGCGCCATTTTTCGGCACTTCCCCACGATGCGCGATCTGATGGCCGCCACGCTCCGCGAGGCGGGGCGACGGCAACTCGAGTTGTACGCGAGCCGGATCGCGCAAATCCCGGCGGGCGCGCCGGCCCTAGAGGCCGTGCTGCCGATCGTCGGTGATCTGACGGGCAACCAGACCAATATCGTTATTCACGAGCTGTGGGTTGCCGCGCGGACCGACAACAAACTTCGCGGCTCATTGCGTGAAGTGATGACGGCCTATGGCGCGGAGATCTTCAAGGCGGCGAGAGCGAGTTCGACCGACGAGGAGATCCTGGCCTTCGGGGGCGAAGAGAATTTCGCGGCCTTGGTGATGGTGATAATCAACACTTTCGACGGTGCGTCCATCATTCGGCATGTGCTCTCACAGCCCGAGATCGAGGAGCGGCGAATTCCCGTGCTCCTGTCGCTTCTGAGCGCCGCACGCCCGTCAGAGGTTTGTTAGCAAATTTCTTACCTTGACGATTTGAGGCGTTTCGGCTAATTTCGCGACCATCCGATGGCATACTGCCAAAGGACCACAGGGGGCGTCGTGAGCGGTAGTTTCATCATCGACACCCAGGACATCGGCGAGGCCGAAGCGCTCCTTACGGCAACGTACACCAGGCTTCGACTGAGCGAACAGTCCCGCGAGGCTCCCACCCGGACGCGGGTTTGGCGAACACGAATCGGATCGCTTCACGTCGACGACTTCGAGTACAGCTACGACATGGAGTACGCGGTCGAGCCGATGGACAACATCCTGCTGTGCCGGGTGCTCAAGGGTGCGATCGAAGACCACCTGCCCGGACGTCAGCCCGCGATGTTCACCAAGGGCGAGGTCGCAGCGATCGGCGCGCTCGACGGCACCGCCTACACCGGCTTCGTCCACCGAGCCGTCTTCACGGCGATATCCATCGACCGACACTTGCTCAGCGAAGTCGCAGGCTCGCACGGCACAGAGAAGGTGGTACTGACGTCGTCGTCGCCGGTATCGGCCGATGCGAGCCGGCATCTCGTGGACGTCATCGACCACGTACGCCATACCGTGGTCAACTCGGATTTCGCGCAGGAACCCTTTCTCGCGGGGACCGTCGCGCGCTACCTCGCGGCGACGATGCTGACCACGTTTCCCACCACCACACTGGCAGAGCCCAGCGCCGGGGACCACGACAGCACACCGGCGCTGTTGCGGCGCGCCATCGCGTTCATCGACGAGAACGCACACACCGACATCTCTTCTGCTGACATCGCCGCAGCAGTGAATGTGACACCGCAGGCGTTGCTGAATATGTTTCGCCTGCACCGCAGTTGCACGCCCATGGACTACGTGCGCAGAGTCCGCTTGCACTACGCACACCTGGAGCTTGTCGACAGCGACCCCGAGTCGACCAGCGTCACCCAGATCGCCCGCCGCTGGGGTTTCCGCGAGTTCGGAACTTTCATGCGTCGATATGTGCAGGCCTACGGCGGCGAACGCGATACCCGTAACCCCTAATCGACCACAGTGCGCGTGCGGCTGAATACCCTAGAGACATGTCAGAACAGCGAGCAGCGAAGCCTGCCAAGCTGATTCTGTACATCCTGACGGCTGGCCTGCTGTTGGCCGCCGTCGCATTCCCGTTCGTCGGAGGTGCGGGCGCGATGGTCAACCGGCTCTCCGACAGGACAGCCCAGGATACGTCCGCGCTCCTTGAGGGCGACGTGCCGATCATCTCGACGATGGTCGACGCCGCGGGCAACCCGATCGCATGGATATTCACACAGCGCCGCTGGGTGGTTCCCGGCAACCGAATCGCCGACACGATGAAGCTGGCGATCGTCTCGATCGAGGACAAGCGCTTCGGTCAGCACAACGGCGTCGATCTGCAGGGCTCGCTCACCGGACTCGCCGGATACCTGCAGGGCGCGGTCGACACCCGCGGCGGTTCGACCATCGAGCAGCAATACGTCAAGAACTACAACTTCCTGGTCAACGCCAAGAGTGACGCGGAGCGCCGGGCCGCGATCGAGACGACGCCCATCCGCAAACTGCGTGAGATGCGGATGGCGCTCGAACTCGACAAGGCTCTCCCCAAGGCGGAGATTCTGACCCGGTATCTGAACCTGGTCTCGTTCGGCATCGGCAGCTTCGGCGTCCAGGACGCCGCGAAGACCTACTTCGGCGTCAACGCGGCGGACCTCAACTGGCAGCAGTCGGCGCTGCTCGCGGGGTTGGTGCAGTCCACGAGCGCACTCAACCCGTACGCCAATCCCGATGCGGCGCTGGCGCGACGCAATCTGGTGCTCGACACCCTGATCCAGAACCTTCCCGACAAAGCCGACGAACTCCAGAAGGCCAAGGCGTCGCCGCTGGGCATCCTGCGCAAACCCGCCCCGCTGCCGCAGGGCTGCATCGGAGCGGGCGATCGGGCGTTCTTCTGCGACTACGCCCTTTCGTATCTCGCCGCCGCAGGCATCACCAAGGACGACCTCGCACGCAACGGCTACCTGATCCGCACCACGCTGGACCCGAAGGTGCAGGACTCGGTCAAACAGGCGATCGACAAGATCGCCAGCCCGACGCTGGAAGGCGTCGCCAGCGTGATGAGCGTGATCAAGCCCGGCAAGGACGCACACCGCATACTCGCGATGGGCGACAACCGCACCTACGGGCTGCAACTGCGAGCGGGCGAGACCGTGCAACCGCAGCCGTTCACACCGGCCGGCGACGGCGGCGGGTCGACCTTCAAGATCTTCACCACCGCAGCCGCGCTCGAGATGGGGATGGGGATCAATGCCCAACTCGACGTCCCTGCGAAGTTCGAGGGCGCCGGACTCGGTGACAGCAACACTCCCGGATGTCCGCCGCGCACGTGGTGCGTCAAGAACGCCGGCGGCGGCGCCCGCGGCCCGATGAATGTCACCGATGCGTTGGCGCAGTCGCCGAACACCGCATTCGCCAAGCTGATTCAACAGGTGGGGGTGCCGCGCGCGGTCGACATGGCGGTGCGGCTTGGGCTGCGGTCCTACGCCGAACCGGGCAGCGCCAAGGACTACGACCCGAACAACAAGGGCAGTCTCGCCGATTACGTCAAACAACAGAACCTCGGCTCGTTCACGCTCGGCCCGCTCGAACTCAACGCGCTGGAGATGTCCAACGTGGCAGCGACGCTGGCCTCCGGCGGTGTGTGGTGTCCGCCGAGCCCGATCGACAAGGTCCTCGACCGGCGTGGCCGCGAAGTTCCCGTCCCGCAAGCGAAATGCGAACAGGTCGTGCCGGAGGGCCTGGCCAACACCCTGGCCAACGCGCTCGGCAAGGACCACTCCAGCGGCACGGCGGCCAGCGCGGCCGGGTCCGTCGGCTGGAGCCTGCCGATGGCCGGCAAGACCGGAACCACGGAGTCGCACCGCTCATCGGCGTTTCTCGGGTTCACCAACCAGTACGCCGCCGCGAACTACATCTTCGACGACACCCCCGCGCCGTCCGAACTCTGTTCGTGGCCGCTGCGCAGGTGCTCCAGCGGAAACCTTTACGGCGGCAACGAACCCGCGCGCACCTGGTACACCGCGATGAAACCCATCGCCGACGACTTGGGCCCGGTGTCGATGCCGCCAACCGATCCGCGCTACGTCGACGGCGCGCCGACGGTTCCACTGCCGAGCATCACCGGTCTCAGTTTCGACGCCGCGCGTAAAAAGCTGCAGGACGCCGGATTCAAGGTCGCCGACCAGCCCTCGCCGGTCGACAGCTACCTGTCGAAGGGGGCGATCGCAGGCACCACTCCGAAGGACAAGGCGGTCCCCGGCTTCCTCGTCACGATCAACACAAGCAACGGCGTCTCGCCGTACGTGTATTACCCGCGGCGGTTCCCCGACACGCCGCCACCTCCGCCGGATGCGCCGCCACCGCCACCACCCGACGCGAATGTGATCAACATTCCGGGGCTGCCGCCGATCTTCCTGCCCGCGCCGCCTCCGCCACCACCCGAGGCGCTGCCGCCGCCGCCACCGCCGGGCGCACCACCACCGCCGCCACCGCCGCCGGCTTAGTCGGCTCCGGGTATGGCCGACTCACACATCAGGGTGAGCCACGAAAGGCGCAGCGTCGTAGCGGGTTTCGAGGCTCGCACGACAACCCGTGCGCGGGTGTGCGGGCCGGCGGCGGGTGCGTCGATGGGCGCCTGTCCGCTGCCGCATTCCGGAGAGGACACCAGGTCCCGAACCGTGTCGCCTGACCCGTCGACGCTCCAGTTCGACAGCAGCAGCGCATCCGGGGAGTCCGGGTATTCGTAGGTGTCGTCGCTCGAGAAGGCGTCGACGTCGAACCGGAGAAACTGCTCGTCGAGTGCGGGCCGATCATCGGTAGTCAGATTCCTCTGAATAGTTCAATCCGGCGGGTTCGCCGATCTTCTTCTCGATGACGCCCTCGAAATGCGTCGGGCCCTTCGCGGTGCTCGGCGCGCTGGACCGCGTCGTGGACGTCGGCTCGGAGTCCTGACCCGACGCTTCCCGATCTCCGGACGACCATGCGCGCATTCTGCGCGGTGTCATCGTGCTACCTGGTCACCGACATGCCTGGCGCGGGCATCGGCGGAAAGCCGTGACTGGCTACTTTAAACTGCCGGCTAGCTATTTTCAGTGCTTCCACATGCGGCCTGATAGGCAGTGCTAAAACTGGGCTTTAGAGTTTGCAACAGCCACCGCTGTCTCTTGAGTAAGCAGCTGTAATATTCGTTTAAGCACTATATTTGCGCTGACGACAAATACGTTCTATCGTTTTGCTGTTCGGAAGGCCGAGTGATCGCCGTCACATACGGGGAGCAAATGTTTCGCGCACTCATCGCAACCACAATTGTGATCGCAGCAATCGGTTCAGCTCCGGTATCCAGCGCTAGCGGCAAGTACGCCAACTGCACCGAGGCCCACGAGGATGGGCGCTACAACATCCCTCAGGGCGATCCGGACTATTGGGACGATGGCGACCGCGATGGTGACGGATACGCATGCGAGCCGAAGCCGTGATCCGATGCGAACCTCGACTTCGTTGGTAGTGGCATTCTCAGCCGCATCCCTGCTCTCTACACCGTCTGTCATGGCCGATGACTCCGCCGTGGCAACAGCCGTCGTTCTCAAGGTTGTCGACGGAGACACCATCGATATTCGCGACGACATTCGAGGTCGACTACGTATACGAGTGCTGGGAATCGACACGCCAGAGACCAAGAAGCCCGGCTTCACGGTCGGCTGCTGGGGACCTGAAGCGACCTCGTTCGCCCAATCCCCCTTAGTGGGGCAACGCGTTGCCATGGTCACCGATCCGACCCAAGACGTCACCGATCGATACGGCAGAACTTATCTGCACTAGTCAACCCGGACATCCGGCGACGTCCCGTGACGGGCTCGCACTCGCACCCCGCCCGCGGCGATTCCCACTACCGCAGTCACGGCATCGCAGTCTCATTTCCCACTGACATCGAGGATGTGAGACAACGCGGAGTGAGACGAGAAATGAGACACCGCTACCTGGTGCTATATGGACTCGGCACTGCTCCGCAGTCTCTGTCTCGTTTCCCTAGAAGCGAGACGCGCTGGAACTGCACCCGGGGAAACCTCGATCTTCTTCGTGGTGGGGGCGCAGCAGCTACGGCCCCGCACCTTTGAACAGAGGTTTTGCGCACATCCGGCGGGGCACTCCCACACAATGTGGGCGCAATCCTGAACGCGTCTGGCGGCGCTATCGCATAGATTCAGCGATGGAGGGAGGCGACGAAGTGTCTGAGCGCGATGCGGCCACGTCTCCAGAAACTGCGACGTGGTCCACCCACGCGGTCGACGCTGACGCCGCCGTCGACTATTGGCGCTCGGTGCGACGCCAGGCTTACGTCGATGTTGCGCCGAGCCCCTATGATCGGAGTTTCTCCGGCGAGATTAGCTATGCCGACTACGGTGACTTTGCGCTGTCCGTCAAGCGGGCCAGCGGCGAGAAGGTCAGTCGAAGCAGCACTCTGATATCCCGGGGGGCCGAAGCGGAGTACCTATACGCGTTGTTTCAGAGCCGTGGCACGGGAGTCGTCACGCAGGCTGGCCACAGCGCGGAAGTCCGACCTGGCCGGGTGGTGATCTATGCCAGCGCGCGGCCGTTTTCGTTGGACTACCGCGATCCGTACGAGCAGGTCGTGGTTCATCTACCGGCCGAGCGTGCATTCGCTGACGCCGGCTTGCGGCCTAGTACTGATCTGCTCGCGGTGGAGATCCCCGTGGACGGGGCGCTCTCGTCGGTGTCCGCGTTCTTCCAAAGTTTGGCTGCTACGCAAACCACCGACCCGGAGGGAGCCGGCCTGCTGGCCCCGTACGGGGCGAACCTGGCCAGTTCCTTGCTCGCCTACGCAGCGAGAACTCGAGGTGTACAAGACCTTCCGCTCCTGCTGCAGCGCGAGCGGGCCCTTGCTTACCTGCGCCACCACCTCGGCGACCCAGACCTCGATGTGGACCGGATCGCCGTCGGCTGCCACGTGTCCCGCCGCACTCTGCACCGATTGTTCGAGGGCACCGGACAAACCGTGACCGCGCATCTGCGCACCATGCGGGTCGCCGCCGCTCAGCGGCTACTGACAAACCGGACCGACCTGCCCATTGAGGCGATCGCCCGAGAGGTGGGGTTTTCCAACGACACCAACTTCTACCGCTCGTTTCGGGCGATCACCGGGATCACTCCCGGAGACTACCGGCACCTGGCCCGGCAGGACACCGCGAACCTGCAGGACCGGCTCGATCCGTCGCCGTAACTTCGTCAGATCAGCACCACCGAGCGCAGCACCTCGACGGGCGGGCATCTTGTGGAGGGGCCCGCAGCATCCTTCAAAAGGAATGCGCAGCCCGGCCATCCTCTGCGGGCCAAGCTGGCACGGGACGTCAGGGTTGTGGCACACATCGACAGTGGGATGTCCCGCCGCCATGGCTAGCCTCGTCGGACGAGGAGATGAGTAGTGGAGCCAGATAATAGAGTTCGGGTGCGCGGTGCCCGCGAGCACAATCTGCGCGGCGTCGACCTGGAGGTGCCGCGTGATGCCCTCGTCGCATTCACCGGCGTGTCGGGTTCGGGCAAGTCATCGCTGGCCTTCGGCACGCTCTTCGCCGAGTCCCAGCGGCGGTACTTGGAATCGGTGGCGCCGTACGCGCGGCGTCTGATTGATCAGGTGGGTGTCCCGGATGTCGATTCGATCGAAGGGATGCCACCTGCGGTCGCGTTGCGGCAGCAGCGCGGTGGAACCAGTACCCGTTCGTCGGTGGGCAGCGTCACCACGCTGTCGAGTCTGGTCCGGATGCTGTATTCGCGTGCGGGCACCTACCCTGCGGACCAGCCGATGCTCTACGCAGAGGACTTCTCGCCCAACACCCCGCAGGGCGCCTGCCCAACGTGCCACGGTATGGGCTGGGTGTATGAGGTGACCGAAGCACTCATGGTGCCCGACCCGTCGTTGTCGATCCGTGAGCGTGCCATCGCCTCGTGGCCGCCGGCCTGGTACGGGCAGAATCTGCGCGACATCCTTACCACGCTCGGCTACGACATCGACGCCCCTTGGAAGACGCTGTCACGCAAGGACCGCGAGTGGATTCTGTTCACCGAGGAGCGTCCGACGGTGCCGGTGTACGCGGGCTTCACCCCGGCGGAAACTCGACGCGCCGTGAAAGCCGATATGGAGCCCAGCTATCAGGGCACCTTTATCGGTGCCCGCCGCTACGTCCTCGACACGTTCGCCAACACCAAGAGCGCTGCGGTCAAGAAACGGGTCTCTCAATTCGTCGGAAGCGGCCCATGCCCGGCGTGCCACGGAAAGCGGCTCAAACCCGAAGCGCTGTCGGTGACATTCGAAGGTCTGGACATCGCCGAGCTGTCGCGGCTCACCCTCGACCAGCTCGCCGCGCTGTGCGCCAGGGTGCTCAGCCCGCGGTGGAAGCCGGCCACCTCCGGTGCGGCCCTGAACCAGAAGACACGAAAGTCGGCGGTCAACGCGCGGGTCGTGGCCGGGGGTTCCGCGCATGCCGCGGCACCAGATGTCCGGCAAACACCCAACATGTCAGACGAAAAGCGCGCCGCTGCACAGCGATTGGTCGCAGAGCTGCAGGAGCGGCTGCAACCGCTCATCGATCTGGGACTGGGATACCTCTCCCTGGCCCGCAGCACGCCGACGCTATCGGGCGGGGAACTGCAGCGCGTGCGGCTCGCGACGCAACTCTCGTCACAACTGTTCGGCGTCGTCTACGTCCTCGACGAGCCGTCGGCCGGTCTGCACCCCCGCGACCGGGACGCCTTGCTGGACATCTTGGCCGGCCTCAAACGCAGCGGCAACAGCGTCTTCGTCGTCGAGCACTCGCTGGATGTCATCGCCGCGGCGGACTGGCTGGTTGATATCGGGCCCGGCGCCGGGCTGGACGGCGGCCAGATCCTCTACAGCGGTCCCCCGGCCGGGCTGGCCGATGTCACCGACTCGGTCACCCGCCGCTATCTGTTCGGCGACGAGACCCGCGTCGCCTCGCGCACACCGCGGGAGCGCAGTGACTGGCTGCAACTCGCTGGTGTGCAACGCAACAATTTGCATGATCTGTCGGTATCGGTGCCGTTGCGCTGCCTCACCGCGGTCACCGGGGTGTCCGGGTCGGGCAAGTCGAGCCTCGTCGCCCAGGCCCTACCCGAGATCGTCGGTGAGCACCTCGGCCGTCCGGTGCGGTTCGACGACGCCCGCGACGACGACCTGCTCGCTGAGGCCACGCAGGTCACCGCCTCGGGCGAGGTGCTCGGCGACCCCCACGGTGTGCGGCGGGTGGTGTGCATCGATCAGAAGCCGATCGGCCGCACACCGCGATCCAACATCGCCACCTACACCGGGCTGTTCGACCACGTTCGCCGGCTCTTCGCTGACACCCCCGGGGCCAAGAAGCGCGGCTACAAACCCGGACGGTTCTCGTTCAACGTCAGCGGCGGACGATGCCCGACCTGCGAAGGGGAGGGTTGGGTGATGGTGGAGTTGCTGTTCCTGCCCAGCGTCTATAGCCCGTGCCCCGACTGCCACGGAACCCGTTACAACCCCGCGACTCTCGCGATCCGCTGGCGGCACAAGAACATCGCTGAGGTACTCGAACTCAGTGTGTCGGCGGCCCGGGAGTTTTTTGGCGGCGAACCCGCCGTGCTGCAAGCTCTGGAGGCGCTGTGCGATGTCGGGCTAAGCTACCTGCGGCTCGGGCAGCCGGCCACTGAACTGTCCGGCGGCGAGGCGCAGCGCGTCAAGCTCGCCGGTGAACTGCAGCGTGCCCACCGCGGTGACACGCTCTACCTGCTCGACGAGCCCACCGCCGGACTGCATCCCGCCGACACCGACCGGCTGCTGGCACACCTGCACCGGCTCGTCGACGCCGGCAACACCGTGGTCGCCGCCGAACTGGATATGCGGGTGGTCGCCCAGGCTGATCACGTCATCGACATGGGACCCGGCGCAGGGGGCGCCGGTGGCCGCATCGTCGTCGCCGGTACCCCGCGGGAGGTCGCGGCATACCGGGACAGCGCCACCGCCGCGTATCTTGCCGCTGAACTCGCCGACTGACGCCTTGGCACGGATTGTCATAACGGTGGCGCGCGCGGTCACCGACACGATGCATGGTCCTGCATACGCTGACAGGACAGTTCGCCACCAGGCCGACTGACCGTCACATCAGCACATCAATTGTGCTGCAAGGAGGTTTACAACCATGGCTGAAGGTAATCGCGCAGTCGTCTTCCACAATCCGGGGGACATGCGGGTCGATTCGCTGGAGTATCCGAAACTGGTCATGCCCAACGGCAAGAAGGCTCCCCATGGCGCGATCCTGAAAATGGTCGCCACCAACATCTGCGGCAGCGACCTGCACATCTTCCGAGGCTCTTTTCCTGTGCCCGAGGGGATGGTCATGGGCCACGAGATGACCGGTGAGGTCGTCGAAGTGGGCCCCGACGTCGAGTTCCTCACCGAGGGTGATCTCGTCTCGGTCCCGTTCAACGTTGCCTGCGGGCGGTGTCGCAACTGTAAGGCGCGCCGTACCGATGTCTGCGAGACCACGAATGCCGACGTCGCGTGCGGCGCGTACGGGTTCAACCTCGGCGACTGGCAGGGTGGTCAGGCCGAGTACCTGTTCGTCCCGTACGCCGACTTCCAATTGTTGCGGTTCCCGGACAAAGACCAGGCGATGGAGAAGATCCTTGATCTCGCCCTGCTTTCGGACATTTTGCCCACGGCCTTTCATGGCCTGATGGAGGCGGGCGCCAAGCCTGGCTCGACGGTGTATATCGCCGGTGCCGGTCCGGTCGGCCGCTGTGGTGCGGCGGCGGCGCGGCTGCTGGGTGCGTCCTGCATCATCGTCGGCGACTACTACCAGGACAGGCTTGATCTGGTGAAGAACAACGGGTGCGAGACGATCGATCTGAATAAGGACGTTCCGTTGCCCGACCAGATCGAGGCCATCCTGGGCGAGCGTGAAGTCGATTGTGCCGTGGACTATGTCGGTTCCGAAGCGCACGGCATCGGTAAGGAGGCGGAGGACCTTCAGCCGCAGGCTGCCATCAACCAGGTGCTGGAGGCCACTCGCGCCGGCGGCGCCACGGGCGTCATCGGCGTCTACGGACCTGACCCCCTGGCGCCGACAGAGGCCGGGCAAGAAGGCACTTTCCCGCTCGACTTCGGCAAGGCGTGGATCAAGTCGCCGCGCGTGTCGGCGGGGCAGGCGCCGATCATGCACTATCACCGCGAACTGATGATGGCGATCCTGTGGGACCGCATGCCCTACCTGAGCCCCATGCTCAACAACAAGGTCATCAGCCTCGACGAGGCGCCGGACGCCTACGCGATCTTCGACCAGGGCTCGTCCAACAAGTTCATCATCGACCCGCACGGAATGATCTCGGCGTAGGCGAGCGTGCCGGGTGCCACCGCTTCCTCAGGGTTGAGGTGGCACCCGGTAAGCACTCCGCCCACCGGTAGGAGGCACGCATGATCGACTCGTCGTCGGCCGCTCGCTTGGAGAACGCGGACTTCGGCTGGATTACCACCGTCCGTCGCGATGGGCAACCGCAAAGCTCCTACGTGTGGTTCCATTTCGACGGCGACGACGTGTTTGTGATCAGTGAGCCCACCTCGGGCAAAGTCCGAAATATTGCTGGAAACAAACGGGTTTCGTTCCACCTCGACGGAGACGGAACACTCGGAAACGGGGTCCTGACCATCGACGGTGTAGCCGCGCTGTCGACCGGGTCGGACGACCCGCAGCGGCTGGCGCATTACCTGTCCAAATACGAACACCGAATTCGTGAGGGTCTGGAGTCGACCCCAGAACGATACGCAGCGAACTTCTCCGCTGCGATAAAGATCGGCTTCGACACGATCCGCGCTTGGTAAGCCGCCCTTCAAGTAATCAAACAGCGGGAACCACTGGACAGCCCGGGCAACACAAGATAATGCGTCATAACGCGCATCTTCGCGCATGAGTTATCGCAAGGGACATCTGCGCTGAGGTAGTGCTCGTTGATGCGGTTCGGCGTTCACACCCCTCGTCTAACACGAGGATGCCGCCGACGAACGAGACAGG
>CADEGF010000096.1 GCA_902826815.1 uncultured Mycobacteriaceae bacterium
GCTTTCGCATATCTACACACCGCCGAACGCAAGTTTCGCGAAAAATCCGGGTTAGTACGAGCACGACGGCTGCGGCGACACTCGCGAAAAGGAGCGCGCCCACGTTGTTCTCCACAAACGCTGTCGGACGGAAATCGTCGGGCAGGCCCGGGCCGCGCAGCTCTTCCCGACGTGTCGGAACGAGACCGACAATAAACGCGAGAAAGCCTGCGAAGTTCAGCAGCGAATCCTCGGTGGTCGTGCTGCCTTGGTAGACGATCAAGCAGATGCCAACGGCGCAGAGAGACCCGACGAACACGCTGTGAGAACTGGTGTAGAAGTACGCGCTGATCGAGTTCTGCCATCCATCGGCATGTCGCCACGTGTTGATGACGGATGCGGCGAGGAAGACGACCAAAGCAAACAGCCCCAGGCGTACGTAACGGTAGGTGGTGACCGCGTCGTCCTGACGGACCAACTTCGCCATAGCTTCAAGTAGAAGCCACCGCGAACACGAAACGGCTTAGGCACTCCGACAACGAAACCTTGACGCTGACTGGGAGTCGCGTGACGGGTCAGGCCCCGTCGGCGGCGAGGTCCACCTCAGCCCGCCGCTTTTTGCCCGACACCAGCTCGCCCGCGAACGTTCGCAACACCGCCGTGAAGTGGCTCGGGTGCTCACGGTAGGCGTAGTGCGCCGAGCGGTTGATCACGACGGACGTGCAGTCGAGGGTTCGAGCTGAGACAGTCGCAAATAGGCTATGCGCCAGTGATACCGGGGCCGAGACGTCGTTCTGACCCCAGATCTGCAGCACCGGCACGTCGAAGCCGCGCTGCTCGATCTCGGCGAGAACACGCGACCGTAGGTCCTGCAGCTCTCGCTTGACGATCGTGTCGTAGACCCGGCTGCGCCGGTCGAGGTCGGTCCACCAACCGTTCTCCCTGGCCGCGCTGAGTCGCCCCGATACGAGTTCGTCGACATGACTTTTGAGGTACGAGTTCATCTCTGGCTCACGCCGGATGAACTCAGGTGTCGGCTCCGGCGGCGGTGCGGCGTATGCCCGCGGGTAGAAGTCCGCGGGTGTATGCGGCGACGGTGGGGCGAGAGTGTTCGACGACACCAGCACGATTCCGGCGATTCGGTCCGGCCGGCGTAACGCCATCGCGGCGACGGGCAACGCTCCGCGTGAGTGACCCATCAGCGCAATCGGCTGTGAACCGACACGGTCGAGCAGTGCCTCCAGGTGCTCACAGATCGCGGCCGCCCCCATCGCCTGGTCGGGCAGGTTCGCCGAGTACGACAGCCCCTGTCCGGGTTTGTCGTAGGCGACCAGCCGGGCACCGAGCGCAGTCGGCGACCAGATCGTGCTCCAGTCCATGGCGTTCGACAGCGAGCGCGGGTCGCCGCCGTGCAGCATGACGATCGTCGGACGGCCCGCAGCGGGACCGGTGTCGTACACGCACGTGCCGATCCCACCGACAGTCCACCACTGCCGATTGGATTGCATTGGTATCGCTCCTCTCTGGCTTGCCGATGCCGCCGTGCACCGTTCAGTCGGCCCAGCGGCTCGCCCGCGTCTCCAGATAGGTCAGAACTGTGTACGAGACCAACGAGGCGATGATGATCATGACGATGACGGCCCAGACGCCGGCGATGTCGAAAGTCGAAGACTCGACCGTCAGCAGCTTGCCGATGCCTATCGTGCCGATGATCACCTCGGCGCTGATCACGCCCTTGATTGCCTGGACGACAGCCACCCGAACGCCGGTCAGAAGCAGTGGCGCCACCGACGGAAGGTAAACCGACCGGGCGAGCTGGAAGCGGTTCGCCCCGAAGCTCTGCGACATCTCGACGAACGGCCGCGGCACCTCACGCAGCGCAGTCGCCCACTGCAGGGTGAGGGGCAGCAGGGCGAACGACACGACCGATATCACGACCGAGGTCTCGCTGAGACCCCAGATGAAGATGAAGATCGGGATGAGCGCGACTGTCGGCACCGACATGAGCCCGCCGAGGACGGTAGTCAACGCCTCGTCGATGAGGTCATTGAGCCCGAGCGCGGCGGCGAGTACGGCGGCGATCACGATGGTGACCAGCAGACCGATCGCTAGCGTGCGCAGTGTCGACACACCCGCGGCGACGAACGATCCGTCGGCGATATGGCCCCACATCTGGCCGAAGATGTCATTGAGGGGCGGCAGCCAACCTGGTTGGACGGTGACTGCGACCAGCTGCCAGACCGCGAGTACGGCGACGAAGACGATGACCGGGGACAGCGTGCTTGCCCAGCGGGCCAGCGGGATTCGCCGTTCGCCTGCGATGACGGAGTCAGCCACGCGAAACCCCCTTGAGTCGGCGGATGACGGCCCGCTCGAGCCAGGTGGCAAGCCCCACGAGGATGAGCCCTTCAAGTACCACCGCGAGCGTCATCGCATAGAGGTTGGCCGCGGCGAACTGTGACGTGTAATTGATGATCGCCCCGCCCAGACCGGCTGGAATCAGGGTGAGTTCGATGACGATCATCCCGGAGATGGCGCGGGACAGGGCGATTCGCGTGCCGGTGAACAGCGGCGCAGCGGCACCGGGAAGGATGACCGTCCGCCACACCTGGGCCGGCGACGCTCCGAAGGACACCGACATCTCTTCAAGTTGCGCCGACGGCACCCGCACCGCCGCCCGGGCGTTGAGCGCGACGACCGGAAACGTGAAGAGGAACACGACGACAACGCGCGCGGTGAGGGTGAGGCCGAGCGCCACGATGATGACCGGCACCATCGCCACCATCGGGACGACCAACGCGATGTCGAGCCAGTAACTGGTCGCTCGATCCACGCCGCGACGGCGGCCCAGCACGAAGCCGACGGCCAGGCCGAGCACGATCGCCACCGGGAACCCGATCAGCAGTGACTGGTTGCTCGCCCATACAGCGGGCCACAGTGTGCCATCACCGGCCAGCTTTACGAGCGCGGCCGCAGTGTCGGTGAACGTGGCGATGAAGAGTCCTCCGTCGCGGATGCCGAGCCACTGCCACACGCCCAGAAGGGCCGCGATGAACGATAGCCGGACTGCCCACACGGCGGCCGTCCGCCTCGCCCGGCCGGCGACCTCGCCAGCCGGCCCGTCGCCGGCGCGGCCCTGGGTTGCCACCCTTGCCGGGATAGTCCCTGCGGCCTGTACGGACGAGCCGGCCATCACTGACCGACAACCCCGTCCAGCGGTTCTTTCGTGCAGCAGCCCTCAGCGGTCGGCTCGCCGTCGAGGCCACCGAACTGCTTGACGGCGTCGAGCGTCGCGGCGATGCTCTCGTCGGTGAAGTTGCCGTCCTCGGGCCACACGTTGGACTCGAGGTAGGTGTCGGCGAAGCCCTTCGCTTGCGTCGCGGTTACCTCCGGAACGTTCGCGACGATCCCGTCGATGAGCACCTGCGGGTCCTCCTTGATCCGCTTCTGTTGCGCGACCAAGGCATTCAGGAAGTCGTGCACCGCGTCGGGATTCTCCTTGAGGAACTTGTCGCTGGTGAAGATCGCGCTGTCGACGATGTCGTTCATCTCGGTCGCGTAGTTGTAGAGGACGTGGAACTTGCCGGGTGCCTTCTCCTCCAGGACCTGCAGGTCCGACAGCTGCACCACAGACGCGTCGAGTTCACCGGCGATCAGTGCCTGGACGCGGTTGGCTGAGCCGGGCACGACTACGAGGTTGGGTTTGACGTTCGGGTAGTCCTCGAGCAGGAGATTGGTGTAGAGCGACGTCGACGATACCTTCGCGTGGATGCCGATCCGCAGGCCGTCAAGTCCTTCCGGTGTTGTCACGCTGGGCGGGACGACCATCGCGTATGAGGGGCTGTTCTGCGCCGATATCGCCTTGACCGGTGCGCCCTGCGCGGTCGCACCGAAGAGGGTGCTGGTGTTCGCCGTGCCGATCTGCGCATCGCCGCGGACCACGGCCTGCACCGGGTCCTCGGAGGACTGCAGCCAGATGAGGTTGACCTGGTAACCCTCATCCTCGAGTTGCTCGGTCGCCAGGATTGTCGGAACTTTTTCCACCTGCGGGACCGCGTTGGAGAAGGCGACCGCAATTGAGCCCTTGCCCTCTTGAGCGGTACCAGCGTCGCCGCGGCCGCCACTACAGGCAGTGACCGTCAGCATCAGGGCGACGACGACAAGCGCCGGCAGCCTCCACCGGATCGACCCGGAAATACGCTTCATGATATTCCTTCCGAACGGAATTCCGTTGGCCCGCAGCGATTTACCACGCGCCGAGATGACTGTCGACGAATTGCGATCACAGGCCTATGCGTCATGGACGCGCTGATTGAGCAGTACTTCGTCTTTGATGAGTTGCCAGATCGAATCGACGATCTCGGTGAATTCGACCGTGTGTTTGACATCCAGGCTGCGAGGGCGCGTCAACCTGACGGGCACGATCTCGCGCACCCGACCTGGGTTGGCGGAGAGAACCACCACCTTGTCGGCCAGGTACACCGCCTCGTCGAGTTGGTGGGTGACGAAGACGACGGTCTTGCGTTTCTGCTGCCATATGGAGAGCAGCTCCGCCTGTAGCACCTCGCGTGTCTGGGCATCCAGAGCCGCGAAAGGCTCGTCCATCATGAGGATTTCGGGGTCCGACACCAGCGCCCGTGCCACGTTCACGCGCTGGCGCATGCCGCCGGACAGCTGGGCGGGATACTTCTCCGCCGCGTCGGCGAGGCCGGTCATCGCGAGCAGCGGAGCCGCTTGGCGACGTGCCTCAGATCGGCGAACGCCCTGCAACTCAACGGGATAGCCGACGTTGTCCTGCACCGATCGCCACGGCAGCAGAGAGTCCGCCTGGAAGACGAAGCCGCGATCGCGAGTAGGTTTGCGCACCTCGCGACCAGCCACCGTAACCGTGCCCGAGGCGGCAGGAAGCAGTCCGTGGATCGCCCGCAGCAGCGTCGTCTTTCCGCTGCCGCTCGGCCCGACGACGGTGACGAACTCACCTTTTTCGATGCCGAGATTTATGTCCTCAAGGACATTCGTGTCGTTGCCGGGGAAGCGTACGCAGACGTCGCGCAGGTCGAGCAGGGCATTATTCACGTGTTGTCTTTCCTTCCGCGGTCCTCAGCGCCGCTGGTGGGCGAGCGCACGTCACTTCCGCTCAGTGGCCGCCCGCGATCCAGTGCGCCCAAGAGACGCTCTCGCAGGGTGAGCGGCCGCAGAGCGGAAGATGCGGCCTCTCTGTCCTCTTCCTCAATCATCTCGACGATGCCGTTGCGCACCTGGCGAAGGTTCGCCTCGACCGCGGCGACCGCCGCCGCCTCGTCTCCGGCGGCGAGTTTGTCGAGGACGTCGTTGTGTGCGCCATGGTGTGGGTGCCGGCGGCGCCAGCCGAAGATGTAGCGCCCCAGTTTGAGTCGGAGCTCCTCGAGCAGACGGACCAGCTCGGGATTGTTCGCGACGTCGAAGAGTTCGGCGTAGTACGCCCGCCGTGCATCGACCTCCTCCGCGCGCTTCGACTCGGCGACGTCGGAGAGCGCCCGCAGGACCTCGACCCGCTGGGGCGTCATGGTGCGCATCGACAGGCGCATCGCGTGCACTTCGAGCACGATCCGGATGTCGTAGAGTTCGCGTGCCTGGGCCGCGGAATGGGTCCGCACGACGGCACCCTTGCGATCACTCAGCTCGACCAGCCCGTCGGCGGCAAGTTGCAACAACGCCGACCGCACCGGAACCCGAGACACGCCGAGCGCTTCGGCGAGGGCCGCCTGGCGCAGCGGTTCTCCGGCCGCGAAGACATTCAGCACGATGGCTTCCCGGAGCGCCTCATAGACCATCGTGCCAACCAGCGGGCGGCCCTGGGAAACGCGGCTGGCCAGCGTCGAGAGCGTGGTCGGAAGGACCACGCGGCCGGTTGGCTGCGTCCCTGCCTGCATATCAATCTCCGCCGTAAACCTGTCGCCACCGAAGCCTTCGATGCCTCGTTGCGACGGTAGAGGAGTCGTATCTTGTATCCAAAAGCTGGGATACATCGTTATCTTTTCGTGATCTTTACCTGGGTCATCGCGCCGTCGATGACTGGTCTGTGGCCGGCATGAAGACCCAGGGTCAGCACCCCACGATTGGCTCGTAGTCCTCGCCCCGGGCGTAGATCAGATCACCGGCCACGACGTCTTTGGACGTTCATGCTCTGTCCGCCATCACAGCCTGGTTCGTGCCGAAACGCGCTCGCCTAATCGATTCAGCCGCGTCCGGCCGCAACGTGGCTGCGGATCAGCGACGTCGCCAGAAGCGCGGTAGCGCCGCCAGCGCGTTCTCCACTTCGCGGCGGTGTCGTTCGTCGCAGGCGGCCCACCATTGCTCGTCTGTGTCGAGGTCGGTGAGGAATGCGAGTCGCGTCCGAATGCGAGCTTCCCAGGCAGCCACGTCGACAGGACGGGTCAGCACACCGATCGAGTCGGGCTGGAAAGTCCCGTTCGCTGCGAGCGTCGAGGAACTGGCTGCACCGCCGGCCTGATCTTCAGCCGTGGCGCTACTTGGACCTTCCGAACCGCCGCTTGGTCTTCGTCGGCGCCTGCTGTGACTCCTTGAGCCACTCCTCCCACATCATTTCGGAGCTCTCCTGGACACGATTATTCGTGACTGTCAGCCCGAGAGTTTCGACTTCCGTTGTCGCCCAACGTATGAGAGAGCCATCGGACCCGACCTCCTGAGCGAGCAGGACTCTCTCGTCGTCATCCAGCGTGTCGCTGAACTCCTGCATCGTGTTCTTCAGTCGGAAGAAGGGGACGGCACCGTCGAACTGCCTGCAGAGTTCGGCGAGTTCACGTCGCGCACGGTCGAGGAACGTTGTCGCCTCAGTTGGGGCCGATTTGGCGGCCGAGCCGGCGTGATCCTCCTCCACCTCGGCGGTTACGACGTGTGCAGCCTCGGTATCGCCGGACTGCGCAAGCTCGGAGTACTTGACGCGCAGCGCCTCGAGCTCCGCGGTGACCGCCAGGGCTCTCGCGCGCCACCATTCGAGGTGGTACACGACCAGCTGCGCCTCACAATCGGGGCAGACTGAGTCGGCGGTATCCATCCCCGTGAGAGGGGTTGGATTCTCGAACGCCTTACCGCAGAGCGCGCGCTGATCCGGGGCGTTCAGATAGTCGGCGTGGTGCACCACCGGATCAGAGGGCTCCCGTAGATAGCGGTGGGGCGGTTCCACCTCACGTAACTTAGAGCACGGGGCTGATGAGAATGCGGGATCGCCGAGCGTAATCATGCGAAAAAATCCGCCCGGTGTCGTTTCGAGTCCGACTGGGGGCACCACACCGATAGCTCCGCTGGTCGAGCGCCTTCTGCTGCAAGTCGATTCGCGTCTGGCCGGGCAGTTGCTGATCTGAGCCCGGACCATCTGCGTTCAGTTTGCGACGGTGCCGGCCGGGTCGGTGCGGGGAGAACTGGGGCGACCAAGTGCTGCTCGGCGCTGAATTCAACGCCGAGATCGAGAGGATGTAGCCCTACGAAGAGCATCCGTGGCGGCTGGATCGGCTTCGGCGTCGGGTCGCCGTGACCCCGGGCGGGTGCGGACCCGGCAAAGGTAACGATCTGATAACAGCCATTGTCGACGCGTGGGCCGACTCCCCCCGTCATCGGTGCAGGTGATGGCGGCAGCCGACGGCCCGTGCGAGGGTGCGCCGCGATGAGCGCGGTTTGCTTTCCGTCGGTTTGCTGGAATACGGTCGCCGCGCCGAAGAACGAAACTGACCTGAACTCGATTAAGCATTTCGGTGGTGACAACTCAATTAGCAATGCATGCCAGTAACAGAAATCAAGCCACGGCGACGTGGACTAGAGATTCCAATAACGCACTAACGCAACATAATTCGTGGTCCCGTTTTTTGCGCCCGCCTGTCGAGGCAGACGCGATCGCCATGCACCGCCTGGTGGCCGACACGGGCGTACTCGACCTGAATTCCACGTACACCTATCTGCTGATGGCAACGGATTTTGCTGCCACTTCCATCGTCGCCGACCGCGATGGTGACCTGCGCGGACTGATCACGGGTTATCACCCGCCGACGCGACCGGAAGTCCTTTTCGTCTGGCAGGTGGCGGTCGCCGACGCGGCCAGGGCCACCGGCCTGGCTAGCACGATGCTCGACACCCTGGTGCGCCGCGTCCGACGCAGCAGGCATGGCCATCCGGTTACCGTCGAAGCCACTGTGGCGCCGGGCAATGCGGCGTCGCGCGCATTTTTCGGCTCATTCGCACATCGCCATGGCGTGCCGATGATCGAGGAACCATGTTTCGCGGCCGAACACCTCGACGTGAACCAGAACCACGAAGACGAGCCACTGCTGCGGATCGGCCCCATCGCCGCCCCGCTCACCGACTGACCTCTTGAAAGGGCCCATGTCTGACCTCGCAATGACCACCCCGCCGGCCGAAACCGACCTCCCCGAGGTGTACGCCTCGGTCGAGTCAGAGGTGCGGAGCTACTGCCGCGCATGGCCGACGGTCATGGATCGCGCAGAGGGATCCTGGTTGACCGATACCGTCGGCACCCGGTATCTCGACTTCTTCGCCGGAGCCGGCGCGCTGAATTACGGGCACAACAACCCGCACCTCAAAGTGCCGCTGCTGGCGTACCTGATGAGCGACAAGATCGTCCACTCGCTGGATGTCGCCACCGAAGCCAAGACGGACTTCCTGCAGACATTCGACAGGCTGATCCTGCGGCCCCGCAATCTGGACTACAAGGTCCAATTCCCCGGGCCCACCGGCACGAATGCCGTCGAAGCTGCGCTGAAGCTCGCCAGGAAGGTGACCGGTAGGGAAGCGATCATCAACTTCACCAACGCTTTTCATGGCATGACCCTCGGAGCGTTGTCGGTAACAGGGAACTCGATGAAGCGTGCAGGTGCGGGCATCCCTCTCGTCCACGCAACCCCGATGCCCTACGACAACTACTTCGACGGCGTGACCGAGGACTTCCACTGGTTCGAGCGCGTACTCGACGATTCCGGCAGCGGTCTGAACCGTCCCGCGGCCGTGATCGTCGAGACGGTTCAGGGCGAGGGTGGTCTCAACGTGGCCCGCACCGAGTGGTTGCAGGCGCTGACCGAGTTGTGCCGTCGCCGCGACATTCTGCTGATCATCGACGACGTTCAGATGGGCTGCGGACGGACCGGAAGCTTCTTCAGTTTCGAGGAGGCAGGCATCGTGCCCGACATCGTCACCCTGTCGAAGTCCATCAGCGGCTACGGTCTGCCGATGGCGCTCACCCTCTTCCGTCGTGACCTCGACGTGTGGGCACCCGGCGAGCACAACGGCACCTTCCGCGGCCACAATCCGGCGTTCGTCACGGCCACTGCTGCGTTGAAAACGTACTGGGAGACGTCACTTTTCAGTGACAAGGTACGGACCAAGGGCTGGCTTGTCCGCGACCGCATGGAGTCAATCGCCGCATCATCCCCTGGCATCGAAACGCGAGGCCGCGGTATGGCCCAGGGGCTGAAGTTCGCCGAGCCGGCGCTGGCCGCGGCGGTGTGCCGAGCCGCGTTCGATCGCGGTCTGCTGATGGAGACCAGCGGCCCGTCCGATGAGGTCGCCAAACTACTTCCGCCGCTGACGACCTCGGAGACCGATCTGGAAGCAGGCACCGACATCCTGGCCGAGGCCGTCACCGCGGCGCTGTCCTGACCAACCCACCACCGAGGGAGACTTACCCGTGATAGTGCGGACCACCGAAGAAATCACCGGAACCGAACGCGATGTGGCGGCCAAGGACTGGAGATCGAAGCGCATTGTTCTCGCCGGAGACGGCGTCGGATTCTCGTTTCACGAGACCACCATTCGAGCGGGCTCGGTGAGCGAGTTCCACTACCGCCATCACGTCGAAGCGGTCTGGGTGGTCGAGGGATCCGGCGCCCTCACCGATCTCGAGACCCGACAGGAGTATCCGCTTCGTCCCGGCACCATGTACCTGCTTGACGGACACGAACGACACCACGTCAGGTGTGACACTCAACTGCGCATGCTCTGCGTGTTCAATCCGCCCGTGACGGGCCAGGAAGTACACGACGAGACCGGTACGTATCCGCCGGCGGTGCAAGCCAGTTGAGCAGCAACGCCACCGACATGCCTTACGACGCATACCCGACGCGACTCGACCATCCGATCGACCCGATTGCCCGTATCGAGCCGACCGTGTGGGGCCGGGAATGGGACGGCCCGCTCGACGATGCGGAACTGACCGCCGTGGCGTCCAACGGTTACGTCGTGCGGCGGGGGACAGTGGGTGAGAAGTGGCTGCCTGCGCTGGGTGATGAACTTCAGCGCATCGGCCCCGACGCCCACGCCGATGACCCGCGAGTCATCAGGGAACCGGGCGGCGGCGTGCGATCGATATTCCAGCCGCACTTATTCAGCGATCTCATCGCCGAGGTCATCACCCTCGACACGGTGCTGACCGTCGCGCGGCAACTGCTCGGCAGCGATGTCTACGTGCATCAGGCGCGGATAAACATGATGGCGGGATTCACCGGCAGCGGCTTCTACTGGCATTCCGATTTCGAGACCTGGCACGCCGAGGATGGCATGCCGGCGATTCGGGCCGTGTCGTGTTCCATCGCGTTGACCGACAATTATCCGTACAACGGCCCGCTCATGGTGATGCCCGGTTCGCATAAGACGTTCTACCCGTGCGTCGGCGCAACGCCGCACAACAATCACGCATCATCGCTGGTGAACCAGGAGGTCGGTGTCCCGGATCGGGCCACTCTGACCGATGCCGCCCACCGCCACGGGATCGAACAGGTCACCGGACCCGCGGGGACCGCGTTGTGGTTCGATGCGAATGTGATGCACGGCTCGGCCTCCAACATCACGCCGTTCCCCCGGTCCAATATCTTTTTGGTGTTCAATTCGGTGGAAAACCGCCTGGTTCAACCATTTCGGACCGCTGCACCACGACCGGAGTATCTGGCGGCACGCCGCACTGAGGAGATCGCCGCCTACGCCGCCGGGTAGTCGCCATCATGCGTGGGCATACCTAATCGCTGTAGTTTCAGCCGACTTCGTCTTCCGCCAGATCGAGTTCGGTGATGCGTTCGACTATACTGCTGCGGACTTCCAAAAGTGGGGCGGAGCAGCCGGATTCGAGAGGTTCGATGTGATCCCTCTCGACGTGGGATCGAGTGCGGCAGTTGCCTACAAGTAGGATTCTGCGCGTCGGCGCGGTGCTGTTCGCGGCCATCGCTCTTGCCGCCGGTGGCCTACAGTTCGCCGCCTACCTACACGCCGGTTGGCTGCGCCATCTCGTCGCCGCGATCTTTGCCTCCGCCGTCGGAGCAACCGTGCTGATCGCCGTGTTTTGTTCACGTGCGAGATGAGCGGTCCTACCCTCGCGATGCCGACCGTCGCGGTCGTCTAATCGGGGAGATCGAAACAGATACTCGGGACAGCCCGGACGAGGGCAACCGACTGCTAAGTTAATCGAAATTCCGCTCTGAGGAGGCTCGATGGCTGACGCGTTGACTGGTATTCGGCTGAAGCTGCAGCAGGCGTCCGAGGCTGGGCGGGCGGTCAAATCACTCGCCAATTCAGGCATCATCGACCTGAAGGATCTGCGCTCGACGGTTGGTGCCGCCAAGCTCGCGCCTGTCTATGGACCGCAGGCGACGATGGCGATCATGGGTGGCCGCAGATATCCGACCCTGCCTGCGATCGTCGACGAGCGCGGGACACTGACGTACAAGCAGGTCGACGACCAATCGTGGGCGTTGGCGCACGGCCTGCAAGACCTCGGTGCCACCATGGGCTCCGTCGTCGGTGTGCTGTGCCGCGACCACCGCGGCCTTGCCGTCGCGATGGCCGCATGCGGCAAGCTCGGCGCCCGGATGGTGTTGATGAACACGGGCTTTGCGAAGCCGCAATTCGGGGAGCTCTGCAAACGCGAAAACGTCGGCGTGATGCTGCACGACAGCGAGTTCCTCGGTCTGCTCGACGCGTTACCCGCCGAACTGCCCCGCGTGCTGATCTGGGTCGACGACGACGCGGACGTCCCTGTAGGCGTGCAGACCCTGGACGACATCGTCGCGGCCAACTCGACCGAGCCGTTGCCCCCGCCGACCAAAGCCGGCGGATCAGTCATCCTCACCAGCGGCACGACCGGACTACCTAAAGGCGCACCGCGGGACTCGGTGAACACGCTCGCCACGGCGCAGATCGTCGACCGAATCCCGTTCCCCCGCAAGGGAACCATGGTCATCGTCTCGCCGATCTTTCACAGTACGGGTTGGGCCACCTATGGGGTTGGCGCGGCGCTCGGCAACAAGGTGGTGACCGCGAGGCGGTTCAAGGCCGAGGCCACCCTCAAGCTCATCGCCGACCACAAGGCCGACATGCTGGTCGCGGTCCCGACGATGCTGCACCGAATGGTCGAACTCGGTCCCGACGTCATCGCCAAGTACGACACGTCTTCGTTGAAGGTGATCCTGATCGCCGGATCGGCGCTGAGCCCCGACTTGTCCACACGGGCGCAGGACACCTTCGGCGACGTCCTTTACAACATGTACGGCTCGACCGAATGTGCAATCGCGACCGTCGCCACCCCTTCCGAGCTGCGCGCCGCGCCCGGGACCGCGGGCCGCGCTCCGGTGACCTGCGAGGTGGTGCTGTACGACGAATATGACCAGCGGGTCGAAGGTGTGAACCGTCGCGGCCGGATCTTCGTCCGCAACGGCGCACCGTTCTCCGGATACACCGACGGTCGGAACAAGCAGATCCTCGATGGCTATATGTCCAGCGGCGACATGGGCCATTTCGACGAGAACGGTCTGCTGTTCGTCGACGGCCGCGACGACGACATGATCGTGTCCGGCGGTGAGAACGTCTTCCCGCAGGAGGTGGAGAATCTGCTCGAGGAACGGGCCGATATCGCCGAGGTCGCTGTGGTTGGCGTCGACGACGTCGAGTTCGGAAAGCGGTTGCGCGCCTTCATCGTTTCCGAGCCGGGTGCCGAACAGGACGCAGCAGAGCTCAAGCAGTACGTGAAGGACAATCTGGCGCGCCACAAGGTGCCCCGCGATGTGGTGTTCATCGACGAGCTACCCCGAAATACGACGGGAAAGCTACTGCGTCGAGTGCTCGTCGAGATGGACGTCACGGGCTGAACCGAGTTATTCGAGGACGGCGATGGCTTCGACCTCGACCAACAGGTCGGGCTCGGCCAGGGCCGCGACGCCAATGCTAGTGAGCGGCGAGGTCGCAGTGATGCCGAGTTTCGCGGAGGCAAGTCGCACGCCATCGATCCAGTGCTCCATCTTGTCCGGGGTCCAGTCGACGAGGTAGACGGTCAGCTTCGCGACGTCATCGAACGATGCGCCGACGTCGGCGAGCACAGTGCCCAGGTTGAGGTAGCACTGTTCGACCTGGGCGGCGAGGTCGCCTGCGCCGACTGGTTCACCGTCGGCGGTGCGCGCCACCTGACCGGCGATGAAGATCAGCTTCGATCCTGTCGCGACCGACACCTGCCGATAGATGTCGACCTTCGGCAGTCCGTCGGGAACTACCAGGGTGATGGCCATGCCGACTCCTCACGTAGGACTTTGCAATTCAGCGCGGAGTCGGCGGCGATCATTCCGCCGATTTGAACTCTTGTGGGGACGGTGGGACTCGAACCCACAAATGTCGGGCGTTTTAAGCGCCCCGCCGATGCCAATTAGGCTACGTCCCCTCTAGGCAGCAGATTCTAGCGCTGAGGCAGATCTCTTGTTCTTCCCTCTGAAGGTCGGCGTGAGCGAGTGGCAGTTGGGGCACAACAGTCGGAGGTTGTCCAGCGCGTTGTTTTGGTGGTTGCCGTCTATGTGGTCCAGTTCCAGAGGAATCGGCTGGTCCATCCAGGTGTCGAGCTTGCAGCCGGAGCACCTGTGTTCAAAGACGCCTTCTTTGATTAGTCGCCGGCGCAATCGATCAGACTGAATTGGATACTTGTTCGATAGGAAGTCTTCTATCGGTCGCACACGGTTAGGGATCGTCGCGCCTCTTGACCAGGACTGCCCGGCGAAGTGTGACGTTTCGAGATCGAGTCGCTTGATGGCCCTACGAAGGACGCGGTAATTTCCGCCCGCCGGCACGACGCCCAACAGCCGCAGAGCGCCAGCAATTGAACGAGACTGCCTGACCGCCTCGCGATACTGCTCATCGCTGATCTTGTAACGCCCCGACCGAATTGATTCAGGCGTTTCGGCCAAGAAAGCCTCGGCTTCAATAACAGTTCTGAACCGTCGTCTGAGACGCTTCCGTTTACCGTTGAGGTAGACAGCTGCTCGAACTTCATACCGGATGTCCCCGTTCGAGAGGACGACACGAACGGGTCTCCGCTCGAGCTTCTCGCTCATTGATTTCGCTGCGGTCTCCACGCCATTCCCATCATGTCCGGTCACGTTCCACTAGACCGGAAGATAGTTGAGCGCACCGACATTCGGTCGTTCGACATGTGCCTTCGGGATGCTCGTTTCCGAGAACGCTGGCGGACCTTGCGGCTAGAAATCGCTCTTAGGCGGTGAATTGAG
>CADEGF010000097.1 GCA_902826815.1 uncultured Mycobacteriaceae bacterium
CAGGAACCGGCGCCGGAGAGCACCACCGAGAAATTGAGAAACGATGATGAGCACGCGATGACGACGACGGAAACGCGGAGCGCCATGCAAGCGTCTCACTTTGAGACGCTCATTCGCCTCATCTTGAGACGCTCACTAGCCGCGCACGGCTGTGTTATGAGCCGCAGAGGCCAATGCAACGACGCAGAGGAATTGAGAGAATGGTGATGAGCACAGTGTTGGGAATGTTGATGATGATGCCGGTGGTTTTCGGCATCGGTGGGTACGCGTTGGTGTCCCGTCGACCATGAGTACGCCGAATGTGCGTCAGGGGGCGCGGGAGCTACCGGCGGAGAAGGGATCTGGTTCGGTTGGGTTATTGCGGTCACCGGGCAGAACGGGCGGCGGTGGTGTTCGCGCCCGGCCGCTGGATTCGACGGTTTCGCGGAGTGCGGACGTGATCGGCTCGGCTGGACGTAGCCGCGACGCCGTCGGAGAAGCCGCTGAGCGAGCGGTTCTGCTGGCCACCAAACTGCACGTCCCGGCCATCGGGGGCCAGCTTGTTCACCGGGGCGCCCTGCTCGACGCACTGTCGGCGGGACGACGAAGCAAGCTGACGCTGCTGAGTGCGCCCGCGGGGTGGGGTAAGACGACATTGCTGGCGCAGTGGGCTTCAGGTTCGGGTGAGGACCAGCGGTTTGGCTGGCTGTGGCTTGACCGTTCCGACAATGACCCGGTGTGGTTTTGGATGTACGTGGTCGCCGCGCTGCAGAAGGTCAGTCCTGGGGTGGGGACTCGTGCAGTCGAACTCCTTGCGACGGGTGCCGACCCGGTGCAGGTCGTTCTGCCTACCCTGCTCAATGATCTGGACACGATCACCAGCCCGGTGGTGCTCATTCTTGACGACTACCACCTGGTGGTAAATCGAGCGGTCCATGAGCAGCTGGCATTCGTTATCGGCCAGATGCCGGCGAATCTTCACTTGGTGTTGGCCACCCGATCGGATCCGATGCTGCCGTTGGCGCGGCTGCGGGCCAACGGCGATTTGGTCGAGATGCGCAGCGACGATTTACGTTTCGGGGTCATTGAGGCGGGCCAGCTGCTAAACGATGTGCTCGGGGTGGACTTGGCTGAGGCAGACATTGAACTGTTGCACCGACGCACCGAGGGGTGGGCTGCCGGCCTCTACCTTGCCGCCCTCTCGCTTGCCGGGCGTCGCGATGCCGCCGCCTTCGTCAGGACGTTCGCAGGCGATAACCGCCATATCGTCGACTATCTGATGGCTGAGGTGCTCGAGGGTCAGCCACCGCAGATGCGCAGCTTTTTGCTACGTAGCTCGGTGTTGGAACGGCTCAGCGGCGCGCTGTGCGACGCGATGCTGCAAACCTCGGGCTCGGCATCGGTCTTGGAGAAGATCGAGCGCGAAAACCTGTTTGTGGTGCCACTGGACATGTCGCGTCGCTGGTATCGCTATCACCATCTGTTCGGCGAGTTGCTGCGCACCGAGCTGCATCGCAGCGAGCCCGATCTCGTCGCTGATCTGCACCGGCGAGCCGCGACGTGGTTTGAGACCGAGGGCCTTGTGGATGAGGCGGTGCGTCACCTGGTCGCTGCCGGTGACATCGCACACAGTGCGGATCTGATCGCCGCGGACTGGGTCGACGAATTCAACAGCGGCGGGCTATCGACCGTTTCGGGTTGGCTTGATCTGCTTCCCGACCAGACCGTTTCACAGGATCCGCGACTGAGCGCAGCCCGGGCCTGGATCGCGTTGAATGTTGGCCAGTTCGATCACGCCAACATGTGGATCGAGGCAGTCGAGACCAGATCCCCGGACGTTGGTGACGCCATCAGCGGTCAAGTCGTACTCTTGCGCGCGGTTCACTCGTTCAAGACTGCCAAGGTCACCGCCGCGCTCGAGGAGGCTCGCCGCGCGATCACCCTCGATCTCGACGAGGCACCACTGGGCCGATCTAGTGCTTACTGCATCTATGGAGCCGCTCTGTATTTTTCGGGCAGCACCCAGGAGGCCCAAGCCGCCTTCCGGCGGGCCGTGCAGTTGGCCCAGAAGGTGGGCGATCGTGGCGCCCGCATCTATGCGCTGGGTTATCTGGCTTTGATCGCGGCCGAACATGGTCAGCTCGCGGACGCCGAACAGCAAATCCGCCGGGCTTCGGGCAGCTCCCGGGATCTGGCGGATGGGGAACACTTCGTGGAGGTGATGGTGTCGCTTGCCGCGGCCGGACTCCTCGCCATGCGTGGTGACGCGGCCGCTGCGGTGGCCGCCGCCGACATGGCTGTCGTGTCGGCCCGCCACGGTGGAGGAATCCTCGAAGTGGCCAAAGCGCTGCTGGTCAGAGCAGAGATCCTCGAACATCTCGGCGACCACCAGACCGCGAAAGCCATCCTCGAAGAGGTGGGCACGCTGGTGCGAGGTTGCTCAGACGCTGGCATCGCCTCGACGCTGCTCGCTTCGGCCGAGCCGAGCACGGCCGTCGCAGTCACTTCACGCACCGAAGGGCTCGCGGTCGGTGAGGAGCTGACCCCCAAGGAGCTTGAGGTTCTTCGGCTCCTGGCCACCCGGTTGTCGCGACGTGAGATCGGCCAGCGGCTATACATCTCGCTGAACACGGTAAAGACCCACCAGCGCGGCCTGTACCGCAAGCTGCGTGTGGAGCACCGCAACGCCGCCGTGAGACGGGCGAGAGAACTCGGCCTGCTCTAACCCCGGACCTCCGCGGAGCCCTGGAGCCGCGGCCGAATTATCTTGTGCGAACTCACATTACCCACGTCGATGAATCGGGGGTAGCGACGATGACAGCGCACCGCGACTGACTGTCAACCCGGATGCCGTTGCCGGTAGCGATACTGACAAAGCTGACCCGACCGGCTGAATGCGGCGCTGCTCAGGCTTGGAGCTTGTCGATCAGATCGGCTGCGAGATCTGCCGCTCGGGCCCACTCGTCGTTGCAGATCAACAGCATTGCGGTGTAACGGCATTCGGTCAGCCCGACTACCTCGGTTCTTTGCACTGCAACAATTACGGACGGTCGCCAACAACCTCGTCGTTGCCGCTCAACGGCATGTCGGGGCCAACACGAAAGGCGAGGCCGGCTTGCGGCCCAGGTGTTGGGGTTGTTGCGACAGCACTTCAATCGAGCGGCACGCCGATATCTTCGCCGCGTGGCCCGCCAGTACTCGGTCCACTGCCGGAATTCACTATCGTTGGTGACGCCGAGTAGCAGATTTATTCCGCACACGGCAGCATCGACTTACGAACAGCGCTGAAAACATCTCAGCTACAAACAAATCCAAATGCTTACCGACATGTTCCAATGTGGCAGCATCTACTCGTGAATATTCTGGTTGGCCCGCGTGGCCACGCGGCATGCCGTATGAAGTGGGCATATAACCAAATTGATGAGCTTGATAGAAGAAATTCTTTCGACCTTGGTTGTTCGTGGTCGCGGCGTCCGGCAACTCCGATGTATGTTTCTCTGTGACAACACGTTCTTACACAGCAAGCCCTCATATAGGGATTCCCTCGTCTCTTTCTGTTCACCGCCCCAGATGTCAGTGATTCGGCCGGCCGCAGGTTTCCATCGCTGTCGCCACTAGGTGCGTTTCTGCTCAAAGATGTTCTGCTGCAGGGGCTCTCCTTCTCAGCACCTACCAACTGGATATGAGCGACAGGTGCACTCGTATCGGATGTTGAGTGAAATCGACTACAGCCATGTCGAACTCGGTGGCCACGCTAGGTAAACCCGACACATTTTGACGCGGACATGATAAGGAGCACGATGAATTCACCGGCAAACACGCCCGCCGATGTTCTGGTGATCTTTGGCATAAGCGGAGATCTGGCCAAAAAGATGACCTTTCGCTCCCTGTATCGACTGGAGCGCCGCCACTTGCTCGACTGCCCGATCATCGGTGTAGCGCGCGACAACTGGTCCTCTGCGACGCTGCGCAATCACGCGCGGCACGCCATCGAGGACACCGGCGAGCCGATCGACGACGAGGTATTCGGCCGCCTCGCGCAGCGCCTGTCGATGGTCTCGGGCGATTTCGGGGATCCACAGACCTATGACCGAGTCGCCGAGGCGATCGAGGGGCGGCACAGTCCCGTCTTTTACCTCGAGATCCCGCCGTCGGTGTTCGGCGTGGTGGTACGAGGACTTGCCCATGCCAACCTCACCACCGGGGCTCGGGTCGTGGTGGAAAAGCCGTTCGGCCACGATCTGACCTCGGCCCAGACACTGAATGAACAGCTACGCAGGGTCCTGGACGAACGACAGATCTTCCGCATTGACCACTTTCTGGGGAAGGAAGCGGCGATGGACATCTTGTTTCTGCGGTTCCACAACTCGGTGTTCGAGCCGTTGTGGAATCGCGACCGGATCCAGGCCGTCCAGATCACCATGGCCGAGGACTTCGGCGTTGAGGGGCGAGGCAGCTTCTACGATCCGGTTGGAGCCCTGCGCGACGTGGTGCAGAACCACCTGCTGCAGCTACTCGGCTTGTTCGCCGCCGAGCCGCCCAGCGTCGCCGGTGCCGACGGGTTGCGAGATAAGCGGGTTGAGGTGTTTCGGTCGATCCCGTCGGTTGACCCCAAGAATTACGTCCGCGGCCAGTACCACGGGTATCAGGCCATCGACGGGGTCAAACCCGACTCGCAGACCGAGACGTTCGCCGCGCTGCGGTTGGAAATTGACAATTGGCGCTGGTCTGGCGTTCCGTTCTTCCTCCGCGCCGGCAAGGCTCTACCGGTGCGTGCCAACGAAATTCGGGTCATTTTCAAGCGGCCACCCAAGTTGGCCATTACCCAGCACGCGCCGCCTGCCAACGAGCTCATTCTGCGCATCGATCCCAACCCCGGTGCAAATCTTGTCATCCAAGCCAAAGAGCCAGGCGTCAATCGCACTCGCACAGTCGATCTCGCTCTGAACTTCGCCGAGCAGCTGGGCGAAACGCCCGAACCCTACGAACGGCTGCTAAACGACGCCATGAACGGCGACTCTAGCCAATTCACCAGGGAAGAGAACGTGAAGCAAACCTGGCGCATTGTGCAGCCGCTGCTGGACGCACCACCCCCGGTGCAGCGCTACAACCCCGGGTCATGGGGCCCGACCGGAGCCGACACACTGCTCGCCGGATACCCCGCCTGGCGATATCCCTGCCTAGAAAGGAATCACGACCGATGAGGCGGAACTCTAATCTCACCGCGCTAGCGGCCGCGGGCGTACCGGTATGGCTCGACGATCTGTCTCGCGATCGGCTGCGCACCGGCGACCTGGCCGAGCTGATCGACACGACGAGTGTTGTCCGGGTTACCGCGAACCCCACGATCTTTCACCACGCGCTGTCGAACCGGCACACCTGTGACACACAGATCCACGAAGCCTGCGAGGAACTCGACACCGCCGTCGGGACGCGACAGAAGTGCCGTGCTGGCGAACTGGGTTGGACCGGCGGATGACCGCGACCGACGATGTATCGGCGGCCCTCGCCGGCGTCAAGGGTGGGCGACCACACCGTATGCAGACTGGCCCCAACGGGGTTGACCTGGCGCAAGCGCCGGACACCGGTGCGCTTCCCCAAACCGCGACCGGTTCCGGCCGAAACTCGTTCCCACCCATCGCCGACTACGCATTCCTATCGGACTGCGAGACCACCTGCCTGATCTCGTCGTCCGGGTCGGTCGAGTGGATGTGCGCGCCCCGCCCGGACTCGCCCAGCATTTTCGGCGCACTCCTTGACCGATCCGCCGGCCGATTCCGGCTCCACCCCTACGGGGTGTCGGTGCCGGCCGCACGCCGCTACCTGCCGGGTAGCCTGATCCTCGAAACAACCTGGCAGACCCACACCGGTTGGCTCATCGTGCGGGATGCGCTGGTGATGGGCCCGTGGCATCACAACGAGTCGCGGTCACATACCCATCGCCGCACCCCATCGGACTGGGACGCCGAACACATGCTGCTGCGCACGGTGCGCTGTGTAAGCGGCACCGTCGAGCTCGTGGCGAACTGCGAGCCGTCGTTCGACTACCACCGCGTCCGAGCGACTTGGGAATACTGCGGAAACGCGTACGGCGAAGCCATCGCGGTGCCCCAGAAAAATCCCGAAACACACCCGAAACTCACACTCACAACCAATCTTCGACTGGGCCTAGAAGGCGGCCAGGCCCGCATCCGTACCCGAATGAAAGAGGGCGACAACGCCTTTGTCGCGCTGTCCTGGTCTATACAGCCACCGCCGCAGACCTACGAACAGGCCGCCGACAAGATGCGGCAGACCAGCGAGATGTGGCGGGAATGGATCTCTATCGGGACCTTCCCTGACCACCCGTGGCGATCATATCTGCAGCGCAGCGCGCTGACGCTGAAGGGGCTGACGTACTCGCCCACCGGCGCGCTGCTGGCGGCGAGCACCACATCGCTTCCGGAAACCCCACGAGGCGAACGGAACTGGGACTACCGCTACGCGTGGGTGCGCGATTCGACGTTGGCGCTGTGGGGCCTGTACACGTTGGGCCTGGACCACGAAGCCGACGACTTCTTCTCGTTCATCGCCGAGGTGTCCTGCGCGCACGACGGTGAAGGCCGTCCGCTGCAAGTAATGTACGGCGTCGGCGGGGAACGGGAACTGGTCGAGCAGGAACTGGACCATCTCGCGGGATATGACGGGGCCCGCCCGGTACGGGTCGGCAACGGCGCCTACAAACAGGAGCAGCATGACATCTGGGGCGCGATACTCGACTCGGTGTATCTGCATGCAAAAACAGGTGATGACATACCAGAAACGGTGTGGCTCATGCTCAAGCAGCAGGTGCAGGAGGCGATCAAGCACTGGCGCGACCCGGACCACGGCATCTGGGAAGTCCGCGGTGAACCGCAGCATTTCACGTCGTCGAAAATCATGTGCTGGGTCGCGCTGGACCGTGGCGCGAAACTGGCCGAACTGCAGGGCGAACGGTCGTACGCGCAGAAGTGGCGCGCGATCGCCGAGGAGATCCATGCCGACGTCTTGAAAAACGGCGTCGACTCCCGGGGTGTGCTCGTGCAGCGCTACGGCTCCGACGCGCTGGACGCGTCGCTGCTGCTGGCCGTGCTAACGCGCTTCCTGCCCGCCGACGACCCGCGGATACGAGCCACCGTGCTCGCGATCGCCGATGAGCTCACCGAAGACGGACTGGTGCTGCGCTACCGCGTCGAACAAACCGACGACGGCCTGGCCGGCAACGAAGGCACATTCACCATCTGCTCGTTCGCGCTGGTCTCGGCGCTGACGGAGATCGGTGAGCTCACCCGGGCGAAGCAATTGTGTGAGCGACTGCTGTCGCTGGCCAGCCCGCTCAACCTCTACGCCGAAGAGATCCAGCCCGCCACCGGCCGACACCTGGGCAACTTCCCCCAAGCCTTCACCCACCTGGCACTGATCAACGCCGTCGTGCATGTCATCCGATCCGAACAAGCGGCAGAACGCACCGGGGCACTCCTACCCGCCATCGCACCGATGTAGGCGACTTATCACCACCGCAAGAACCATCCAAAGGCCGAAGCAGCGGCCACTGCCCGCGCTACAGCCAAGGAGCCAGAGAAAGAGACGAATGAGCACCCCACTAGAACAGGCACGCAATGGTCGCAATGTTCTACTACACGACGGATTCGGTAAACCTCTGGATCGCCCTCGCCCAGAGGGTGATCCGGGCACCGATACCACGAGCCTTGCCGCACAAATACTTTCACGCATTCCCGATCTAAACACCTTCGCAGTCAACACGGTTGGGGCGTTGCGCATGGACGCGGTTCCGCGCGCTGAGCCCCGCCACGCGGAAACACCGATGTGGTTGATCCCGTCCCGCCAGGCGTTGCCGACCCTTGATCGAACCAAGTTCGTGCCCGCCCCGGGACTCGCCCGCGGCGGCTACGTGCTCGCCGAAGGTAGACGTCCGAGCAGACCGACGTGGTGCCGCGACGGCGGCACGCCCGATGTCATCCTGCTGGCAACGGGTTCACAAGTACGCGTCGCGCTGGCCGCCCGCGAGCAATTACACGCCGACGGCATCAGCACCCGCGTAGTGAGCATGCCCTGCCGGGAACTCTTCGATGGCCAGTCCCAGCAGTACCGCGACGACGTGCTGCCGCCCTCGGTGACGGCACGCGTCGCCGTCGAGCAAGCGCCGACACTCGGCTGGGACCGCTACGTCGGTACTGACGGCGCCGTAGTCGGCATACAGACATTCGGGGCCTTGGCGCCGCACAAAAACCCGCTCGTGAAGTTCGGCTTCACCCCCGACCAGGTAGCGCAGGTCGCCCGCGATCGCCTGGCCGCGGTCCGGCGGCGATAACCCACAACCCCTCTCCGCGCCCGGCCGAGCATCCGACACCGACCCACCAAAAGAAAGACATCTCATGCCGATTTCACCATTGCGTCAGCGCCCCGCGTATGCCGCCCTCGCCGAACACCACGCCAAGATAAAGGACGACCATCTGCGTGACCTGTTCGCCGACAACCCCGATCGCGGCGAACGGCTCGGAGCCGAAGCCGCGGGGCTGTATCTGGATTACTCCAAGAACCGCATCACCGACGAAACCCTCAATCTGCTGCTTGATCTGGCCGCGCAGTCCGGTCTCGAGGAACGCCGGGACATGATGTTCGCCGGCAAGCCGATCAACGTGTCCGAGAACCGTTCCGTTCTGCATACTGCACTGCGCATGCCCAAGGGGGCCACACTGATCGTCGACGGCATCGACGTGGTAGCCCAAGTCCATGAAGTCTTGGATCGGATGGTCGATTTCGCCACCAAGGTCCGCTCGGGCGCATGGAAAGGCCATACCGGCAAGCCAATTCGCAACATCGTCAACATCGGCATCGGTGGGTCCGACCTAGGGCCGGTGATGGCCTATGAAGCGCTGCGCCACTACACCGAGCGCAACCTGACGTTCCGGTTCGTCTCCAATGTGGACTCGACCGACTTCGTGGAAGCCACCAGGGACCTGTCAGCCGAAGAAACGCTGTTCATCGTGTCGTCGAAAACCTTCACGACCCTGGAAACCCTGACCAACGCCATCTCGGCGCGTGATTGGGCGCTCGACCAGTTGGGCGACAAGTCCGCGATCGGCAAACACTTCGTGGCAGTCTCGACGAACGCCGAGCGGGTGGCAGAGTTCGGCATCGACACCGCGAACATGTTCGGCTTCTGGGACTGGGTCGGCGGTCGGTACTCGATGGACTCGGCCATCGGCCTGTCCACGATGGTGGCGCTCGGGCCGGAACGGTTCAACGAAATGCTGGCCGGCTTCCACGCAATGGACGAACACTTCCGCACCGCGCCGCTGGCGCGAAACCTGCCGGTACTCATGGGTTTGCTCACCGTGTGGCACGTGGAATTCTTCGGGGCCGCATCGATCGGCGTGATGCCGTATGACCAGTACCTCAAGCGCTTTCCAGCGTATCTGCAGCAGCTGACGATGGAGTCCAACGGCAAACACGTCACCCTCGACGGCACGGTTGTCGACTACCAGACCGGCCCGCTGTATTGGGGCGAGCCGGGCACAAACGGCCAGCACAGCTTTTACCAGCTGATCCACCAGGGCACGTCACTGATACCGGTCGACTTCATCGGTTTCGCGAAGGGCCTCAACCCGATTCGCGACCACCACGACATCTTGTCGTCAAATATCTTCGCCCAGGCTCAGGCGCTCGCTTTCGGCAAAACCGAGGAAGAGGTCCGGGCGGAAGGGACTCCGGAGGCGGTGGTGCCGCACCGGGTCATGGAGGGAAATCGTCCCACCAACGTGCTGCTGGCGGAGGTTCTGTCTCCCCGGGTCCTCGGCGCACTGGTGGCGCTGTACGAGCACAGCGTGTTCACTCAGGGAACCATTTGGGGTATCGACTCTTTCGACCAATGGGGCGTGGAGCTAGGCAAGGCGTTGGCCGTGGCGATCCTGCCCGAGCTGCAAAGCGATGCCGAGCCCGAGCTCAATCACGACTCATCGACGAACAACTTGATCCGGCGCTACCGGTCGCTGAAGTGAGAGGTAACGACATGGCAACGGACACACCGATGCAGCTCGGGATGGTCGGTCTGGGCCGGATGGGGGCAAATCTCGTGCGCCGGCTCACGCGCGACGGGCACCGCTGCGTTGTCTACGACGTCAACCCCGAGGCCGTAAAGCAACTCGACGCCCAGGGAGCAACTGCCACCTCGTCGCTGCAGGAGCTGGTGGAAAAGTTGGAGCAACCGCGGTCGGTGTGGTTGATGCTGCCGGCGGCCATTGTCGACTCGACCCTCGATGAGCTCATCTCACTGTTGGAGCCCGGCGATACGGTGATCGACGGCGGCAACTCCTATTACCGCGACGACATCACCCGTGCCGAACGGCTGGTCGCCCAAAACATTCACTACGTGGACTGCGGCACAAGCGGCGGGGTATGGGGACTCGAACGCGGCTACTGCCTGATGATCGGCGGGGAAACCGAGGTTGTGACTCGGCTGGACCCGTTCTTCAAGACGATCGCCCCCGGTGCCGGGTCCGCCGAGCCTACCCCCAGCCGTGACGCCGGCGCCGGCACCGCTGCTGAAGGGTATCTGCACTGCGGCCCAAGTGGGGCAGGACATTTCGTAAAAATGGTCCATAACGGGGTGGAATACGCAATGATGGCCGCGATCGCCGAGGGGCTCAGCGTCATCAAACACGCCAATGTCGGCAACGTAACCCAAGCCGTCGACGCGGAGACCACCCCGTTGCGCGACTCGTGGGCCTATCAATACGATATCGACGTCGCCGAGGTGGCCGAGGTGTGGCGGCGCGGATCGGTGATCGGGTCGTGGCTGGTCGACTTGATCGCCGACGCGCTGGCCCGCTCACCCGACCTGGACAATTTCAGCGGTCGGGTCTCCGATTCTGGCGAAGGCCGATGGACAGTCCTCGCCTCGGTGGACGAGGGTGTTCCGGCTCCCGTCATCACCACCTCGCTCTTCGAGCGGTTCGAGTCCCGACATCTCGGCGACTTCACCGACAAGATCCTGTCAGCCATGCGCAGCCAATTCGGCGGCCACGTCGAAAAGAAGTAGACCCAACATGTCAGTCCGCGCCTTATGGCCACGTCTGTCCGGTGATCGCGTGATGAACGCTCAGCGGGCGAAGCGTGAAACCGCCGAAGTAGCAGCTGATCTGGTCGATTACGGGCTGACGGTCGGGCTCGGCAGCACGACAACCGCCCTTGTAGCCCAGGGTGAGTCCGTCGACCGTATGGACTTCCCCACGACGCTCGTGACGGATTGGTCAACGAAAGGAAATGAATTGGTGACACACGAATACACCAAGCCCCGATGCGTACTGGCATTCGATCACTCTGCCTTCATTCGAGTGAGACCTGATCGATGCGTCGCCGGGCGCAGTGAGGCGTTGGACCAGATCGCCGATGACTACCCGAGAACGGTCGCCGTGTTCGTCACCTAGAACTTCGACCGATCCGATTAACCAAGAAAGGCAACATGGCTCGCCCCTCCCAGCCGGTTCGACTGCTCCTCGCCGACGTCGACGGCACACTGGTAACCCAAGGCAAGGTCCTCACCGAACGCGCCGTCGCCGCAGTCGCCAAGCTGCGCGAAGCAGGGATACTCTTCGCCATCACCAGCGGCCGCCCGCCGCGCGGATTGTCGATGCTCATCGAACCCCTTGAGCTCACAACGCCGATCGCGGCGTTCAACGGTGGACTGTTCGCCCGCCCCGATCTGTCCGTGATCGAACAGCGCGTGATCCCGGACAACCTGACACCGGCGGTGATCGAGCTACTCGACGCACAGGGGGTGAGCGTGTGGGTCTACCGGGGTGCGGACTGGTTTGTGCCAGACATAGAAGGGCCTCACGTGGCCCACGAGGCCTGGACGGTCAGATTCGACCCGACGCCAATCGACAGCTTTGCCTCCATCTCAGGCGGTGTGGCCAAAGTGGTTGGGGTTAGCGATGACCACGACGCGGTCCAGAAGGCGGCGGCCCTGATACGCGAGCGCTTCGGCGATCAAGTTTCGGCGGCCAGATCCCAGCCCTACTACGCGGATGTGACCAATCCCCACGCGAACAAGGGTGCTGTCGTCAGCTACCTGTCCGCGACCTACGACATCGCTCCCGAGCAGATCGCGACGATCGGCGATATGGCAAACGACGTGGCCATGTTCGCCCATTCGGGACTGAGCATCGCAATGGGCAACGCGAGCGACGACGTGAAGGGGGCCGCCCGTTGTGTCACCACGACCAACGAAGACGAAGGCTTTGCCAACGCAGTGGAGCGGTTCATCCTGCCCTAACCGAGTTATCCCTCGGCAAGACCGGCGCCGGCTGTCTTGTGTCGAGTAATCGGCTGGATTTCGTTGTGCTAGCAGGGACGAAGGCAGCAAGTATGGCGGGATTGTTCACTGGGAATGGTCTTCCCAATGTGGTTGTCACCGACGTAGCCATGTCGACGACGCTGGCAACTGGCGGTGAAAGCACCTGGAAGTCACTAGTCGACAACCAGAGCGGAATCGACAGGCTCACTGATTCGTTCGTCGAGGAGTACGACGTGCCCGGTTCACATCGGCGGCCACCTCTCCGAGGAGTTCGATTCCCAGCTGCCGCGGGTCGAACTGCCCGGCTGCAGAGATGGATCTGGACATGGTCGCGGGTACACCGCGAGAAGGCGATTACCAGTAAGCGACAACAACTCGTTCGGATTCGGTGGGCACAACGCCGCGCGCGCCTTCGGGAAGTGGTGACCTCCGCCACTTTCCGAACGACCCGGCCGACCTCCGACTGGTCGGCTCACTGTGGAAGTCGGGCTTATCGAGGCAAATCACCCGGGTGAATCGACGGGCCGGATGAGGACAACCCACCCGACTCTCACCGATGGTGGGGTCATGGCATGCGGCGTCAGCCCAAAGCGGCTCCCCACATCGCGGTTTGAGAAAGTTCAGCTGCTGCTGTTGATCGCCGGGCGAAGCCTTCCTCTGTTTTGGCCCAGACCCATCCCCACTCCGAGCATGGAACGGTGATCCGGCGCCGCTCAATGACGCGTTACCCCACTCGCCAGCGCGGGTGCTGTCGGATCATTGAGGAGAATCAGGGTGAGTGAGCAAATCTCTGACAGCGCCGAAGCCCATGACAGGGCTGATATAGCGCCCATATCATCAAGATTGAGCTCCGGCGCACGACGGGTTACCACCCGGCGGAGTTCATCGCAATCGCTAGGCAGGCCCGGCAAGCCTGACCACATGGTCCGCAGCTCCGCGTCCGCCTGGCGGCCGGTCGGGATCGTGGACCGAATCGGCGCAACTGGGCGCAGCCACGCGTTCCTGACACCGGCCAGGCTAGAAGCCTTCATCGCCGCAGCCGAGGAAGGCACGTTCTCGGCTGCCGCACGCCGACTCGACATCAGCCAGCCCGCCCTGTCACAAACGGTCACCGCCCTGGAACGCCAACTCGGTGTGCAACTGCTGGTGCGCAGCAGCACCGGCGTGCGAACCACCGAACCCGGCATCACCCTGCTCGCACAGGCGCGTGCCATCCTGGTGCGCCACGACCAGATGGTGCGCACCGTGACCGCCGCCGCCGCCGACGACTCGACCGGTGTCATCCGACTGGGCATCCCCGGTGAACTGGCCTGCGACCTGCTTCGCGTGGTCGCCCGATTCGCCGCCGAGCACCCAGGCACGCGCGTGATACCGCGTCACCTGCCCATGGCGGCACAACTGGCCAGTCTGCGCCGCGGGGACCTCGACGTCTCGTTCATGCGCGAGCACCCCGCCGGAACGGAATTCGACACCATGCTGGTGGCCCAAGAAAACCTTGGCATCCTTCTGGCCAGTGACGTCGCCGCTCGACTCGCTGGCTCCGACGGTATCCACCTCAACGCCTTGGCCGGGCTGCAGTGGATCGGTTTCCCTCGCTCGGGCAGCCCCGCCTGGCACGACGAACTGTCAGCCACCCTGCGCTGCCACGGCATCGACACCGGTGATCACACAGACGACGAAAACTTTCTCATTCCGTCCGTCAGGTTTACCGCGCTCAGCGCGGGCCAGGCATTTGCGTTCGCGTCCCAGGAGTGGGCCCACCTGATCCCCGAGACTGTGGTGTGGAGCCGCCTTGCCGGTTACCCGGTGGTGCGCCGCACCTGGGCGGTGTGGCCGGCCGAATGCCGCAACCGCGACGTCGCACACCTGATCGTCGGCTTCGAATGGTGCCCGACAGATTCGGCCTAGCCGGCACATGCAAAGGGGCCCAATGAAAATCGACAAGTCTTTTCGCCGCTATCGGGGTGTCCGAGCGCCTAGTCCGAACAATTGAGGACTGTATGGTCCACCTCAGATTTCCATGAGGTGCGGTCTAGCCCGGCCAGGATGCCAGCTGGCGCTGGCGCCCTTGCGTGGACTAAATAGTCCATTAACGTGTTGGGTTCCGGCGTCGAACGCACGACGTCAGGGGGTAGCCGTGATGGGGCTCTAGCCTCGATTTTTCGTCGGACGTGATGGCGGTGGATTTTTGCGGCGGGCT
>CADEGF010000098.1:0-12839 GCA_902826815.1 uncultured Mycobacteriaceae bacterium
ACTCGCGCGCGAAATCATATCCGGATGGCAGTGGACTCGACTACGTCGCCAATGGCGAGATCGGTGTTGTCGTGGGCAAGTGTAGCAATAAGCCCAGGCAACCGGCATATGTCGAGTTCTCATCTCAAGTCGGTGCGCAGTACACATATTGGCCCAGCAACAGCGAAGATCAGCCGTTGGAACTGGCATGGGCTGTGACAGTTCACAAGTCGCAGGGTTCAGAGTTCGACACGTCGATACTCGTGCTCCCCAAACACCTGCGGGTCTCGCGAGAGTTGTTGTACACGGCTCTGACCCGGCAGAAGGAACGCGTCATCATTCTGCACGACGGAACCGTTGAGGAACTCGTCGAGCTAGCCCACCCGCGATACTCAGAAACCGCGCGGCGTCTGACTGATCTATTCGTTGCCTCGACGCCGCAGATGGTCGAGATCGACGGTGTTCCTCAACCGTTCGATGGAAATCTGATCCATGTTGCCGCGAATGGAGTGATGGTCCGAAGCAAGAACGAGGTGATCGTCGCCGACATCCTTGAGAAGGTGGTTCCGGGCAAGTGGCGGTACGAGGTCCTTTTTGCGGCCGAGGATGGGACATGGTGTCGCCCGGATTTCGTTATCAGCCGGTCGTCCGGGATCCCAGTCTACTGGGAGCACCTCGGCATGATGAATCAGCCTTCCTACGTGCAACGTTGGAAAGAGAAGGTCGAGTGGTATCAGGACAATGGGGTGAATCTAGCGCAGGACGCCGACGGGCGGCCGCTTACAGAGATCATTGATGGACCGAACGGGCTGCTCGTGTGGACTGATGACGCTGGCGGAGTCAATACTCCCGCATGGACCGACTTGGCGCGGGCGGTGTTTCGTTCGGGTGGCACATCGTTGGGCCGACGCGCCGGTAGCAAGGTGGCCCGCCCTCAATGACAAGATCTCGCCTCGCTCGCCGCTGTCGTTTAGTTGAAAGACCTCACTTATCCGCACCTGCGGCAGGACCATTTGATCGCAGCGCGCGATCTCAAGAGGTCTCCCTGGCTAGGGGGTCACGTTGCCGACCGTTATCCGATATGTGCACACGCAGCCCGGAAGCTCCGGCGAAATAAGCGTTCGAGGAGGAAGAGCTTGAGTACTGCGTTTGCAGATCCAGAAGTCGGTCAGCTGGTTCGGGTGCGTGGTCAACAGTGGGTCGTTTCATCCGTTGACCACAGTAGTCAACCGGTTGATGAGTTGTCGCCGAGTGATCTGCCAGGCCGGACCCTCGTCTCGTTGACAAGCGTGAGCGACGACGATCTTGGTCGAGAACTCACGGTCGTATGGGAAGTCGAGCCCGGCAGAGAAGTGGTCCAGGCGTCGAAGCTGCCAGAGGTCAAGCTCGACGGGTTCGATGATCCACAACGCCTCGGTGCCTTCCTGGATGCTGTCAGATGGGGAACCGTGGCGAGCGCTGACAACCGCACGCTGCAGGCGCCGTTCCGGTCGGGCATAACGATCGAGACCTATCAACTTGCACCGGTTGCCCGAGCCTTGGAGATGCCTCGCGTGAGTCTCCTCATCGCCGACGACGTCGGGCTCGGTAAGACGATCGAAGCAGGGCTTGTCGCGCAGGAGCTGCTCCTCCGCCATCGTGCTCGCCGGATGATCGTCGTGTGCCCGGCCTCGCTGACGCTTAAGTGGCAAGTCGAAATGGCTGAGAAGTTCGGGCTTGAGTTCACTGTGTTGGATGCCCAGGCTCTGCGTGATCTTCGTCGGTCGCACGGTCTGCTTGCCAATCCGTTCACCGTGTTTCCTCGCGTGATCATCAGCCTCCAATGGCTGAGGACGCCTCGCGTTCAGCGATTGCTGGACGAAGTGCTGACACCGGATTCGCGGCATCCTGGCTTTTTCGATCTCATGGTCGTGGATGAGGTTCATCACTGCGCACCACCAGCGCCGCGGAAAGGCTCTGGATACGCAGTCGACAGCCTTCAGACACGCGCCGTGCGCCGACTAGGCGACTTCAGTCAGCATCGGCTCTTTCTTTCGGCAACCCCGCACAACGGTTATCGCGAGTCCTGGCAAGCGCTACTTGCGATGCTCGATCCGCAGCGATTCACACGGGGCGTCGACCCCGACCCTGAGACTTTGAGCCAGGTGATGGTCCGTCGGCTTAAAGACGACCTGGTCGATGAAGAAGGCAACCAACTGTTTCATGGCCGGCGGACTCAAGCGATCGAGATCGAATACTCCTCGGCGGAACGTGAGGGGCACCGTCTGCTGGCTGAGTATTTGAAGGCGAGACGGAACCTTGCTGCGGCGGACAAGAGCAGAGGTAACGATCTCGTCGCCCTACTGCTCAAGAAGCGATTGTTCTCCTCACCCTCCGCGTTCGCACGGACCTTGCTCGCTCACCGGAGTTCACTCGATCGCGACAAGTCGCAGGTGAGCGATTTGCCCGACTACCTGCAAGAGGCGATTGGTTGGGACGACGATCTACTTGATGATGAATCCAGCGCCCAAGCCGAGGCAGAGTTCTTACTCTTCGTCGATGACGGCGTACCTCCGGAATCCGATACATCGGCGCAACTTGACGCGCTGACCCAATGGTCCGATCAGAACGTCGGGCCGCCCGACAGTAAGGCGCTTGGCCTATTGAATGAATTGCGCGGACTGCAAGAGGCCGACGAACGCGTCATTGTTTTTACGGAGTACATAGACACGCAGACGTGGCTAGCCGAGCTCATCGATGCCAGTGGTCTTGGCGGCGATCGGCTCGGCCTCCTTTTCGGTGGGATGGACCCAAAGCGACGTGATCACTTGAAGGCCGCGTTTCAGGCGCCGCTTGAGCGCCATCCCATACGCATACTCCTTGCGACGGATTCGGCTAGTGAAGGTATCGACCTTCAGCTCCACTGTCACCGAATCATCCACTACGACATCCCTTTCAACCCGAATCGCTTAGAGCAGCGCATAGGGCGTGTCGATCGGCACGGTCAGAACCACGAGGTGCTGGTAAGCCATTTCGTGGGGGCGGGGTGGCAGCATGCGGAGTCCGGGTCGTTCGACGATGACCTTGAGTTCCTCACACGGGTTGCAACAAAGGTCGCCGTGGAAAGAGAAGACCTCGGTAGTGTGAATCCCGTATTGGCGGCTGCAGTTGAGGCCAAGATGCTGGGACGATCCGTGCTGGTTGACCCGTTGAAGGTCAAAGCCACGCCAAGTGCACAGATTCTCAAGGCAGAGAAGGATCTTCGAGATCAGGCCGCAAAGCTCCGTGCACAATTAGATCAAAGCGTGTCCGAGCTTCACGTTCGATCCGCCAACATAAGGCGCGTGGTGGACACTGCGCTGACGCTGGCGCAGCAACCTGCTCTCCAAGACCGAAAGCCCGGTCTGATTGAGCCGCCACAACTGCGAGGCGGCTGGCAGCGCACACTTGTTGGTCTCGAAGACCCGCTGACGGGAGTCGCGAGGCCACTGACCTTCGACTCGTCGTTGTCGAGTCCGGACGTGGTGTACGCACACCTCGAACACCCGTTGGTCGCACAGTCGACCCGATTGCTGAGAAGCGCAATTTGGGGAGACAACGTCGTGTTGCATCGAGTGGCCGCTGTGCAGGCGACGCTGCCCGAGGCTGCAGGTATCGATGATCTTCTTGTCGCGGTTTTCGCGCGTCTGGTCATCGTCGGGAGTGACGGGGCGAGATTGCACGAAGAGGTAGTGCTCACTGGCCGGGCGCTTGCGGACAGTGGCCGGGGGCGTCGCCTTGAACTGGAGCAGCCTCGATACGCCGCATTGCGCGAAGCGATCGAAGCCGCGCTTGAACCTGCCGAGTGCCGCTTCGTCCCTCAGTCAGTGTGCGAGCGAGTGGCGCGGGACTGGGAACGTCTGGAGCCGTATTTGGCCGAGGACGTGCAGGCACGCGCCAACGAGAGATCGCAGTCTCTTGCGAGAGCACTGGAGCGACGACAACTTGACGACGAGCAACGTGTCCAGAGCGTATTCGCGCAGTTGAGGAAAACGCTCGAAACCGCAGTGGCCGACGATGGCGCCGTGCAGCTGAGTTTCGCAGACCTAGAGGCAAGCGAGCGGCAACAGGTGGAGCGCGATCGGCAAGCATGGCAGACGAAGCTGGACGGTCTCGATGAAGAGATGCAACGAGAAATTGCCTCGGTAGCGACACGCTATGAGAACGTGCGGCAACTGGTCTTTCCTTTTGCCGTTGTGATCGTTCAGCCGAATGAGCGGTGACCGGGGTCGTGTCTGGTTTGGGGTCTCGGTCGCATGGGTGGTTGGAGTTGTTGCAGACGTCGGGGCCGTTTTTGACGTTGCCGGTGTTGAAGCGGGTGTTTGGGAGCACTGTGCCGGCGGTGTCGACGGGGACGCGAGCGCGGGTTCGGGTTGCTGCCGATGAGATGATGGCCACTGGTGGGAGTTCCCGGTGGGCTTTGATCGACGTGATGCTCGATGAGGCATTCGATTGGTCGCATCATCGGGTGGCTTCGGTTCCGGAGTCGTTGACTGTCAACGTCGTAGAACACGGTCAACTCGTTCGGCCCGATGTGGCGTTTGAAGTTGACGAGGATGACGGCGAGTCGGAGCAGCGGTATCGGATGTTGGGTTTGACGACGCCGTGGGGGACACATCCGCTGACTCGTACAACGACGGGGTCGTGGACGGCCAGTGCTGCCGAGCGGCTCGCGGCATTGCTACGCGCTCGAAATGTTCCGATCGGTGTGGTCACCGACGGGCGGTGGTGGGCGATCGTGTGGGCGCCGCGTGGCGAGGCCATGGGAGTGGCGGTCTGGGATGCGAGTCTGTTCAGTGAGGAGCCGGAAAGCCTTGCCGCGCTGATGGCGTTGCTCGGCCGAGCCCGGTTCCTCGGGGTCGCTGATGGCGACCGGCTTCCCGAGATGCTGGTGGAGAGTTCTGAGCGGCAAGAGGACATCACCGATCAGCTCGGTGTTCAGGTCCGTGATGCGGTCGAGCTGTTGGTCGGCACACTCGATCGGCTCGATGCGGAGACTGCCGGGGCGACCCTTGCCGGGGTTGACGACGAGGAACTGTACTCAGGTTGCGTGACGATGATGATGCGCATCATCTTCATTCTGTTCGCAGAGGAAAGGCGCTTGCTCCCTAGCGATCACGCCGTTTACGACGCTGGTTACAGCGTCGGCGGCCTCGAAGCTGAACTCAGTGAGCAGGCGCTGCTGTATGGCGAGCAGACGTTGGAGCACCGAACCGATGCGTGGCATCGACTATTGGCGACGTCGCGGGCGATTCACAGCGGTGTGGCGCACGAGGATCTGCGGTTACCTGCCTATGGTGGAACGCTTTTCGACCCCGATGCGCATCCGTGGTTGGAGGGGCGATCTGCGTCAGGTGGCGGCTCGGGATCGGCGCGGCCACCAGCGATCGACGACGCAACCGTCCGGCGGATGCTTCGGGCAGTGCAGTATGTCGAGCTCGGCACAGGCGCCGATCGGGAACTGCGTCGTCTCACCTTCCGCGCGTTAGGTGTGGAACAGATCGGTTATGTCTACGAGGGTCTTCTCGAGCTCGAAGTGCGTACCGCTGAGGAGATCGTCGTTCACCTCGAGCGGCCGAAGGACTGGCCGCGCCCGGAGTTGGAATGCGACATCGGGTTGGAGGAGGTGGAGACCTGGGTCGATGCCGTTCCGCCGACTCTGGCCGCCCAGGTGAAGAAACGATCGGGGTGGACCGCAAGCAAGGTGGAGAAGCACCTGCGCGATCTGATCGACGCCGACGTCCTTCAAAAGCTTCTCGTAAATCATGAGGACGCGATCGTTGTGTTGACGGAGATAGCGCCGGTGTTGCGCCGCGATCGCAGTCAGGTGCCGATCGTCACGCTACCGGGACGGCGCTATTTGGCCAAGAGCATCCGGCGCCCCTCGACGGGGGCCTACTACACCCCGCCGCAACTGGCGGAACGCATCGTTGCCGGTGCCATCGAGCCGTTGGTGTATCGGCCGGGTCCTCTTGAGACCGCCGACCGAAGCAAGTGGGTATTGCGATCCAGCGAAGACATCCGCGACCTGAAAGTCGCGGATATCGCGATGGGATCGGGGGCGTTTCTGGTGGCGTCGTGCCGCTATCTCGCCGACCGGCTTTTGGAAGCGCGTAGTGGAGAGGGCGAAGAAAAAGCTCTACGTGAAATGAACCGCACTGCTTCGGGATTCGCTGATGCCGAGGTCCCGCCGGGGCTTCTCGGAGCGCGCCGCGAGATCGCGGACCGGTGCCTTTACGGGGTGGACATCAACGGCCTGGCCGTGGAGATGGCGAAGCTGTCCCTATGGCTGCTGACCATGGACCCCCAACGGCCCTTCGGATTCGTCGACGACCGTTTAGTACGAGGTGACACGCTGCTGGGCCTGGTCGGTGTCGAACAATTGGAGTACTTGCACATCGATCCTGTTGCGGGCCGGCGGCTGCATGAGGATGGGTTCGACTTCTCCGACACCTGGCACACCACACTCGGCGCCGCTGCCGATACTCGTCGCAGGATCGCCACGCACGGTGTTGCAAGCATTCGCGACGTCGAGTTCAAACAGGATCTGCTGTCGCGGGCACGGCAAGCAACTAGAGGGTTGAAGGTGGTGGCCGATTACCTGACTGGCGTTGGGATCGCGAATGCATCTGCGACGCAGAAAAAGTCGGATACCGCGTTCATCGCAGCGGGAATCGACATCGGCAATCGTCACGGGTCAGATCTCGACGGGCTGAATGTCGCGGCCGACGAATTGATCCAGAAAGGCAAACCCTCGGATATCGCATCTCGGGAGCCTTTCCACTGGCCGCTGGCCTTCCCGGAAGTCATCGCCGACACCCCCGATCCGGGATTCGACGCTATTATCGGCAACCCACCATTCCGTGGAGGACAGAAGCTGACCGGCATTCTCGGAAAGGACTATGCCGCTTGGTTGCAACGCTACGACGGTGGCGGGGTGAAAGGAAGCGCCGACTTGGCGGCGCGATTCGTCCTTCGAGCGCAGAAGCTGTTGAACTCGCGCGGACAACTCGGCTTCATCTGCACCAACACCCTCGTCCAAGGCGACACCCTTGAAGTCGGAATGGCCCAAGCCGTCCAACGAGGCCTCACCATCCGCAAAGGCCTCACAAGCCACAAATGGCCATCGGCAAGCGCAAGCCTTGAGATCGTCGAATTCTGGGCCAGCGAAGCACCAGTCGAACCTGACGGGGAGCGCGTTCTGGATGGGGATTTCGTGCCTCAGATCGGCGCCGACCTCGAACTTGTAGGACGGGTCAGCGGGCCCAAACACGAACTTGTGGATAACGAAGGCATTGCGTTTCAAGGATCGAACGTCGTTGGCGTGGGGTTCGCCATGAGCGCCAGCGAAGCAGCCGCGTTAATAGAACGCCACCCTCGAAATGCTGAAGCGCTTCAGCCCTACGTGATAGGAAAAGACCTCACACAGCGGCCCGATCATTCGGCCAGTCGCTGGATCATCAATTTTCGTAACTGGCCCCTCGAACGCGCCGAAAACTACCCAGACCTCATCGAAATCGTCCGACGCCGAGTCAAACCCGAACGAGACGTCAACAACCGTGAGAACTATAAGATTTTTTGGTGGCGCTATGGAGAACATCGTCCTGGTCTCTATGCTGCGATCGCCGATCTTGATCATGTGTTGGCGCTCTCCCGCGTGGGCAATGTTCTGATACCGTCCCGTGTTCGAACGGGCGTTGTCTTCTCCGAAGCCACCGTCGTTCTTGCGTTCGACGACTTTGCGTCGCAGGCGGTGTTGTCATCCAGCGTTCATCAGATATGGGTCGTTCGTTACACATCGACGATGCGAACCGACATTCGATACGCGCCTTCGGACATCTTCTCGACGTTGCCGCGCCCGAATTCCACACCATTGCTTCAAGAATTAGGCGAACGTCTGGACACAGAGCGTCGCGGGTTGATGCTCAGTCGCGGCTGGGGTTTAACTACTACCTACAACCACGTCCACGACCCGGTTGACTGCGATCCAGAGATTGTCAATCTACGCCAGATCCACACTGCCATCGACCGGGAAGTTCTGAACGCTTACTGCTGGGCCGACCTTGACCCAAATATTGGACACCATCCAACCAAGCTCGGCATACGCTGGACCTTCAGCCCCACAGCAAGATTCGAACTCCTCGACCGCCTCCTGGAAGAAAACCAACGACGATACGCGCTGGAGCAAGGATCTTGAGCAGAAACAGTGCCGCATAAATTGAGACGGAGGCTGTCGGTGACCGTCGATATGGTCTCGTTCGGCCGGAAATTTGGAGGTACGCGTGACCGAAGGCGGAGCATTGACGAGCACCAAGACCTCAGTCGAAGTGCGGGACGAATTGGAAGTCCGACTCGAACGTGACTTGCACGGGCCATGGGATGGACCCGAGGAGGAGCTTCCCCCCGGCGTCCTGCCGGCCGAAAGGTACCTACTCGGACGATTGGTGCCTTTCGAAGGCGTGCCCCACGCTGGGACAGACGGTGACGAGGAGCCTGCCACGCCGGGTGATCCGTCGATAACTGACGTTGGCCAGATCGCGGCGGTGAGTGCGGAGGAGGACGAGACGCCTCCCGAGGCGGCCGTTCGCTCGGGCAGTCGGGCCGCGTCGTCGATGGGCCTCTCGTTCTCGGTTCCGCATGACGTAGATGCGGTTGTTGTCAAAGGAATCTGGGGCCATTACGCGAAAGCTGCTTCGGAGATCCACGAGACCGAGCAGGGTCGTCCTCGCCGCGTATGGCGGCGCGAGACCCGTGGTGGATCGATTGAGATTGACGTCTCCGAGCCGACAGATGGTCGGGGTATCCCCGACTCGTCATTCCAAGAAATCGAACTTCGCTGGACTGTCAGACACCGCGACGAACGGCGAATCGTGGATGTTGCGTTAGTCAACTCGCAAGCGAAGCCGGACAAAGATCTCGACAGCGCACGTATGTACCAAGTCCAGATCATCGCGACGGCGATGGACGGTGACGCCGCAATCTTTCTCGGGCACAACGATCCCGACATCGGCGATCTCGTTACTGATCCGTTCGACGATGAGCTCCGTGCGCTCCGGTTGCTTTATCGGAATCGGCGCGAGTACGCGCACGGGCGTCAGTGCGCCGTCAACGCTGACGTGCGTGGAGGCGAACGTCGAGCCTGGCGGCTTGAGACGACTTGCTTTCCCGCTGCCGAGGTGCCGCTCGTTGTGCCTGGCGCCGCCGACAAGTCCGCGGGTCTGATCCTGGATATGTCTCGTCTGGGAAGCCCCGACCTCGCCCGCGATGACCTCGTACGAGCGCTGAGGCCGTTGGTCGTTGGTTTCCGTGGTTGGTTGGATACTCAGGAACAGCGCCTCACCGACACTGAGATCGCTTTGTACGCACCCGCCGGCGAGGACGCGCTGAAGACGGCGCGCACAGTGGCGGACCGGCTCGAACGAGCCATTCAACTTCTTGCCGACGACGGCCTGGCTCGCGAGGCTTTTCGATTCGCTAACCAAGCGATGGCCTTGCAGCGCGTACGCAGCGAAGTGTCACGCAAGCGGGCGGCAGATCCCGAACTGGAACTGGACTCCCTTCTGCGACAGTACGAAGTTCCCAAACAACGAAGCTGGAGACCCTTCCAGCTCGCGTTTGTTCTCTTGTGCCTGCCGGGACTAACGGATCCATCCCACGTAGATGCTCAGCGCGGGATCGATGACGCGCGAGTGCAGCTCCTGTTTTTCCCAACTGGTGGCGGTAAGACCGAGGCATATCTGGGTCTCACGGCGTACACGCTCGCGATTCGGCGCCTGCAGGGGGTCGTAGGTGAGGGTGGCAATGCTGTTGACGGCACTGACGGCGTATCGGTCTTGATGCGATACACGCTGAGATTGCTTACTGCGCAACAATTCCAACGAGCAGCGGCCTTGATTTGTGCGTGTGAGTGGTTGCGCCGCGAACGCATAGCCGGAGGAGATGGGCGCTGGGGTCAGGCACCGTTCCGTCTGGGGTTGTGGGTCGGAGTGTCAGTCACTCCGAACACGTACGAGAATGCCAAGGAAGAAATTGACGATAAGAAGGGCTACGACGCCCCGGTTGGCGGTGTGCTGCAGCTGGTCGCCTGCCCGTGGTGCGGGCTCAGACTCTCGCCGGGTCGTGATCTGTACGCTGATGACCTTCGCCGTCGGATTCTCACGCACTGCCCGGACCCGGAGGGCGGTTGTCCGTTCAGCAAGCGGCAGTCGCCTACCGAAGGGCTGCCGGTCACCACAGTCGACGAAGAGATCTATCGCCTTACGCCGGCGCTGGTGATCGGCACGGTCGACAAGTTCGCGCAGCTTCCATGGCGTGCGTCTACGGCCCCGCTTTTCGGTCTCGTCGACAGCAAGTGCAGTCGACACGGATGGCGCAATCCGGACTTCGAGCGCTTCTGCCGATCGAGCCACCCGAAATCTGGCGAACACCCGGCCGTCGCAGCGGAGACCGCCATGCGCCTGCGGCCGCCGGATCTGGTGATTCAGGATGAGCTGCACTTGATCAGTGACGCCCTGGGCTCCATGGTTGGGCTGTACGAATCGTCCATCGATGATCTGTGTAGTCGTCAACACGGCGGCGTGAGGGTTCGGCCGGTACTTGTTGCGTCGACGGCCACCGTGCGACGTGCCGGCGAACAGGTCGAGCAAGTATTCGCCCGCGGTCTCACCGTCTTTCCGCCACAGGTACTCGATGCGGGTGAGACGTTCTTCTCCACGACGACTGTTCCGTCACCCGAGACGCCGGCACGCCGATATCGGGGTATCTGTGCGCCTGGAGAGAGTTTGAAAGCCGTCGAGATCCGCATCATGTCCTCAGTGCTCGAGCACTCGCAGTATCTCTTCGACAACTACGGTGAGCCGGCTGATCCGTACATGACAGCGGTTGACTACTTCACGTCGACACGAGAACTCGCGGGTATGCACCGGCTTGTCGACGATGACGTGGCCGAACGCCTGGGAAGCCTCAAAGTCACAACTCGGCGTCGGCGACCGCTCATCCAAGAATTGACGAGCCGCATGCCAAGCGCGCGGATCACTAGCACCCTCGACGAGCTAGACACCACGTTCGATTACGCGTTCGACTCAACGGAAGCGCTCGATCGGCTCAAGAAGGACAAGGAGTTGGCGGCGAAATTCAAGGAACGAGCGCGACCGATCGACGTACTGCTGGCCACCAGCATGCTACAGGTCGGCGTCGACATTCCACGTCTCGGCTTGATGCTGGTTACAGGACAACCGAAGAACACAGCCGAGTACATACAGGCGACCTCGCGGGTAGGACGTGACAAAGATCGGCCGGGGCTGGTGCTGACCATGCTCCAGTGGTCGCGCCCGCGCGATTTGGGTCATTTCGAGACCTTCGTTTACGGCCATCAAACCTTCGGCGCGCGAATCGAGGGCGTAACGACGACACCGTTCAGCGATCGCGCGCTCGATCGGGCGCTCGCCGCGGTACTGGTGTCCGAGATCAGACACTCAAGCACGTCTGCCCTTCCGAACGGTGCGGCCAACGACGTCGCGCTGACTGGTGGCCCTGCTGATCGAGTCATCGCGTTGTTGAAACAGCGCGCAGACAAGGTGACACACGATGTGCGCGTATCCGAAGACGTCGGCAAACGTATGCAGAGCCTGCTTGATAAGTGGATCAAACGTCGGACCACTCTCCCGGTTGGGACGCTCGGATACAAGGAGGCCCCAGATATAGCGGGACTGCTTACGGAGCCGGGCCCGGAATCATGGCAGAGCTTCACATGTCCGATGAGCTTGCGAGAGGTCGAAAACGAAGTGCTCCTTCAGCTCCAACCTGTGGACTCGACTGTGATGGAAGCGCCGCCCTGGACGTATCCGAGCGAGGTACGGGCATGAGCATCAAGAAGGCAACGGATGCGCCCAAAGGCGATCCGACCCGCATCGGTAACGTACGGCCTAGCCACTTGGTCACGACAGCTGGAATCGGTGCCGTGATTGATCTTCCTTCGATGAGTGTGGTGATGCGCGGCACAGATTCATGGAGTTCGGTGCGGCAAGAGGTGATTGAGGAGCCACGGCTACTGGCGGAGGTTCGTCGCGCACTAGGCAACCAAGTCGCGTCTCTTCGGAGCGCTCCATGGGATCCTCTCGCCGACGACGATGCATGGACGCGCGTCGGCGTCCCGGTGACTCCGTTTCCAGGTTGGGTCCGATGTCCGGCGTGTTTCCGACTCGGAACACTGCATGGCACAGCACAATTTGCGATCGTCCATCGCTGGGGTAGGCGTCCCGATCTGGCGAAGGTGGTGCACAGCGGGTGTTCGAAACAAGGGAACGTGGCGGCGGCGAAGCGCCGAGCATGCGTTCCGGCGAGATTCCTTGTGGTATGCGGCCGTGGCCATCTCGACGATTTTCCCTATGTCGAATACGTCCACGCGAACGCTCCCAACGGGCTCTGCAATGCGCCCAAGTTGCGGATGCGCGATTCGGCCAGCAGACTTCAACCGATCGTCTCTATTACTTGCGACACCTTCGACGCCAGCGCGAACATCCAAAAAGCTTCGGGTAAGGATGGATCCGCGAATCTTCCACTTTGCCGCGGTCGCCATCCGCATCTGCAAACCTTTGAGCCCTGCGGCGAGTCTCTGCGAATGATCGTCCTGGGAGCGAGCAACCTATGGTTCAGTGTCACGGCGAGCGCCTTGCATCTCCCACAGGGGGAAGGGCTAGACCAGATCGTTAATGATCACTGGGACGTTCTCAGCGAGACACCGCAGGTCATCTTGTCACAGATTATTGCTGGGATGGACGTTCTAAGGGCCCTCCGTGATTTCAAAGAGGTCGAAGTGTGGCAGGCAATTGAGAAGCGACGTA
>CADEGF010000098.1:12849-14036 GCA_902826815.1 uncultured Mycobacteriaceae bacterium
CGACGTAACGCGGGACCTGCTGAGCTGAAGGAGGACGTCGATCTGCTGGATGCGGAGTGGGACCTATTGTCCAGTCCTACCACGGAGTCACAGGATGAAGACTTCCGAGCCGTCCCGAATTACGATGTTCCGCAGGGATATTCACCACTGTTGAAGCAGGTCGTCCGTGTTTCTAGATTGCGCGAGGTCCAGGCGTTGATGGGCTTCACACGGTTGAACTCACCTGAACGTCGTGAGTTGAGCCCGAGCAATCTTGTTAGGCTCCGCAACGGGCCGACGCAGTGGGTGCCTGCCGTCGAAAAGCGTGGGGAGGGCATCTTCCTGGAGTTCGATGAGGCGAATGTCGCGGCCTGGGAGGCGGAAGCCGACGTGCACCCACGCGTGGAAGCGCTTCGCGGCGCATACCGGACGTTCATGAACGCCATCGGTCGTCGGCCGGATCCGAACTTCCCAGCCGGGAGAACCCTGTTATTGCACACCCTCAGCCATCTACTGATCAGGCAAGTGTCGTTGGACTGCGGCTACTCTTCCGCGAGCATTCGCGAAAGGCTGTATTTGGGTCGGCCCGGCGCGCGGACGGCTGGTCTGCTCCTGTCGACGGCAGCGAGCGACAGCGAGGGTACTCTCGGCGGCCTTGTATCGCTCGGTGAGACCAAGCACCTAAAGAGGCTTCTCGACGAGGCAATGCGCGACGCGCAGCGGTGCTCTTCGGACCCGCTGTGCAGCGAGCACGTGCCGCACCCGGAATCAACCACATTGCACCTCGCAGCTTGCCACGCCTGCCTTTTCGTCTCTGAAACAAGTTGCGAGATGAACAATCAGTGGCTCGACCGGGGTGTTTATGTGGACTTCGACGGCGCTGGAATGTCATTTCCGCTGTGACTCCCGAACAAGTCAATCAGATCGTCGAGATCGGCTCTAAGCTTCCGGTTGCCGACATTGACAAACTCGTCTCTGCTGCCGCCGTAGGAGAAGGATCAGTGCGTGCACTACGCGCGGGATCCGCCGGCGGTCTGCAGCACGCATGTTCAACGGTCCTTGCCGTCGCTGCGGTCGCGCCGCTGGCGGAGATCAGTGGACTACTCCAGGGTGCTTCCCGCGCGAGTTGGTGCTATCGCACCCGTATCGATCTCGTATGGACAGGTCCCGACGTGCCCGGCAGCGTGTCGCGATTGACATCGTCCGTC
>CADEGF010000099.1 GCA_902826815.1 uncultured Mycobacteriaceae bacterium
GCCCCACACAATCCGGGCTCGATCGACCGCCACCAGACTTTGCCCAGCTCACCTAGCTGGTAACGGTGCGTGCTCGACGGGTGCGAGTTGTCGGCGCAGTCCCGATCGCCAAAGCGAACTCGAGCGGCCACATTGGGTTGCGGACACATCGAAGGCGTATAGCCACCAGGTCGATGACCAAAGACTCTCGAACCACCGCCACGCGGATTCTAGAGTCGAGGCCAGCGCTCGTTCGACCTTCCGATACAGCGTCACCGTATGCGCCGCGCGACCGATGTCGCTCGATTGAATGGTGCCAGAGGAGCCGAAATGCCCGGTGCTAGATCAGAGCATCGAATGACCGTCGGTGTCGGGATTCGCCGTTCCCGACAGTTGCGGTGGGGTGGCCCGCGCGCGACACCGCTGCAGGCCGACAGAATCGAAGAGGACATCGTGTGGGCTGACGTCGATGGCCGGAGTGCGCGGTGACCGCAACACCGCCGACGCCCGGAACGTCGTCTAAGCGGTTTCGGTCGCTGCTCGAGCCCGCCTTGGTGGTGGTGACGTTGACGGCACTGGTGCTGGGCGGGATCGCGTGGCTCATCGGCTGGCGTGCGGTGGCCGACGGGTGCTGGGTGGTCGGAACATTGGCTGCGGTGGTGCCCGCGGTGGCGTGGGTGGTGGTGGCGCTGCGCCGTGGTCGGGCCGGGGTGGATCTGCTTGCGGTGTTGTCGCTGGTGGGGACGCTGTGGGTGGGCGAGTACGTGGCCGGTGCGCTGATCGCGGTGATGCTGTCCACGGGGCGCGCTCTGGACGCTGCCGCGCAACGGCGCGCTTCGCATGACTTGCGGGCCTTGCTGGAGCGTGCACCCCATTCCGCGCGACGCCGGGTCGGTGACGTGATCGCAGTGGTGCCGCTGGAGGAGGTCGTAGCTGGTGACCTGCTGGTGGTCGGCCCCGGCGAAGTGGTGCCCGTTGACGGGCGGATCGAGGGCGCGGTGGCGGTCCTCGACGAGTCCGCGCTCACCGGTGAGCCGTTGCAGGTCGAACGCGCGGTCGGTGAGCCGGTGCGCAGTGGTGTGGTTAATGCCGCGACCGCATTCGAGATCCGGGCTACTGCCACCGCCGAGGGCAGCACCTACGCCGGGATCGTGCGGTTGGCCAGGGACGCGGGCGCTGACAGTGCGCCGATCATCCGGCTGGCCGACCGCTACGCGGCCTGGTTCCTGCCGGTGGCGCTCGTCGTCGCCGGTGCCGCGTGGCTGGCCAGCGGGTCGGCGGTGCGGGCGGTGGCGGTGCTGGTCGTGGCGACGCCGTGTCCGCTGCTGCTGGCCGCGCCGGTCGCGATCGTCTCCGGCTTGTCCCGGGCCTCTCGACTGGGGGTGGTGATCCGCAGCGGCGGCGCCTTGGAGAACCTCGGGCACGCAACGACTCTGGTGATGGACAAGACCGGCACTCTCACCGCCGGTCATCCCGCCGTCGTCGACGTCCTCGCCGCTCCTGGTCGCGACGGCACCGAGATCCTGCGGCTGGCAGCATCGGTGGACCAGATGTCACCCCACGTATTGGCCGAGGCGATCGTCACCGAAGCCCTTGCCCGAGGACTGTCGCTGTCGATGCCGGCCGAGGTGATCGAGCAACCCGGCCGCGGCGTGACCGCCGCCCTGGACGGCCGACGGATCGCGGTGGGCAAGCTCGCCGGAAATGCATCCGAGGCAGGGTGGGCGGTGGCGGCCGTCAACCGAGCCGGCCTCGACGGCGCTGCGATCGCCTGGGTCAGCGACGACGATGAGGTCTTCGGCGCGGTGCTGTTGCGAGACCCGTTGCGCCGCAACGCGCCTCGTACGGTGCGACGACTGCGCGCAGCGGGATTCAACCGGTTGGTCATGCTCACCGGTGACCGTGCGGCACCGGCACGGGAGGTGGCCACCGTGCTGGGCCTTGATGAGGTGTGCGCCGACCAGAGTCCCGCGGACAAGGTGGCTGCCGTGCGGGCCGAGCGGGAACGCGCCGTGACGGTGATGGTTGGCGACGGCGTCAACGACGCTCCTGCTCTGGCTGCGGCCACGGTCGGCGTGGCGATGGGTGCCCGCGGGGCGACGGCGTCCTCGGAGGCGGCCGACATCGTGTTGACCACCGACCGGTTGGACCGCCTTGCCGATGCGATGGACGTCGCACGCTGGTCGCGGCGCATCGCCGTACAAAGCGCGGTCGCCGGGATGGTCTTGTCTCTGTTGGCCATGGCTGTTGCTGCAGTCGGACTGCTACCGCCCGCGGCAGGAGCACTACTTCAGGAGGGCATCGACGTCGCAGTGATCCTCAACGCGCTACGCGCACTGCGAGGTAACCCCGCCGACCGAATCGAGTTGCCGGCAGGCACCGAGGAGATGCTGCTCCGCTTCTCCGGGGAACATGACGACCTTCGCGATGCACTGAGCCTGTTGCGCGATGCCGCCGACCACGTGGGTGCCGGGCCCGCCACATCGGCGATGGAGGCAGTGTCCCGGGCTCAGAACTTCCTCACCGAGCGTCTGTTGCCGCACGAGGACGCCGAACAGGCCGAGCTGTACCCAGCGTTGGCGAGACCGCTGGGAAGCGCCGAAGCGACAACCACGATGAGCAGGACCCACGCCGAGATCCACCGGCTGGCCGACCGCATCGGCAACCATCTGACACTGGCGCAGAGCGCCGGCGATATTCAGCCGGGCCAGGTCGAGGATCTGCGGGCATGCCTCTACGGCCTGTACGCGGTGCTGCACCTGCACTTCCTGCAGGAAGAGGAGGGCTACTTCACCCTCGCCGCCACCGACCTCCTCCCCGAGGACGCCGACGTGCACGGAAGGCCGAGCGCGCTACCAGGCAAGACACCGGCTTGATGTGCGGAGAAGGAAGCGCGTGACATGAACGATCAGGCCCACCACGAAGTCGTCGAACTGCTCACACGCATCGGCGATCACCTCGAAGCGATCCAGGCGGAGAGTCGTGCGGCCCGCGGCGCCGAACAGGAATTCCGACGCGAACTGCTCGACGCCATCGCCTTGATGCAAATGGCATCCGGGCGCTAAAACCATCGCGTCACGGAACGGAAGTGTTGCCTTGTCCTTTTTCGAAGTAGTCAATCCCCACTTGGAGCGTCATACCGCTGGCCGCGCTGGCTGGCTGCGGGCGGCCGTTTTAGGAGCCAACGACGGCCTGGTGTCCACCGCAAGTCTGATGGTGGGCATCGCGGCCAGCGGCGCGGCCACCGGCGCGGTGCTGACTGCTGGACTCGCCGGCCTGGCCGCCGGGTCGATGGCGATGGCAGCTGGCGAATACGTCTCGGTCAGCTCGCAGGTCGATGTCGAAAAGGCCGACCGCGCCAAGGAGCAACGTGAACTGAGTTCCAATCCCGCGGACGAACTCAAAGAACTCGTCGGTATCTACCAATCCCGCGGGTTGCCCACAGCGTTGGCCCAACAGGTGGCGGAGGCGCTTCACGAATCCGGGCCCCTGGAGGCGCATCTGCGCGACGAGCTCGGTCACAGCGAAGCCATGGCCGCGCGCCCGCTGCAGGCATCTGCCGCCTCCGCGGTCAGTTTCCTGGTCGGTGGCCTAATTCCCTTCCTGGGGCTGCTCGGCCCAGCGACGACCCGGATCTGGCTCGTCGTGGCGGTGACCTTCGTCGGGCTTGGGTGTGCGGGCGTCCTGGGTGCCAAGGCCGCCGGCACGACGCTGGCGCGCCCGGCGTTGCGGGTAGTGATCGGCGGAGGTCTCGCGATGGCCATCACCGCAGCCGTCGGCCAGCTCGCCGGCGTGGCCGGAATCTGACTCATGGCCGTCCCGTTCAGCATTCCTTCAGGCCGCGGAGGCCAGGCTGCGACTCGCGTCGGACCAACACCTGGTCTTCGCAGAAGGAGTTGAGCATGCGCAAATATGTCGTGGAATTGATCGGAACGTTCTTCTTGGTGCTCACCGTCGGGACGACGGTCAGCGCCGGACTGGCGGTCGCACCGCTGGCCATCGGCGCGGTCCTGATGGCGATGATCTTCGCTGGGGGCCACGTCTCGGGTGGGCACTTCAACCCGGCGGTATCCCTCGGGGTGTTCCTCCGCGGGAAGCTGCCCGCACGCGATTTGTTGCCCTACTGGGGAGCCCAAACCGCGGGCGGGCTGTTGGGTGCCGCGGCGACCCGCATCCTGGTGCCCGCTCCCGTGGGCGGGCCTCTGCTGCCCGCGATCGGACCGGCGTTGCTTGCCGAGTTCGTGTTCACCTTCGCGCTGGTGTGGGTGGTGCTCAATGTCGCAACCGCCAAGAGCACCGAGGGTAATTCGTTCTACGGCCTCGCGATCGGATTCACCGTCACCGCAGGAGCATTCGCCGTCGGTAGTGTCTCGGGTGCAGCGTTCAATCCAGCGGTCGCCATCGGTGCTGCGGCGATGGGTTTGATCGGCTGGTCCGCGATCTGGATCTACCTGCTGGCCAACCTCGCCGCCGCGGGCGTGGCAGCCGCCGCATTCATCGCGTTCGCCGGTGACTCCGATGCCCCCCGCCGGGTGTCGTTGCGCCAGCCCGCCCGGGTGAGCCAATGACGTTGCTGGTGTGCAACATTCCCAAGGGCTGGACCCTCCTCGGTGCCACCATCCGGCACCGAGGAGGGCAGACCGAGGACGTCGATCTCAGCGACATCGTCATCATCCCCGCTAACGGCTCGATCGCGCCGTGCTCGATGACACCGTCGCCGTCCTAGGCTGGCGTGGTGCGGGTGCTGCTGGTCGAAGACGAGCTACGGCTGGCGGAGACGGTCCGCGACGGTCTCACTGAGGCAGGGCACAGCGTCGAGGTGCAGCACACCGGCCCGGACGGCCTGTGGGCCGCGACCAACCGGACCTTCGACGTCGTTGTCCTCGACATCATGCTTCCCGGTCTGTCCGGTTACCGCGTGTTGCGGGCCTTGCGCGCCGAGCAAGTGTGGACACCGGTGCTGATGCTGACCGCCAAGGACGGTGAGTACGACGAGGCCGACGCATTCGACCTCGGGGCCGACGACTATTTGAGGAAGCCATTCTCCTTCGTCGTGCTCCTGGCCCGGTTGCGGGCCCTGCAGCGACGCGAGGTGCACGCCCGGCCGACCATCCTCACAGTGGGGGAGCTGACCCTGGACCCCGCCGTGCACCGAGTCCGCTGCGGGACGAAAACCCTGTCCCTGACCGGGCGGGAGTTCGGGCTTCTGGAGTTCTTGATGCGTCACGTCGGCCAGGCGATGCGCAAGGGCGCCATCCTCGATGCCGTCTGGGATCCGCACTACGAGGGGGACGTGAACATCGTCGAGGTGTACGTCGGATACCTGCGGCGCAAGACGGCCATCCCCACTGGTGAACCCGGGTACATCACGACGGTCAGGGGAGCGGGCTACCTGATGCTTTCCGACGGTGCCACCGACGGCGGCTGATCGGGAAGCCGGACGCGGAACAGCGCGCCCCCGCCAGGCGCATCGAGGATTTCGACCTGACCACCATGCGCGGTGACCACCTCTGCCACGATCGCCAATCCGAGTCCCGTGCCACCGGCGGCTCGGTCACGTCCTGCGTCGAGCCGAACGAACCGGGCGAAGATATGGTCGCGGACATCCAGTGGAACGCCAGGACCGTCGTCGGCGACCTCCAGCGAGGCTCCATCGGTCTCCGGTCGGAGCCGAATTACAATGTGGCCATTGCCATGCCGTGCCGAGTTGTCGACGAGATTGCGCAGCATCCGTGCCAGCTGTGACCGATCTCCGTGAATGCGTGCCGCGACGACGTCGACTTCAAGTCGCAGCGTTGTGGCATCACGCAGCCGGAGCTGTTCGGCGTAGACCAATTCGTCGAGGTCGACGTCGTCGGCGCGGGGCAGCAGCCCACGTTCATCGGCTTGCGCCAACAGCAGAAGATCGCCGATGATCCGATCCAGTCGCGCTGCCTCCTCTCGCATGGCGGCAAGCCGCGCGTCGTCCCGCTCGTCGCGACTGTGCATCAACTCCAGGCCGGTGGTGATGGTCGACAGTGGGCTCCGAAGCTCGTGGCTGGCGTCGGCGACGAACTGCCGCTGTACGCGTTGCGCGCCCTGCAGCCGACCCAGCAGGGCGTTCATCGTCGTCGCGAGCCGCCCGACCTCATCGCGGGTGGCTGGGACGGGTACCCGCTGGTCGAGGTCGCGATCCGTCATCGCTGCCACCCGTGCTCGGATTGACTCGACCGGGCGCAAGGCCCGACCCGTTGCGGCGAAGGTGGCTAGTGCGGTCACCAGAACCAGCAGGGGAATTCCGAGCCAGAGCAGTTTGCGCGCCGTGCGCACGCTGTTGTCGACGCCGTTCAACGTGACTGCGGCGATGACGGTTTGGACGCCATGGGTGGTCTTCGCGCCCCGCACGGCCACGATCAGCGTGTCGTCGGGATCGACGGCCGGAGCGAGGATTCGCTGCGTCACGACCTCACCGGGGCGCGGTCGCACCGTCGTCAACGGTGGCTGGTCGACGAGCGGTGCGCTGGCGGCAATAGGCGTGCCACCGGCATCGAGGATCTGCACCAGGTCCAACGCGGCGCTCAACTCGCGCACCGCTTCGGCTGGACCAGCCGCCAGCAATCGCACCTCTACGTGCTCGGCCTGCTCCAGCGCGGCCCCCTCCGCCGCTGAACCGAGCGACCGCTCCAAGAGCAGTACTTGGGCGACCCCGCCGACGATGAGCGCCAACGCCACCACGGCCGCTGCAGTTGCGGCCGCCTGGACACGCACACCCGTTCGCCGGGTGACGACGAGACGCAGTCGCGACACCATCACCAGACCCTACGATGCGCCACAGCCCACCCCGAACGAACGTCGAACCACTTCGGCTGGACAGAAGACCGCTCGGGTCAGGGCGCCTATCACGAGTAGTGCACTACTTGACGCTGACGTAGACGGTCCTGGAAGTTACGGACGAGTGATCGTGCACTCCGACGTCGGTGCGTATCACCGTACGGCCCAGTCGGACGGAGGTGACCGTGGACTGATTGAGCGGGGCCGAGCCCACCTTGTTCACGATGACGGTATAGCCCTGAGCCGTCAGGGAATTCACGGTGGCTTGCGCGTTGCCCGTGTCCGCCGACGCCGCTTGAGCCGAGACCGACAGCTCCAGACCAGCGACCAGCAATCCTCCGGCAACCACGGTGGCGACGCCTAGGCGTGTCATCGACGAGAGGCTCTTCGTAATGCGACGTCCTTGAATCCTGTTGGCGATCATTGCCGGTCCCGTCGTGAGTGCATCCCACTGGATGCTGCAACCCACATTGAATGACGTTCGCTGAAGGAGTGCTGAACGCCATAACCGAGATGACCGCGCGGTGGCGCCCACCCTTCGAAGCGGCCGCCCCGCCTCCACTGGCGTCCCGGGGAAGGCGATTGCGGGCCGGGTCGGCCGTCTTTTAGCCTTCCGAGGATTCGGCGACCTTGTCGCCCCACGCGGACCTCGCTCCGGAGTCACCGATCCGGTACACCTGAACTGTCGTGGCGGCGCTCGCCAGGATCACGACGGCAGCAACCACCCAGGTGATCGCCGATTTCAACGGCCGTTGACGGCTTTCTCGTAGATGAACGAACGCCAGCAACGCGGCGGCCACCAGCAGGCTCAGCGAAAAGTACAGCATGGTGTCGCCGAGCTCTGTGTGCTCCTCCAGGACGGGAGAACCCTCCGTGCGCTGCTCAAGCCACTCGCCGGCGTTGGTGGTCAGCGGGGTGAGAACGACGGTCACCGCCGCGAGAACGACGACGAGCCAGGTGAGGCGCTGGCGCGCTGCCGGCCATAGTGCGCAGACGATCGCCAAGACGGCGGTCAGTGGAGCTAGTACGACGATGAAATGGATGAGCAGAATGTGTGCGGGCAGTCCCAAAATCGTTGACACGGGTGCGCCTTCTCTGTGGTGGGCTCTCGACGGGTGCGTGCGAAAGTTCAGGCGATAACGGCGCCGACGAGATGTCCGACGGCGTAGGTAACGGCAAGAGCCAAGGCTCCACCAAGGACGTTGCGGGCAATCGCGCGTCGTTTCCGAGCTCCGCCAAGTGCCGCGGACGCTGCTCCCGTGACCACCAGGGCCACCAGCACGGCGCCCACGGTTACCGGGATGCGAAATGCAATGGCTGGCAGAAGGATCGCGATCAGCGGCAGCAGCGCGCCGACTGTGAAGGACAAAGCCGAAGACAGCGCGGCATGCCACGGGTTGGTCAGGTCGGTGGGGTCGATGCCCAATTCCACCTCGACATGGGCAGCGAAGGCATCGTGGTCGGTGAGCTCCTCGGCGACGGTTCGCGCGGTCGCGGTCGACAACCCCTTGCCCTCGTAGATCGCCGCGAGTTCCTCGAATTCGCCCGCGGGGTCCTCGTGCAACTCTTGGCGTTCCTTGCCGAGCAGGGCTTGCTCGGTGTCGCGCTGGGTGCTCACGGACACGTACTCGCCCAAAGCCATCGAGACGGCCCCGGCGACCAGTCCGGCGATTCCGGCGGTCAGGATGGGAGTCCGTGACGCCGTGGCAGCAGCAACTCCGACGACGATGCCTGCGGTGGAGACGATCCCGTCGTTCGCCCCCAAGACGCCAGCACGCAACCAGTTCAGTTTCGAGGACACCGAGCCCGTATGCGGCTCGGCGGGATGAGCGATCGTCGACACTCCCTAAACGCTATCCATCAGCGCGGGCGACCGCCAGCAACCCTAGCCTATCCAAAGCGTTCGTCTCGTCTTCTTTATAGCCAGGGACGGCATATGGATTCGGAATCTTCCTCTCCCGATGGCGACCGTCGTGTACGAACGTTTGTGGCCAGGCCACGCTGATTCGCAATGGCCAGCGGTGCCGCCGAGGCCGCCCTAAAACATTGTCAGTCGAGCCGCGTGGCCACGTATCGCGCGTAGGTTGATGCGGATGCTCGGGCGTGAGCTTCGAGTGTTTGGGGGCTGTAGCCGAGTGTTTCGGCGAGGATGCCGATTGGTGTGGTTTGCGTGAGTTCGTTGAGGGTGCCCAGGCGGGCTTCCAGCGCGGCTAATACGGGCCGAAGTCGACCGCGTAGATGCGTCGGGGTGACGTGCATTCCAGGGCGGTAGCCGCGAAACACCCAGGGGGACTTCGGATGTGCGGCAGTTTGGTTGTTGTAGTTGCTGGCAGCCAGCGCGCGAACGGGTGCATCCAGCGGAGGTGGAAGCTCGATCGGGATCCCGGCCAGGTCGATGGTCACGGCGTCGGCGCTGATGGTGATCTGTTTCCAGGTGAGGGCGGCGACGTCTTCTGCGCGTTGGGCGAAAACGATTATCAGGATCGCAGCGAGGCGATCACGGGGATGGAGCGTCTGTTGGTGGGCGACCCTCTCGATGACGGCATTCTGTTGGTCGATCGGCATTCTTGGTGCGGTTCCGCGGCGGTGCGGTGCCACCTCCAGGTCAGCCGGGATCAGCTTGGCCTTGATGGCCCACCTGATGAAACGCAGGACGTGCTCACGGGTGCTCGGGCCGGTAGCTTGCCACAGATCGATGTGGGCCTGGGTGAGGTGCTCGACGGTGATGCCGTGCTCGGCGGTCAGCCAATTGCAGAACTCGATCGTCACGGTGACGGTCTGTTTGGCGCGCAGGAACGCCGAGTCGGTCACCAGGTTCATCGAGTGGAGCCGTTTTCCAAGACTCCATCGGATGAACCGGGCGACGAGCTTTCGGTGCTCGTCGGTGGTGATGCGTTGCTGGGCGGTGACCGCCCAGGACTGAAACCGGGCGAGCCTCTCGTCGCGTGATGCCAGGGCGCCGTGCTCGACGAGCAATCCACGCACGTAGTCGGTCGTGCGACCCGGAGGCAGCTGGTCGAGCACCTCGTGGGTGAGTGTCGGGTGAGCCGCCAGCTCACGCAGTACCCGTTGGACGTGCGCTTGGCGAATCCAGGTGAGACCGCTGTTGGGTCGGTCCATCTCGGCGAGTGCATCGACGATCACTCGCAGCTGTGGTGCGATCACACCGGTGTCAGGATGGGCGAGCAACCGCTGAGCGGTCTCGCGCAGCCCGCACCGTTGGCATCGGCCGCCGCTGTAGAGTTCGGCCTCATCACCGCATCCGATGCAGTCGACGTTGAGCCTGACGCCGCTGCACCGCCGGCACGCGGGACGTCCCTCGACGACCCCGGGCAGCACGCCCTGGTGGCCGCACGCGCAGATCCCGACCGTGCGTTTCGCGGCCTGATAGCAGTATCCACAGATCGACCCATCCGGCCAGTTCGCCACCAGCTGGTAGTGCCCCCTGCATCGGGCGCACGCGACTGGCCAGCGCCCAGGGTCCTCAGGTTTGCGGGGCCGAGCCATCGTCGTCCTGCACGATCCGTATCCGTTTGGCGACGGGGTTGCCCGGCGCGATCCCCAACTCGCGTGGGCGAGGCGCGTCCGCCGTCGCCGCGGCCCGCAGCTCGACGTAGGGCTCGAACAGATCGTTGGGCGAGCAATCGAAGATGTCACACAGCGCGGCGAAGGTAAGGGCCGGAATCCGTTGAGGTTCACCGGTGACGAGGCGGTAGACCTGTGCATCAGAGAGATTGATTCCTCGCGAGCGCAGTAGCGGGCGCAGCTCGGTGGACTTCCACAAATTGTGGGCTGCCATCACTCGCCGCAGATGCCAGTGAAACCCAATGCGGCGCTGTTCAGCCATCAGCTTCCTCCATTCGGAGGCGTCGAGCGATCATCTGCTGCACTACGCGTTGCTTGAAGTCCGAGCCCACCGAGGTATACAGCGACGTCGTCGAGGCGTAGGAATGCCCTAATTGCTGCTGGACGAACAACGGGTCGTAGCCGGCCTCGAGAAGATGCGTGGTGTAGGAGTGCCGCAGACAGTGCAGCTTCAACTCCGGTGGCAGACCCGCCCGAGCACGCAGCGCGGTGAACGAGCGCCCCAGGGCGTTGATGGTCAACCTGCTGCCACGTTCACTAGGCCACAACGCGGGGGAGCGGTCCGCGGTGCGCAACAGCTGCCGGCCCTCAGTGCACCAATACTGCAAAAGCTCGACTGCCCAGGGGAACTCCGGGACGGTCAGCACCGTCCGCCGCCGCGGACCCGATCCCTTCGTGCCCTTGGCCCACCGCACCGTCATGGCGCCGTAGTCGCCGAAGCGCGGCACGTGCGGGTTGGGCCCGAAGTCCGTCAGGTCCAGCATGACCAACTCGCGTCGCCGTAGTCCGTAGGCATAACCGATCTTGAACGCGATCGAGTCACGCAACGCGGTCAGCCAGCGCTTGGAGCCAGCCTGGTGTTGTTCGTCGACGAAGTCGTCGACGACGTCGAAGAAGTGCTGCAACTCGGTCTTGGTGAACGCTCGCCGCCTGGTCGGCACGGCATCGTCGGTGGTATGTCTAGCCGTGTTCCACTCGAAACAGATTTGAGACGGAACGTCACCGAACTGCTTCTCGCAGAACGGAACCCATCCGTACCGGCTGTCACTGACATAGGAGCAGAACATCGAAATCGCGTTGCTGTAGGACCGCAACGTCGACAATTCGATCGGTGTCTCCCGCGACCTGAGATCGGCGAGAAACTGATCAAGATCAAGTGGACGCCAGCGCCACGGATACTCATTGGTGAACTCGACGAACCGGCCGATGAGGCCGCATCGGGCCGTGATGGTGCTCGTTGCGAGACCCCGGGCCAGCATCTGAGCGCGCCACCCGTCGACCATGGCCTTCAGGACCGCTTCATCGGCCCGCAGCAGCGATACATCGCCACGCTGGAGGACCCGAGGAATGAACCCCGGCAGCTCCTCAGCCATCTGCGCGTCCGAACTCGACGTCTCGCAATGACCCAGTGTTACAACGTAATTCGTCACTGTGACGAATTACCCGCGGTCTAAGCGGAGGGACGTAGGGGTAGCAACGGTCGATCACACCGTCGCCATCGCGCTGCCAGCGGCCGGGGACGGGAACGTCAGTCTTGGACGGGCAGCTGGACGCGATATGACCGCTACGGAGCGCCTTCATGGATCACCTAACAACCGAATCAATCACTAAGTGACTGAACCATACGACAACCACGGCGTACTGCCAACAGATGCGCACGAGGCCGGGGCTCCCAGGCAGCCGCACGACGCGCTGAGCAGCGCCGATCACCAATCACCATGTGGTGCGAGCATTCTCATCAGATGCAACTCGCAATGGTTTTTCGCCGATAATAGCGATTATGTCAACTAGCGCGCTAAATCCACTCTGCTGCAACGTATTTCGTCGTTGTGATAACTACCGCATCTTATCAGATCGCCAGGGTTCCCCCGCATAGTCGTGAAGCCCACCGGGTGCGGACAGGGCGGGGGTTCGCAAGCTTGAGGCGCGCCACCCCACACACCCCGCTACCCCGAGTTAAGGGGCGCGGCGCCCCCAAGCGCGGGCGGGTCTCGGGCCGGCGTAAGAAGCCGCCGGGCGTCGCCGCACCACCGCGAGCGCGACCGGCCCCTTTCGTTACGTTACGTCGCTTACGTTTCGTTATGTTCCGTCGCTTGAGTTTGATAACGAAACTTGTAGACTGGACCGCATGAGTGAGATCGACGTCGCTGGGGTGGCGCGGCCTGATCGGGACCGATGCAACTATCCGGGGTGCGGACGGTCTCGGCGCCCGGACCCCGCGACCGGACGGCCATCGCGGTATTGCGAACAGGCAGATGACGGTGGTGGGCCTATCCACAATCGTGCGTCGGCGTTCAAAGCCCGCCGGGCGCAGCAGCAGGGCGGGGTGGCTGTACAGGACGACACCGAGACCACTGCTGCCCCGGTGTCGATGGCGAGGGCGACGCTGGACCAGCGGTTGACGGAACTACCGGGGCGACTGGATGACCTGCGCTCCTATCTCGGTGAACTAGTGACGGTGGTCCAGGCTGCTGGGGACCTCGAAGCGGCCGGCGCGGAGGTCGAAGACGCGCACCGCGACGCCTTAAGAAAGATCACCGACGCCGAGCGCCGAAGCACAACGGCCGAACGGACGGCTCGCGCGGCAGAGTCGCGAGCCGAGCAAGCCGAACGTGACCGCGAAGAAGCAGACGTACTCGCCGAAGAATCGGCGGCCGAGCTGGCCCGCGTACGCGAGGAAACCCAGGCCGAGTTAGCAGCTATGCGCGCCGAGGCGGACGCTGCGGTAGCCCGAGCCGAACGACAAGTAGCCGACGCAGCAGCAGAGAACGCCGCGCGTTTAGCGCAGCGCGACGCCGC
>CADEGF010000100.1 GCA_902826815.1 uncultured Mycobacteriaceae bacterium
GCCGCCGAACCATTGTGCGAGGAGTACGTCGTCGCGACTGCTACCACCCTGACGCCTCGAGACCGTCAATTCGACGTAAGACGCCCCAACACGCACCGATGAGTCAAAAGAATTTGGGCGCAATCGATTTACCAGATCTACGAACGGACGACCGGCGCCGATCGGCGGCAACTGCCGAGGGTCACCGACCAAGACAAGCCGTTGTACGTTCCCCAAGGCTGACAGTGTCGCAGCAAGCATCTCCTCGGTGAGCATGGACGCCTCGTCGATGACCACCAACCCTGCATCCTCTGCATGCTTGGGGGCCACGCGGCGGTACAGATTGCGATGCGGATCGAAGCCCCGCTTCCGCACGAGGAACGACGCCAACGTTCGTGCCGGGCGGCCGACTTTTGTCGTCATCTGCACACTGGCTTTTCCAGTGGGTGCAAGCAAAAGAACGCCCTTGCTCGCGACATCAGGCAAGTCAGCGAGAGCCCTGAGCAGGGTTGTCTTGCCCGTGCCAGCTGGGCCGACGAGTACTGACACTCGCGACCGGTAGAGCTCCGCCAGCCCGGCTGACTTCTCCACCCGAGCAGCTTCCTCGTCCCCGTCGACCGCTGCATCGTGGCCACCCGCCAGTAGCGTGTCGTCGATCTGGCGCCTGGGGTCGAACCCCACTTCATAGAAGGGAACATCAATCCGCGGCTCGATCCAGTCGAGAATCGTGCGTTTAGCGTCGATTAGCTCCTGCAGCTTGTACGCTGGCTCACCTGAACCCGTCACTGCACCGTAAAACGGCGACCAAAAGTCACTATTACCGTCACCCAGGATGTCCGCGCTCAACTGCAGGCCCTTCAATAGCGCGGGTGAAAGCGCCACGGGATCAACGACATCGAGCTGGTTGATCCACTCCAGCAGTGTGCTCTCAGCGACAAAAGTGTGTCCATCTCGAGCTGCCGCCCTCAAGCCGTCCGTCATGAATGCGCGCACACGGCGCCAGTCTCGCGAGTCGTCCATGCGACAGGCTTCGGGAACCAAAGAACTCCATCGAGCGTGGGCGGCAGGGAACATCGCTCGATCCACCGTCTTCACGTCGACCCGTTCCACGTCGTCGTACGTGCTGATCGCAGCCAAGTACGGATCGTCGACGAGGTCGAGAACGTCCAGGTCGCCAGAAGTCTTCCCACCGACCAACATTGCAACTTGATCCGGGCGAAGATCCATAGTCGAGAGGAGCTTGAACACCGTTCTGAGGTCGGGGTCCATGTGAGTCCATTCGAGCCCGACCGACGGAGGTATCCGACCGGTCAGCCATTCGGGCCATGAGCCGGCATCCGCGAACCCCGCCTCGAGCAGTTGCCAAGGGTCAGTTGACTCCTCGCAGACCTCGCGGGCGATGACGTACGCGTGCTTCACGTGAAGATGGGCTAGCACGGCGGCAAGGCCGGGCGTGGATCCGCGATCGTCCCAGAGCCTGTGAATTTGCGCGTCGATCCACGAGAGCGCGGACGCCGGCACTGAGATTCCCACATCGTGCATACCATCGGCCGCTGCACGCAACGAACTGAGTGCGTCGATCGCGATGTCGTTGCTTACATGCTCGGTGACATAGGAGAATTCGGTGTTCTTCCCATCAGGCACCCAAGCAAGAGCGCGGGACACATCAGCGCCTTGATCGAGAAGCGGAATGAGTTCTTGGTATGGCAACAGCACGCCGCGCTTTTGATCCTCGCGAAGGGTGTGTACCACCTTTGTCTCCCACATCGAGGAGTCGAAAGGTTGATCTCCGGATTGGGTCCAAAAGCCCGGTAGCGCAATCGATTCAACCAGCGCAGCGCCTACCAAAAGGCGGTCGGTCCGCTCGTCCTGGAACGGCGAGTACTTCAGATACATGAAGACGAGGCTGGACCCCGGGGTGACGGGCTCGAAGAAGGCCCTGATCGACGACTGCTGGTTGCGGCCATCCATCAACCACGTCGAATTCCTTCGGCCAAGTAGCAGGTCAGCACGCTTCTCAGCGTCTGGGTCGTAGTCAATGCGCCATGTCGGCCAAATGTCCGATTCGAATGTCCCTCGCGTCATCCACCGGAACGGCACGGCTTCGAACGAATAGCCGGGCATGGTCAGAACGGTCGGCTCGAGGTGACCTTTTAACGCGTCGTAGGTAGCGTAAGGATGGGTCTTCGTAACCTGATATCCATTCGCGGACATGAATGTTCCGCGCTCACTGAGGCACGGAATTTTCTCAAGCCGTCCCATATCTTGAAGGGCGTGGGCCACTTCGTACTCGTCATCGCGATTCGCTCCGACATTCTTGAGCAACAAGCACGACGAGTTGTCCAGGGGATGCGCGCAGAGGTGATGATCCCACGGCTGATCACGCCACGGCACTCTCATCGACAGGTGAACACCCACTTCTCGAACTACCTCCGACGAAGCTCGTCCGGCAGCGGATTCGCGTAGACAACCGATAGTTCGCGATTAGCGCGTGTCAGCGCCGTGTACAGCGGGCCTTTCCGACCCAGGTTTTGCGGGAACTCAGATGGCTCGACTACGACGACCGCATCGAACTCGAGTCCGCGAGCATCGTCAGGCACGGCAACGGTAACTTTCTTGCCTTCCTTCTCCCACAAAAGCGAATCATGCAGCGCTGCACGCCATCCGCCGCTCCGTAGAGCCGCTGTAACTGGCGCCGTCGCTTTGGCAATGACGGCAACCGTGCCCGATTGGTAGCGCTCCAGGAGCCGAACGATCTCTCGCACCGTAGTTTCTGCAACGTCCTTCGAACGAACCTTCGTGACAGTCGGATCGGGGCCAATAGATTGAAACGCGTCCACTTTGCGCTCTTCGCGCGGGAGCAGACGATTGGCGAAGTCCAGTATCGGTTTGGTAGACCGATATGCACGCTTCAACTTGCGGATGGGTGTGTCGGGATCAATGGCAATGACATCGAGCACCTTGTCCCAACTCGCGAGCGTGTGATCCGATCGCCTTTGATTCGTATCGCCCAGGATCGTCCATGCATCAGCCTCATTGATCTCGTCGAGGAGAAGCCACTCGAGGGGCATCACGTCCTGCGCTTCATCGACGATGACATGCTCAACGAAGTCGAGGTCTGTCGGCTTCGCAATCTCCCATTTTATGAAGGCGAGTAATGGCGGATGGATCCGGCCCGAGAGCGCTTCCCGGTAGGGAGGGAGCTGTCGAAGGTACTGAGCCCATTCGCGATCCTTAGCGATCATTCCTGCGTTCAGCCGGAGGTACTCATAAGTAGTTTCCAGCTGTGGCAGAACGCCTTTGGACTCCTTCAGCTTGCGAATGGCCAGGCGCACCAGTGGCACGAGCTCCCAAGCACCGTCCTGCCAAGTTCGCGTCGTATGCCCTTTCGGCGGCTGCTTGACGTCGAGAATTTCGAACGCGAGTTCGGGGAGCGACATGACTCTGATGCGCTCCGTGGGACCCGCCAGTCGATTGATGACGTCTCGGATGTGATTCGAGTAGCCGGTGGTGGGACCAACTACCAATACCTTTCCATCTAGTGCATTTTCAGGCGGCGTTTCCTCGTTCACCAAGTAGGCCGCCCGGTGAGACGCGATGATGGTCTTCCCGGTTCCAGGCTGACCTTCTACGACGACACTATCCATGGCAGGCAGCGTCACCAGCTCGTACTGTTCCGGCTGGAGCGTCGACAAAACAGGCGAAAGTCGACGGGCTCTTGGTGCCGCCATCTGCGCGCGAAGGAGTGACTCTGCCCGTATCGATCGAGGTGCCACAGAAGAGGGTTCCGGGGCCGTTACCGCGGACTCAGACGCTGCGGTCTGATCAATCTCCGGAGGCGCGGGAAGTTCAGCGTCCGCGGTTGGCTTCGGTTTCTCGGGATCCCGCAGTGGCGGCAACTGCGGAAGCGAACGACTCGGCGGTGCGGGAATGCTCAAGCCGCGCTTGGTGAAAGGATCCAACGGGGCATCGTCGCGAACCTTCTCATCGGCGAAGTCGATAATCTCGCCGCTGTCCGAACGGAAGGCGCGTACGACACCGACGTCATCGCACAGATCGTGATGATCAACTCCGCGGAAGAATGTGCAGGCGATCGGAGTCGTCCACGAAAAGACGTATACACCGTCGAGATCTGCGTACGTCTCACCGATGTAATAATCCGACCCACCGTCCAGGACATCGTCGTCAGGCCGGACGAGCGCAACACGACCAAAGAGCTCGCCAGAGAAAACTCGCCTAGACGGCGGCAGACCGGTTTTCGTCCACAAACTATTGCGCGGCCCTTGGTACGCCGCTATTGCGCTGGGCCTGTCGCGCAACAACTTTGCATAGCGCTTCTGGGCCGTCCGCTCGTCCTCGACCTCCAGGTCCATCTTGGCAGATGACACTTGCTACTCCTGACCAAAAGTAACGTCGAGGATGCACGCGGCCAGCGGCTCGAGGCGGATCTCTGGTTGAGCATCGTTGGCGACCTCCGCAGAAAGCCAGGCAAACTTCTCGTCCGCCCTGCGCAACTGACTCCGGAACAGGCCGATCGGGCGATCCCGGCCGCCCCGCGTCTCCATCGTGGATATCCGCTTCTCGATAGCCTCGCGTTTGCGTTGATGTTGAGCGTTCAGGCTGATCAGCTTCGCATCCTTGAGCGCGCCGAACTCACGGTCGCGCCTGGCCTGCTCTTGTGAATGCCTGAACTGAAGCTGGTGAAGGGCGCGCTCGGCAAGCCACTCGATTCGATCGACCGTTGGTAGAGCCACGTCCACGAGACTTCCTTCCGCCAGCCCGGCCAGCAACGCATTCACGGGCCCGTCTCCTGCACTTCGGCCTTGAGTGGTCACCGCGCACCCCCATATTTCGTCGCCCCCGCGCGAAGCAGCTACTGCCGTCGCTAGCACAGCAATGTAGATGCCGGGTACGACATCTACGTCAGCGGTCGACACACGAAGTGAGGCAAACCTTGCCTGCCGATGTCCGGGCACCGACGTCGCTGCCATGGTCAGCGGGCTGGTGGCGGTCAGGAGGACGCCGCCACCTGTACGAGCTAGTTCTTGGTCGAGAACCAGCGGCATCGGCAGTTCATTTCGAAGATAGGCGGATATCGAACTGACTTCTGCGCGCGTTCGCTGGCTGGATTTCGCGAGCTCATCCACACGTGCCGCCATAGTTGGATTACCGCGCAATTCAACCGTGGAGCCGTCGCGTGAGAAGGTAAGTCCCTGCCCGCCGTCGATGCGTGCCCAGTCATCGAGAAGCAAAGCAAGCTCCCGTTGGCCGACATAGTGCCCAGTGCGTACAAGGTCGTCCTCGAGCCCCGCGACGTCGAGGTCGTTGGTGACGAGGAGAGCGCTCGATGCGTCCGAGATGTCCTGGATTCCCGCTTGCTGCTCTTCGATCGCGGTAAGCGCCTCGTGAAGTTTCTGTTCGCGCTGTTCGGGTGTGAGTGTGAAGTCGAAGCCAGCTTGCAGCACTTTCGGTGCATGGGCGGCAATGATCGGTTCCAGCGCGCCGATCGACGATTCGAAGATCTCGATGCGATCGAGCAGTCGCGACAGGATTCGCTCGTCGATGGTGCTTTCATTCACGAAGTTGACGACCAGGATCGTCTCTTCCTGTTGGCCGATGCGATCAATGCGACCAATACGCTGCTCGATCTCCATCGGATTCCACGGCAGATCGTAATTGATTACTGCAGAACAGAATTCAAAATCGAGACCTTCACTAGCAACGCGATTCGCAAGTACGAAGTCGTACTCGCCGGCACGGAACGCAGCCATGATCTTCTGTCGCCCGTCGCGCCGCACACCTCCGTGCATAACCGCGATGCGAAACTCGCCATCCAGGCGGCCTTGCAGGTACGCAAGCGCAGGACGGGAATGTGTGAAGAGAAGAGCTCGCCGACCACCGGCTTGGAGTTGACGCAACACATCGATGAGGAGTTCGAACTTCGAGTCGACAGTCTCGGGCAGACGCTGTGCGGCGGCAACTAGCTCTGGATACGGCTCCAGTCTCATCGCCGACTCCGCGGAGTCGGCGTCAGACAGGGTCCCGAAACCTACCGGATCCAGTACTGCGCGGCGGGCCATCGGCAGACACGCGCTGGCAAGGCGGAGCGGCATTTGCATCGCGAAGTAGAGCGGTCGTCCCATCTCCGCGGCCCTCGATCGACACCACTTGAGATACTCGTCGTAGAACTCATCTTCGGCTTCAGTCCAGAAAACCTCTTGTCGGTCCTCCGTGCGCTTCGCTTTCCGATCGTCCACCTCGACTTTCTTTGTGCGTGTGATCACGGTCGACAGAGTATTGAGGTCAGCCAGGTATCGCTTTGCTTCGACGACGTCCTTGGGAGTCAAATCCCCTTTGCTCAGGACTTCCTTGAGGAGCCCAAAGTCTGGCCGCTGGACCCAGCTGGCCCCAAAAACTGTGCCAGCCAATTTGTCTAGTTCGGGCAATACATCCGTACCACGAACGCCTTTCTGCACTAACCGAGCAGCGACGTCGTTGGTGATGCGGTTGGGTTCTAGGCGTAGTTCCAGATCGCGAATATCACCGTAGTCTTCGGGGGCCAGCAGCTCGAGCAGGTTGAGGAGGTCCTGTTGACGCAGATTGATTGGAGTGGCGGTCAAAAAAATCAAGTTGTCGGCCCATTCGGCCAGCTCGGTTCCCAGGGCATAACTCTTTGTGTCCTGATTACGCATCGAGTGAGCCTCGTCAACTATCACGAGGTCGATCTCAGGCGGCAGGTCTTCCATGTCGAGCAGGCCTTCCCAGATCCGCATCCGCTCCAGGCTGCAGACGTACGAATACCTCCGAGGTAGCCGATTCTGCTGGTGTCTTTCTCTGAAGGAAGCGAGTCCGCTCCCGTCAAGTTCAACCAGCTCGAACCCGAACCGGTCGGCCATCTCTTCCTGCCACTTGATGAGCAAGCCAGAGGGGCAGACGATAAGCACTCTGTCAGCTTCGCGCCGCGCTTCAAGTTCCGTCCAGATGAGGCCGGCTTCAATCGTTTTGCCCAGACCAACCTCGTCCGCGATCAGAATTCGAGCTTTACCTGTTTGCAGCAGTTTCATAACTGGTTTGAACTGATACGGCCTGAAGGTCGTTCGAGTAGCGCGGAAAGAGAAAAGTGTGTTCGTGAACTTGCCGATTAGCTTGGCGCGAGTCAGCGTGGCACCGAATCGACTCGCGGGGGTCGGCGTCTGTGTGACCCACGTCTGTGGTCCATCCAACTGAGGGCGCGGCCGCAGGCGAGATTCGATGACGTCCTGTTGGCGCCCTTCGACGATGACTGTGTAGGACCAGTCATCGCTGAGAAACTTCCTGTCCCGGATCGTGACGTCAACATCGCCGGGGTGGGTAACGGCTACCTCATTGATCGCGAACATTGGTCTGGGAACCGGCGAGGCTCGGGACCACAACTCCTCGGCCCACGCCCACGCCGACATCAAGGGATGGCCTTCTTCGAGATTGGCCAGTGCGACGACTGCAGCGTCGCCGGGCGGGCTGCCGACCGCAACCTGCAACACGATGGGCTCGTTCACACCTTCGAACCAGTAAACGCCCTCCGGCAGCGCAACGTCTGGACCCCAGATCACTCGGCACTCACCTACGCCGTCAACGAGCCCGCGCACCGGGCCGTCCAGTACCAATGCGCGACTAAATAAAGTGCGCTGTAACGGAACGTCCAAACGATCGGCATCCGGGTGGTAGCCGAACGAACTCTCAGCGGGCGCTGACGGCGAGCTATCCGCGGTCATCTCGCGGGTACCGTCCCATTAGGCTCGACAACATCTGGCAAACTTGGCCCCCGTCCGTCCGGTGTGCGAGTCTACGAATCCAAACTCATTCCCGCTGCCGTTTACCAGCAGTTGGCATCATCGCCAACCTCCGAGGGCTCGGTTGTCGCAAGCGTGGAGCTGGCCCGGCTTCGACCGGATTCGCAATCCAAAACCAGCCAGCACAGAAGTCGCCGGCGGCGACCTGAAAACAAGGCAGCCCGATCCGTCGCCACATCGCCACGACCTGATCACGGTCATCGAGAACGCCGACCACCGAGTACCGCGGTTCGATCCGATCCCTGTATAGATGTTCCTTCATAATGTGATCCGGCCGTACGTCGTGCGCCGGCCTCATAATGAGCTCCTCAAAAGGGACATTTTGCGAGCGCATCCAGATCTCCGTCGCAAGGCGTGAACGCTCGTCGCGACCCGAGATGGCGAGAATCACGTCCACCGCGGGATGCAGCGCGATCGCTTGAACCGCGATCACGACAGCAAGGTTGGGTTGGTCCTCGCCAACTCTGCGCCAATCAAAGGCGTCCCTGTCACCACGAACGGCAAGAGTGCCATCAAGATCAACAATCCAAGCGGACTTGCGTTCGAAACCCCGCTCCGCGCCGTCGTCCGTCATGCACTTACCGCGACCGTGCTTCTCGCAACCAATTCAAACAAGTGTCGATCGCGTTGGCTACATGAGCCTCCAACGGCCTCGGCCGGAAATGCATCACATGATTCCGCACGCCATTTACTTCCTCCAGATTCTTTACCACTGTTGTCCGATCGAAAGCCAGGCCGAGTTGCTCCCAATTCTCAGGACGCTGGAGCGCGCGAACATATTCGCCGAAAGTCAAGTCGGCGGCGCTCCGGACGTTCCTACCGCCATCATCGATGAGTGCTGCCTCACGTATCTTCTCCAGTGACAGTTGATCGAGCAGCAATCGAATACGCTGCTCAATTTCACCGATCTTGATGAAGGGCCCCGCAGTTTGCAAGAAATTCTCGGCCAAGTCGGTTGCGGTCAATATACCAACGAACTCGTTCGACCCACTTCTAATATAAATATACTCATTCGAGATGATCGCAGAGATATGCGTCAACAAATTGTCGCTAGACTGCGCCGTATAGTTAGCATAATTAGACCAAATCATGGCTTGCTGCGCAGTTGCTTCACTGAGCGGCCTCGGCAACCCGGCTAACGCCTTCCAAGTGATCGTGCCATGCAGTTCCCTGCCCGCAGGGCTCAATACGGGAATCTGAGAATAGTTATGCATGATCATCAAGGTCTCGACTTGATCGAGCGAAGTCTCCTTGAGCACCGACACCAACTGGCGATCTTCATCCAGCACACTTGATATCGGCCATCCCACTTGCGCACTCGACTGTTGCGGCACGTCGTGGCGACTCAGCACTTCAATCGAGCCGTAGTAATCCGCAGTGGCAATTTCGGGCAACGTAATTAGCTCGCGCGCCTCCAACTCGTTCTCGATGCTGGACAGAATTGCGGTACCGCGTTTCTTGTAGCCCCACAACCCTAGGAATTCTCTCGTGGATATACTTGCGGCTGATTGCGCTTTATCTTGCCCAGAAACCCTTTATAGTTGCTGCCCTCTCCCACGGATCCCCCTCCGTTGTCCTCAGCAGGCCAAACTGTCTTAGTCTGATCAACAGCACGATAGCGTCCAGGCCGGTAGTCGAGAAGCAACCGTGGAGACGCACCACCCGCATTCCGTAGGCTGGCTTGGATGCAGGCGGAGACCCGGACACTGACGCAACTGTTCCAGCTCGATGTTCGCTATGTCGTCCCGCTCTACCAGCGGCCATACGTCTGGTCGGAACAGCGCCAGTGGAGTCCGCTGTGGCAGGACATTGCGACTGTCGCCGACCACGTCTTGACCGAAGGGGCCTCCTCCAAGTCACCCGCGCACTTCCTTGGTGCCATCGTCATTGAACAGGAGGAAAATCCTCCCGGCTCGCCGCAGCGCTTTCTCGTTATCGACGGACAGCAACGACTTACTACGCTGCAACTTCTTCTCGCCGCGGCGGCGCGCACTGCGCAGCACCTGGGTTGCCCCGACCAAGCCGATCTACTGCGACGGCTCACCACAAACAACGAACTACTTGCCGACGGAGATGAGCGATTCAAAGTCTGGCCGACGAATGCCAACCGGGCGGCGTTTCGAGAAACGATGCAGATCCAAGATGCGTCCTCGCCGCCGCCGGTGCCGAAGACCGAGATCAGCGACGCTTACACATTTTTCTGCAAACAGATCGTCTCCTGGGTCAATGAAGACAACCCCACCGCGTCACTCAAATCGCCGCCGACCAAACAGTTCAAAGCCCTTCGAATCACACTTGGGGACTTGCTGAAGCTGGTCTCAATCCGCCTTGAAGACGGAGACAACCCACAAGTGATCTTCGAGACTCTCAACGGGCGCGGCACCCCGTTGATTGCCCTCGACCTTCTCAAGAATGCCGTCTTCCTGAAGGCGGAGCGGGAGAACGCCGATACCGACAAGCTGTACGCGAATTATTGGCGGCCCGAACTCGATCGCGATTACTGGCGGGACAACCGGCGAACCGGCCGACTGTTCACCAAGAACGGCGACCTCTTCTTGCAGTACTGGCTAGTGGCAGAACTTGTCGAGCCCGTGCCAGCAACCGAACTCTTCGACACCTTCCGGGCGCGCATTCTCCAGCCGGCAGCTTGCCCACCGATGGCCGAGCTCATCCCTACGCTGACGCGTGACGCCGCCGCGCTACGCATGTTCCAGGACGCCCCTTCTGGCACGGCCGACAGGCGCTTCTACGACTTGCTCGAACTCCTGGATACCACGACGCTGATGCCGATCGTCCTCACGCTGCTTCGTTCCGAGGACGTCACCACGGAACGTCGCGCGAAGGCCTTTCGCATCCTCGAGAGCTTCCTGGTGCGCCGGTTGCTCTGCGGTGGGACCACCAAAAACTACAACCGCCTCTTCGCCGCGCTGGTCGGTGACGTGACGAACGACCTTTCGCACGCAGATGACATCCTCGAAGCACGGCTGGGCGCCGAAACAGCACCAGCGAATCGGTGGCCACGCGACGAAGAAGTCCGTGCCGCGATCCTCAGCCGAGACATGTACGGGCATCGCCGCCAAGATCGACTTGTCATGGTGCTCCGCCGCATTGAAGAGCACCTTCGGATACTCGACAACAAGACAGAACAAGGGCTTGCTACGACGGGCAACCTGACATTGGAACACCTCATCCCGCAGACGTGGGAGCCGCACTGGCCCCTCGACGACAGCCAGGACGATCCGCTCGCCTGGCGGTCCAGCCACCTGCATAAGCTAGGCAACCTCACGCTGACAACGGGGACGCTCAACTCCAGCCTGTCCAATGGGCCGTGGCACGCTCCACTGCAGCCGAAGGATAAGCGCCGCAGCCTCGTTGACCACAGCCTGATGAAACTGAACTCGACCGTGGTCAGTCAGCATCCGGAATCTTTCACCGAAAACGATGTCGATGCACGCAGTGCGTACTTCGCCCATCTCATCAATCAGATATGGCCGGGCCCTACAGAGGTGGAAACCTCTCTGGTCGGTTGTGTCGACGAACCACCCGCACCGCTGCCATCCCCGGTCGGCCCGCCGCAATTCCCATCGATGAACGGACCAGTACCGCGCCCCGGCCGTGAGGCCATCCGGGAACTTCTCCGCAACGGACTAACCACGAGCGAAACCTCGGACCACCTTGGCGGCGGCCGAGACTTGTGGCTGGACGTCCTTGAAGAAGACGCGAGGGTTTCTGGCGAGATCTTGGCCCGGGTACCGATGCCCGCAGATGCCGTGTCGCTTCGTGACGAGCGCAACATGCGCTGGGAGAAGGTCGCCGCTCGGCTCTATGGAAATGCCCGGCGCACGGGGGCCGCCAAACGTCTATACGATCAGGCCAAAGGCGAAGGCGCGGCGAAGCGTTCGTACACGGGACGAGGTCGCATGTTCGATGAGATGGAGCCGTAGGCGGTTACATTGCGTCGGCGGAACGGTCGATGAGTCGGTCGGGCCCGGAAACCGAACGAGCGGAACGGCTCTTGGCTCAAGGCTGCCAACGCCTACTCGGGTCCGCCCTTCGATGGACGAAGCGCAGTCCCTCACTTTCGAGTAGTTCGATCGGATCATCGGTGCGCGGCTCGACCCATCTGAAGCCTGGGGACAAAGAGCCATCGGCTCGCAGGATCCGGTGAGCATTGGGTATTGGTTGGGTGGCCATGCACGTCGATACTGTCAGCGGTCACGTAATTCCCCAGGTGTGAGGGGTTGTCCGTCACGTAATTCC
>CADEGF010000101.1 GCA_902826815.1 uncultured Mycobacteriaceae bacterium
TTCGGCTGGGCTGCACCCATAGAGTTGTGTGGTGAGCTGGCGACGGGGTGGGTGGCTGGTGCCCCGGCAGCGCGATGTAGCCGTCGAGGGCTACGACGCGTCGACCGGTCGGTGGACGGCAACCGACGTCCAAGCCCCCGTAGACGCCGAGGAGTTGGCACTCACCACCTACAACGTGTGGAACGATCCCAAGCACGCGTCGGCGCGCTATTTGGCGATCACGGAACTGCTTGCACACCGCAAGCCCGACGTCATGGTGTTCCAGGAGATCACCCCGGCTGCCCTCGACGTGCTTCTCGCCGAGCATTGGGTTCGCGACGGGTATCAGCGCGCGGCCGTCGTGGGCGGCAAGGCGGGCGCCTACGGAATGTTGATGCTGTCTCGCGTGCCGGTCTCGCGCGTGACCTACACCTGGTTGCCGACGCGGCAGTCGCGCGGGTTCCTGCGAGCCGACCTGATGCTGCGGGGCATACCGACCGTTGTCTGCTGCATCCATCTCGACAGCGGGAAAACCTCCGCGCGTAGGCGCCGATGGCAGCTGCGCCGGATATTCCGTGCGCTTCGGACCGCGGAAGATGCTGTGGTGCTTGGCGATTTCAACATGCGCGATGCTGAGAACTCGCGGATCAGCGCGCCCTACTGCGACGTCTGGCTTGAGCTTCGGCCCGATGAGGACGGGTTCACCGAGGACACGTCCATCAACCTGATGCGCTACGACATGAAGGACAGGCACCGGCACGTACGCTTCGACAGGGTACTGCTCAAGGGCGAGCGATGGACTGCGACGGACATCGAGTTACTGGGCACCGAACCGATCGCTGCCGAACTACCGCGGGTGTTCCCGTCGGATCACTTCGGCGTGGAATGCGTTCTTACAAACCGTAATCCATAGGTTGCCCCTGCGGGCCGACGGCGGACTGCTCGGCGACCGCGGTGGCGATCACGTCAGTGCCGCTGCGGGTTCCCACCACCGTCACTTCGTCGTTGACTGCAAGCGGAGTTACGGCGTTCGTATCCGGCGTCATCGCGTACGTCTGGGTCATCCCGTCGGCGCTTCGAGCCGTGAACGAATCGGGGGTCAGCACGACGACCGTGCCCTGCTGTGTGACGGGCTGCGGTGCAGGCTGCGAAGCCGCGGACGACGGCTCAGGCGCGATGAGTTCGACGATCGCCGCGGCGAGCACGCCGGACACGCCGACCGACGCCGCGATGGAGCCGACGATCAGGTTCGACCTCGACGCCTTCGTGCGGTGTTTTCCACTCATAGGCCTTTCCCCGCTGCTCGACAATGTTTGTCGTTGTAAGCGGAGTTACCAAGGCACGCCGTGGCGAAACAAATGCATTCAATTACGTCACAAATACGGATCTGACCAGGCGCTGATGATCCGGGCAGCCCGCGCAGCCTGGTTCTTGCCTGTGAGCAGATGGTCGGCGCCCTCGAGTGACACGAAACTACGGGGGTGACGGGCCGCTCGGAAGATCTCGCTGGCGTTCGCGATGCCGACGGTGTTGTCGGTAGGCGAGTGCATGACCAGCAACGCGCGGCGCAGGGTGCGGATCTGCTCGCGGAGATCGGCGTTGCGGACGTCCTCGATGAAATGCCTCTTGAGGGTGAGCGCCTTGCCGCCCGCAAGGAACGGCGCTTCACCGTCGGCCTCGATCCTGGCCACCAGCGCGTCGTAGTTGTGCTCGACATGGCCCGGCTCGTATGGCGCTCCGACGCTCGCCACCGCGACGACGGTCGGGCAGTCGTGTGCGGCGGCGATCACCGCCGACCCGCCGAACGAATGCCCGACGAGCAGGTGGATCTCGCGACCGGTGTCGTTCATGAACTCGACGGCCCGCACGGTATCGGCGACCTTGTGCGAAAACGACCCGTCGCCCCAATCCCCTTCGGAGTCACCGAGTCCCAGGTTGTCGAAGCGCAGCATCCCGATGCCCTCGCCGGCGAGCTGCTTGCAGATCCGGCTCGCGGCCGGACTGTCCTTGCCCAGGGTGAAGCCGTGCGCGAACACACCCCACCCGCGCAGCTCCTCTTCGGGCAGGTCGATCAGACCGGCCAGCACCGGGCCGGTGGTGCTCGAGAACCTGACGCGTTCCGGCATGCGCTAGCCGACCAGCTCCGGGTGGAACTTCGTGACCATCCGGCGCAAGCCGTCCTGCCAGTCCACCGCCGTGCCCCCGACAAGCTCACGCATCAGCGTCGCGTCGGTCGGGTTGCCGCGCAACGCCTGCAGGCTCTTCTCGAAGATCGGTTCCTTGCCGACCAGCGAGCCGATGTAGGTACACCACTGTTGAAGGCTGACGGCTTGTTCACCGCACCAGTTGATCGTGGGCGCAGGCACCGCCGCCTTCTCCAGCAGCTTCGGGAGCATCGCGATGATGTCGTCTTCGTGGATCGGGTTGTACACGGCGGGGCCGCCTTCTGGCACCGGGATCGCGATGCCGCCCAACATCATCTCCATGTGGAAGAACGGCCATCCCCCGTTGTCGCCGTATGGCACGTTGAGGCGCGCGATGATGGCGGGCACCCCGAGCGCGCGCGACATCGTCCGCACGACGACTTCTCCTGCGATCTTGGAGATCGAATACGTTGGGAACATCGGCTTGTGGTTATCGCCAAGTGCGGAACGCTCCGTCCTGGGCTCGTCATCCGGCGGGTCGTACACGGCGGCCGACGAGCAGTGCAGGAACGCCTTCGCGTCGCGACAGTGGGCCATCAGCAGGCCCGCGGACTCGGCGTTGGCGCCGAGGTCCTTGTCCCACCTGCCGCTCTTGGCGACCGCAAGGTTGAGCACGTAGTCGAAATCGGTCGGAAGCCCACTGAAATCACCGGATACGAGGTTGACGGTCTCGCATCGAACGCCCGCCTTCTCGAGGCCGTCGCGCGCCGCGACGTCGGAGAAGCGAGCGATGCCCCACACCTCGTTACCTGCCGCCAGTGCCTTGGCGATGGGTGAAGCCACCTGGCCGCTGGGTCCGGTGATCAGGATTTTGGCTCCGCGCATGCGCTGATCGTAGGGAATGCCGTCATGCGAGCTGGCGGAATCCCGCCGTCGTCGTGTTACGGGTGACCAGGCGCGGCTCGAGAACCACGTCGATCCGATCCTTGCGATCTTCGTCGAGCCGCTCAACGACGGCTTTCACCGCCTGCGCCGCCTGCTGGCGGGGTTCCTGGCTGACGGTGGTGAGGTCGATGTGGGCGAGGCTGGCGAGCATGCTGTCGTCGTAGCCCGCGACGGCGATGCCTTCGGGTACCTCGACTCCGGACCGACGGAGCTCATCGAGGAGGCCGATTGCGCCGCGATCGTTGGATGCGCACACGGCCGTCGGCCGATGCTTTCGGCTCAAGAGCTCTCGGGCGGCCAGTATCCCGGCTTGTTCGGTGAAGTCGCCGTCGATGACGTCGATCGCGTCGGCCAGCCCATGGCGCTTCATCGCGCGCACGTAGCCGGCCTTGCGGTCGTTGGGAATGGTGCCGCTGCCACCGCTGAGATGGCTGATGCGCCGATGCCCGAGTGTGACGAGATGGTCGACGACCCTTCCGATCCCTCGGCCGTCCGCAGTGCGCACCACATCCACCGAGGGTGTTGACACCCGTCGGCCCACGACGACGACGGGCGCCTTGGCGCCGAGTTCGGCCAGCGTGGTGTCCGCCAGTTCGGGGCCGAGCAGGATGAGCGCCTCGCACCGGAAGTCCAGCAGGGTGTCGACGACGGCCGACTCGCCATGTGTCGGTGTCACCGCGCCGAGTACCACCTCGTATCCGTAAGCGTCGGCTTCGGCAACGATGTCTTCGACCAGCTCGGCGTGAAAGGTGTTGCGAATATTGGCCATAACGCCGATGAGATGCGATCGCCGCAGCGACAACAGAGCCGCGGACCGGTTGGGTCGGTAGCCCAGCTTGTCCGCTGCCTCGAGCACGCGCCTGCGTGTCTCGTCGCTCGGCCCCTGCACCCGTCGGAACACCATCGACACCAGTGCCTTGGATACGCCGACATGATCGGCGACGTCCTGCATGGTGACGGCGCGCTGCCGCGACTCCACTGAAAGTACCCCCTTGACGGCGTGTGTGACGGCGGCCATACTAGCCGAACTAGACCGGTCTAGTAGATCGGTTTAACTACGACACTCAGGGAAAGTTTTCGAGATGACTGGCGCCAACTCAATCGGAGTAGCCGTGATCGGCGGAGGCATGGCAGGCCGTGCGCACGCAGCCGGCTATCGCTCCGCAACCACGCTCTTCGGCACCGACCGGCCCGACGTCCGGCTCGTCGCAATCGCCGACACGAATACCGCCGTCGCCGATGACACCGCCAAGCGTTACGGCTACCAGCGGGCCGAATACGACTGGCGCGCGATCGCCGATGCGCCCGACATCGACGCGGTCAGCGTCGTGGTGGCCAACCACCTACACCGCGAGATCGTCGAGGGCCTGCTGGCCGCAGGCAAGCACGTGCTGTGCGAGAAGCCACTTGCGGGCTCGCTTGCCGACGCCGAGGCGATGGTCGCGGCGGCAGAGGCGTCCGACCGGGTCACCGCTGTCGGTTACACCTACCGCAGGTCGCCGGCGGTCGAACAGATCCGGCGCGAGCTCGCCGCGGGCACAGTGGGTCAGCTCGTGCACTTCAACGGCCACTACTGGTGCGACTACGCCCTCGACCCCACCTCGCCGATCACCTGGCGCTACCGCGGCGGCCCCGGCACCGGCGCACTCGCCGACGTCGGCAGCCACCTGATCGACCTGTCGGAGTTCGTCTGCGGGCCGATCACCGAGGTGAGCGGCGCCGCCTTCGCGACGGTCATCACGCAACGCCCTGTCCCCCTTGGCGTCACGTATGGGCACACCAAGGCGGCGGTCAGCGATGACGTCGCACCGGTGGAGAACGAGGACGTCGCCACGTTCACGGCGAAGTTCGACAGCGGCGCGGTCGGCACCTTCTCCGCGTCGCGTGTCGCACACAACCTGCCGGACGGACTCGGCTTCGAACTCTTCGCCTCAAAGGGGTCCGCGTCGTGGAATCTGCACCGGCCCGGCGAGTTCGAAATCTCCACCGATGACATCCGCAGCGACGTCGCAGGACCGCGACGGGTGCTGATCGGCCCCGAGCACCCCTATATCCGCGGCGGCCTGCCGATGGACGCTGGCGGCGTCGGCCACGGTGTCGCCGACCTGTTCGCCTACCAGACGCGCGCGTTCCTCGACCAGATCGCAGGCGTCGGCGACCTCGGTCCTCTGCCCGGCTTCGAGGCCGGCCTGCACGGACTGCAAGTCGTCGCAGCGGTCACCGAATCCGCCCAGTCCGGCGGCGCAGCCGTCAAAGTCCTCTGATCAGAACGGAAACCACGATATGAAACTCGGTGTCTACACCGCGATCCTGCACGACAAGCCACTGCGCGAAGCCCTCGAAGTCATCGCATCTCTTGGGCTGACCGGAGCCGAGATCAATGCGGGCGGGTTCCTGCCCACCCCGCACCTACCGGTCGACGACCTGCTGTCGGGAGCTGTCGCGGCAAGCGAGTACCTGGCCACCTTCGACGGCACCGGCGTGTCTCTCGCCGGGCTGAACTGCAACGGCAACCCGCTGCACCCCGACCTCGAGGTCGGCCCTGAGGATGCCGACGACCTTCGCAAGGCCATTCGCGTCGCGGGCCTTCTCGGTGTCGATCGCGTCGTCACCATGTCCGGATTGCCGCACGCGCATCCAGGCGGCCAATGGCCCGCATGGCATGTGAACACCTGGGACTCAGGCTATCTGGACTCCCTCGACTACCAGTGGGACGAGGTCGCCGTGCCATTCTGGGGCGAGATCGACGCGCTGGCCCGCCAGAACGGTGTCAAGGTTGCCATCGAGATGCACCCGCAGAACCTGGTGTTCAACCCGCCGACAATGCGTCGCCTGGTCGAGAAGACCGGCGCGACCAACGTCGGCGCCGAGATGGATCCGTCGCATCTGTTCTGGCAGGGCATCGACCCGGTCGCCGCGATCGAATGGCTCGGCCCGCTGGTCTTTCACGCGGCCGCCAAGGACACCAGGATCAACGACAACTGCAAGATCTACGGTGTGCTTGATGAACGGTTCACCCGGATCCCGTTGAGCGAGAACCCGACCGGTCTCGGCGGCCGCCACGTCGTCAACAGGTGGCCCGAGGATTCTGCGTGGGACTTCGTCGCGGTCGGCCGCGGCCATGACGTCGATTTCTGGACGCGGTTCCTGCAGGCGCTGGAGCGCGTCGACCCCGACATGGCGGTCAACATCGAACACGAAGACGTCGAACTCGGCCAACTCGAAGGACTGCAGGTGGCCGCCGAAACACTCAAAGCGGCCAACTCGGTCGCCGTCGGTTGAAAACGGAAGAAGAGTCCAATGAAGCACCTTCCCAACGCATTACGCGTCGCGATCGGTTGCGTTGCCGTACTCGTCGCGCTGACCGCGTGCTCGAGCACCGGCGGCAAGCCGCGCGCCACCGATTCGGGTATGGGCGCAGGCCAGGCCGATACCCCGCGGTTCACCATCGCGATGGTGACGCACGGGCCGCCGGGCGACACCTTCTGGGACCTCATCCGCAAGGGCGCCGAGACCGCGGCCAAGAAGGACAACATCGACCTGAAGTACTCGGCCGAGCTCGAAGCGCCGAACCAGGCCAACCTGGTGCAGAACGCGATCGACAGCAAGGTCGCCGCGATTGCCGTCACGATGGCCAAGCCGGAAGCCATGCAGCCTGCCGTGCAAAATGCGGTCAAGGCGGGCATACCGGTGGTCGCCTTCAACGCGGGCATCGACGCATGGAAGGCCGCAGGCGCGAAGGCTTACTTCGGCCAGGATGAGCAGATATCCGGCGAGGCCGCGGGCAAGAGGCTGGCCACCGAAGGCGCGAAGAAGGTCGTCTGCGTCATCCAGGACCAAGGCAACGTCGCCCTCGAATCCCGTTGCGCAGGCGTGCGAAGCGGCTTCGGCGGAGCGGTCGAGAACCTGAACGTCAACGGCACCGACATGCCGTCGGTGCAGTCGACCATCACCGCCAAACTGCAGCAGGACCCGTCGGTGGACTACATCGTAGCCCTCGGCGCACCGATCGCCATGGCCGCCGTGCAGTCGGCCGCCACCGCGGGCAGCACGGCCAAGATCGGCACCTTCGACACGAACGCCGAACTCGTCGACGCGATCAAGGCGGGCAAGATTCAGTGGGCCGTCGACCAGCAGCCGTTCCTCCAGGGCTACCTGGCGATCGACTCGCTGTGGTTGTACCTCAACAACCGCAACATCATCGGCGGCGGCCAACCCGTGTTGACCGGTCCGGCGTTCGTCGACAACTCCAACGTCGACGCCATCGCCGAGTACGCCAAGAACGGAACCCGCTAACCTGCGTGCCGGTTGAGGAAGTCGACGACGGCCTCGGCGAACAGATCGTTGCGATCGCCCGCCACCATATGTCCAGCCCCCTGGACGTCGACGAACTCAACCGCAGGAAAGCGCGCGAGGAACTCCTCGGCACGATCCTCGCTGACGAGATCGCTGACCTGGCCACGCACCAGGAGTATCGGCACCTCGTCGGCGAGGATCGCCTCGATGGCCGCGTGCATGCGGTCGGGGTCGGTCACCTCGATCGGCGGATTGGCGGCGGTGCCGTCGATGAACTGCGGATCCCAGTGCCAATACCAACGATCGCCGCGGCGACGAAGGTTGGCGCGCAAGCCATTGAGATCGCTGGGCCTCGGCCGGTGCGGGTTGTACTCGGCGATCATGTCGGCCACTTCGTCGAGCGAGGCGAAGCCCTCCACCATCCGGTCGGCCATGAAATCGTGGATCCGCGCCGCACCGGACGGGTTCATGCTCGGCACGATGTCGACCAGCACGACGGCGCTCGCAATCCCCGGCGACAGCTCACCGGCGAGCAGCATCGAGGTGAAGCCGCCGAGCGACGCGCCAACGAGCACGGGGTCGGGCGGTAGTTGCGCAAGCACCTCGCGCACGTCTTCAGCGAAGGTGAGGACGCGGTAGTCGCCCTCGGTCGACCAGTCGGATTCCCCGTGACCGCGGAAGTCGACGGTGACGGCCTGCCAGCCGCGCTCGGCGACGGCGGCAGCGGCGCGGGCCCAGGAGCGCCGGGTCTGGCCACCGCCGTGCAGGAAGACCACAGCGCGGGCCGCAGGATCGCCCAGCCGGTCCGAGACGATACGGATTCCGCCGGGCGCCTCGGTCACGAACGTTTCAGACGCTTGTGCCATCACGAAGATCGTAGGGGGCGGCGCTTCACCACCGGACCGCGATCCCCGCTGCGGTGGACGACAATGCGCCGATCACGGCAAACACGGCGCGCGGTACTGCATCGCCCGTGCGCCGAACATCACCGCGAAGCCGACGATGTGCAGCAAAATAGCTACGTGGCGTAGTAGTTCCATGGCGGCAGCGTACCCCGCAACGGATTTCGTCGTCGTAGCGTCAATATCAACGACCACCGGTCACTCCCGTCGACGACTTTGAATCCGAAAAGCAAAGCACAGCAACAGTTTCTTGAGAGATTGCTGAGTAATCCGCCATGGCTCGGGATTCGTAGTAGTGTCGACTTCGGTTGAGCTTGCAGCCGGTTGCGGGCGCGAAATTCGCAGCACCGCTTATCGGCCTTCAGATTGCAGGGCCGTTCGAGTCCCACTCGAGCGCCGCTACGCGCTGTGGAAGGAGTTCACCTTGACCACTGCCAGTCCTGTTCAGTTGCCATATGTGTATTTGCCATCCGACGATGAGGTGCAGCGCGCAGGCAGGGCGGTGTTCACGGCGCAGGAAGTGTCCGACGGGCGGGTGCTCGTCGGAGTCCGCGGCGACGTCGACGCCACGAACCGCCAGGCGCTCGGCCGTTTCGTGCACCGCCACACCCGGGTCTCAAAGCAACTCATCCTCGACCTCACCGGCGTCGACTTCTTCGGCAGCCAGGGCTTCACGGCCCTGTACTACATCAGCGTGCAGTGCGCTCGGCGCGATGTGGACTGGATGGTCGCGGGCGGCCACACGGTGCTGCGGGTCCTGCGCATCTGCGATCCCGACCACGATCTGCCGCTCACCGGCGATATCGCTGCGGCGTACGCCAGGCTCGATCACATCACCAAGACCCGCCACGCTGTCGCATGGGGCGACGTCTGAATATTTAGCGGCGGGACTGTCGTCCTCGGCTTCTCCCTGATCGTCTTGACTGTAGAGACGATGGAAGGGGTTATGCCGTGAAATACGTGCTCTTGTTCGTCGAGACAGAGCAGTTCACCAGCGATATGGCGAACTTGAGCGAGTCGGAGCGCCAACGCGCATACGACCGGGTCAACGAATGGTTCGCCGACCACGCGAACAAGCTCCGAGGCGGCAGCAAGCTGAAGGCCGCCGAGACGGCCACAACCGTGCGGCTCGACCGCGGTCAACCGCTTATCACCGACGGACCCTTCGTGGAGGGCAAGGAAGTAGTGAGCGGATACGTCGAGATCGAGGTGGCCGACCTCGACGAAGCTCTTCAGGCGGCTACGTCGTGGCCGGGGTGCCCAGTGGTCGAGATCCGCCCCATCGACTTCGAATCCATGTGACGGCTGACGTCCATGGCCGGCTGACCCGGGTGTTGCGAGAGCACACGGGGCGACTCGTCGCATCGCTGACCCACGTCACCGGCGACTTCGCCACGGCTGAGGATCTCGTGCAGGACGCGGTGCTGTCTGCCCTGCGGCACTGGCCGACCGAAGGAATCCCGGAGAAACCCGACGCCTGGCTGTTGACGGTGGCCCGGCGCCGCGGCCTCGATGTCCTTCGGCGCGAACACAATTACGTGACGAAGCTGGCCCAGCTTCGCCCGCCGAACCAGCCCGAGCCCGACGAGCGGCTCTGGCTGATGTTCACATGCTGTCATCCCGCCCTGTCCCGCCAGGCCCAGATTGCGCTCACGCTGCGTGTGGTGTGCGGACTGACGACCGCCGAGATCGCCCGAGCGTTCCTCGTCCACGAGACCACGATGGCGCGACGGATCACGCGCGCCAAGCAGAAGATCACGCAAGCCGGAATTCCGTACCGGATCCCCGCCGACGACGAACTTGGTCCGCGGCTGGCCGAGGTGCTGCGCGTGATCTACCTGCTGTTCAACGAGGGCTATCTGTCCACCGCCGAGCGAGCTCAGTCACGAGATCTCGTCGAAGACGCCGAGTGGCTGGCGACGTTGCTCCACCAACTCATGCCGACCGAACCGGAGGTAGCGGGCCTGCTCGCGCTGATCCGGCTGCATCGCGCCCGCGCTACGGCCCGCTTCGATTCCGACGGCCATCTCGTACAGCTGCAGCACCAGGATCGCTCGCTGTGGGACGGCGACGCCATCGAGCAGAGCTGTCGAATCCTCACTCGCGCCGCCAGAGCACGGCAGCCCGGCCCCTATCAACTGCAGGCCGCGATCGTCGCCTGCCACACCGAAGCCGACAGCTGGCATGGCACCGACTGGGAGCAGATCGTGCTGCTCTACGACATGCTGCTGCACATCGAACCGAGCCCGGTCACCCGCCTGCACCGCGCCATCGCACTGCGCTATCGATCGGGGCCGGGCGCGGCGCTGTCCGAACTCGACGAGTTGTCGGGCGACTTGGACAACTACCACCTCTACCACGCCACCCGCGCAGATCTCTGCCGCGCACTTGGCCGCGGCGAAGAAGCCAGCGCGGCCGATCGGCGAGCCCTCACGCTGACCGCCAACCCCGCGGAACAGGCTGTCCTACAAGAGCGCATCACATGCGCCCGTGGAGAGGAGATCGATGACTGACGTATCACAATTGCACCGTGCACTCGTCGCCCGTGTGCTCGACAGCGAGGCGCAATCGCCACGAGCGATGCGCCGAGGTGCATTCGACAACTCGGGTCTGGACGAGCCGACACGCACGTTGGTGGACAAGGTCGCCGACCGCTCGTACGCGGTGACCGACGAGGACGTCGCCGCCGTCCGCGCGAGCGGCCTCAGCGAGGACCAGGTCTTCGAACTCATGGTGTGCGCCGCGGTCGGAGCCGCCGACCGCCAATACAGCTCCGCGATGGCCGCGCTCGCCGCGGCGATGGGAGGTCGGGAGTGAGGCTCACCATCCTCGACCGTGGTCACCCGCCGGCGACCAAGGCACTGTTCGCGGTTATCCGGCTGATGACGCGCCAACCCGTCGTCGACGCCGTCAAGCTCGCGTTCTACCGCAAGGACTTCTACGGCGCCGGGCCTCTCACCAACGAGGCAATGCGCGGACCCTCGGAATGGTCGGTCGGCGACCGGGAGCTGATGGCGGCCTTCGTCGCGAAAGCCAACCAGTGTCCGTTCTGCGTCGCCGCGCACTCCGCGACGTCAGGACTGTGGTACGACGACGACGCGAAAGTGACTGCGGCGCTGGCTGATCTGGATACCGCGCCGATCGAGGAGCCACTGCGGGCGACCTTGCGCATGCTCGGCAAGCTCGCTCGCGACTACACCGTCGACGCTGATGACATCCGGATTGTTCTGGACACAGGCGTTACCGCTTCGCAGATCGAAGACGCCTTGGCTGTGGGTCTCGCGTTCAACATCACCGCGCGATTGGCCAACGCGTTCGACTTCGACTTAGCGAATCCGGCCGCGATGACCGCCGGTGCCAAGCATCTGTTGAAGCGCGGTTACGGTTGAGCGATGGTTCGACACCGGGTTTTGGCGGCAGGCGCAGCATGTGCGCTGGCAATGGCCGGTTTCGCCGGTGCAGGCGTCGCGACCGCCGACCCCGATGACACCGCCGAGGGCGGGCTTCCCAGCGGCCAGCGGCTGAGTCCGTTCGACCTGTCCAGCCCGGCGGTGAGCCGACTCGATCCCGCGCTGCTCGACGCGGTCGAAAGGGCCGCCAACGGCGCCGCCGCCGAGGGCATCACCATCGGACTCACGTCGGGATGGCGCTCACCGGAATTTCAGCAGCGGCTGTTCGACGACGCCGTCGTCCAGTACGGCAGCGTCGAGATCGCCAGCCAGTACGTGGCGTCGCCGCAGGTGTCCAAGCACGTGGTGGGCAAGGCCGTCGACATCGGACCCGCCGC
>CADEGF010000102.1 GCA_902826815.1 uncultured Mycobacteriaceae bacterium
CTCCTGCAGCATCCGCTTCTCGTTGTTGACGATGATCTCGGGCGCGCCGAGGTCGATCAGCCTCTTGAGGCGGTTGTTGCGGTTGATCACGCGGCGGTACAGGTCGTTGAGGTCCGAGGTGGCGAACCGGCCACCGTCGAGCTGGACCATCGGGCGCAGCTCCGGCGGAATCACCGGTACCGCGTCGAGCACCATGCCCATCGGCGAGTTGCTGTTCATCTGGAACGCGGCAACGACCTTCAAGCGCTTGAGAGCACGAAGCTTCTTCTGGCCCTTGCCGTTACGGATGACGTCGCGCAGCGTCTCGGCCTCGGCGTCGATGTCGAAGTTCTCGATGAGCTTCTTGATCGACTCCGCGCCCATGGCGCCGGTGAAGTACTCGCCGTAGCGGTCGATGAGCTCGCGGTAGAGCACCTCATCGACGATCAGCTGCTTGGTGGCCAGCTTGGTGAAGGTGGTCCAGATCTCCTCGAGCCGGTCCAGCTCACGCTGGGCACGGTCGCGAAGCTGACGCATCTCACGCTCGCCGCCGTCGCGGACCTTGCGCCGGACGTCGGACTTGGCGCCCTCCTCCTCGAGCTCCTTGAGGTCGGCCTCGAGCTTCTGCGCGCGCGCCTCGAGATCCGAATCGCGCTGATCCTCAACGGCCTTGCGCTCAACGACCATCTCGGCCTCGAGCGTGGACAGCTCGTTGTGGCGCATCTCGTCGTCCACGCCGGTGATGACGTAGGCAGCGAAGTAGATGATCTTCTCGAGATCCTTCGGCGCCAGGTCCAGCAGGTAGCCCAGACGCGAAGGAACGCCCTTGAAGTACCAGATGTGGGTGACCGGAGCGGCCAGCTCGATATGGCCCATCCGCTCACGACGCACCTTGGCGCGGGTCACCTCGACGCCGCAGCGCTCGCAGATGATGCCCTTGAAGCGGACGCGCTTGTACTTGCCGCAGTAGCACTCCCAGTCGCGAGTCGGTCCGAAGATCTTCTCGCAGAAAAGGCCGTCCTTCTCTGGCTTGAGCGTGCGGTAGTTGATGGTCTCCGGCTTCTTGACCTCACCGAACGACCAGTTGCGGATGTCGTCGGCGGTCGCAAGACCGATCCGGAGTTCATCGAAGAAGTTGACGTCTAGCACGTAACTCCCTTTCCCCTTTCGGGATTAGTAACCAAGTAACTAATTAAGCCAAATCCTCAACAGAAGCAGATTCGTTGCGGGACAGGTTGATTCCCAGGTTCGCGGCTGCGCGCTCAAGGTCCTCGTCGTCGGTGTCGCGCATCTCGATCGCGGCGCCGTCACTCGACAGCACCTCGACGTTGAGGCACAACGACTGCAGCTCTTTGAGCAGCACCTTGAACGACTCGGGGATCCCCGGCTCGGGGATGTTCTCGCCCTTGACGATCGCCTCGTAGACCTTGACCCGACCGACGGTGTCGTCGGACTTGATGGTCAACAGCTCCTGCAGCGTGTATGCCGCGCCGTAGGCCTGCATGGCCCAGCACTCCATCTCGCCGAACCGCTGGCCACCGAACTGCGCCTTACCGCCCAGCGGCTGCTGGGTGATCATCGAGTACGGGCCGGTGGACCGCGCGTGGATCTTGTCGTCCACCAAGTGGTGCAGCTTGAGGATGTACATGTAGCCGACCGTCACCGGGTACGGGAACGGTTCGCCACTGCGGCCGTCGAACAGCTCCGCCTTGCCGTCGTTGTCGATGAGCTTGTCACCGTCGCGGTTTGGCAGAGTCGACGCGAGCAGACCTGTCAGCTCGTCCTCCTTGGCGCCGTCGAACACCGGCGTGGACACGATGGAGTCAGGTTTGACGTCCAGCATCTCCTCGGGCAGATTGCTCGCCCAGTCCGGTGAGCCGTCGATCTTCCAGCCGGCCTTGGCGGCCCACCCGAGGTGGGTCTCCAGGATCTGGCCGATGTTCATCCGTCGCGGCACACCGTGCGTGTTCAGGATGATGTCGACCGGCGTGCCGTCCGGAAGGAACGGCATGTCCTCGACCGGCAGGATCTTGCCGATGACGCCCTTGTTGCCGTGGCGTCCGGCGAGCTTGTCGCCGTCGGAGATCTTGCGCTTCTGGGCCACGTACACGCGGACCAGCTCGTTGACGCCGGCAGGCAGCTCGTCGTCGTCCTCGCGGGAGAACACCCGGATGCCGATGACCTTGCCCGACTCGCCGTGCGGCACCTTCAGCGAGGTGTCGCGCACCTCGCGCGCCTTCTCACCGAAGATCGCGCGCAGCAGCCGCTCCTCCGGGGTCAGCTCGGTTTCACCCTTCGGGGTGACCTTGCCGACCAGGATGTCGCCGTCGCGAACCTCGGCGCCGATGCGGACGATGCCGCGCTCGTCGAGGTCGGCCAGCACCTCATCGGAGACGTTCGGGATGTCCCGGGTGATCTCCTCGGCGCCCAGCTTGGTGTCGCGGGCATCGATCTCGTGCTCTTCGATGTGAATCGAGGTGAGCACGTCCTCTTCCACCAGACGGTTGGAGAGGATGATCGCGTCCTCGTAGTTGTGGCCCTCCCACGGCATGATCGCCACGAGCAGGTTCTTGCCCAACGCCATCTCGCCCTGCTCGGTGCAGGGACCGTCGGCGATGACCTGGCCGGCCTCGACCCGGTCGCCCTGATCGACGATCGGGCGCTGGTTGGCGCAGGTGCCGTGGTTGGAGCGGGCGAACTTGCGCATCCGGTAGGTGTGCCGGGTGCCGTCGTCGGCCATCACGGTGATGTAGTCGGCCGAGATCTCCTCGATCACGCCCGCCTTTTCGGCGACGACGACATCGCCCGCGTCGATCGCGGCGCGCAGCTCCATACCGGTGCCGACCAGCGGGGCCTCGCTGCGCACCAGCGGAACCGCCTGGCGCTGCATGTTGGCACCCATCAGGGCACGGTTGGCGTCGTCGTGCTCGAGGAACGGGATCATGGCGGTGGCCACCGACACCATCTGGCGCGGCGAGACGTCCATGTAGTCGACCTCGGTCGCCGAGACGAACTCGACCTCGCCGCCCTTACGACGGACCAGCACGCGCTCCTCGGAGAACTTGTCCTTGTCGTCGATCGGCGAGTTGGCCTGAGCCACGACGTGGCGGTCCTCCTCGTCGGCGGTCAGGTAGTGGATCTCGTCGGTGACGACACCGTTGTTCACCTTGCGGTACGGCGTTTCGATGAAGCCGAACGGGTTGACCCGCGCATAGGTCGCCAACGAGCCGATCAGGCCGATGTTGGGACCCTCAGGGGTCTCGATCGGGCACATCCGGCCGTAGTGGCTGGAGTGCACGTCGCGGACCTCGAGGCCGGCGCGCTCACGGGACAGACCGCCGGGCCCAAGCGCCGAGAGGCGGCGCTTATGGGTCAGACCCGACAGCGGGTTGTTCTGGTCCATGAACTGCGACAGCTGGCTGGTGCCGAAGAACTCCTTGATCGCCGCCACCACGGGACGGATATTGATCAGGGTCTGCGGGGTGATCGCCTCGACGTCCTGGGTCGTCATGCGCTCGCGCACGACGCGCTCCATACGGGAAAGGCCGACCCGGATCTGGTTCTGGATCAGCTCGCCAACGGTCCGCAGACGACGGTTGCCGAAGTGGTCGATGTCGTCGACCTCGACCGGCACCTCGACGCCGCCGGGGGCGGTCATCGTGGTCTGGCCCTCGTGCAGCCGCACCAGGTACTCGATGGTGGCGACGACGTCTTCCTTGGTGAGCGTCGACGACGTGATGGGCTGGTTGGCGTTGAGACCCAGCTTCTTGTTGACCTTGTAGCGGCCCACCCGGGCCAGGTCGTAGCGCTTCTCCTTGAAGAACAGGTTCTCCAGCAGGGTCACCGCGGACTCTTTGGTCGGCGGCTCGCCCGGACGCAGCTTGCGGTAGATGTCCAGCAGCGCCTCGTCGGTGCCTGCGGTGTTGTCCTTCTCCAGCGTCGACATCATGATCTCGGAGAAGCCGAAGCGCTCCGTGATCTCCTCATTCGTCCAGCCCAGCGCCTTCAGCAGCACGGTGACCGGCTGGCGACGCTTGCGGTCGATGCGGACACCGACGGTGTCGCGCTTGTCGACGTCGAACTCCAGCCACGCACCACGGCCGGGAATCACCTTGACGCTGTGCAGCGTCTTGTCGGTGGTCTTGTCGCGGGTCTCGTCGAAGTAGACGCCTGGCGACCGGACCAGCTGGGAGACGACGACACGCTCGGTGCCGTTGATGATGAACGTGCCCTTCTCCGTCATCATCGGGAAGTCGCCCATGAAGACCGTCTGGCTCTTGATCTCGCCGCTCTCGCTGTTCATGAACTCGGCCGTGACGAACAGCGGGGCCGCGTACGTCATGTCCTTGTCTTTGCATTCCTCGACGGAGGCCTTGACCTCGTCGAAGCGCGGATCACTGAACGTCAGCGAGAGGTTGCCCGCGAAGTCCTCGATCGGGGACAGCTCGGTCAACACCTCTTCGAGGCCACCCTTGGGGTCGACCTCGCCGCGAGCGGTGGCGATCTCACGCCAACCGTCGGATCCGACCAACCACTCGAACGCCTGAGTCTGGACCTCGAGAAGCCCCGGAACCTCGAGAGGCTCGCGGAGCTTGGCGAACGAAATTCTGTTGGGTGCTCCAGGTACGGAGTTAGAAGTAGTAATGGACTTGCTCTGGCGGGAGACTGCCAAGATGCATCCTTCCAGCACCTAATGCGACTGCCGGGAAGGTTTTAACCAGCCCTTACGCCGCGAACTCTGCTTCGGTTCGGCTGGCGTTCCCCTGGTCCAGGACGGCCCCAAACGGCGGGCACGCGACTAGATACTGAGCCTTAAACGGGGCTCAGCCTAGGACCACGATGTCAGAGGCGGTAGATGGGCAGGAGGCAGCCAGCGCAACGTCCAACAATAGCGCAGGACGGCGTATTCCTCAACCACCGCATGGATGAACGGTCGGGACGCTGGCTGGCGACTCGATTTCTCCTACCCGTTCATACATTGCTGCCCAACAGACTGGCCCGTCGGAGGCTTTCCGTCAAGAGATAACGCCGTGTTGCGTGTGGGTTTTTACCGGTTCATCACGCGGCGACCGCCGGTGAACATGATGGTGAACCCCCGGAGGCCGCGGGGCAGGTGACGAAGTCGTTGGTGTTGATCGAACTCAGCAGCGCGAGGATGACCCGGTCGATCGGCGACAGCGTCGGAGTCGGGCCGGGCAGCACGTAGGCGTGGGCGTCGGTGCCGGTGTCGGTCGGGATGGTGATCACGCTGCCAGGGGCGCCGTAGACACCCGCATGCGCATTGGGGTCGTACATATCGGTGATATAGCCCTGCGCGAGCACCTGGACTGCCTCGACGTTCTCCGGCGTCGAGAACCCGGTGCCGATACCGACGATCAGCTGGGTCAGCCCGCCGAGCGATGAACTGCGGAAGGCATCGGAGTGCGAGCCGCCGATCAACTGAACGCCGTTGAACTCAGTTGGACGCTTGGCGACCAGCACGTCGCTGGCGTTTCCGTAGGTGTCCCACGCCGACGGCTCGGCCGCGATGTGCAGCACAGGCACCGTCGGAGGCAGTTTGTCCAGCGCGCGTTCGAGCGCTCCGCCGGTCGCCGATGTATCGAAAAGCAGCACCCCGACCAGGTTGTCGCGTTCTGCCGGCTGTGCGTTCTCGTAGTAGTAGCCCGCAGCGCCTGCGGCCAGCTGACCGCCGCCGGAGTGGCCCGCGATGACGAACTTCTCGGGCAGCTCGCCTTGGTATCCGGCCGCTGCGGCGCTCGCCGTCAATGCTTCACGGTCGCCTTCGAAGAGCCGCGCCACCGCGGCGTGCATCGGGTCGGCGCCGAGGCTGTATCCGTCGGCGGCGAACAGATTGCCGGTGATCGTCGGCGCGACGACGATCGCGTTGTTGCGTTCAGCCAGTTCGGCCGCGGTGAGGTTGTAGAAGCCCGCGCGGGCCGGGAACCCGTGCTGGAAGTAGATGAACTTGTCGGGCGTGCCGCTCTTCGGGTAGTACCAGTCGGCGTCGACGGTGCGCCCGTCGATGTCCAAGGTCGACCGCTGGACCGTCACCGAACTGTCGGCGGGCACCGACGGCGCAGGATCGATGAGCTTGCTGACGGCGTCGAACATGTTCCACGCGGCCGTCCCGATCACATTGATCAGCGTCGGGCCGGTCGGCGCCGCAGCGCTTGGGACCGTAGCCGCCAGTTGAGACACCTGCGGGTCGACGTCGGTGGCGAAGTTGATGTGAGCAAGCAGCCCGAAGAACACGCCCGTCACGCCTTGTGCAAGCGATGTCAGAACGCCTTGCTTGGGCTGGACGAGCCCGACGGCGGGGCCCACCGGCGTCGGGATCTTGATCGCCGAACCCGGATCGCCGTAGAAGCCGGACTCGTCGTCATGGTTGAACAGGTCGTTGATCCAGCCTGCGGCGAGCACCTGTGAGCCGGCGACATTGGCAGGTCCCCCGTACCCGGTGAGCAGGTAGGCGCCGAATTGGATCAGCGGGTTGCCGCCGACCATGGCGTCGGAGTGGAAGCCGAAGAGCATCTGTGCCCCGGTGAAGTCGGTCGGCCTGACCTGGGCCAGCGCCGCGTCCATGGTGCCGAAGAGGTTCCACGGGTACGGCGTGGCCGACAGGTTGTAGACGGGGATGCCGTCGAGGTCTTTGAGAATAGGCACCGGGTCGGTGAACGAGACGCCGTCGAGCATCACCACGCCCGCCAGCTTGTCGCTGGTGCCGTTCACCTTCATGTAGCGCGCGGTGTCGATCACCAGGCCGCCGCCGAGCGAATGCCCGATGAGCACCACCTGCTGCGGCAGTTGGTTCTGGCCGTAGCCGGCGGCCTGTGCGCTCTCGAGCAATGCCGGGTTGCTGTCCAGGAACAGATCAGCGACGGCTTGGTGCATCGGTTCGCCGCCGAGCCACATCCCGTCGGTGGCGAACATGTTCGACGTCAGCGTCGGGGCGACGACGATGCTGTCGGTCTCTTTGGCCAGGTAGGACGCGGTGTAGTCGTAGAAGACCCCGCGGGCCAGGAAGCCGTGCTGCAGGTAGATGATCCGCTCGGTCGGGTCTTCCGACGATCCTTCCGGGAAATACCAGTCAGCGGGGACGACGTGGCCGTCGGCGAGGTCGAGCGTCGACCGTTTCACCGTGACGCCACTTCCCGGCAGCGCCTTCGGTGGCCCTTCGAAGACACTTTCGGCGAAGGAGATCAGGCCGAAGACGGCGGTGCCGATGGCGCTGATCGCCGGCGGCACGTCGATCTGCGGCTGCGGCGCGGCGGCGACCAGTGGCCTCGCAAGCGCGGGGGTCTGCAGCGTGCGATTCGATCGCGTCGGCGTCAACAACGTCTCGCGAACGTTCCGTACCAGTCGAAGTTCTGGCGATTTTTCGACTGGTACGGAACGTTCGACGGGGTCTGCCTCACGCGTCTTCTCGATCACAACCTTGCGGTCCGGCGCGTGTGTCACCGCGGCGACGGTGTTGTTGACGACGGCGTTGACGACTTTGGCGGCGCGTTGGCCCGGTTGGGGTCTTGTCGACTTCGCAATGGTCGTCTCGGTGGCGGCTGTGTGGTCGTTGGCGCCAGCGGTCTTGACGACCTTGGTGACTGCGTCGTCGACCGCCTGCTTCACCGCGTTGATCGCGTTGGCGGCATTGCGGCCGAATTTGGGCCTGGCGCCGGCCGCTGCGGGCTTCTTGTCCTTGCTCGAATCCTGTTGACTCTCAGCAGGTTTCGCAGACTGTGACGTCTTGGCGCCGTCGTCGCCGTCCGATCCGGTCTGCGCGAAGGCGGTGCCCGCCCCGGCGAGCATTCCGACCGTCACACCGGCGCACAGCGCCCCGGCGCCGAGCCAAAGCAAGAACCGGACGCCCATCCTGTCTCCCGTCTGCGGACCGCCAGCAAACAATAACCGCCGATGTGAGGTCGGAATGGGTGTTTACGCCGATCGGCGCAAATGTAACCGCAGAAATACGACTGCCGGCGGAGTGTCATCCGCCGGCAGTGCGTGAAACAGCGCTTTTAGGTCAGCGCTCTTCGGTGACCGGGATGCGGCCGGTCGGAGCTTCCTCGGTGCGATGGCGAGCCGTCGCGTCGGGGTCCCCACCGAACTCGTTCGCCGCGTACTTGCGGGTGCCCTCGAGGTCGTCGCGGATCGCTGCCTGGGCGTTCGGAGGCAGCGTGTGCATGATGTCGCGGACGCGGGCCTGCCTGCGGCCGACGGCCTGACGCTCAGGCATGCCCGGGGTCGCCACGATCTGCGGCGGCACGCCCTCGATCTCCTCGACACCACCGTCGTGGTGACCCGCGTCGACCATGGCCTGCTCTTCGGCCATCTGCGACTCGTCCTTTTCCTCCGACATGCCGATGGGCCCGATGCGACGGCCGTTGAGGAACTGCCGCACCACTGGTTCGTCGCTGGTCAGCAGCACCTCACGCGGACCGAACATCACCAGGTGCTTGCGGAACAACATGCCGATGTTGTCGGGCACCGTGCGGGCGATGTTGATGTTGTGCGTGACGATCAGGATCGTCGCGTCGATCTGGGCGTTGATGTCGATGAGCAGCTGGCTCAGGTAGGCGGTACGAACCGGGTCGAGACCCGAGTCGGGCTCGTCGCAGAGAATGATCTGCGGGTCGAGCACCAGGGAGCGGGCCAGGCCGGCACGTTTGCGCATACCACCGGAGATCTCGCCGGGGAACTTGTTCTCGTCGCCGGCAAGGCCGACCAGCTCCATCTTCTCCATGACGATGTTGCGGATTTCGCTTTCCTTCTTCTTGGTGTGTTCACGCAAGGGGAAAGCGGTGTTGTCATACAGGCTCATCGAGCCGAAGAGAGCGCCGTCCTGGAACATCACGCCGAACAGCGTCCGGATCTCGTAGAGCTCCTTGGCCGAGCACTCGATGATGTTCGTGCCGTCGACGTAGATGGCGCCGCGCTCCGGGCGCAGCAGTCCGATCAGCGACTTCAGGAACACCGACTTACCGGTACCTGACGGGCCAAGCAGCACGCTGACCTCACCCGGCGGGATGTCGAAGGTGACGTCCTCCCAGATTCGCTGGGGCCCGAAGGACTTGGTCAGCCCCTCCACCTGAATGCCAATGCCCACGCGAGATCCTTCCGCCGGTAAATGCTGCCGCCACACGCCTCCCGCCTGTGGCTTGAGTCACTGTAGCTTACGACGCCGGTCCAGGGACACTTGTCGGAGGTCGCATCTCGGCTCCGACCAGCGTGGATGGCAAAAAACACTGTGGGGCCGATCTGTTTGCCAGATCGACCCCACAGCGTTGGTCTGTCGGCACCGCCGACGGGTGGAGATGCTACTTGACGGTAACCGTCGCGCCTGCGGCCTCGAGCTTGGTCTTGGCCTCCTCGGCGGCGTCCTTGGCGACCTTCTCCAGCAGCGGCTTGGGAGCGCCGTCGACGAGATCCTTGGCCTCCTTCAGGCCGAGACCGGAAACGATCTCGCGGACGACCTTGATGACGCCGATCTTCTTGTCGCCGGCACCCTCGAGGATGACGTCGAATTCCGACTGCTCCTCGGCGGCCTCGGCGGGAGCGCCTGCGGCGGCACCGGGGGCGGCCGCAACGGCGACCGGAGCGGCGGCGGTGACGTCGAAGGTCTCCTCGAACGCCTTCACGAACTCGGAGAGCTCGAGCAGGGTCAGTTCCTTGAACGCGTCGAGCAGGTCTTCAGTGGACAGCTTTGCCATGGTGTTGGCCCTTCCTTACTTCTGTACTTGGACTAAGTGGTGGATGTGATTACGCGGCTTCGTCTTCTGCAGCCTTTTTCTCCTGCAGTGCGGCGGCCAGTCGTGCGACCTGCGCTGCGGGCGCCTGGAACAGCGCGGCCGCCTGGCTGGTCTTGGCCTTCATCGCGCCGGCCAGTTTGGCCAGCAGCACCTCGCGGGATTCGAGATCGGCGATCTTGTCGATCTCGGTGACGGTCAGCGGTCGACCGTCCATGTAGCCGCCCTTGACGACCAGCGCCTTGTTGTCCTTGGCGAACTTCTTGATCGCCTTGGCCGCATCGACCGCCTCGCCCTTGACGAACGCGATCGCGGTTGGGCCAACGAACAGCTCGTCGAGGCCTTCGATACCTGCCTCCGCCGCGGCACGCTTGACCAGCGTGTTCTTGGCGACAGTGTAGGTAGCGGAGTCTCCGAGCGAGCGACGCAGATCCTTGAGGTTGGCGACCGTCAGTCCGCGGTATTCGGTGACGAGCGTTGCCGTCGACCCCTTGAACTGCTCGGCGATGTCGGCAACCGCGGTGGCCTTGTCAGCCTTGGCCATGCATGCCTCCTCGTGGTTGGGAGACCGAAAGCCAGAGAGAGTTGAGGGGCCGGAAATGACGAACGCCCCGATGCAGACGGTCGGGGCGCGCTGATACACAACTGCCTCGTCCTCCTGCGTGGGCCGCCGGGACAATCCCGGACCTTCAACCGATTTCTCGGTGACCGACGGTCTTTGGTGGAACTGGTCAAGAGTAGCGGACCGCCGCTCGATCAGGCAAAACGGCGGTCCGACAACTACTAGCTGGTGTGCCCGTCGGCGACGGCCAGCGCGTCGTCCAGGATGGCCAGCCCTTCGCGGGCCTCCTGCTCGCTGACATTGCACGGCGGAACGACGTGGATGCGGTTGAAGTTGGCGAACGGGAGCATCCCGCCCTTCTTGCAGGCGGCGATCGTCTCGTTCAGCGCCGGGCTGCTTCCGCCGTAGGGCGCCAACGGTTCCCTGGTGGCCTGGTTCGCGACGAGCTCGACGGCCCAGAACATCCCGTGCCCGCGGACCTCGCCGACGCTGGGATGCCTGCCCGCGATCTCGGCGAGCGCCGGTCCGACGACCTCTTCGCCGATGCGCGCGGCATTCTCGACCATGCCCTCGTCACGCATCGCGTTGATCGTCGCGGCGGCCGCCGCGCAGGCCAGCGGGTGACCCGAGTAGGTGAGGCCACCCGGGTATGCGCGATGGGCGAACGTCTCGTAGATCGGGGGGCTGATCGCGACGCCGCCGAGCGGCACGTATCCGGAGGTGACGCCTTTGGCGAACGTCAACAGATCGGGCGTGACGTCGAAATGTTCGATGGCGAACCACTTTCCGGTCCGTCCGAAGCCCGCCATCACCTCGTCGGCGATGAACACGATGCCGTAGCGGTCGCAGATCTCCCGCACGCCCGCCATGTAACCCGGTGGCGGGACCATGATGCCCGCGGTGCCGGGGACGGTCTCGAGCACGATCGCCGCGATGGTCGCCGGCCCCTCGAGCCGGACGACCTCGTCGAGGTGCTCGAGTGCGCGCTGCGACTCCTCGGCTTCGGTGGTCGAGTGGAACCGCGTTCGGTAGAGGAACGGGCCGAAGAAGTGCACGACGCCGCTGTCGCCGTAGTCGTTGGGCAACCGGCGCGGGTCACCGGTCATGTTGATCGCGGTGTCGGTGCCGCCGTGGTACGAGCGGTACCGCGTCAGGACCTTGCGCCTGCCCGTGTGCAGCCGGGCCATCCGCACGGCGTGCTCGTTGGCGTCGGCGCCGCCGTTGGTGAAGAAGACGTGGTTCAGCTCGCCTGGCGTGATCTCGGAGATCAGCCTTGCCGCCTCCGAGCGCGCCTCGTTGGCGTGCTGCGGCGCGACCGTGCAGAGTTTGGCGGCCTGTTCCTGGATGGCAGCCACCACCTTGGGGTGCTGGTGGCCGATGTTGGTGAAGACCAACTGAGATGAGAAGTCCAGCAGGCGATTACCGTCACCGTCCCAGACGTAGGACCCCTCCGCGGCGACGACGGTCATCGGCTTGATGTCCGCCTGGGCCGACCACGAGTGGAACACGTGGGCGCGATCCAGTTCGTAGGTGTGGGCCGCCTGCCGCCTGGCCTCGTCGATCGCCAGGCCGTTGGGGAGTGTCTTGCTGTCTGGTGTCAGGGTCATCGTCTCGTCGCTCACTTGTTTTCGGGGAAGCCGAGGTTGATGCCGCCGTGGCTGGGGTCGAGCCAGCG
>CADEGF010000103.1 GCA_902826815.1 uncultured Mycobacteriaceae bacterium
CTAGGCTGAGGCCTACCGCGCCCTCGGATGAGCGCCTGCCCACACCTCTCTCAGCGCGTGCACGGTGACGAGGGTGTAGATCTGTGTCGTGGTGACCGACGCGTGGCCGAGTAGTTCTTGAACCACCCGCACATCGGCGCCGCCCTCGAGCAGATGGGTGGCGAACGAGTGCCGAAGCGTGTGCGGCGACACCGCGGCGGTGATGCCCGCCCGCTCAGCTGAGTCCTGCAGCACCTGCCATGCGCTTTGCCGCGACAGCCGTCCGCCGCGGGCGTTGAGGAAGATCGCGGGCGTTCCCTTGCCCCGCCGGGCCAGGTCGGGACGCCCTCGTATCAGGTAGGCATCCAGCGCGGTCACCGCGGGACGACCGATCGGCACCAGCCGTTGCTTTCCGCCCTTACCGCGCAACAGCACCGAGCGGGCATGGGTGTCGATGTCATCGAGATCCAGCCCGACCGCCTCCGAGATCCTGGCCCCGGTGGAGTAGAGGAGCTCGAGCATCGCGCGGTTCCGCAATGACAGCGGACCGTCGGCCTCGCTGTCGCCGCCTGCGCCCTCCAAGAGCGCGAGCACCTCGTCGATGGTCAGGCTCTTGGGCAGCCGCCTGCTCGGGGTCGGCGGCTTCACGGCGCGGGCCACGTCGAGTTCGGTGACACCTTCCGCCGCGGCGAAGCGGTGCAGTCCCCGGACGGCGATCAGCGCGCGCGCCGCCGACACTGCCGACAGCGGGGCCGTCCCGGCTTCCGTGTCGCCTCGACGCAGTGCCGCAAGGAAGTCGCTGACGTCGGTCTCGGTGACCTTGGTCAGGTCGTCGACACCGCGCAGCGTCAGGTGCTCGGAGTAGCGCCGAAGATCCCGGCGATAAGAGCTCAGCGTGTTCGCGGCGACCCCGCGTTCGATGGTCAGGTGATCGATGTACCCCTGCAGCTGGTCGTCGAGGGCCGGGCGGAATGGCGATGAGTCGCTTGCGCGAAGAGCAGACAACGTCGTCACGACTGTTCCTTCCGGCGGGCGAACGCAGACGGCTTGTCTATCCATTCGGCGTCGACCGAGCGCAACGAGCCGAAATCGCCACGGGTGGCGTGCGCAGCCAGAATCCCGCTCACCGTGATGGCGTTGGTGATCTCACCGGTCAGCGCCATCCGTACCGCGTCGTCGAGAGAGAACCACCGCACCACCAGATCGGCCTCCTCGTCGTGGGCATCCGGTCGTCCGATATCGGAGAGGCCGGTGGCGAGGTACACGCGCACGCTCTCATCGCTGAAGCCCGGTGCACTGACCAGGTCGACCAGCACGCGCCAGCTCTGCGCCGACAGCCCGGCCTCCTCCTTCAGCTCGCGTGCCGCCGAGAGGTGCGGCGGCTCGCCGCCCATGTCGAGCAGCCCCGCGGGCAGCTCCCACAGTCGCCTGCCCACGGGGTGGCGGTATTGGTAGACCATGACGATGTTGTCGTCGTCGTCCATCGCCAGAATGGCGACGGCACCGTAGTGCTCGACGACTTCGCGTCGGGCCGTGTTGCCACCGGGCATCCGCACCTCATCGGCGCGCAATGCAAAAATCTTTCCGACGTAGACGGTTTCGGATTCGACGGTCGCGAAGTCGTGTTCAGCCACGGACTTCGGATTTCACCCTGGCGTCGTCCTGGAGCTGCTGTCCCACCTTGTCCTGGTGCTCGGCACCGTTGGCCCGTTGCTCTGGAATCTCGACGGGCAGGCGCTCGGCGGCCTTGAAGTCGAGCGCCGCACCGACCAACGCCGCGAACAACGGATGCGGTCGGGTGGGGCGGCTCTTCAACTCGGGATGAGCCTGGGTGCCCACCAGAAACGGGTGCACATCGGGTGCGTATTCGACGAACTCCACCAGATGCCCGTCGGGTGAGGTGCCGGAGAACTTCAGCCCGCTCTCGGCGATGCGGTCGCGGTAGGCGTTGTTGACCTCGTAGCGGTGCCGGTGTCGTTCAGACACCTCGGTGGCCCCATAGGCCTGCGCCACAATGGAATCCGACTCGAGCACGGCTGGATAGGCGCCGAGGCGCATGGTGCCGCCGAGGTCGGCCTCGCCTGCGACGGCGTCGCGCTGATCGGCCATCGTCGAGATCACGGGATCGGGCGTATCGGGATCGAACTCCGCGGAGTTCGCCCCGGTGATCCCGACCGATCGGGCCGCCTCGATGACGATGCACTGGAGCCCAAGGCACAGACCCAATACAGGCAGGCCGCGTTTGCGTGCGTAGCGGATCGCGCCGATCTTGCCCTCGATACCCCTGATACCGAAGCCGCCAGGGATGAGCACGGCATGCACATCATCGAGTTCGGCCGCGGCGCCGCTTTCGGTCTCGCAGTCGTCGGATGCCACCCACCGCATCTCCACCTTGGCTCGGTGCCTGAAGCCGCCTGCACGCAGCGCCTCGGCGACCGAGAGGTATGCGTCGGAGAGATCGATGTACTTGCCCACCAACGCGATTCGCACGGTCTCACGAGGGTCGTGCACGCGCTGCAGCAGATCGTTCCACTGCGTCCAGTCGACGTCGCGAAACGGCAGGTTGAGTCGGCGCACCACATAGGCGTCGAGCTCTTCGCGGTGCAGCACCTTGGGGATGTCATAGATCGACGGCGCATCCGGGGTCGAGATCACCCCGTCGATGTCGACGTCGCACATAAGCGCGATCTTGTTCTTCAGCGGCTCGGGTACGTCGCGGTCACAGCGCAGGATCAACGCGTCGGGGGTGATACCGATGCTGCGCAGCGCGGCGACGGAGTGCTGGGTGGGTTTGGTCTTCAGCTCACCCGACGGCGCCATGAAGGGCACGAGCGAGCAGTGCAGGAAGAAGCAGTTCTCCCGGCCGACCTCGTGGCGCACCTGACGAGCGGCCTCCAGGAACGGCAACGACTCGATATCGCCTACGGTGCCGCCGATCTCGGTGATCACCACATCGGCCCGGTTTCCGTCTGCGTCAGGTTCGGCCATCGCCAGCACCCGGCTCTTGATCTCGTCGGTGATGTGCGGGATGACCTGAACGGTGTCGCCGAGATACTCGCCGCGGCGCTCCTTGGCGATCACCGTCGAATACACCTGTCCGGTGGTCACATTCGCCCACCCGGGCAGGTTGCGGTCGAGGAACCGTTCGTAGTGCCCGACGTCCAGGTCGGTCTCGGCGCCGTCCTCGGTGACGAAGACCTCACCGTGCTGGAACGGATTCATGGTGCCGGGGTCGACGTTGAGGTACGGATCGAGCTTCTGCATGGTGACCTGCAGGCCGCGAGCCGTCAGCAACTGCCCCAGGCTCGAGGCGGTGAGACCCTTACCCAGCGAGGAAACCACGCCGCCGGTGACGAAGAGGTGCTTGGTGGCGGTTTGTGGGTGCTTGCGTAACGGCTTCGCTTGGCCGGGCAACGGCAACCTCCGTGACGACGGGCAGGACATGGCAATGACGATCTGGGGCCTGCCGACCCACGGAACTCCACATTAACACCGACCCCGACAACCCGTCGCTGACGCGCCGTCGCGCAGGAGCATTTGCATGCGCGGTGCGCTATTGCGGGACAGTTACCGACGTTGCGCCCTGCCCGACGCCGTACTGGCCGGGCCGCCCGCCGTTGATCAGGTCGCCCAGCGCCAGCATCGTGGTGATCCGTCCGGACGCGGCGTCGATGTCGTCGACGGTGCTGAGCGTCGACGACAACGCCGCATCGGACCGGGTCACGGCCACCGCCGCAGTGCCAGAAGCGGTGCCGTCACGGCCTGCGACGACGGTACCCGAGCCGTGCGGGGCCAGCCCGGCAGCGAAGCGGGCGACGGTGGCGCCCCTGTTCCCCGCATCGTCGCCAAGGCCGGCGCCGGTGACGACCAGCGCCGTGTTGGCCGCGCCGATGCGGTCAGCCGCGTAGGTGATGAAGCCGGTGTCCCTCAGTGCGGTGAGCACGGTGTCGCGCTGCTGATCGTCGACGGCGGGCACCTTGGGGTCCCTGTTGATGAGGAGGGCGATGCCGAGTAGATCGCCAGCTTGGGAGCCTTGGTCCACCGATTTGGTGCTCAGCTGCGCCCCGGCGGGCACGATCGGTGAGTTCACCACCGAGAGCAGTTTCTCCGCGGAGTTCGCGTTGACGAACTCGTCGGTCAGCGCCACCGTCCCGCTCACCGTCCCGCCGGCCTGCTCCACCATCCGGGACAACGACTGAACATCGTCGTCGTCGGCATCTGGTGTGCGGAACACCACGACCGACTTACCCGCCAACGAGTCGTGCAGGATTCGCGGCGCCAGCTGCCCATCGAATTCACCTGCCGCGCTCAACCTCTCGTTGAGCGCATTCTTCTGGTCGGTGAGACCGTCGATCTGGGTCTGCAGTTCCTTTTTATCGTCCCGCAATCCGGACAGCACGGTGTTGGACAGCAGCCCAGAGCCCAGCGCAACGCCGATGGCGAGGGCCAGGAAGACTGCAGCCAGCGAAATCGCATGTGTACGTAGAGATATCACTACGCCGCTCTCCTAGCTGATCAAGCCCTGAACCCACAGCGAGAACCGGTTCCAATAGTCGACGACCCAGTCGATCACCGCGCCGTCGGCGCGCGACACCCAGAGCGCGACGATGACGGCGACCAGCATCGCCAGCACCAGAAGGGCGATGGCGCCGCCGGAGACCCGGCTCCGGTACAGCGTGGCAACGGCCTTGGCGTCCACCAATTTCTCGCCCACCTTGAGGCGGGTGAGGAAGGTCGACGGGTTGCTGTGCTGGCGGGTGCGGTCGAAGAACTCCTCGATGCTCGCGGTGTGACCGGCGGTGACGATCAGCGAGGCTCCGTGGTGGTCGGCGAGCAGCAGCGCGAGATCTGCGGCCGAACCCGCTGCCGGGAATGTCATCGCCCCGACCCCGAGGTCCTGAATGCGCTCGAGTCCTGCCGCGTGTCCATCCGCGTCGGCAGGCAGCACCACCTGTGCGCCGCAGCGCAGCACCTCGGCGCTGATGCACTCCGGATCTCCGACGATGAGTGAAGGTCGGTAGCCGCCCTTACGCAGCACATCCGCGCCTGCGCCGACGCCGATGAGCACAGGCTGGTACTCCTTGATGAACGGCTTCAGCGACTTCAGGTCGTCGGCGGCGCTGGGTTCCTCTGCCACGATCACGACATGGCGCCGATGCAGGTCGACGTCGATATCGGGAATGCCGATGCCGTCGATCAGCAGCGGACTCTCACTGCGGATGAACTCGATGGTGTTTCCGGCGAATGCCTCGAGGTGAGCAACCAGACCGCTCTTGGCCTCGTGCATCAGCTCATGGATCTCGTGATCGGTCCGCTCGGTGCCGTGGGCGAGCCTGCGATCTCCCGCATACACGCCGCCGTCGTACAGGCGGACTCGTGCGCCGTCCTTGACGCGCTTGAAGACCTCGGGCCCGGTCTCGTCGATGAGCGTGACGCCGTTGTTGACCAACACCTCGGGACCGAGGTTCGGATACCGGCCGGAGATCGACGGGGAGGCGTTGATGACGGCGGCGATATCGGCTTCCACCAGTGCGTCGGCGGTGATGCGGTCGAGATCCAGTGCGTCAATCACCACGATGTCCCCCGGGCCGACGCGCCGCAAAAGCCGATCGATGTCGCGGTCCACTCTGGCCGTGCCGGTAATGCCCGGTCGTGGGCTGGCAGTGCGGGATAGCAGCGCAGACATCTTCATATCGGCGATTCTGTCGGGCAACCCTCAAGTTGAGGTGGAGGCGCGCCGTAACACCAGCCTCACAGTTCCCTTTTGTCACACATGTCACAGCCTATGAGGCCTGCTCGCGGTCCTCCTGGGCGGCGTTGAGCAGCTCGCGGGCATGTGCCCTGCCGCTGTCGGAGTCGCCGAGCCCGGCCAGCATCCTGGCGAGTTCGGCGACCCGGTCCTCGTCGTCCAGCCGGCGGACGCCGCTGGCGTTGTTTTTCCCTGCGCTGTCGACGACGAGGTGGATGTCGGCGTATGCGGCGACCTGAGGGAGGTGCGTGACGACGATGACCTGGTGGGTGCGCGCCAGCCGGGCGAGGCGCCTGCCGATCTGCACCGCGGCGCGACCGCCCACACCGGCGTCGACCTCGTCGAAAACCATCGTCGTGCCCTCGACGGATGCGGCCAGGACCACCTCGAGCGCAAGCATGACGCGGGACAGCTCACCACCGGATGCGCTCTTGTTCAACGGCAGCACGTCGGTCCCGCGGTGCGCCGAGAAACCGAAGTCGACGGCGTCGACACCGTCGGACCCCGCGTGCACCGTGGTACCCGACGGCAGCGTGATGGGCGCCGAGTCGTCACCCCGGACGGCCAGCGGTGAAACGGTGACGGTGAACGCGGCGTCGGCCATCGCCAGTCCGGACAGCTCCGCGGTCACCGCCTTGGCGAGACCCTTCGCCGCCTTGATCCGCGCCTTGCTGAGATCAGTTGCAACGGCGACGAGCTCGGCTTCCAGCTCAGCGACCCGGTGCTCGAGACCCGCGAGGGTCTCCTCTGAGACGTCCAGTTGCTCGAGGCGGCGCCGCGACTCGCGCGCCCACGCCAGTACGCCGTCGATATCGGCTGCGTACTTTCGGGTCAGCACCCGCAACTCGCCCTGCCTGGCCAGCTTGGCTTCCAAAGTGCTTGCATCGCTGGGTAATTCGGTCAGATAGTGGCCGAGTTCAGTGGACACGTCGGTGATCACGGCCATTGCCTCGGCGAGCCGCACCCCCAATGCCCGCAGCGCGGTGTCGTCGGTGGCCTCCAACGCCGACTTGGCCTGACCGACTTCGTGCGCTGCCGATACAGGATCGGTGCCTGCAGTGTCGTCGAGGGCACCCGAGAGAGCGGAGCGCGCGGTCTGGGCGGCCTCCCGCAGCGCGTCGAGTTCGGATAACCGCCTGATGTCGTCGACGAGTCCCTCGTCCTCGCTCGGCATGGGGGCAACCGCGTCGATTTCGCCGAGACCGAACTTCAACCGGTCGGCCTCCTGCGCCATTTCCCTTGCCCGCTGGGTCCTTTCGGCGAGATCGCGGCGAGCGGACTGCCAGGATTCGCGCACTTTGCGATATCGCTGCAGCAGCGCTCCGACGTCGGTGAAGCGATCCAACGCGGCGCGCTGTTCGTCGCCGCGCATCAGGCGTAGTTGGTCATTCTGCCCGTGCAGGGTCAGCAACTCGGTGGTGAACGTGCTCAGCGACTTCGCGGGCACACTGCGGCCGCCGAGGTATGCCCGGGATGGTCCATCGCGGCTCACCGAACGCGCGGCGATGACGCTGCCGTCCTCGTCACGGTCCGCCCCGGAGGCATCGAGAAGCTGGTCGACCTGAGAGGCGACGTCCTCGCCGAGTTCGCGGGTGCTGAACCGGCCCTCGACCACGGCACGGGCCGCGCCCGAGCGGATTCTCGTCGCGTCGGCCCGAGCACCGCCGAGCAGATGCAGTCCGGTGACCACCATCGTCTTGCCGGTGCCGGTTTCACCGGTCAGCACAGTGAAACCGCGGTCGAATTCGGCTGTCGCCGTGCTGATCGCGCCCAGCGACTCGATGCGGATTTCGGAGAGCACTATTGACCGCGCCAGCCCGTGACCGGCAGCCGGAACTTGCGCACCAGGCGGTCGGTGAACGGTGCGCTGTCCAGGCGCACCCACTTCAGCGGTGTGCCACATCGCGTCACCTCGAGCCTGCCCCCCGCGGGTACCACCATCTCGCGGCGACCGTCGCAGAACACCAGCGCGTCATGACCTTCCGCCTCGACCTCGACGGCGATGGCCGCGTAGGGACTGGTGACCATCGGCCGTGCGAAAAGCGCATGAGCATTGTTGGGCACCACCAGGATTGCCTCGAGATCCGGCCAGACGATCGGTCCGCCCGCGGAGAACGCCCACGCCGTGGAGCCGGTCGGCGTCGCCACGAGCACTCCGTCGCATCCGAAGGCCGACACCGGCCGACCGTCGACTTCCAGCACGGCGCCGAGAACGCCGAGGCGCGGGCCCTTCTCGAGGCTCGCTTCGTTGAGGGCCCAGCCGCGATTGACGACCCGGCCCTCCACTCGCACCACGACGTCGAGAGTCATCCGCTCCTCGACGCGGTAGTCGCGGCTGACCACGTGCTCGAGAACCGCACCGATGTTGTCCGCTTCTGCCTCGGCGAGGAACCCGATCCGACCGAGATTGACTCCCAGCACCGGGATTTCGACGTTGCGAGCCAGCTCGGCGGCGCGCAGAAAGGTTCCGTCACCGCCGAGGACGAGGACCAGCTCACAGCCTTCCGCGGCACGTTCGTCGGCGTCAACGACTTCGACGTCGACACCGATTCCACCCACGCCGTCGGTTGCCGGGTGCTCCGTTGCGCGGTCAACAGCCTCCGCGGACAACACCCGCAGGCCAATCCCGTTGTCGCCGAGCACCTTTTCCACCCTGCGGGCCGTTTCGTGGACGTCATCTCGGCCGGTGTGGACCACCATCAGGATGGTGCGTTCGGATCTCATTGAGGCCCCTCGACAATGGCGCGTTCGACAGCCTGCTCGAGGTCATCGCCGGTGAGCGGGTGCTCGGGCGTAGCGCGCAGATGTAGGAAGTATTCGACGTTTCCGGACGGACCCGGCAGCGGACTGGCGGCGACACCGACGGTGTACCAGTTCAGTTCGGCGGCGCGGTGCGCCACCGCGAGCACGGCACCCGCCCGCAGAAGCGGGTCCGACACCACGCCGCCTGCGCCGACGCGTTCCCTGCCGACCTCGAACTGTGGCTTCACCATGGGAACGATATCGGCGTCCCCCGACGCACATGCAACCAGCGCAGGCAGCACCGTCGACAGTGAGATGAAGGACAGGTCGGCCACGACCCGATCGACGGCTCCGCCGATGGTCTCCCGGGTCAACACACGCACGTTGGTTCGCTCCAAGACCGTCACCCGCTCATCCGACCGCAAAGGCCATGCGAGTTGCCCGTAGCCGACGTCGACGGCGACCACTTCGCGGGCACCGCGATCGAGCAGCACCTCGGTGAACCCGCCGGTGGATGCGCCGGCATCCAGGCAACGCGCATTCGCCACCGAGATACCGAAGTCGTCCAATGCGCCGATGAGCTTGTGCGCTCCCCTGGAAACCCATGCGCGCTCATCTGACGATGAGACCGTCAGCGACGCGTCCACGGAGATCGCCGTCGCGGGCTTGGCCGCAGGCATCCCGTTGACATTGACCCGGCCCGCGCCGATCAGTTCGGCGGCCTGCTGCCGTGAGCGCGCCAGCCCGCGCCGCACCAGCTCGGCGTCAACACGAGCGCGCCGCGTCATGTGGCCTTATCCGTCCGAGGTTTCCAATGGAGCCGGCCCCTTCTCGACCGACTCGAGTGCTTGAACCAGGAGGTCATGCGCCTCCTCCAGCCGGGCAGCAACGCTGTCGATGTCCACCTCGGCAGACCCGGGCCCCTCGAGGTCGGGCAGCTCGGCCAGCAACGCGGCGATCCGGGCTCGGATCTCGTCGGGTTCGGTATTCATATCGCTGATCACGCTAGCCGATCAGGCGGCGTCAGCAGGGACCACCGCTCCAGCGCCTTACGGGCGATGTAGTCGCCTGCGACGATCGCAAAAGCCTGCCCGCTGAGGTTCGAGTTCCACACCGCGTTCGCGGTGGCCCGCACGACCGTCACCGAGTCCCGCGGCTCCGTGCCGGTGTTGTGGACTGTCACCGCGGCTTCGCCGATCTCGACGCGCCAAGCCTTGTGCGGTCCGACCCGCAGCAGGTCACCGCGGTCGAACAGCGAGCGAAGATCGGTGGCGATGTAGTTCGGCCGCTCACCGGGTATCGCGCGCACCGCCTCGGCCGCGGTGCTGACCCCACTGAGAACCATCAGGCTCGGCAGTCCGGCGGCGTGGGCGCCGGCAATGTCGGTGTCCAGCCGGTCGCCGACCACGAGGGGTGAGCGAAAGACGCCTCGGGACAGCGCGTCGGTGAGCAGCCTAGGCTGCGGTTTTCCCGCGACCTTCGGCTCCCGATCGGTCGCCGTTTGCAGGGCGGCGACCATCGAGCCGTTTCCGGGAAGCAGACCGCGTTCCGAAGGCAGCGTCTTGTCGACGTTGGCCGCGACCCACAAGGCGCCGCCCCTGATGGCGAGCGCGGCCTCGGCCAGATCGGGCCATGCGGTCTGCGGCGAATGCCCTTGGACGACCGCGGCCGGGTCGTCCGACCACTTGCGCACCGGTTTGAGGCCGACGTTGGTGATCTCCGCCGCCAACGATTCGGTGCCGACGACGAGCACCGCGCCCCCGGCGGGGAGGCGTTCTGCGAGCAGGCGGGCGGCGCTCTGTGCACTGGTGACGACATCGTCTGGCTCGGCGGTGAAGCCCATTGCGCGTAGGTGCTGGGCAACCTCATCCGATGCGCGCGAGGCGTTGTTGGTGACGTACAGCTTCCGAGAGGTGGTGACGGCCGCCAGCGTGTCGACCGCTCCTGGCGTTGGTTCATGGCCGCGGAACACGGTGCCGTCGAGGTCGAGCAGTAGGCAATCGTGTTCCTGTACAAGGGTTGTCACGTTCAGGTGAGCTCCGTGATTCGATCTTCGGCATCGGTGACGCCCTCGATATCGGCGGCGGCGGCATTGATGAACCACTGCAGGGCGTCCTGCTGCCGATCGAGGGCGAGCAGCGTTTCGGCATACGCGTAGAACAATCGGGCGGCGGTCTGCCCGGTTCGTGCCGAGTCGAGTTGCGGCGTCGACAGGATCGCGAGGGCCTGGTCCAGCTGTCCGAGATCCGACCTGGCGCCGGCCACGACGATGCGAAGTTCGTCGGCGTCGTCGTCGGTCAGCTCACCGGCCTCCGGACCGCGAGCCAACTCGATCGCCCGTTCGGGACGGCCGAGGCCTCGCTCGCAGTCGGCGATGAGCGGCAGCAGAGGGGACTTACTACCCATCCGTCGTGCGGCGCGCAGTTCGGCGAGCGCCTGCGCCCAGTCGCCGCACCGGTAGGCGGCGATGCCGACAGCTTCGCGGACCGCGGCGATCCGGCCCGACCGCTCTCTGGCGGCGCGAGCGTGTTCCAGCGCGGCCTCGGGATCGTCGTCGAGAAGTTCACCGGCTGCCACCAGATGGCGAGCGATGAAGTCAGATGTGTTCTTGTCCAGCGTGGTTAGTTCGCGGCGAACCTCCGGAGCAAGTTGTCGCGCCTCGATGTCGGAGGACAGCGCAGGGCCGTTTCGGTCGGGCGTAACGTCTTGTCTCGGTTGCGCGGGACGGGCGCGGTTGGGCCCCGACGAGCGTGGTGGCTGCTGCCGATTGCCCCTCTGCGGACCCCGTGGGCCGCTTCCTCCGCGAGGCTGGCGACGTTCGCCACCTTCTCTGTTGTCGACCACTGAACCCTTTCGCTTCGGAACCTCGTGCAAGGATACGGCTCGCTGCTAATGCGCGTCGCGAGTGGGACCATGGACATCAGCGGGCGCTATTCATTCGACGACAAATAGAAAATGCCCCCCACGTGTTTGTGGGGGGCATTCCTGATGTGTGTTCGGCGGTGTCC
>CADEGF010000104.1:0-9830 GCA_902826815.1 uncultured Mycobacteriaceae bacterium
TGGACGATCCACACCACCTTCACCTCCGCCGACGCTGCAGTCTCGACGGCGCAGAACGTGATCACCAACATCCGCGACCAATACCGGCAACGCGGGCGCCACGCCGACTCCGACGACGAACTCATTCGCAAACTCGCCTCGGGCAAAGAGCTGGCCTCCGAGCTGAAACGAGGATCCGCCGAACGCGGGGTCAACCCCGCCATCGTGATAGCCGCAGCCGCGGGCGACGCTGACACCGTGAACAACGCCGTGGCGTCTGTCCTGCGGGTCTACCGTCGCCAGAACATCGGCGCGAGACGGTGGCGCGGCAGCCAGACCGTGCTGTGGCGTGCGTTCAACCCCGGCAGTGAGCGATCGGCCGCGTTGGGGGAATTTCGCAGCCCCACCACCACCGAGCGGTTCGCCAAATTCGTTCCGCTGCTGTCGAACACGCTCGGCAATCGAACCGGCGTCCCGCTCGGCATGAACCTCACCAGCCCGGGATTGCGCGACGTCGTGCTGCTCGACCTACTCGGTGCACCCGGTCGGGATAACCCGGCCAACCTTGTCATCTGCGGGTCACCCGGCCGGGGCAAGTCTCACATCGGCAAGCTCCTCATCCGGTCGTGGATGGCGCTGGGCGCCGGCGTGCACGTCTTCGATCCCGGTGAACCGCGCGAACACCAACGCGCCCTCGCCGATATCGCCGATTTGGTCGTGATCGACCTCGCCGACCCGGGCATCTGCATCGACCCGCTGCGGGTCTTTCCCTACACAGTCGCTGCCGAACACGCCGTCGACCACCTGTTGCCGCTGCTCGGCTACTCAGCGATGAGTCGGCAAGCCGCGCGGCTGCGCAGCCACCTCGCCGCCGAAACCCGCGCCGGTCACGGCATCGGCAGCCTCGGCCGGCTGATCGCTTACCTGCGCGACCTTCGACACGGCCGCGACCGCGCCGACGACGACCTGCTGATCGGCCTGGAGGGCCTTCGCACCGAACGTCACCTGCACGCGCTGTTCGACGAATCGCTCCCGGTCGCCGATCTCAGCGAGGCGCCCGCGGTGGTCTGGAACACCGCTGGGCTCGAACTGCCCACTATTGGCGAGGAATACGTCGCACACCTCCACGACCGCACCACCCCGCGGCAACGCGCCGGTGCCGCGGTCTACGGGCTAGCCGCCGACGTCGCCCAAGCGCTCTTCTTCACTCGCCCAGACCGGCCCGACGTCCTCGTAGTGGAAGAAGCAGCGCCGCTGACCAACTCGCCCGGCGGACAGAAATGCTGCAACCGAATCATCCGCCAGGGCCGCAAATCCCAAACCGGATTCGTAGGCATCAGCCAGCACCCGATCAAAGACTTCGCCGTGCTCGAAGACGAGTTCATCGACCAACGTCTGTGCCTCGCATTCCGCGATTCACGACTGGCTCAGGCCACCCTGGAATGGTGCGGCCGCGACCTCGACCGCCACCCGGAACTCTTACGCGCCTACGTGGACAACACCAGCCCAGTCACCCTCGTCGACCATTACGACAACATCGCTGAGAGTCGTTACGGCACCGTCATTCCCGGTCGTGAGGGCGAGGCGTGGTACCTCGACGAGTTCGGCGGATTCGGCAAGATCGGTCTGTTCGGAGCGCCCACCGCCGAGCTGACGAATGCCTTGGACACCAACCCCCGCCGCTCCGCGGACTTGGCGTGACCGCCCGGCTCTACCTGTGGTACTTCGACCACCCGCGGCTCGGACGCCCCGTATTGCTCATGACGTGCCTGCACGCGCTCGCGATCGCCGCGGTGTGCGCCGCCCCCGAGGCATCCGCGTCCACCAACAGCATGGTGCTCGGCTGGACCGGGCTCCGCGACACCTACGGGGTCCCGATCGGAAGCTACTATCTCGCGATCGCGTCCATCCGCGACCAGATCATCGCTACCGCACCTGATCTCGGAGTTGACCCGGCGACCTGGGCGCGATGGATGAGCCACGTCTTCGCCGTAGCGATGGGCGGGCTGGCCGCCGCCAACATCCTCACCGCCGAGGCCGGGCTGTTCGTCGGGATCGTGGCCTTGGCGCTGTGGCTCCTGAAGGTCACTGTCAGCACGTACTGGCTTACGGTGATCGGGGAGATCGCCCGCGCTATCGCCAACGCGGTCATCCAGGTGACCACCTCGCTCGGGCTGCTGATCTTGGCTGTACCGATCGGTGTCTTCGTGGGAGTGGTGACCCTGAAGCGTGGCGAGGCTGGTCGTGGCTGGACGATGATCGGTATCGCATTGACCATGCCTGCTGCGTCGATTGCGATCTTCAGCGATCCCGCCGGTCTGATGTACGGGCCGGACGGGCTGCTCGCGTTCGGGCGCCGAATCGGGTTTTCCGTCGCCTCAGCCACCACCCACAACGGTGCGCTCGCCGGAACCGGTCAGGTAGACACTCTCACAGCCAGCCTGATCACTCACACGGTTCGAGAACCCCTGCAGCTGTGGAACTTCGGCCACGTCGTCGACCGCGTCGGCGGCTGCGGCACGGCATGGTCGGCGGCGGTGACAAGGGGTGAATCCGACGGCCCGATCCGCGCCATGACCACCTGCGGAGACCGCGCAGCCGTCACCTACGCCCAACACCTCGACGGCACCAACATCTGGGTCGGCTGCGTCTTCATCCTCGCCGCCGCACTGCTGGCGTGGTTCATGATCGTCTCCGGCTGGGCGGTGCTACGGGTGTCGGTCATGGCGATCTGGAGCACCGTCATCATCCTTCCCACCCTGTGGCTCGGCGCGATACCCGGGGCCCCGCAGCGACGCGCCGCAGAAGTGGCGTGGCAGTTCTTCGCCCACGGAATCCAGACGCTGATCTACATCGTCTACGTCAGCGTCGTCGGACTTGCCGTCGAGCGGATCGTATCGGCGCCCCTGCCGGCCGAACTCGGCGGCACCAACCCGTTCGCACACGTCCTCATGATGGGCGGCGTCGCGATCGCCGCGCTGATGCTGTTGCGGCACATCCGCACCGACATCGCCGGGCGGCGTGGCGGCGGCGGACTGTGGCGGCAGGCTGGATCAATGGCGGTCGGGATGGGTGCGAGCGCCGCGGTGGGAGGAGCCGGTGGAGCTGCCGCGCAGGGGATTAAGGGGCTGAGGCGGCGGCCGGGCTCGCAGAATGAGCCCGCGCCGTGGGAGCGGATGGGGGCTGAGGCAGCCGTCGTGCACGGTGCGGCGCAGCCGGGATTCGACTCGGTTCCCGCGCCGAGTACTGCTACTGATGCGCGTCCAGAGAAGCGTCAACCTCAACAGAATCCCAGGACCGACGGACATAGCAGTGACGATCGTCGGGGACCGACTGGCGAAGGAGTGGCCGCGATCGAGGGTATCCCGCCGGACGGAGCGCACCGCGACGGTCTTATGCCGGCAAAGCCTGACCCAGGTGCTGCCTCCGGTCGAGGTGGACGAAATCGGTCTCGACTTGGCTCAATCGAAGGAGAAGCGACCGCAGCGGCTCCTGGCGAGGAGCCGCCGTCAGCCCCGGCGATCGCAGAATCAGAGCGCGGAATCGCCGGTCCAGAGTTCATTGAACTCGATGTGGCAGAGCCGTCGCCGTTTGACGCCGAAGAAGGTGAGCCGCCGGTGCCTCCGCCTGATCGTGAATGATTCCAAGCGCTCGCGATGCTGCTGGGAGACCGCGATGTGCACGTTGGGGTACTCGACAGGCTCGGTTTACACCGTCTGAGAGGATGTCCCCGTGCGAGCCTTGATCGTTGTCCGACTATCCCGCGTCACCGACGCTACAACCTCCCCTGAGCGGCAGTTACAGGCCTGTCAGGAGCTATGCGCTCAGCGTGGCTACGAGGTAGTCGGGACCGCCGAGGATCTCGACGTTTCAGCTGGAACCACTTCTCCATTTGAACGTCCACAGATTGGCGACTGATTGACCAATCGGCTCGGAGAGTTCGACGTACTGGTCTTCTACCGGATGGACCGGATCGTCCGCAGCTTGCTCGATCTCGCGGACCTAACCCGTTGGTGCCAAGACCATTCCGTATCCATTGTGAGTGCGACCGAGCAGTTTCTGGACCTCACTCAACCGTTCGGGGACATTCTCGCTCTCCTGGTCGCCAAGTTCGCCGAGATGGAGCTTGCGGCCATCAGCGAGCGGAACGCGTCGGCTGCCCGGTACAACATCCGCGCCGGAAAGTACCGGGGAGGGATTCCGCCGTGGGGTTACCTCCCAGAGCACACCGAAGAGGGCTGGTGCTACGTCCAAGACCGCGAGCAAGTCGAGGTGATCCGCGAGGTGGTCGAGCGCGTGCTGACCGGTGAACCGCTGCGGTCGGTGGCTCACAGCCTGACCGCTCGGGAGATCCTCACACCGAAGGATCGCTTCGCACAGTCGCAGGGGCGAGAGATTGAGGGTTACGAATGGCACTCAGGACCACTCAAACGGTCCCTGACGAGTCCGACGCTGCTAGGACAGGTCGTGGCAAGGGAGCCGTTGACGGACGCTCAGGGCCGCTTTCAGCGGGACGACAAGGGCCGCAAGAAGTTCGGCCCCGAGGCCGTCGTCCGCACTGACGACGGCCGTCCACACGCTGGCGGCTGTCGACGCCAACACGCTGTTCTGGGGTATCCCTGAGGACCGCGTCGTGACCGTGCTCCGCAAGGACGCTGAGGTCACCCGGTAAGGACTCCGGTTTCTACAACGACGCGCTCGACGTTCGTGCGATCACCCGCGGCGGGATCGGTTTCCTCCACCCCGCCGCCGTAATCCGTGGCCACGACGCTGCCTGATCGCCCCTGAGTAACCCCCGGGGGACGGCCCACCATAGCCGTCCCCTATGGGGTCACCGATACCTATAGCGCCGGTAAGTGTCAGCGCGGCTGCATCATTCCGCCTGGGCCCATCATTCCCCCGGGACCCATCATCCCGCCCATCATGCCCTGCATCATCGCGGGCATCCCGTCCCGCACAAAACCGGTGACTTCTTGAGCATGTGCGCGGATGGCTTGGACTAGAACGGGATCATCGGCGGTTTCTTCGGCGATGACGCCGGTCGGCGTGAGGGTGAGTTGTCGCCGGTAGCCGTTGGCATTGCGGAACAGTGTCGGCAGACTTTGGCTCATGCACATTACCTCTGCTCCGTCCCCAAGGTTGGAGTACATGCTCGACACATGCGACTGGAGTTGTGCGGTGAGATCCGGTGAGTTCGATTCAGTAGTGGTTCGTACTCCACCAGGAATCTCCTCCACTACACGGTTGATCTCGTTGTGCCGGTTGAACATCTCCATGTAACGGCTCATGTCAACGGGGCCCACGCCCATCATCCCGCCATCACCCGGCCCGTTGGTGAGTTGGAAGTCCTGCATCGGCGACTCAAAAATGCTGCGAATGACATAGCCAACGCCGAGGACACTGCCCGCCGCCATTGCTCCGAGCGCCGCCACTGCCGCACGGCGAGTCATCAACCGCGCCATCATGACCTCACTTCGAGCGCCCTACGGCCGAGGCATCGTCGTCGGAACCGTTGTTGTCGGTGACTGCTGACCCGGCCATTGGTCGTTCGGTCCCATCATCCCGCCGGGGCCCATCATGCCGGGCCCCCACTGACCATACGGTCCCGTCTGGCTTGGCCCCATCATCCCCGGCTGGTGGTATCCACCACGAAAATTGCCGGATGACGCTCTACCGATGAAAAAGCCGGAGAAGAAAACCACGGCGATGATGAAGACGACACCGGCCACGATGCCCACCCACACCAAGAGTGAGTGCGACTTGTCTCGCCTGTCATCGTATGGCGGGGTCTCGAAGGCGCGCCGCGCCCCCGCCGCTGCCGTTTGTTCTGTGCGGGATTCACGAGCTTCTGTCATAGTCCGATCGTCACGGCTCCCGAGTCCGGACCTCTAGGGCATTTGTGCCCTTTCATCTTGGACGACTGTCACGTTTTTCGAAGGATCTTCGAGCACGCGAGGGTTCACATCTCAAGACTCGCGGCTTGATGGCCAGCGCCTTTATCGAGGACCGCGGCGGCCATCTGTTCCTGTCCTGCGACCCACGTGCCGGTGACTTGAAGATGGTCTTGCCAAACAGCTCGGCGTGCTCGGCGGCGCTCGTCGTGCCGATTAATCAGCCCAGCGACTGCGGTTGGAAGCTTTTGCGGCTCAGTGCGTTCTGCCTCCGCGTGCATCGTCCGCGGTCGGTCGTCGTTAGCGAGGATTGCCCGTAGGTGTTGGGTCGCCGAGTATTTGTTATCTCGGCGGGCGATGTGGATGGTGTCTCCAACTACCGCGTTGGTGTGGTCGTGGTCGGCCTCGCGCTTAAACCGTTGGTAGAGGAAGGCTTCATTGTTGCGCCGGCCACGGGTCATCGCGACGTACAGCATCGACCGTGATGCCCCTTCGCCAAGGATCGCGTAGCAGCTGTCGGCAGTGACGCCTTGCGCCGAGTGCACTGTCGCCGCGTATCCAAGCGTCATGTGCTCTCGCAGATAGTCTTTGTCGAACACCGCCCGTGCACGATCAGATAGCCGTTCGGCTGCAATGCGCTCGGATACTGGATCGAGAGCCACGACGCGCCATCGATTGCCGTTGCGCACCTGATCGACCCCGTCGTGGCTTCGAGTGTTAGTGCCGGGCAGCACCGTGAGCGAGGCGTCGTTGCTTCGACTTATCACGATGTCACCTACGGTGACCGGCTGATCGCGCGCAACATTTATGGTCGGTCCCGCCGTCCGCAGTGCGTCATGCAGTCGACGGTTGAGGGCATCGGCTATCTCCCAGGTGTCGCAGATCAGCAACGCGTCTTTCCCATTGCTTCTCTCGGTTAGGTAGGCATCAAGCGCGTCGGCGGCCATGGCGATGGGATCACCAGAGTGCAATCGTCCTTTGTCGCGATACCACTTGACGGCGATGCGTAGTCGATTTCCGTGTGCCGATCGCAGCGCGAGAGACATGTCGCGTTCCTCTGGGTCGGCCATCCGCCATACCTCGGCCAGCCGTTGGCTCCAGGGCAGGTCGGCAGACAGCTGCTCGAACATGCCGCCGCGGGCATTGACGGGTGATAGTTGGTAGGCGTCGCCGACCAACACCATCTTGGCGCGCCCAGCTACCGCGCATGTCAGCAGCTTTCGAAGTTCAGGTGTTCCGACCATGGATGCTTCGTCGACGATAACCACCGTCGACGGCGTGACTTGGAGGTCTCGATTCTCGATCAGATGCAGCGCTTTGGCGACGGTCAGACCGCGGTCGCCTGCGCCTTCGGCCATCGCCTCATCGACCGCCTTCCCAGTCGGCGCAAGGACGAGGACTTCCTTACACAGACGGTGGGCGGCAGCGCGCAGCGCTTTGAGGGAGTGCGTCTTGCCTGCCCCGGCGGGCGCCTGTAGTGGTTGCACCAAATAGGGCGAAGCCGCGATGTTGCGGATGGCACGTTGTTGGTCGGCCGACAGGTCGTCGAAATCTTGGCTGTGGACGTCGAGGCGGATCCGGTTGTCGGACTCGTCGACCATGTCGAAGATCTGTTCTTCCTCCGCGATGATCGCGTCGATCGTGAACTTCTCGTAGCCCTCTCGATGATGGGCTTCGCGCGGTGCGCTGATGCGTACGCCGATCTCGTCAACGATCTGCTCAGTCGCCGCGAGAGGTTCGTTGTGCGTGTCGATGGGCAGTTGCGCGCCGATCAGCTCGACCATGTCGGCGCGGGTGAACGTGGGCTTGTCGATGCGCGCTGCCATCTCGGCGATGTGCGGTCTGTCAAGAGCGATGCGCGCCTGTGCGCGGCGTTCGGTGCGCGCGGCGATGTGCGCCTTGCGGTCCAATGTCAGGCCGCGTACGTCTGTGCGCCATTGTTGTTTCAGGACTGCCCAAGACAGCGATTCAGGCTTGTCTGGGCGCGTTGCTTTTTGTGCGGCGGACAATTGCGCGGCGGTGGGTTCGCCGTCGACGACAACGAGGTTGTCGCGCGCCCACTCGCGGAGCCGGGTGGAGCGTCGTGACCACGCTTTGATGCTTCGCGGGTCGACGCCGGCGATTTCCGCCATTCCGGTATGCGGGTCGACGGGGTTGAACTCGAAGCCGCGCTCGGAGTGTAGGAGATGTCGCAGGGTGGCCTGGTAGATAATGCCCGCGGCTTTGGCCTCGTGGTGCAGGCTTTTCGAGTCGATGGACACGAGCTGGCCGTCGCGTCGGGGCTGGCGGTTGGGCACGATGACGTGGGTGTGCAGGTGGGGGTCACCGCATCGGGAGGTTTCGTGTTGATAGGCGATCGCGACCAGGCCGGGTAGCCGTTGCAGGTCTTTGTTTCCGGTGACCGGGTTGTGCACGCGAGTGTATCCGGCATGTTGGTGCAAGTATTCCATCGCTGCCTGAACGGCTTTAGTGTGTGCTGTGGCGAGGACTTTCTCGGCGATGTCGTTGGTGAGAGCTCGGATGAGTGAAACGCTCTTGGGTGCGGCGAAGGTGAGGTCGAAGCCGTGCACGCTCTTCTCGGTGAAGTGGCGTCCGGTGACGCCGTTGGGGGTTCGACCGTCATCGAGCCAGGCTCCGGCGATCTCGGTGTCGGCGTCTCCGCCGTCAAGGGCTGAACCGTTAAGGCCGGTGGCCCGGCCAATGAAGTGCTTGTCGCCGGTGACGAGCCAGCTGGGGATACGTGTTTCGCCTTCGGAGTAGTACTCGGCTAGGCCCCCGCCCGACAATTGACGTTTTGCGACAGCATTTTTGGCTTGTTTGGCGGTGTCGTTGTAGTACTTGATGCTGCGATGACCCAGGCGAGAGATCGTCAGCATCACATAAACCTCGAAGGACATAGGAGATCAATCCGCCTGCTGCGGAGTCTGTTTCAGGCGTGATCGTCGCGACGTATCGTCCCGGCAGGAGGGCCTGAAACGAGTATTGCACCGTTGTGCCAATGTGCCCGTGCGGTTTTTGGTTTGGCGGTTACGGATATCGGTGGGGTGGTCGGGGTAAGGGGATGGGTTTGGTGAGTGGTGTTGGTGTGGGGTGGATTTAGGGTTGGGGGATAGCTGGGATGGGGGTGCGAATGTGGGAAAAATTTGGATGGCTTTGGTCGCTTTGGCGGTCGAGTTGATCGTTCTGGCGTGGCTTGTCGGCGTGCATTTGTGGGGGTGGGCGGGTGCTGCGATCGCTCAGTGGTAGTGGCCACGGCACGACGCCGGCCGGGCGACCCTCTTGGGCGCCCGGCCGGCTCGTGGTCCGTCGTTAGAGTGCGGTGCCCGGTATCGGGGAAGTGGATCGGTCCGGGATGACGGACCTGATCTTGGACGGCGGCATCCCTGCCTGGAGGGCGGAGTAGATGATGGTGGCCAGTCGCGGTAGTGCGCTGTCGTCGTCGCGGGTGGCTTCCGCGGCGTAGGTGAGCGCCATCCCGGTGCGCACGGTGTCTTCTCCGCAGTAGTAGGAGACCGCGGCCATGGTGAGCAGTTCGGCGCGGATGCGGCCGCGGTGGTGTGCGGCGATGCGCGCCCACACCCGGCCCGCGGCAAGTTCATGACCGATGCTCAAGCGCAGGTATGCGTCGCGCAATGCGGTGTGCGCGGTCACTACGGCGGCGACACGTGCGGCCAGCTCCGTTGTCGGGAGGCTGTTTCCGCGGATTGTGCGGTGCAGATCGGCGGCGGTGGCGGCGATGAGCGCAGGGAGGTCCTGGGCTTCGAGATCGGGTTGCGGCACGGCTTTAGCGGTGGCGAACTCTGTTTCCATCTCGTCGCGTGAGGGGGCGATCACCCGGCCTTCGAGGACGCCAAGGGCGGTGGCCGGTGAGTCGGTGTAGGGCATCGTCGGCCCGCAGTCTCCGGTGTCGGGGTCGGTCCAGTAGTCAGGGTCGGTGACGCTGTGGGCGGTGAGGATGCG
>CADEGF010000104.1:9930-11289 GCA_902826815.1 uncultured Mycobacteriaceae bacterium
TGTGGCAGGGCGGCGATCAGTTCGGCTGGGGTGGCGAAGCTCAGTTCCGGAATGGACATGACGGTTTCCTGTCGGTCGAAGGTGATGCGTGCGCCAGTTGGCGTGTGGGCAGTCCGACCGGTGGGGTGGCGGGGTCAACCCCTCTGAGCCGCCGCGCTGGAGGCGAATTTCGCCCGCGAGCGGGAGCGAGCACAACCGGGGCGAAATGTCGCCGGAGCCGCACGGGCGCAGCGCAGGTGAGCGTCAGCGAGCCGGAGCGCGAACGGGCGAGCACGAGGAAGCGGCGTGGGTTGACGCCGACGGGGCCCCGGCGGTCACACTGCGGGCACGCTGACGGCTAGCTAGGTGAGGGGCTACGGACGAACGGCGCCGCCAGGCGCCGTATTTCTGTAGAAGCAAGCGGCCGATTGGGCGACGTCGAGGGTCGTTCGCCGCCTCGGTGAGAACGCTAGCGGTGGCTTGGACCTCACGTCGGGGCCGTAACGGCTTGACCCTGTGCACACGGATTGATCATTGGCGGCGATGGTCACTGCCGGTCCGAACGGATCTAATTCCATCTGCCGCCGTCCGTTTAGGCTGGATACGGGGAGAACCGGCGTACATTCTGCGGCATGAGCGCATCTCAGGTTGTCATGCTCATCATTGCTGTGATCGGTCTGTTGGCACCGCTCGCGATTGTGTGGCAAAAGCGGGTCGACCGCCGACGTGGTGAGACGACCTGGCGAGCCGGAGGGGAGTTCGGCGGCATTGGCGGCGACGGCGGTGGCGCCGGCGGAAGCTGTGGCGGCGGTTGCGGCGGCGGGGGAGATTGACACAGCGTCAAGATGACCTCCTCGCACTTCGGCTTTTTTGTAGTGCACGCGGTGGCGTGGACGCTGCCAGGGGCGGTGCGCGTGCCCGGCCACCGATGGCTTCTCGGCGACCGGGCCGCGGATTGGGCTAGCTGGCCCGGTACTCGTCGCTGGTGGGATCGTCGGCGTGGTCGGGGCCGTCGAGGAACACCGCGATCGCAGTGTGGTGGGCGCGGGTGAGCAGCGCCTGGGTTGACTTCAGGCCCACCTGGTCACGGATCTGAAAGGTCAGCGGTCCGCAGTAGAGGTCCACCCAGTGCACGACGGTTCCGTCGTTCTTGCCCGGCCCCGATTGAGGCACTACGCAGAAGCTGGGTCGCCGCGTCCATTCGATCGACAAGGTGGTGCGGGCGAACGGCGCGTACGGCGGGTTGTGCGGCGCGGCGATGAGGCGGGGCACCCGCGCGATGGCGTTGCGCGCGGTGGCGAAGGCTTCGAGCAGTCCCTGGGTCGCGTCGGCGGAATACAGGGTCATCAGCGTGGTTCCGAAGGTGAGGCTGATGCGGGC
>CADEGF010000105.1 GCA_902826815.1 uncultured Mycobacteriaceae bacterium
ACCAACGACCGCGCCGCCACATCCGACTCGAACATGTGTTCGATAGTATATGTAGGCTCCGACATACTCCGGCCAGGAGACTCACGCCGTGCGTGGCCGCGTCATCGGCATGACGACCGAGGGCGGGCAGGAGAGCATCGACGCGATCTCGCACAAGTACCTCGGCTACCTCGGCGTCCCGTACCCGAACTTCACCGGGCAGCCCGAAACCCGCGTGCTCATCACGATTGAGGCCGATTCGATCCTGCCGCCGAGGACTGACCCACTCGCCTCAGCCGTGCGCGATCCGCAGTAGCTCGGCCACACTCGTCAACTTCACCCGTGGCCTGCCACCGGTCCCACCAGACGCGCGCTCGTGGTCGTCGATCAGCTTCCAGTGGTCGTCGGTGACGACCTTCGGCTGGCGCTCCACGAACCACTCGGCCAGCCACTCGGAATGGTTGTCGGGGAAGTCGGCCAACTCCGCGCCGCCCAGATCGCCGACAAGCGTGTCGACGGTTTCCTGCGAGTCGCTTTTGTTGCTGCCGATCACACCCGTCGGCCCACGCTTGATCCAGCCGACCACATACTCGTTGCGGCTGCCGTCGATCCGGCCACCCGCGTGCGGGATGGTGCCGTTGCGCTCATCGAACGGCAGTCCCGGCGTCGCCACGCCGCGGTATCCGACCGCTCGGACGACGAGTTGGGCGGGCAACTCATCGCGCTCACCGGTGTCCTTCGCCGATACCCGCCCGGTGTCGTCGGCGACGAGTTCGTTGCGGCCCAACACGATTGACTCGACCTTGCCGTCGCCCTTGATCTCGATGGGCGATGTGGCGAACCGGAAGACGATCCGCCGCGTTGCCCCTTTGGGCGCCGTTTCGGCGTATCCGCGCAACACCTTGATGTTGTTGCGGACGGTCTTGCCTGCCGCTTCGAGATCCTCATCGGTGATGTCGGCGAAATCAGCGGGATCGACGATGACGTCGACGTCGCCGAGGCCCTCGAGGTGGCCGAGCTCACGAAGCTCCAGCGTGGTGAACGGCGCCTGCAGCGGCCCGCGCCTGCCGATGACGAGCACCTCCTCGACGCCGCGGTCGTGCAGCACTTTCAGCGCGTGATCGGCGATGTCGGTGGTTCCAAGGATGTCGGGGTCGGTGACAAGGATGCGCGCCACGTCGAGTGCGACATTGCCGTTGCCGACCACCACGGCCCGTCCGGTGGACAGGTCGGGTGCCATCTCCTCGAAGTGCGGGTGCGCGTTGTACCAGCCGACGAAGTCGACGGCGGCGACGCTGCCCGGCAGCTCTTCGCCCGGGATGCCGAGCGCCCGGTCGGATTGCGCGCCGACGGCGTAGATCACCGCGTCGTAGCGTTCGGCGAGTTCCGAGGTCTGCACGTGCTCGCCGACCACGATGTTGCCGAAGAACCGGAACCGCGGATCCAGCGCCGTCTTCTCGAACTGCGCGCTGATCGACTTGATCTTCGGATGATCCGGCGCGACGCCGGAGCGCACCAGGCCCCACGGCGTCGGCAGCATCTCGAGCATGTCGACCAATACGTCAGCGTCGTCGTCACCGTCTGCGAATTTCAGTAGCGAAGCCGCGGCAAAGTACCCGGACGGCCCTGAGCCGACGATCGCCACGTGGTACGGGCGCCTTTGAGGCATATATGTGTGCCCTTTACTGTTGCTGCCCGGCGACATGCAGAAGGGGCTGTCGCGTCTGTCGCCAAGCTGGTTTCCCCATCAGACTCTAGAACGCGCGCCTGCCGTGCTGCCGCTGGTCAGCGAGAACCGCCACTGATCTGGTGACAGGTACCCTGAATTCCCGTGGAACCCGACCGTCAAGCCGATATCGCTGCCCTTGACTCCACCCTGACGACGGTGGAGCGGGTGCTCGATGTCGAAGGGTTGCGGAGTCGTATCGAAAAACTCGAAGTCGACGCCTCCGATCCCAAGCTCTGGGACGACCAGGCGCGCGCCCAGAAGGTGACCAGTGAGCTGTCTCACACCCAGGGCGAGTTGCGTCGCGTCGAGGAGCTGCGCGGGCGCCTCGACGACCTTCCTGTGCTCTACGAACTGGCCGTCGAGGAGGGCGGCAGCGAGGACGTGGCGGAGGCCGATGCCGAGCTCAAGCAGCTGCGCGAGGACATCGAGGCGATGGAGGTCCGCACGCTGCTCGCGGGCGAGTACGACGCGCGCGAGGCGCTGGTCAACATCCGATCGGGCGCAGGCGGGGTGGACGCCGCCGACTGGGCCGAGATGTTGATGCGCATGTACATCCGCTGGGCGGAGCAGCACAAGTACCCGGTCGAGGTGTACGACACGTCCTACGCCGAGGAGGCCGGCATCAAGAGCACGACGTTCGCCGTGCACGCCCCCTTCGCCTACGGCACGCTCTCGGTCGAGCAGGGCACTCATCGGCTGGTGCGCATCAGCCCGTTCGACAATCAGGGGCGACGGCAGACCTCGTTCGCCGAAGTCGAGGTGTTGCCGGTGACCGAGACCACCGACCACATCGACATCCCCGAGAACGACGTGCGCGTCGACGTGTACCGATCAAGCGGACCGGGCGGGCAGTCGGTCAACACCACCGATTCGGCGGTTCGACTCACTCATGTCCCTACCGGTATCGTCGTCACTTGCCAAAACGAGAAATCGCAGCTGCAGAACAAGGTCTCAGCGATGCGCGTTCTCCAGGCAAAGCTGTTGGAGCGCAAGCGTTTAGAGGAACGTGCCGAGATGGATGCATTGAAGGGCGACGGCGGCAGCTCGTGGGGCAATCAAATGCGCTCCTACGTCCTGCACCCCTACCAGATGGTCAAGGACCTGCGCACCGAGTTCGAAGTCGGCAACCCCGCTGCCGTACTGGACGGAGACATCGACGGATTCCTGGAAGCCGGAATCCGTTGGCGCAATACACAAGATGACGAATAGCACTCTTCTCGCCCTCGACATCGCCGATAGTTGGCAGGGCTTCTGGCGTGGAGAAATGGGCACTTGGCTGCTTGCCCGCGGGGTACCAATCGCACTGCTGTTGATCGGCGGGCTGCTGGCCGCGCGGCTCATCAGCTGGGGGGCCCGCAGAATCGTCCGGCGCATCGACGCCGAATACCAGGAAAGCGATCAACTCGTCCGCTCGGAGAGCACCAAGCACCGTCAGGCCGTCGCATCGGTGATCTCGTGGGTGTCGGTGGCGATCCTGTTCGTGATTGTCGCGGTGGAGGTCACCGACATACTCGCGATACCCGTCGGATCGCTGGTCGCGCCCGCGGCCGTGCTCGGTGCCGCGCTGGGCTTCGGCGCGCAGAAGGTCGTTCAGGACTTGCTCAGCGGCTTCTTCATCATCACCGAGAAGCAGTACGGGTTCGGCGATCTGGTGCAGCTGGGCAGCGGTGCTTCCCAGGATTCACTCGGCACGGTGGAAGAGGTCACCCTGCGAGTTACCAAGCTGCGCACTGCCGACGGCGAGGTTTACACCATCCCCAACGGGAACATCATCAGGTCGTTGAACCTGTCGAAGGACTGGGCGCGCGCAGTGGTCGATATCCCAGTGCCGACTTCGGCCGACTTGAACGTCGTCAACGATGTGCTGCACGGGGTGGCCGAAAAGTCGGCCAACGATCCGGCACTCACGGATCTGCTGCTCGACGCCCCGCTGCTGATGGGTGTCGAGAGCATCGAACTCGACACGGTGAACCTGCGGATGGTGGCGCGCACGCTCCCCGGCAAGCAGTACGAGGTGGGGCGACGGCTACGTGTTCTGGTGCTTCGGGCTCTGCGCCGTGCCGGAATCGCGTCGGCCGCCGACGGGCAGATCCCTAGCGTGGCCGCGCTTCCGCCCTCCTCCAAGGCGGCCGCCGAGGAAGGCGAGACGCAGCGCGAACCGGAGCAGAAACAATGACGTCCTGGTTCAAGGCGAGACTCGGCGGGCGTGTGCGCGTCTCGACCGCCGTGCTCGTCGTCGCGTTCATCGCGTTGTTCTGGGTGCAGCAGACCTTCCCGCCCGAACCCGCCCCGGAAGCACCGGTACCTGCGGTCGTGCCGCCGGGGTTCGTGCCAGACCCGAACTACACCTGGGTGCCGCGCACGTACGTGCAGCGTCCAACGACCACAACGACCACGACGCCGACGACGACCACGACGGAGACAACGGAGACGACGGAGGCGACGCCAGGGCCCGACGACACGACGACCAGCCCGACCGACGAAACCTCGCCGAGCCCGACCACTACGGTGATCGACCCGGACGGCCCCGGTGGCCCACTCGGCCCGCAGACGCTGATGCAGACACCGACCGTGACGGCACCCACGACGGCCGAGCCGGCACCGGGAACGGCACCCGCCACGCCCGATGCGCCGAGATAGCTCGACGGACCCTGCCTTGTCTCACCGCTACACTGGCGCTCCGTGATGATCACGCTCGACCACGTCAGCAAGCTGTACAAGTCTTCGGCGCGCCCGGCGCTCGACAATGTCTCGGTCAGAATCGACAAGGGTGAGTTCGTTTTCCTCATCGGTCCGTCCGGTTCGGGCAAGTCGACGTTCATGCGGCTGCTGCTTGCCGAGGAGCATCCGAGTGAGGGTGACGTTCGGGTCTCCAAATTCCACGTCAACAAGCTGCCGGGGCGGCATATCCCCAGCCTGCGGCAGGTCATCGGCTGCGTCTTCCAGGACTTCAGGCTGCTGCAGCAGAAGACCGTCTTCGAGAACGTGGCCTTCGCGCTCGAAGTGATCGGCAAGCGGCCCGACGTGATCAACCGTGTCGTGCCAGACGTGCTGGAGATGGTCGGGCTTTCGGGGAAGGCCAGCCGGCTGCCCGGCGAGCTGTCCGGCGGTGAACAGCAGCGCGTGGCGATCGCCCGGGCGTTCGTGAACCGCCCGCTTCTGCTGCTTGCTGACGAGCCAACGGGAAACCTGGATCCCGAGACCAGTAAGGACATCATGGATCTGCTCGAGCGCATCAACCGCACCGGGACCACGGTGTTGATGGCCACCCACGACCATCACATCGTCGACTCGATGCGCCAGCGCGTCGTCGAGCTGAGCCTTGGCCGCCTCGTCCGCGACGAGCAGCGCGGCATCTACGGAATGGATCGCTAGTGCGCTTCGGGTTCCTGCTCAACGAGGTCTGGACCGGCCTTCGTCGCAACGTCACCATGACGGTCGCGATGATCCTGACCACCGCGATCTCCATCGGCCTGTTCGGTGGCGGTCTTCTGGTGGTGCGGCTCGCCGACAACTCCCGAGCCATCTACCTGGACCGTGTCGAGAGCCAGGTGTTCCTGACCAATGATGTGTCGGCCAATGATCCGACGTGCGACTCCGATCCGTGCAAGTCGCTGCGGCAGAAGATCGAGGACCGCGATGACGTGCGGTCCGTACGTTTTCTGAACCGCGACGACGCCTACAACGATGCGATCAAGAAGTTCCCGCAGTACAAGGACGTCGCGGGTAAGGACGCGTTCCCCGCGTCGTTCGTCGTCAAGCTCGACAATCCCGAGCAGCACAAGGACTTCGACGATTCGATGGCCGGCCAGCCTGGCGTTCTTAACGTGCTCAACCAGAAGGATCTGATCGACCGATTGTTCGCGGTGCTCGACGGGCTGTCCAATGCGGCGTTCGCGGTGGCGCTCGTACAGGCGGTCGGTGCGGTCCTGTTGATAGCCAACATGGTTCAAGTCGCCGCCTACACGCGAAGAACCGAGGTTGGCATCATGCGATTGGTCGGCGCGAGCCGCTGGTACACACAGTTGCCGTTCCTCTTGGAAGCCACTCTGGCGGCGCTGATAGGTGTGGTCATCTCGATCATCGGCTTGATCATCGTGCGCGCGCTGTTCCTGGAGAATGCGCTGAACCAGTTCTACGAGGCGAATCTCATTGCAAGAGTGGACTATGCCGACATTCTCTACATCGCACCGATACTGATATTCGTCGGTGTGGCGATGGCAGGAATCACCTCTTACGCCACCCTTCGGCTCTACGTACGAAGATAGCCATGGCCAAGAAAGCCGACCCGACGAAGTCGAGCAACAACCGAGTGGTCGCGACCAATCGCAGGGCGCGACACAACTACTCGATTCTCGAGACGTTCGAGACCGGGGTTGCTTTGATGGGCACAGAGGTGAAGAGTCTGCGCGACGGACAGGCATCGATGGCGGATGCCTTCGCCACCGTCGACGACGGCGAGATCTGGCTGCGCAACCTGCACATCCCGGAGTATCACTCCGGCAGCTGGACCAACCACACGCCACGGCGCAACCGCAAACTGCTGTTGCACCGCAGTCAGATCGACACGTTGATCGGCAAGATCCGCGACGGCAACCTGACGCTGGTTCCGCTGTCGCTGTATTTCGTCGACGGCAAGGTGAAGGTCGAACTCGCGCTGGCCCGCGGTAAGCAGGCACACGATAAACGCCAGGACATCGCGAAGCGGGACGCCCAGCGCGAGGTCGCTCGCGAATTAGGCAGGCGCGCAAAGGGTAAGACCTGATCGGGGTCGTCTTCGCGCTGGCTTCGGCGCTGGGTTACGGCATCAGCGATTTCGTCGGCGGCGTCGCATCGCGGCGGGTGGCCGCGTTGCGGGTGGTCCTGGTGTCCTATCCCGTCGCGCTGGTTCTGCTGTTGATGATCTCGCTGATCGTCGGCGGCGAGATCTCGCACGGCGCGATGATCTGGGGCGGACTGTGCGGATTCAGCCAGGCGTTCGGGATCTGGTGGTTCTACGCCGCGTTGGGTTCCGGGCCGATCTCGGTGGTCTCGCCTCTGGCGGCGATCCTCGTCGCGGCGATCCCGGTCGGGGTCGGTCTCGCGTTGGGCGAGCGGCCAGGCCCGATCGCGGGTATCGGTGTCGTGCTCGCATTGGTCGCCGTTGTTCTCGTCAGCCGTGATGCGACGGACAAGGACGTCAACCCGCACAAGTTCACGAAGAAGGTCGCGTGGCTGACGGTGGGCGCAGGCACCGCGTTCGGGATGAACTTCGTGTTGATCGCGCAGGCGCCGCCCGACGCGAACCTGTGGCCGCTGGTGTTCTCTCGGCTGGCGGCGAGCCTGACCGTGATCGTCGCCGCGGTGATAAGCGGAAACCTGGCTCCGCCGACTGGAACGCCGCTACGGCTTGCGTTCCTGGCCGCGGTAGTGGACGTCTGCGCCAACATCGCGATGCTGCTTGCGCTGCACGCATCTCTGCTGTCGCTCGCCGGTGTGCTGATGTCGTTGTACCCGGCGGCGACCGTGCTGCTCGCGATCCTGGTGTTGCGCGAGCGGGTTACCCGTTGGCAGGCGCTCGGCATGGTGCTCGCGATGGCGGCGGTGGCGATGATCGCCGCCGGTTGAGCTACCCGGTCAGACGCCGCTCACGCCGTTGACGAACAGGAATGCTCCGATCGTCGCGACGATCACCGCCGTCAGCTGCCTGCGGCGGACGATGACCCAGTCGTGCAGCCGCAGCATGACGTTGTAGGTCGTCGCGGGTGCGATGAGGCTGCCGACGAGGGGGATCTCGGCGAACGCCAACACCACGAGGTGGTAGACGATCAGCGCGCTGAGCTGTGTCGCCGCATCCGCGTCCGACACCAGAATCGCCGCGAGTGCGGCCACGTATTGCAGAGGGGTCGCAAGCGCCACGCCCGCCAGGAATGCCACCCACAGTGACCCGCCCCGGAGCGCATCGCCGGCCCGTGCTGTGAGTCGAGACAGCGCGGAGTTCTTCGGCTTCGGCGCCTGTGTCCGCCGGGGGAAACCCATCGCGATCAGCGCGGCGATCAGCAATGCGAGCACTCCGACGCCGATCTGAACGATCGCGACATTCGACCCGCCTCCCGCGCCCGGCACCTCCTGCATGAGATCCAGAGCGAAGCCGCGCAGCAGGAACAGCGCCCCGAGGCCGACGGCAAGACCCATCGTCAGGCTGCCGAGCCAGAATGCGAGCAGCTGGAGGACGGGTCGGGGACGCGAGATCACCAGAACGGTGACTCCGATTCGCAGCGGGTCGATCATCGCTGCAAGTGCCATCACAAGCACCGCGCCCCACACCACGGGGAGCGTACAGGCCTTAGGAGGTAGCGGTGCTGCTTGGAGTTTGCTAAGTAGGGCAGTATTGGCGTTAGGTAGTCGCCAGACAGCGTGGAAGAAAGGCGTCGAGTGTCGGTCACGGGCAGTCAGCTACGCCTCGGGCTGTTTGCCGTTACTTGTGCGCTACTGCTGGTGAACGCGCTCGGACTGTGGGACGAGTCGACGGCTGAGCTGCTGTACACGGCACTACAGGCGACAGCGGGCGCAGCTGCCCTTGTGGCTGCGATCGTCGTCGCGCGTCGCGTCAGCGGATGGGCGAGGGCCTGGCGACTCCTGGTTGTGGCCGGGTTCGTCAGCTGGCTGGTCGCCGAGGCATTGTGGTTTTCCGGGCAAGCCGCAGGCGCCACCACCGCGCCGTGGCCTGCCGTCGTCGCGTACTTCCTGCCGCCGATTTTTTCGGCGATCGCGATGGTCATCCTTGCGCATGCCTGGGAGGGGGTGACCGGCCCTCGAAGCGCGCTGAGCTACACGCGGCTGTTGGCGATTATCGACGGATTCGTCGCGGCGCTCTCGTTCTCGATCCTGGTGGTGATCGCAGGAAGCGGAGGCATGACCGGGGCGGCGGTGCCGCGGTCCGACAGCCACGCCGTGATGATTGCGTATGCGGTCGTCGAACTGGTCGTGGTCGTCGCAGCCGTACTGATGGGCATGGGATTTCGATCGGACCGCCCGTACCGGCAGAACTACCTGTTGCTGTCCAGCGGCGTGCTCATGCTCGCGACGTCGGACAGGTTGGTCGCCTATCTCACGACCGTCGGCGTCGAACGGGCCGACCTGTGGGGTGGCTTCGGGTTCGTTCTCGGCCCGATGCTGATCGGATATTCCGTCCTCCAGCGACCACGGTGGCCCGCCGAAGGGTTGAGCCGGGAGGCGATGAATTGGGCGCAGCTGGCGCTGCCCTACGTCGGCTTCCTTGGTATCTCGGCGATTTACGTTTTCCATCTGCTGAAGGGTCAGCGCCTCAACACCTTCGAGCTCTACTGCGCGTTGGTGATGATCTTCGTCGTCACCGTCCGGCAGTTCCTCGCGATGCGCGCGCAACGACTTCTGACACAGGGGCTGGTGGAGGCGCGGCGCAGGCTCGCCCATCAGGTGCACCACGACGCCTTGACGGAGCTACCTAATCGCGTGCTGTTCGCCGAACGACTTGACGAGGCTATTCGCAAGGGGCCATTCGTCCTGATATTCGTCGACCTCGACGACTTCAGGGAAGTCAACGACCGCTTCGGCCACGCAGGCGGCGACGAGCTGTTGAGCGCAGTTGGTGAGCGTCTCAACAGGTGCATCGGGGAGGCCGACACGCTGGCCCGGATCGGCGGCGACGAGTTCGCGATCCTGATCGCGGGCGAAGAAGATCCGCCCGAAGTGGTCGCGGACCGGATTCGCATCGCACTGCGGGACCCCTTTGCGATTCACGGGTCCTCGATTCGGGTCCGTGCAAGCATGGGCCTTGTCCGACCGGATCGGGGCGAGCCAACACCCACCTCCGACGATCTGCTCCGGCAGGCCGATGTCTCGATGTACGCAGGCAAGCGGGTAGGGAAGGACACCGCGGTGATCTACCGCCCCTCGCTAGGGGTGTCGACGGATTTTCCGACCGCGCTGCGTCAGGCCGACGGCGGCGTTCCGGCCGGCTTCAGTCTCGTGTTCCAGCCGGTGGTGACGCTACCCGACGCGACGCCCGTCGCGGTCGAGGCGTTGGCGCGCTGGACCGCGCCGAACGGGACGGACATCCAGCCAGACTCGTTCGTCGCCGCGGCCGAGGCGGCCGGGTTGGGGGCCGTTCTCGACGACATGGTGCTCGACCTGGCCTGCAGCGAGCTCGAGTCCGCAGGCGTGGACATGGCCTTGCACGTGAATATCGGCGCGGCGCGGTTGGGCAGCCCGGAGTTCGAGCGGCGGGTGCTCCGGACGCTTGACCGGTGCGGGCTGACACCGAACCAGCTCGTCCTCGAGGTCACCGAGACCGTGCCCGTCGTCGACCTGGCGGACGCGGCCGCGCAGATAACCCGGCTCAACGCGATCGGCATCAGGGTCGCCCTCGACGATTTCGGTGCTGGCTACAGCTCGCTGACGTACCTGCACGCCTTGCCGGTTCAGATCATCAAGCTCGACCGTGGCCTCGCGGTCGGTCCCGAGCCTGCGCGGATCGAGACCCTGTACCGCTCGGTCATCCGGCTGTGTGACTCGCTCGGCGTGGACGTGATCGCCGAAGGCATCGAGTCGACGGCGCAGGCCGACACGGTGTTCTCGGCGGGATGCCGGCTCGCGCAGGGGCACTTGTACGGGCGTGCGGTGCCAATCGCGGATCTCGGGGTGCCGCGGGAGGTACCGTCGGGCCGGTGAACAGCCCGTCACGCCCCTTGACCCGCCTTGATAAATCCGATGTGCTGAGCGGCCTTTTCGCCAGTTGGGATGCGATCGACCAGGTTGTCGGCGACCTGCCCGATACGCGGTGGTCCCAGTCGACGTCACTGCCGGGCTGGACCGTGCACGACGTCGTCGCGCACGTGGTCGGCACCGAGTCGATGCTGCAGGGCCTCGGCACACCGGAGGCCGATATCGACGTTTCGACGCTCAAGCATGTGCGCAACGACATCGGCGTCCTCAACGAGCGGTGGGTGCGCAAGCTGCGCGACCTTTCGCATGGCGAACTGCTCGAGCGCTTCCGCGCGATGACCACCCAGCGACGCGAGGCGCTGACCGCGATGGGGGAGGACCAGTGGCACGAGCTGACAGCGACTCCCGCGGGGCCCGACAGCTACGGCCGGTTCATGCGGGTGCGGACCTTCGACTGCTTCATGCACGAGCACGACGTCCGTGAGGCGGTGGGCGACCACGACAGTGACTTCACGCGGGCTGATTCCCGGCTGGCGCTCGACGAGATGGCGGCGAGTATGGGCTTCGTCGTCGGCAAGTTGGGCAAGGCGCCCGATGGATCCCGGGTCCGGCTGGAGCTGACCGGCCCGCTGGCGCGAACCATCAATGTCTCGGTGGACGGGCGCGCGAAGGTCGTCGACGAATTCGACGGCGAGCCGACGGCAACGATCGCACTCGACGGACTGCTGTTCACCCGGCTTGTGGGCGGCAGGACTGCCGTCGACCACGACGCGATCACCTACGGCGGCGACGAGGCCGTAGGAAAGCGGGTCGTCGAGCACCTGAATTACGTGATCTAGC
>CADEGF010000106.1 GCA_902826815.1 uncultured Mycobacteriaceae bacterium
GGCTTGCTCTACTTCCGCGGCGGCCCCGGCAAGGCCGTCGGCACCCCGGGCGACGAGCACGACCGTGTCGCCGCGGGCCCCGAACGCGATCGCGCTGGCCCGACCGATACCTCCGCTGGAACCGGTTACCACGATGATGCGGGGCATTGAAATCAACTCCTTACTATGTTGTCCAGCCCATCGCCCACAACTCGAGGTCGGGTGGTTCGCCGCCGGCGGTCGCGAATTCCTTTAGGGCTGAGACGAGTTCGGCGCGACGCTGCTTGGTGAGCCGCGCGAGGATGGGTTTGATTGCATTGCGCCGGTGCTTCATGACCGTGCGCACCACCCGTTCACCGCTAAGGGTGAGTGTCAACGTCAACTGACGACGGTTGGCGGGGTCGTCGGCGCGATGAATCAGACCCTCTGCCACCATCCGGTCACACAGCCGGCTCGCCCTGCTCGGGTGCAGATTCGCCGCAGTGGCCAGTTCGCCCAACGAGACCGAGCCGCGGCTCGCCATGACTACCAGGGCGCGGACTTGCGTCACATCGGCCACGTCCGCCACGGCGGCGATGGATTGCGCACTGAGCGTCACCAGGATCCGGCATGCGGCGAGTACGGCGTCCGCTTCGTCGTCCTGGGCGGCGCTGCGACGTGGCGCTGGGCGGTCATTGGTCATCCACCGAGTCTCCACCTATCCATTGCTACCCGCAACTGTTGCAATTTGCAAAACTTGCGCGTAGACCGGAATGGAGACGTAGGACGAGAGGACGACGATGAGTCAGACCGTTGCGGACGTGCTGCTGGCGCGGCTACGCGAATGGAACATCAAGCAGGTCTTCGGCTTCCCCGGCGACGGCATCAACGGTCTGTTGGCCGCGTGGGGACGGGCGGGTAATGATCCGCAGTTCGTGCAGGCCCGCCACGAAGAGATGGCCGCTTTCGAGGCGGTCGGTTTCGCGAAGTTCTCCGGACAGGTCGCGGTGTGCGCGGCGACCAGCGGGCCAGGTGCAGTCCATCTGCTCAACGGTCTCTACGACGCGAAGCTCGATCATGTCCCGGTGGTGGCGATCGTCGGCCAGACCGAGCGCAGTGCCATGGGCGGTTCCTATCAGCAGGAGGTGGACCTGCTATCCCTGTTCAAGGACGTGTGCAGCGACTACGTCCAGATGTGCACCGTCCCAAAGCAATTGCCGAACCTGATCGACCGCGCGATCCGCATCGCGATCAGCTCGTCCGCCCCGACCTGCATCATTATTCCCTCCGATGTGTTCGACCTGACGTACGAGCCGCCCGAGCACGCGTTCAAGCAGGTGCCCTCCAGCGTCGGCATGTCCACCTCGACGGTGACGGCCGACCCCGCCGCGGTGCGCAAGGCCGCGGATCTGCTCAACGCCGGGCAGAAGGTCGCGTTGCTGGTTGGACAGGGGGCGCGCGGCTGCGCCTCCGAACTCACCCAGATCGCCGACCTGCTCGGCGCAGGCGTGGCGAAGGCGCTGTTGGGAAAGGACGTGTTGTCAGACGAGCTGGCGTGGGTGACCGGCTCCATCGGGCTGCTCGGCACGATTCCGTCATACAAGATGATGATGGGCTGCGACACGCTGCTGACCGTGGGCTCCAACTTCCCCTATACACAGTTCCTGCCCAAGCTGGATCAGGCCCGAGCCGTCCAGATCGACCGCTCCGGTGCGTGGATCGGGATGCGTTACCCGTATGAGCTGAATCTCGTCGGTGAAGCCAAATCGACACTGCAGGCATTGATCCCGCTGCTGGAACGCAAGGCGGACCGGTCCTGGCGCGAAGGTATCGAAGAAGACGTCGCCGACTGGTGGGACACGGTGCAGCGGCGGGCCATGACCGACGCCGACCCGGTCAACCCGATGCGCATCTTCCATGAACTGTCCAAACGGCTACCGCCGAACGCGATCGTGGCCGCGGACTCGGGAAGCTCCGCGAACTGGTATGCGCGGCAGTTGAAGTTCCACGGCGACATCCGCGGTTCGCTGTCGGGGACGCTGGCCACGATGGGCCCCGGCGTGCCGTATGTGATCGGCGCCAAATGGGCGCATCCGGACCGTCCCGCTATCGCGATGGTCGGCGACGGCGCCATGCAGATGAACGGCATGGCCGAACTCATCACCGTCGCGCACTATTGGCGGCAATGGGCCGATCCGCGACTCATCGTGGCGATCCTGCACAACAACGACCTCAACCAGGTCACCTGGGAGATGCGCGCGATGGAGGGTGCACCCAAGTTCGCCGAGTCCCAGACCCTGCCCGACGTCGACTTCGCCGCGTTCGCCCGGTCCCTCGGCCTGTCGGGCGTCAACATCGACACGCCCGACGCCATCGGCCCGGCCTGGGATCGCGCCTTGTCCGCGGATCGCCCGACCGTCCTCGACATCCGGTGTGACCCCGACGTCCCGCCCATCCCGCCGCACGCCACCGTCGGCCAGGCCAAAGCCACGGCCACGGCGGTCCTGAAGGGCGACGAGGACTCCTGGGGCTTCATCAAACAAGGCGTGAAACAGAAAGCCCAGCAGTACCTTTCCGGGACCAAGGATGAGGACTGACATGCGGCATCGCAAGACACTGGTCGCCGATGCCGTCCGCGATGTGCGCACCGGCCGCTTCGAACGCAGCCTGTCGGCCCTGACTGCGGCAGGAGCGGTCATTACCGCGGCCGAGATCTACATGTCGCATGACGGGGCCAGCTTCGGCAACAAGATGATGTGGTGGCCCATCGTGATCGTGCCGACCGCGGCGCCTGCCGGGATAGCGTCGGTGTTCTCCAGTCGCGCCGCGCACACCGTGCTGCCGTTGGCCTCGGCGGCCATCGTCGTCAACGGGCTGCAGGGCACCTACCTGCACTTGCGCGGCGTAGCGCAACGCCCAGGCGGGATCACCCGCTACAACCTGGAGTCCGGTCCGCCCGTGTTCGCCCCGCTGCTCGCATCCCTCGTCGGCGGCATGGGGCTACTGGCTGCGGTGCTGCGCCGCGAAGGCCCGCAATCACGAGGCGACGAGTAGATGCCTTTCCGCAGCCGCGGACGCCATGCCGTCACCCCCCAGCACCGAGGTCGCTACCCCGGGTTCGACGTACTCGACAGCGTCGACGTATGGGATGACGTCACCGCCGGTGTCGTACTTGGCCGCCTTGCGCTGCCGGGCGCGCCGGCGTTCTTCACCCCCGACGAGGTCGCCGTCGCCGCACCGCTGCTGGATCTGCTGCTCGCCCAGGACAGCGACCCGCGCGTGCCCGTGCTGGCCCTGATCGACGCCCGGCTGGCGGCCGGCGAAACCGATGGCTGGCACTACGACGAGCTGCCGCACGACGCTCAAGCATGGCGGGACACGCTGTATTTGCTTGGCGAGGACGGCTTTCCGCGGTTGCGCAGTGATGAGCAGGCTGCGCTGATCCAGGCCGTCCAAGACCTGAGCAGCGGCGGCCAGACCTGGCACGGATTGTCCGCTAGCCACGTCTGGAGCCTGTGGACCCGCTACGCCTGCACCGCGTTCTACTCCCACCCATGGGCCTGGAACGAAATTGGGTTCCCCGGCCCGGCCTACCCGCGTGGCTACCTCAACGCCGGCGTCGACTCGCGCGAGCATTGGGAGGTCGCCGACCGCGGCACCGAGGACAGCGACGTCGATCCGGTTCCGTTCGCCGACCGCGTGGAGCCGTCCCGCCATGAGAAGTAACTACCGTGACATCCGCGCCCGCAACGACTCGGCGTGGTTGATCCCCAACGACGGATCACGCACCAACCACCAGCTGCGTACCGACATGCGCCGATACGGTTACGATGACGAGGTCGACCTGGTGGTGGTAGGCGCGGGTGCCGGCGGCAGCGTGCTCACCCAACGACTGGCCCGGGCCGGCTGGCGGGTCGTGTGCCTGGACGCGGGCCCGTTCTGGGACCCCGACACCGACTGGGTCTCCGATGAACGGGGCTCGCACACCCTGTACTGGACCGAGCCGCGTCAGATCGGTGGCAACGATCCGGTTCCGTTGGGCTCCAACAACTCCGGTCGTGGGGTGGGCGGATCGATGGTCCACTACGCGGGGTACACACCCCGCTTTCACCCGTCGGACTTCTCGACGTTCACCGACGACGGCGTCGGCGCGGACTGGCCGTTGGATTACCGCGACCTCAAACCGTTTTACGAACTGATCGAACAGGAACTGCCGGTGGCCGGACAGGACTGGCCCTGGGGTGACCCGCACAGCTACCCGCATCACCCGCACCCGGTCGGCGGCAACGGCGAGATCTTCCTGCGCGGCGCGAAAGTGGCAGGCGTCGACGTCCGGGTCGGCCCGGTGGCAATTCCCAACGGGCGCTTCGGGAATCGGCCGCACTGCATCTACCGCGGCTTCTGCCTGCAGGGGTGCAAGGTCAACGCCAAAGCTAGCCCGCTGATCACCCACATCCCCGACGCCCTGGCGCATGGTGCCGAGATCCGCCCGGACAGCATGGTCACCCGCGTCACCGTCGACGACCGCACCGGCGCTGCCACCGGCGTCGACTACTGCCGCGCCGGTCGCGAGTACCACCAGCGGGCCCGTGCCGTTGCCGTCGCCGGATATTCAATCGAGACGCCGCGGCTCCTGCTGCTCTCCGCCACCGCGCGCTATCCGGACGGGCTGGGCAACGAGCACGATCAAGTCGGGCGCTACCTGATGGTCCAGGGCGCGCCGCAAACCGCGGGCCGCTTCGACGACGAGATCCGGATGTACAAGGCGCCCCCGCCCGAGGTGTCCAGCGAGCAGTTCTACGAGACCGATCCCACCAAGGGATACAAACGCGGATGGTCCATTCAAACGGTCAGTCCACTACCGATCACCTGGGCCGAACACGTTATCGCGCAGGGACATTGGGGTGCACCACTGCGGGAGTACATGCGCGACTACGTCCACTGGGCGACCCTGGGCGCGTTGTGCGAATATCTGCCCCAGGCCGACAACCGGGTCACCCTGGCTGATGAAAAGGATCGTCATGGGTTGCCCGTGGCGCACTTCTCCTACAGCCAATGCGACAACGACAAGCGGTTGACCAAGGCCGCCACCACCGCGATGGAAGAAATCCTGACCGCAGCCGGGGCGGGCGAGGTGATGACCATCGACCGCTACGCACACCTCGTCGGCGGGGCCCGCATGGCCGCCCACGCCGCGGACGGCGTGGTGGACCGCGACCACCGGGTCTTCGGCATCCCCAACCTGTACGTCGTCGACGGCAGCACCTTGCCCACCCAAGGCTCGGCCAACCCGGCACTGACCATCATGGCGCTGGCCGCCCGCGCCGCCGACCGGCTGATCGGGATGGGCCGGCGTGGCCTCACCGAGCAGCAGAGTGTGCCATGACCGTTACCGATCACCCCGGGATCACCGGCCTGCGCACGGGTGTGTACCGGTTCCCGACCCCCGAGCCGGAGGCCGACGGCACCCTGGCGTGGGAGGCCACCACAGCGGTCACCGTCACGCTGACCGCAGGCGGGCGCACCGGGTTGGGCTGGACCTACAGCAGCCCGGCCGCGGCCGCGGTCATCCACGACGAGCTGGCCAGGGCGGTGCACGGCCGCGACGCCCTCGACATCGCCGCCGGCTGGTCCGCGATGCACCGCGCCTGCCGCAACCTGGGCACCCGCGGGCTGGTCATGCAGGCGATCAGCGCCGTCGACATCGCCTGGTGGGATCTCAAAGCCCGGCTGCTCGACGTCCCCCTCTCAGCGCTGCTCGGCCGCTGCCGAACCGAGGTCCCGATCTACGGCTCCGGCGGGTTCACCACCCTGTCCGACAGCCAGCTCACCGAGCAGATCGAGTGCTGGCAGTCGGCAGGCTGCACCGCGATGAAGATCAAGATCGGCGAGTCCTGGGGCACCCACGTCGACCGCGATCTCGCGCGCGTCGAATGGCTGCGAGCCTGCGCCGGAGCCTCCACCGAGCTGATGGTCGACGCCAACGGCGGCTACCGCATCGGAGCTGCCCGCCGTGTCGGCGCAGCCCTCGACGAACTGGGCGTCACCTGGTTCGAAGAACCCGTCAGCAGCGACGACACCGACGGTCTGGCCGCTCTGCGCGCCGCGCTGCGTTGCGACATCGCCGCGGGCGAATACGCCGCCGACCTCTACGACATGCGGGCCCTCATTCCGGTGGTCGACTGCCTGCAGCTCGACGCCACCCGCTGCGGTGGCTTCACCGGCTGGCTCCGCGGTGCCGCGCTGGCCCAGTCCCAGAATCTGCAGGTCTCCGCGCACTGCGCACCCTCCCTGCACGCGTTCGTGGCCACCGCGGTACCGAACCTGCGCCACGTCGAATGGTTCGTCGATCACGCCCGGCTCGAACCGCTGTTGGTCGATGGGCTGCCCGAGGCGCGCGGCGGGGCACTGCATCCCGACGGCACTGCGCCAGGTCACGGCATGACCCTCCGTCACGACGCCGAGAAGTGGTGCGCGAGATCCCGGTCGGCGACAGCGCGCAGTTGAACTTCACCGTCAGCAACAACAGACCCGCGTCCTGGAGGACGGCATGATGGTTGGGTCGGCGATCAATGCGGCAGGTAGCTTGACGGCATGGCTGAATCCGATATCCAAACGGTCCGTGAACTGCTCCGCGATGCCTTCACCCGGCAGATCGAGCATGTCGAAGACCTCACCGACGGCCTGACCGACGCGGTGTCGTTCTTCCGGCCGACGGCGGCCGCCAACAGCATCGCGTGGTTGATCTGGCACAGCGCGCGTCAGCAGGACCTCCAGCTCTGCCACATCGCTGGCGTCGAGCAGGTGTGGACCCGCGACGGCTGGACCGACCGGTTCGGCCTCGACCTCGGGGGCAACGACCACGGGTACGGGCACAACCCCGACGACGTCGCAAAGGTCCGCGTGCCTGCCGACCTGCTCGCCGGCTACTACCACGCCGTGCACAAGGTGACCTTGGAGTACATCGCGTCGGTGACGGCCGAAGAGTTGAGCCGCGTCGTCGACACCCACTGGACGCCGCCCGTCACCGCGAGCGCACGACTGGTCAGCATCATCGACGACGCCGCGCAACATCTCGGGCAGGCCGCCTACATCCGCGGCATCGCCGCCTGACGTGACGCGTTCGGCAGGCCGCAGCGCACTCCCGCTGTGGTCGGGAATCGCCGTCGCGGCGATGCTCGCGCTCGGCTGGTCCGTGGGCAAGACCTCGACCCCGCTGGACAGGTGGTTTCACCGGTTCGAGTACAGCCCGGCCCGCTGGCTGCTGTTCTTCACCGACCCGTGGGTGCTGACGATCGCGCTTCTCTTCTGCATCGCCGTCGCCCTGTTTCTCGGCCGGCGCAGGCTGGCCGTCGTGATCGCGGTCTCGCCGCTCGTCGGGATCGCGCTCGTCCAACTCGTGAAACCGGTCTTCGGTCGGCATTCAGGCTCGTCTCTCGCCTACCCGAGCGGTCACACCACAACGGTCGTGATCGTGATGGGCATGTTCGTGCTGCTGGCAGGCGTGCGGCTGTGGTCCGTCGTCGTCGCGGCCGTCGTCAGCGTCCTCGGAGCGATCGGTCAGGGCGTCACGTACCACTACTTCACCGACACCGTCGGTGGGTTGCTGCTCGGCATCGCGGTGGTGTGTGTCGCCGCCGCCGTTGCGAAACTTGACAGGCGTCAACCCGCTAGCGACGCAGCCCACAGTCCTGGTTAAGCTGGATGTCATGACCGCGACGCCAGAACTTGATTCGTCCTCGTCTGCGAGCACAATCCGCAACCCGGCGACCGGCGACGTCGCCGGGCAGGTGCGCTGGACAGACCCAGCCGATGTACCGCGCATCGCGGCCGGACTACGCCAAGCACAGAAGCAGTGGGAGGCCCGCGGTGCCAGGGGCCGCGCCAAAGTGCTTGCCCACTATGCCGTTTGGCTCGGTGAGCACCGCGACGAGATCGAGGCGTTGCTGATCAAGGAAACCGGCAAGTCCGCCGTCGACGCGGCGCAAGAGGTGCCGCTGCTGATCATGATCCTGTCGTACTACATCAAGACGATGGAGAAGGCGCTCGCGCCGGAGACGCGGCCCGCATCGCTTCCGTTCCTGGCGATCAAGAAGGTCACCGTGCACTACCGGCCGCGCCAGGTGGTCGGCATCATCGCGCCGTGGAACTACCCGGTGGCCAACGCCCTGATGGACGCCATCGGCGCGCTGGCGGCGGGCGCCTCGGTGCTGCTCAAGCCGTCCGAGCGCACCCCGCTGACCGCCGAGGTGCTGCTCAAAGGATGGCAGGACTCGGGCGCGCCAGAGGTGCTTGCGCTCGCGCAGGGGGCACGCGAGGTGTCCGAGGCCGTCATCGACAACTCCGACTTCATCCAGTTCACCGGGTCGTGCGCGACCGGCGCGAAGGTGATGGAGCGGGCGGCCCGCAGGCTCACCCCGGTCAGCCTCGAACTCGGCGGCAAGGACCCGATGATCGTGCTCGAGGACGCCGACATCGACCTCGCCGCGCACGCCGCGGTGTGGGGCGCGATGTTCAACGCGGGCCAGACATGCGTGTCGGTCGAGCGGGTCTATGTCCTCGACCAGGTCTACGACCAGTTCGTCGACGCGGTCGTGCGCGACGTCGAGAAGCTGAAGATGGGTGCAGGCCAGGGCTACGACTTCGGCTCGCTGATCGACGAGAATCAGGTCGCCGTCACCGAGCGGCATGTGAACGACGCGCTTGCCGCAGGCGCCAAGGCGCTGACCGGTGGGCAGCGGCCCGTGGGTCAGGGCAACTTCTACCCGCCGACGGTGCTCGTCGACGTCGACCACTCGATGACCTGCATGACCGAGGAGACCTTCGGCCCCACCCTGCCGATCATGAAGGTGTCGACGGTTGGCGAGGCGGTCCGGCTGGCCAACGACAGCCCCTACGGGCTGTCGGCATCGGTCTTCTCCTCCGACGTCGATCGCGCCAAAGAGGTTGCTGTGCAACTTGATTGCGGTGCGGTCAACATCAACGACGTGATCTCCAACCTGATGTGCACCACCGCGCCGATGGGTGGCTGGAAGACCTCGGGGATGGGCGTGCGATTCGGCGGGGCCGAGGGCCTTCGCAAGTACTGCAGGCAGGAAGCCGTCGTCGCGCCGCGCACCAACATCGGGGCAGGCGGCAACTACTACAACAACTCGCACAAGGCGCTGACGCGGATGAACAAGCTGATGACGAAGCTTGCGCTGGTGCGCCCGCGCCGCACCGCGAAGTAAGCCACCGCCCGTTCACCGCGGGTTCACCTCGTCGTATGCCCGCGCCGATACCGTGCGCCGGTGACTCTCGATGCCTCTGCTCTCAATGGCTACACCGTCCGCGACGACGATGACGACGACCCCGAGCTGATCTCCGAGTCCGGCGGCGAGGTCGTCGACACGTGGCGGGAGGGCTACCCGTACGACGAGCGCATGAAGCGCGACGAGTACGAGGAGCAGAAGCGGCTGCTGCAAATCGAATTGCTGAAACTGCAGAAGTGGAGCCAGGCCAACGGCCTGCGGCACGTCATCGTGTTCGAGGGCCGAGACGCCGCGGGTAAGGGCGGCACCATCAAGCGCTTCATGGAGCACCTCAACCCGCGTGGGGCACGTGTGGTCGCACTCGAGAAGCCGACCGACCGCGAACGCACCCAGTGGTACTTCCAGCGCTACATCAACCACTTTCCCGCCGCAGGCGAGATCGTGTTGTTCGACCGCTCCTGGTACAACCGCGCGGGCGTCGAGCGGGTGATGGGATTCTGCAGCCCCAAGCAGCACGCCGAATTCATCCGCCAGGTCCCGCTTTTCGAGCAGATGCTCGTCAACGACGGCATCAGCCTAACCAAGCTCTGGTTCTCCGTCACCTCGGCCGAGCAGCGCACGCGTTTCACCATCCGCCAGGTCGACCCGGTCCGGCAGTGGAAGCTCTCGCCGACCGACCTCGCCTCGCTGGACAAGTGGGACGACTACACGGCGGCCAAGGAGGACATGTTCGCCTGGACGGACACCGAGATCGCGCCGTGGACCGTCGTCAAGAGCAACGACAAGAAGCGCGCCCGCGTCAACGCCATGCGACACGTGCTGAGTAAGTTCGACTACGACAACAAGGACCATGAGGTGGTCGGTAGGCCGGACCCCCTCATCGTCGGGCGCGCACTGGCCGACTGACACGCGCGCCGGAGTTCGGCGTAGGAGGACAGCGTGCGGTTTCTTGCGGCGCTGCTGTTCTGGCTCATCACGACGGCGCTGCTTGCGGTGGCGGTTCCTGCGACGTGGGCCCAGCAGAACGTGGTCAGCGAGGACGGGTACGCCGACTTGGCGGCGAAGGCCGCCAAGGAGCCGCAGCTGCAGGAGGCGATGGCGTCGGAGCTGTCGACGCAGATCATCGCGCTGGCCGCCGACCGCGGATACGAGCTCAACAACGCCGGGCTGGTTCGGGGGGTGACCGCCGCCTACACCGCCAACGCCGGATTTCCCGCGCAGTTCGCACAGGCCAACCGCATCGCGCACCGGTGGATGTTCACCGACTCGGTGCAGCACGACCAGAACGACGGCGACCGGTGGCTCGTCGACATCGCCCCGATGCTCAAGGACGACTCACTGCGGCAGACGCTCGGCAACCTCAATCTCGACGTTCCGGAATCGCTGACCGTGCCGATCACGGTTCCCGAGTCCTCGGCGTTGCGGCCCGGCCAGCTGAAGGCGTTGTCGACGTGGGGACCGTGGGCCAGCATCGGAGTCTGCGTGCTGACCGGAATCTTTGCGTTGCTGACGCTGGCTTCGGCCCGCGCTCGTGGTAAAGCATTTGCCGCGCTTGGGGTTTCAGCGCTTGTCGTCGGCGCGGCAGGCTGGGCCGGGCTGGCGATGGGCCGACGATACGTCGATGACGCACTCAACAGCACGGCCGGTGACATGCGTACGGTGGCCGACGTCATGGTCGACACCGCCCAGGCGAGTCTGCAGCACTGGCTGAACCTGACGCTGGCGGCGGGCGGTGTGCTTGCGGTGTTCGGCATTCTCGTCTCGGTGCTCGGCGGGCTACGCCGCAGCGAATAGAGTCATGGGTCCGCGTCCGCGGCGAGTTCGTCGGCACCAGCACGTGCACCCACCTCAACGACACCCTGCGCGCGATCGGCGACCTCGACGCGCTGCTCG
>CADEGF010000107.1 GCA_902826815.1 uncultured Mycobacteriaceae bacterium
GGAATTACGTGACGGACAACCCCTCACACCTGGGGAATTACGTGACCGCTGACAAATTCTCTGTCAGCTCAGCGGAACACGTCAACATGCCGTCACCAAGATGCTTCCGCCGAGCGAGATTGCACATCTGCCGGAAGCCCCGCAGAACGCTCGCGAGAACTGGGGGTCTATAAGCAACGATGGGCTCGGCGAACAGGTGCTGGCCCAACGCTGGTGGTCCGGCCCTGTCACCGTCGTCGACTGGAACAGATCCTCGGTCAGGAACTTCAGCGAGGCTAAGTGCGATGCCGCCAACGCCGTGTCGTTCACGTCCAGTATCGAACCGTCCGCCGCACTGAGAACTCTTGATAGCGATAGCAGTTCAAGACTATTCCGCACTCGTTCGCCTCCCCGCTCAGTGCACTTTGCCTGAACAGTGCGGCGAGCAATTGACGCATCAAGGCATTGCCAAGACTTGGGTATCGAGTCGGGGTCCGCCTGTTGACGACGGGCCAAGCCTAGGCCGGGCACGACGGAACAGGCTGCTCAGGAATTCAACCAGAGTTGACACCGTCTAAGTTGTGCGGTGCCGAAGGCGGCAATGAATGCAGTAGCGCAGTACTGCACCCATCTCACTCTTCGCGAATAAAGATTCGTACTGGACGATTGATTCAAATAAGGGGTGGTGAGGCGCGATGGTTGCTGTTGTTGGCCAAGTGACCGGCGAGGAGGAGGTCGGCGTCCTAGGCGAGAGTGCATTATATGAAGGCATACGGGGGGTTGGTCATGCCGCCTTTCATGGGGCTGTAGTCGGGATCAACGACAATCCGACAGACGACGCTGGACCGGGAATATTTGGTCAGAGCGCAAAGGGTGAGGGCGTCCGTGGTGTAAGCAGTTCGCCACATCACGGTGCGGTTGTCGGAACGAACGACAACTCGGGTGCGGGCGTTCTGGCGAGAGCAAAAACGGTGAAGGCGTTCGAGGAATCAGCCATGGGCCAAATCACGGCGCAGTGGTCGGCACGAACGACGATCCTACCGATAACGCCGGGGCTGGCGTCTTTGGCGAGAGCAAGAACGGTGAGGGCGTCCGAGGAATCAGCCACGGACCAAACCATGCCGCGGTGGTGGGCACAAATGATCACGCCACAGGCGTGGGAATATTCGGTCTGGGTAAACGATTCGCAGGGCAGTTCGTCGGCAATGTCGACGTGAACGGTGTACTCACAGTGCAGAATCGAGACGTCGTGAGACTGCTCACAGATCTGCAGGCACAGGTGGGTATCGCGGTTCAACTGGCGGCGAGAGTTCAGGCACTGGAGGCTAACGCCGGGGCTCTCGCTGCGCGAGTTCAGGCGCTGGAAACCCATGTGGGCCAGCTCCAAACGGAAGAGAGAACCGCAGTTAGCAACCTGACGGGCAGAGTAACCCAGGTTGAATTTGCGGCTGCCGATCTCAAGTTTAGGGTCACGAAAATTGAAACCGCGCTTGGCGGCTAAGCGCAGCGACTCGGTGCGTAGTAATAGTCCCATTCTTGCGGTCAGGAAAGATCTTTCACGATGCATCTTGCCTCAAACCTCTGTTAGCCGAGACAGGGGTGACTGGAATCCCATATCGGGAACGCATGGGGCACCCAAATGCCACTGCGGGCAGTCTGCGCCTTGGGGTGGCTAGGCGAAGTGAGGCTGTCAGGGCACGCCTACTCCTAGAAGCACCGCAACGGCACGCCGTGTCTGATCCAGTCCCTCTGGGCCAACACTCGCGGGCGTCGGCGACGCACTCATCAACTTGGGGACAGACGTAGACAACTGAAAGGCGCGGATCGTGATCTACATTTCTTTGGAGTCCTTTCGCTGCCACACGGAGACTGACGAAGTGGGCTCGGACGAGCCCTACATGATCGTGGCAGCTGTGGACTTGCAATCGGCGGATCGTAATGTCGGCATTCCAGCACCCATCCCTACATCACGTGCGTTCCTCTACGGCGCATTTGGCGGCGTCGATTCGAAGGAGACGCACACCGTGCGGTTCCAGCCCTTTTGGGGTCTGTTCGGCGAGGAAAAGGCACTGCGTGACCCAGACGACGCGATTTTTCTCGCCGCTTTGATGGAGTGGGACGACGGCAACGCGCCAGCACTGCGCAACATTGTCGCCGGTTCGATCAACAGCGCCCTGTTCGCCAGCCTCGGCGTCAGAGACCGGAAGCTGCGCGTCGAGTTGCTTATAGAGGCCTTCAACGGCGCACTGCAGACGCCTACCGGAGGACCCAGTACTGATGAGTGGGTGGGGCTGGGCCAAGAGTTGCGGTTCACCGCAGGCGACATCGCACTGGCCGAAACCGGCAACCCTGCTCGACGGTCCCTACGGTTTGTCGGTGACGGTGGCGACTACACACTGACGTTCGTCGCTCAGAATCGAGGCCAGGCGGCTTGGCGATTTTGTTTCCGTTGCCACACAATGTTCTTCGACGGTTCCCCTGGAAAGGGCGTGTGCCCAGCGGGCGGGGGGCATTCCGCGGCCGGCTGGATGTTCTTCCTGCCACACGAGCATGCCAGCCCGCATGGAGGCCAAGATATGTGGCGGTTCTGCAACCGCTGCTTCTGCATGTACTGGTCGGGCGATCCCGGTGGGAACCAGGGTCGCTGTCCCACCGGAGGTGCACATACCGCCCAGGGGTACATGTTCTTCCTACCCCACGATCACGGGGGTCCCGGCCAAGATCAGTGGCGTTTCTGCAATAAGTGCTTTGTGATGTTCTGGAACGGCGAGGCAAACAAGGGCTTATGTGCGGTCGGTGGCGGACACAACGCTCAGGGGTCCAACTTCAAACTCGACTTCACCGCCTAGCCTCGATCTTTCGTGAAAGGCTCGACTTGTTGACGATTGGGTCGGCTGCGGGTGGTGCGGTGAACTGGGGTGTGAGTGGTCCCCGGCGCATCCCGGGTGGCCAGCAGCCAGCGGGTCAGTTCGGCGACCTGGGCGCCGTCGCGGGATCGCCGCCGACCGCAATCGACACGCCGAGCACCTCGCGCCTGCCGGTCTGCGCCGCGGCGAGAGCGCGGCCAGCGTTGGACAGACATCGATCTGGAGCACCGCACTCTTTCGGATTGGCGGGACGCGAGTCGACGTCGGCGGGCGCGCCTTCGACCGGGACGAGCCCAAGACGGTCGATGCTGGCCGCGTCCTCACTATCCCGGACGCGCTTCTGGCTGAACTCGCGGCGGCGTAGAGCCACAGGCCGTCGATAAACTCACGCTCGGTGAGGCCTACTCGGATCGGGGCTATGTCGTCTGCAATGAGGCCAGCGAGCCGTACCACCCGTCGACCCTCAGCACGCTGTGGCAGTCAGCCATCCGCGGTCTCGATGTGCCGCAGATTCGGCTGCACGATGCTCGGCACACGTGCGCGACGCTCATGCATCTGCAAGGCGTGCCCATCGCGCTCATAGCGGCCTGGCTCGGCCATGCGGATTTCGTTCACTCTTCGCACCTGCGTTCACGCCCAACCGGAGGCGCCTGAAGCCGCGGCGCGCAGCTTGCTCCTCCCGCCGTGAACTCCGGCGACTAACGAAGTCGCACACGCGTGCGGTGACAGCCACCGGCGTCTTGTGACAATTTGTGACAATCTCGGTCTCGCCGAAGATGCGTGCTGTTGGCCGACTTCGGAAAAGTGCAGGTCAGCGACCTGCTCTGCGGTCGGGCTGACAGGATTTGAACCTGCGACCCCTACACCCCCAGTGTAGTGCGCTACCAAACTGCGCCACAGCCCGATGCTGCCATCCGGCATCGGCAGCAGCACGTGAGCCTACCGCAGCGCCTCGTCACAATCCCAACCGCTTCCAGCGTGTACGCCCGTGGTGTGAGCGCGCCTGCCCGTTGACCGCAGGCTACTGCTCGTTCGTGCGCCGCCTACCGGGATCGTCTGGCCAAGCGCCCCAGTTTCTGAGTTAGATGGTCAGCAGCCGGTACAGCCCGATCAGGCCGACCACGACGATGAAGGCGCGCAGTGCATTCGGCGACAGCCGGCGCCCGTAGTGCGCGCCGAGGAACCCACCGACCAGCGAGCCGAGTGCGATCAGACCCGCCGCCGCCCAGCTGATGCGGTCGAATGCGACGGTGATATAGGCCACGGCCGCAACGACGTTCACGATCAGTGACAGCAGGTTCTTCGCGGCGTTCATCCGCTGCATATCCTCGGGCAGCAGCGCGCCCATCACGCCCATCAGCAAAATGCCCTGCGCCGCAGTGAAATAGCCACCGTAGATACCGACGGCGAAGGTGCCGATGACCAACGCCACCATCTTCCTCGGCGACACGTGCTCGGCCGATTGGCCCGCCGCCTCGGCCCGCTTCCGTGCCCAGTTCTGAATCCGCGGCCCGATCACCACAAGGATCAGGGCCAATATCAACAGCACGGGAACGACTTCGGTGAACACCTTCTCGGGGAGATGCAGAAGCAGCCATGCCCCTACCAGGGCGCCGACGAAGGACGCAGGTATCTGCCACTTCAGCCGGTCCCACTGGCCGCGCAGCTCGCGCCGGTATCCCCAGGTGCCTGAGACCCCGCCTGCGATCAACCCGATGGCGTTCGACATCGTCGAGACAACCGGCGGATACCCCAGCGTCACCAGCGTGGGAAACGTGACGAGCGTGCCCGATCCGACCAGGCTGTTGATGGCTCCGGCTGCGACGCCCGCCAACGCGATCAGGATCATGTCGATGACGGGCACCGAACCAACCTATCGAGAGCGCGCGCCCCGTTTTTCGCGCACCCGCACGTTGATGCGCACGGGGCTGCCCTCGAATCCGAAGATCTCGCGTAGCCGCCGCTCAAGGAACCGGCGATAGCCGGCTTCCAGGAAACCTGTGGTGAACAACACAAATGTCGGCGGCCGTGTGGTGGCCTGCGTGGCGAACAAGATGCGCGGCTGCTTGCCGCCGCGCACCGGCGGCGGTGTGGCCGCCACCACCTCCTTGAGGAACGTGTTGAGCCTGCCGGTCGAAATCCGCGAGTCCCAGGAATCGAGCGCCGTCTCGAGGGCGGGCACCAGCTTCTGCACTGCGCGGCCCGTCTTCGCCGAGATGTTGACCCGTGGCGCCCACTGGATCTGTGCCAGTTCCCGTTCGATCTCCCGCCCGAGGTCGTAGCGCCGGTCCTCGTCGACCAGGTCCCACTTGTTGAATGCCAGCACCAGTGCCCGGCCCGCCTCGATCACCATCGACAGCACGCGCTGGTCCTGCTCGGTCAGGGGCTGCGAGCCGTCGATCAACACGATGACGACCTCAGCGGCGTCGATCGCACCCCGGGTGCGCACCGATGCGTAGAACTCATGTCCGCTTGCCTGCCCGACCTTGCGCCTCAGCCCCGCCGTGTCGACGAAACGCCAAGTCCTGTCGCCCAATTCGATCAACGAGTCGACCGGGTCGACGGTGGTACCCGCCTCGTCGTGCACGACGGCCCGCTCGTCTCCGGCCAGCTTGTTCAGCAGCGAGCTCTTCCCGACGTTCGGCTTACCGACCAACGCGACGCGGCGAGGCCCACCGGTGCCTGTGCCGATCTCCGACACGTGAGGCAACGACTCGACGACCTGGTCGAGAAGGTCGGCCACCCCGCGACCGTGGATGGCGCTGATCGGATGCGGCTGCCCAAGCCCCAACGACCACAGCGCGGCGGCGTCTGACTCGCCGCGGTCGGAGTCCACTTTGTTCGCTGCGAGGAACACGGGCTTGCCGGACCGCTGCAGGATCTTTGCCGCCGCCTCATCGCTCGCGGTGGCGCCAACGACGGCGTCGACGACAAGGATGATCGCGTCGGCGGTCCGCATCGCCACCGACGCCTGCTCAGCGACCAGCTGCTGCAGGCCCTTCGCATCGGGTTCCCAGCCGCCCGTGTCCTGGATGAAGAACCGGCGGCCGACCCAGTTCGCGTCGTAGGAGACCCGGTCGCGGGTGACACCGGGAATGTCCTGCACCACCGCCTCGCGACGACCGAGGACGCGGTTCACCAGCGTGGACTTGCCGACGTTCGGCCGGCCCACCACGGCGACCACCGGAGGCGGACCGGAGACGTCGCCGTCGTCGTCGCCAGCCTCGCCGGTATCGGAATCGACTAACTCCCAGTCGCTTTCGTCAACCCACGTGCCGTCGTCGGAATCGGTCATCGCGACGCTCCTGCACGCTGCCGAACGAGGTCGACGAGGTGCGCGATGACGTCGGACTCCGACATATCACTGGTATCGACCACCAGCGCGTCGTCGGCCGCGCGCAACGGCGACACCGCGCGGGTGGAGTCCAGATGGTCGCGCCGCTTCACGTCGGCCAGCACCGCGTCGTAGTCGTCACCGAGTCCGTTCGCGATGTTCTGCTCGTTGCGTCGCCGCGCCCGCACCTCCGCCGAGGCCGTCAGGAAGAACTTCACGTCTGCACCGGGCAGCACGACGGTGCCGATATCGCGCCCCTCAACCACAACGCCGCCCGGTCCGACCGCCAGTTCGCGCTGCAACCCCACCAGCCGTGCGCGCACCGCAGGTACCGCCGACACCGCTGAGACCGCCTTGGTCACCGCGTCACCACGGATCTCGGCCGAAACATCTTCTGCGTCAAGGTAAGCGCTGTCCTCGTCCGGGTCGTAACCAACCGACAGCGGCACGTCCACCGCGGCGGACTCCACCGCAGGGGTGTCGCCGAGATCGATACCCGCGCGCAGCACAGCCAGCGTCACGATCCGGTACATCGCCCCCGTGTCCAGGTATCGCGCACCAAGGGTGCGCGCCAGACCCTTTGACACAGAAGATTTTCCGGTCCCCGCCGGACCGTCGACGGCGATCACCACCGAGTCGCTCACAGTCCGACCGCCTTGTACAGTGCGCCGATTTCGTTGCGCGCCAACACCCGGATACTGCCAGGCCGTTGATCCCCCAGCGCCACCGCGCCGATATCGGTGCGGACAAGCTCCTGCACGGGGAACCCGACCTCCTTGAGCATCCGGCGGACGATGCGTTTACGCCCCTCGTGCAGTGTCACACGCACCATCGTCTTACCCGGCACCGCGTCAACGACCGCGAAGTCGTCGACGCGCGCAGGCCCGTCGTCCAACTCGACGCCGTCTCGCAGCTTTCGGCCGAGGCCGCGCGGCACCGCGCCCACCACTGTGGCGAGGTAGGTCTTGGGCACCTCGAACGAGGGATGCATCAGCCGGTGCGCCAACTCGCCGTCGTTGGTGAGCAACATCAGGCCTTCGGTGTCCGCGTCGAGGCGCCCGACGTGGAAGAGCTTCTTGTTACCCCGCACCCGGTGTTCGACCATGTCGCCGATGCACGGCCTGCCACGGTCATCGGACATCGTCGAATGCATTCCTCGTGGCTTGTTGAGCGCGAGGTAGACCAGCGTGTCGTCGAGCAACACCCGTGCGCCGTCGACGCGGATCACCGACACCTCGGGGTCCACTCTGGTGCCGAGTTCTGTCACGACCCGGTCGTCGACCTCGACCCTGCCGTCGACGATCATCCGTTCCGCGACGCGGCGTGAGGCTATTCCCGCCTGCGACAACACCTTCTGCAACCGCACGCCCTGTGGGTCGGTCATCTCAGTCTTTGTCCACGTCGAAGGTCATCGGTTGGTTGCCGCTGGACGACGGCGTGCCGAGCTTCATGAAACGCGGTTCATCGCCGAGGGTTTCGCTCAGATCGTCGATGACGTCGACGTCGGGCAGCAGCGGGGCGATGTCGGGAAGGTCGCTCAGCGAGCTCAACCCGAGCCGCTCCAGGAACAACTCGGTCGTCGAGAATGTGGTGGCGCCGGTGTCGGTATCGGTGCCCGCCTCGGTGATCAGCCCGCGGGCCAACAGGGTCCTCATCACCGCGTCCACGTTGACGCCGCGGACAGCGCTCACCCTGGCGCGCGTCACCGGCTGGCGATACGCCACCACCGCCAGGGTCTCGAGGGCCGCGCGGGTCAGCTTCGATCGCGAACCGTCGAGCAACAGCCGCTCCACGTAGGGTGCGTAGAGAGACCTCGTGTACATTCGCCAGCCGCCACCGGCCTCGCGCAGGTCGATGCCGCTCTCCCTGGCAGTGAGCTCCTCGGCCATCAGCGCCAGCTTGGCCGAAACCCGGTAGGCAGGCTGCTGGATCGCAGCGGCGAGCGCATCGACGCTCACGGGCGTGTCGACCACCAGCAGCAGCGCCTCGAGTACGGCCCCGAGTTCGGCGTCCTCCAGTTCCGGCGGTTCGGCGACGTCGATGCCAAGGTCATCGGCGATGTCCAGGTCCAGATCGGGGATGTCGCCGTTGACCCCTTCCGGGATACCGCCGTTGACCGGCGCGGGACGGGCGTCGTCGAGTGGTTGGGAGAATTCGTCAGTCATAGTTTGGCTCTTCCACCGTCTCAGTGGGTCCGATCTGTTCGCCGGATTGCTGGTCTCCGGTCCACGAAATCTGCAGCACACCAAGCGGTTCTGATTGGTCGAATGCTACCGCCCGCGATCGGTAAAGCTCGAGCAGTGCCAGGAACCTGCCCACGATCAAGATCGGCTCCCGGCAGTCGGCGACCAGCTCGGAGAACGTCGCCCAGTGACCAGGTCCGCGGCGCTGCAGCTCGGCGAGCAGCTGTTCGGCCTGTTCGGGCACCGAGACCATCAATTCGTGCAGGTGCTCGGTGGCCACTATCGGCACCGGACGCGGGGTGAACGCGGTGGCCGCGATCTCGGCGAACAGCTGCGCGTCGACGCCGAGCATCACCTCGGGCAGGAGATCCTCGTAGCGCGGCTCAAGCGACACCGCACGTGGATAGCTGCGCAGCGCCGCGGCTTCGAGCTCGGCGAACATCTCGGCGACGTGCTTGAAGGCCCGGTACTGCAGGAGGCGCGCGAACAGCAGGTCGCGAACCTCGAGGAGGGCGAGGTCCTCCTCGTCGTGGATCTCCCCCGCGGGCAACAGCCGCGCAGCCTTGAGGTCAAGCAGGGTCGCCGCGATCACCAGGAACGCAGTGGTCTCGTCCAGCCCGAGCTGGGGACCGATCGCCTTGGTGTAGCCGATGAAGTCATCGGTCACCTGGTGCAACGCCACTTCGGTGACATCGAGGCGATGGGCGAATATCAGCTGCAGCAGCAGATCGAACGGGCCTTCGAAATTGCTCAGCCGAACCTGGAAGCCTGTCTGCTGCGACTCCTCCGGCTGCGTCTCGGTGTTCACGAACCGAACCGGTCGATGACCTCGCGGGCCAACGATCGATAAGCCTGGGCGCCACCGGATTTCGGTGCCCATGAGGTGATGGGTTCGCCCGCGACGCTGGTCTCCGGGAATCGCACCGTACGGGTGATCACAGTGTCGAACACCAGATCACCGAACCTCTCCATAACGCGGGCCATCACCTCGCGGGCGTTCACGGTGCGAGGGTCGTACCGGGTGATCAGGATGCCACTGATGCTGAGCCTTGGGTTCAGTCGGTCATGCACCTTGTCGACGGTGTCGGTCAGCAGGGCCAGGCCGCGCAGCGAGAAGTACTCGCACTCGGTCGGGATGATCACACCGTCGGAACAGGCCAGCCCGTTCACGGTCAGCAGGCCGAGCGATGGCTGACAGTCGATCAGCACGTAGTCGTACCGGTCGAGCACAGGATGCAGCGCCCTGGCCAGTGACTGCTCGCGGCCGACCTCGTTGACCAGCTGGATCTCTGCCGCCGACAGATCGATGTTGCTCGGCACGAGGTCCATATTCTTGACCCGGGTGTGGATCAGCACCTCGTCGATGGACACCTTCGGCTCCACCAACAGGTTGTGAACGGTGTGGTCGAGCTCGTAGTGCGGTACGCCGAGCCCGGCCGACAGTGCGCCCTGCGGGTCCAGGTCCACGAGCAACACGCGCCTGCCGTAGCCGGCGAGGCTCGCGCCGAGGTTGATGGTCGACGTGGTCTTGCCGACGCCGCCCTTCTGGTTGCACATCGCGATGACCTTCGCCGGTCCGTGCACGCTCTTGGGTTTGGGGTCGGCAATCGCCCTCGGCGCGCGACCGGTCAGTCCGGCCTGTGCGGGCGGGTCGGCGCCGCCGCCGTCCTCTGTCATGGCTCGACTCCCGCTCGTCCCCTGCCCTGCGGGCGTGGGCCCACCGGTCCTCGCTTCGCTGCGATCCTCACTCGCGCTCGTCTTCGTGACTCATACCCCAACTCCCGCGAACATCCGGGCAAGTTTAACGGGCTGTACGGGCCTGGACGGCCAGACCCGCGGGCAACGTGGACAGCATTCAGTCAAGCCATCCGCCTACGCTGCTGGCATGAGCCTAAAGCGACGGTTGCCGTTCCTTCGCTTGTCGGTTTGGCGGACGGGTCTCGGTGTTCGCCGGTTCATCAAGACCGGCCAGTTCGGCGACGGCCGGGAGGAAGCCTGCGCGGCGTATGTCGAGGCCACCGCACGCCGGGGTGACCTCGACGACGTGATCGCCACCATTGACAGATTCGCGAGCGAGAAGTCGATGCTGGTGAACGTCGGCGACGAGAAGGGCGAGCTGCTCGACGCCGCCGTTCGGCGAGCCGACCCGAAGGTGGCGCTGGAACTCGGCACCTACTGCGGGTACAGCTCGCTGCGCATCGCACGGGCGGCGCCGGATGCCAGGGTGTACTCCGTCGAGTTCGCCGCGACGAATGCCGAGATCGCCCGCCGCATCTGGACACACGCAGGCGTGCAAGACCGAATCACCTGCGTGGTCGGAACGATCGGCGACGGCGGCGCGACGCTCGACGCGCTGGCCGACGACCACGGCTTCGCCGCAGGCACAGTGGATCTCGTCTTCATCGACCACGATAAGAGCGCCTACTTGTCGGATCTGCAGAGCCTCCTCGACCGGGGCTGGTTGCATCGGGGCTCCATCGTCGTTGCCGACAACGTCGGCGTCCCTGGCGCACCCAAGTACCGCGCGTACATGCGCGAGCAACAGGGCAAGTTGTGGGACACCGTCGAGCACAAAACTCATCTCGAGTACCAGTCGTTGGTTCCCGACCTGGTGCTGGAATCGGAGTACCTAG
>CADEGF010000108.1:0-5204 GCA_902826815.1 uncultured Mycobacteriaceae bacterium
CTTGCCCGTGACGGCAATGGTCCCGGTGTCCTCGTCGAAGTCGGTCCAGAGTTCGCCGAGGAGTTCGGAGCGCCGCTGCCCGGTGGCGATGAACAACGTGATCGGGTCGACCAGATCGTTGCGCTGGCAGTAGTCATGCGCTCGCAGCCTTTCGAGCAGATCCCGCAACTGCTCGGGCGTGAGCGCCACCGCGCCCTTCGGTTTGCTCTTGGACTTGATCGTCGTCACATCGCGCACCGGGTTCGATCCGAGTACACCGGCCATCACCGCGAGCTGCAGCGCGCCCTTCAGGATCGTCTTGGACTGGCGTGCCATCGTGGCCCCGTGCGCCGTACGCATCGACCGGATCGCCGCGTCGATCCTCGGAGGTGTCGCCTCACCCACCCGCACACCACCGATGAACTTGGCGAGCTTCTCGGCCGCGAACTCGTAGGTGTTGATCGTGGCGGGGGAGCGCCCATCCTCAACCAACCGTTCGATGTGCCGATCGACAAGCACCGTGATCCTGGTATCGAGTGAGACCTCGTCGTCGGCCGGTGCGCGCCGACCCATCAACGCCTCGATCAGTGCGTCCTCAGCGAGCTTGCCGTGCTGATCGTGTTCATCAGCTGAACCTTGCCGCTCAACCCGCCGTGTCACGCCGTCGGTGTCGCGGAACTTGCAGCGCGCCAACCACACTCCGCCGCCTAGATAGACGCGGGTGATCTTCCCGTGCTGCCCGATCCGCAGCGGAGGTCTACCCGCCATCGTCGTTCTTTTGGGCCACCTGGGGCCGCGCTGTGACCGCGGAGGCGAAACCGGCGCGCAGCCTATCTGCCGCCTGAAGGTTCTCGAGGTACTGCCCGGACGCCTGCAGACGACGGGTTATCTCCTCCGGATCAGCGATCCCCGTAAACAAGTGCATCGCCTCGGCGCGGGACATGTAAGCACCAGGCAGCACCTCTATCCCGTCGTCCTCCGGGTAGATGAGTGCGAGCGGCGTGGTGTCCAGGGCCGCCGCCAGGATGATCAGGTCCGCGATCGTGATCGACTTCCTCCGTCTCGTCTCGATCTCCGAGATCGTCGATCTAGATACGCGATGCCCCAGCTCGTCGGTGCGATCCGACAGCCATTGACCTGACCGTTCACCCCGTAGGTGCTTGATCTCGGCGGCGATACGGGCAGTCATCTCGTCAGGCCATGATTCCGACATACCGATGAGAATAGCCCAAATTTTGCGAGAAGTCATAATCAGTTGGTACGCTGTCCGTGAATCAGTCAGAGATACTGCTGGTTTTGATGGAATCTCATAAGGAGGAGTCATGGCCTTAGCTCCCGCACCAGAGGACTACTGGCTGACACGCACCGAAGTCTCAGACCGGCTCCGCGTACCCGTGGCAACGCTTTGCCAATGGGCGTACCTGAACCGAGGACCGAAGTTCGCGAAGTTCGGACGGCATGCCCGCTACCGACTCAGCGACCTAATCGCTTGGGAAAACGAGCAGTTCAGCGACGATGCGGCATGAAAGAAGGCCCCAGGCGGCAACCCGGAGCCTTCCAAAAACCAACCTCACACAGATCGGATAACAACATCATGGCACACATCATCTTCCCCGTCTTCGGGTGCGTTCAGGCTGCGAAGCGTGACCTGGACTCAGCGCGTGACCATATCGACACCGCGAGCTATTACGCGTCCGACGCAACCGGCTACCTCGACGGTGCCCGCCGAACCCGCGCCCACGAGATCCACGACCGGATCACAAGCGTCCTGGCCGACCTCGATCGCCTGCGGGAGGCTCTGTGACTACCGCAGCCGCCGAATACGTCGCAGGTATCCACCGCCGCAGGGCCTACGCCGACAACAAGGCCCGACTCCTCGCGTGCGGCAACTGCACCGACCCGTGGACATGCCGGTGCTACCTCAAAAACGAGATCACCGATCAGTACCTCACGGGGTACAGGTCCGCCGCGATCCACCTCCTCGATCAGGGACTTACTCCCGCGCCGAACATCGAGGCGATGCGGATCCTGTGGCGTCGAGGTGGAGATGACCAGCGCCTCGCGGCGCGCCTCGCCGAACTATGGGAGACCGCGTGACAGCCGTATACGACGACCCGTACGCGGACGTTCCGCCACCCGACGAGGAACCGGGAACGTTCCCATATAGGGGTACGGAACGTTCCCGCCCCTCTGACCTGCACCTTTCGGAAATCATTCCCGGATCGTTCCCGGTACGAAACCCTGACTGCGGGTACGCCGACATCGGTGCCCTATTCGACGGCGGGATACCCGATCCGCCAACGCCGGAGGTCTGTCTACGAAGCGACGAGATCGGGCTGTTCTACCGAGCCCAGTTCAACATCGTCTTCGGCGACCCCGAGAGCGGCAAGACGCTGCTCTGTGATTACGCCACAGTCAAAGAACTGGAGGCCGGTGGGCGGGTACTGAGGAAGGACTTGGACCACAACGGCATCGAGTCCACAGTGAGCCGACTACTCGAATTCGGTGCCGACGAGTCGGTGCTACGCGACCCCGAACGGTTCCTTTACGTCGAACCGGTCGACCGGGCACAGGCCATCGCAGTCATCGACGATATGGCCGACTGGAAGCCAACCCTCGTCATCATCGACTCGATTGGCGAGCTGCTCCCACTGTTCGGAGCAGGCAGCAACTCGGCTGACGAATTCACCGACGTACACACCCGAGTCATCAAGCCGCTGACGAGGATCGGCGCGTGCGTAGTCGGAATCGACCATTTAGCCAAAGGCTCAGACTCCAGAGCGTTCGGACCAACCGGCACCGCAGCCAAGAAACGCGCCATCGGCGGCACCAGCATCCGCGTCAAGGTGGATAGCGCCTTCACACCGGACAAAGGCGGCTCTGCCTACCTGAGCATCCACAAGGACCGGCACGGCGGGCTACGCCGCAACTCGCCATCCGGCGACCGCGAACCGTTGTGCGGCAAGTTCGTCATCCTCGGCAGCCAGGTCAGCATCACGGCCCCTATGCGCGACGAGCGCAATCCCGACGAAGCGCCAGACCTAGAAGACGTCGCGGCCATCGAGGCACTTGATCCCCCGCCGAAAACTATCGCCGAAACGCGTGAGCGTCTCGGCTGGCGAAATGACCGCACAGGCAAGGCATTCAAGGCATGGAAGCAGGGGGTTGCGAAGTGAACCAACGTCGCGAGAGCCCCGAGAGCATCCGAACCGTCCTGTCGCAGAGTCAATGTCCCGACTGCAACAGCGAAGCCGAGGTCACCGAACCCCTCCCTGGATTCCACTACCTGCAGATCCGCCATGACGACACGTGCCCCTGGCTTGCCCGATACGAGGAGCGCCATGGCTCGTAAGCGTTCCCGGGTGTGCCGTGGCTGCCGCCAAGCGAAGACAGGCAGCGTCACCGCCTTGTGCGTACGGTGCCGGCCCAGCGACGCCATCCCCGCCATTCACCGAGACCGCGAAATGGTGTCCTTCGCCGGAATCACGCTCACCGAAAAACAAGCCATCAACTTGGCCAACGCCATCATCGACGCCATCGAACAAAGGAATGAGAAATGAAGATTCAAATTCTGCGTGTGCTCGGAGTCCGATCCCGAACGCCAACTGTCCTCGTGATCGTCGACGACTACGCAGTCCGATGGTCACCCGGCGACGGGTGGTCATGCGTGTGCGATGAACTCAGCTTCCCCGAGTGCCCGCACATCCCCGCCGTCGAGAACATCCTCGACCCCCGAGTCACAGGAGAACAAACCGCATGACCAACCCCGGCTTCATCGGCATCGACAAAGACCTACCAGCCGACACCATCACCTTGACCGTCGAGTCGATGACTCTGATGCTCACCGCAGCCCCAACCAGCCCCGGCAAGCTCATCCCTCAAATCCTGCTCAACAGCCATGAACTCGGCTGCTACCGAATCATGATGGACCGCGACACCTACGAATCGCTGGCCTGTCAGGTCAAGTGGCTCACCGACATGACACCCGATCAGTTGCGCGAGATCGCCGTGCAGCTGCACGGAAAGGAGTCCGACCAATGAGCGCACCGCTTCCCGACAGCCTCCTACGCGACTACATCTACACAGAGGCCCACCGCGTCGACCAGGAACTCAACCAGCCAGACGGCACAGCGCTCGGCGAGCTGTATCCCCGCCCACTGATCGAAGCCACACGTGACGAACTCATGATGCTGTGGCACCAACTCCAAGACACCAACTTCAATGGGCTCGGTCGTTTCCTCCGAGGTCAGGAGTGATCGCGCGTCCATGCCTCAGCTGCGGTGACGTGATCAGCAGCGGCAGCCACTGCCCCGACTGCAAGCCGGCCGATAGGCCACGGCCCAAGGGCCACGTCCACACCAACACCACGAAGTGGAAGAACCTCAGCAAGAAGCTACGACGCATGTCCCCCTTCTGCGAGTTCTGCTCTGCCACAGAACGATTGACCGTCGACCACATTCTCCCGGTCAGCGACTACGAGGAACTGGCCTACGCCGTCGAGAACCTCCGCGTGCTCTGCCACACGTGCAACAGCAAGCGCGGCGACAGGTTCACCCAGGCCGAGGCCGAGGCCGTGATCGCACGACTCGAGCAGGCTTACAAACGACGCCCAACCAGCAAAGGTCGCGAACGGATCGAGGCAGCACGCCGTGCCTCTGACCTGGGGATATGCCCCGACGGATCAAGATCGCCGCCGGATGGCAAGGCGCAGGGTGCGTTACACACCGCGGGCGGTGCCGCTTGAGATCAGTAGACCTGCGGGTTCCCCGTTTGTCCGGGCGGCTCAGGAGCGGATACGTACTCCCACGCGCTCGGCGAGTAGTACTGGGGCGACCTGATCTCGTCGCCGAAGTGAATCGCGAGCACTCCGCCTTGGAGAAATTCGAACCAATCTCCGGCATGCGTGTGCGATTCCGGAGCCTGCCCGGTCAACTTCACCTCGATAGCCACGCTCGGAGTCTGCCATGAGAGCGGGCCCGAAGGCGGCTGTTGATGACAGCCCGTTGCCGTGGCGTCCCCAGTCGACGGGTTCGGCACGCTTCGCTTCGTTCTGCCAGAAATTCATCAAGGTGCCGAAGGGTACTGGCGCGAAGACACCTTTGCAGCTGAGGGATTGGCAGCGTGACCTTGTCGGGTCGGTGCTCGATGCTGAGCCTCGACCTCGCACCGCAGGGTGGATGCTTCCGCGCGGGTCAGGAAAATCGTCCCTGATGTCCGCGTGGGGT
>CADEGF010000108.1:5214-10549 GCA_902826815.1 uncultured Mycobacteriaceae bacterium
CGGTGGTGTGCGTCGTCGCTGTGGACGAACGTCAGGCGGGCATCGTGTTCAACATCGCCCGCCGCATGGTGGAGCTCGACGAGGACCTTGCTGCCCGCTGCCAAGTGTTCAAGGAACGGTTGTATATCCCGAACACGGACAGTTCGTTTCACTGCCTACCGGCCGAGCCGAAACGCTTGGAGGGTTTGGACTACACGCTGGCGATCCTCGACGAGGCTGGGGTGGCCAACCGCGACTCCTACGAGGTGTTGACGCTGGCCCAGGGTAAGCGTGAGCAGTCCACCTTGGTCTGCATAGGCACACCCGGAGCGAACCTGGATGATCAGGTGTTGTTGTCGCTGCGGGATTATGCCCGAGACAACCCTGAGGACACATCGATGGTGTGGCGGGAGTTCTCGGCGGCCGGGTTCGAGGATCACCCGGTTGACTGTCAGCATTGTTGGGAGCTGTCTAATCCGGCGATCGACGACTTTTTGTTCCGTGATGCCCTGCATGCTCTGTTGCCGCCCAAGACGCGTGAGGCGACGTTTCGGCGGGCCAGGTTGTGCCAGTTGCCCATCGACAATGACGACGCGTTCCTACCGCCTGGTGTCTGGGAGTCGCTGTCAACGGATGAGCCGGTGCCAGACGGGGTGGACGTTGTTCTGGCACTGGACGGTTCCTACAACGGAGATACCACCGCCCTGGTCGTTGGCACCGTATCGGCCGAGCCGCATTTCGATGTGCTGCGCGTGTGGGACCCGAAGGGCGACGCCGATTATCGGGTGCCCATCGCCGAGGTCGAGCAGACCATTCGTGACGCGTGTAAGCGGTGGCGAGTGCAGGAAATCGCAGCGGACCCATTCCGCTTCACACGCACCCTTCAGGCGTTGGAGGCTGAGCGGCTGCCGATCGTGGAGTTCCCGCACAGCCCGTCCCGTTTGACCGCCGCCACAACGGACCTTTACAAGGCGTGCGTGAACGGTGCCCTCACCCATTCCGGGAACGCCGTGCTAGCCGCTCACGTCGCGGCTGCGGTGATCAGAGAAGACCCGCGGGGGATGCGACTCGACAAGGCGTCGAGGTCCCGTCACGCCCGCAAAATCGACTGCGCCGCATGCCTTGTCATGGCGCACTCACGCGCCACCTGGCGCGCTACCAAGAAGAGAAAACGATCAAGGAGTTTCGCATGACCCAAGATGAACTAGTAATTCTGCTGATGCAGCGGCTCAACGAACCTACCGGCCGCTACGGGGAGCTTGAACGCTACTACCAAGGAAAACAGGCCCTAGCGTTCCTGTCCCCGGAGGCTAAGACCGCGCTGGGCAGCAGGTTCGGGAGGATCGCAAGCAACATTCCAAAGTTGTCGGTGACAGCTCTTGCGGAACGGTTGAGGATCACCGGTTTCAGCGATCCGTCGCTGTGGCCGGAATGGGTTCGGCTGAACATGGATCAGCAGTCCGGTATCGCGCACCGAGAATCCCTGTTGTTAGGTGACAGCTTTGTGTGGGTGTGGGCCGACGCGATAGGCCGCCCGAAGGTGACGATCGAATCGGCGAAGCAGGTTGCGGTGCAGATCGATCCCGGTAGCCGGGAGATCACGGCCGCCGTCAAGCGGTGGGAGACAAAAACAACCACTGAGGGTGTCCTGCTGCTGCCGGATCGGATTGTGCGGCTGCGGGCCGAGCAGACGGGCGCAACCGTGCACGGTTACAAGGTGGTCGACGAGATCCGTAACCCGTTGGGTGTGGTTCCGGTTGTGGCGCTGCGCAACTCGGATCGGATCTTGGATGAGTACGGCTGCTCTGAGATCGATGATCTGATGCCGTTGGTGGACGGGTTGAATAAGTCGCTCGCGGACATGCTGGTGGCGTCGGAGTACACCGCTAGGCCGCGCCGCTGGGCAACCGGTATCGAGTTGACTGAGGTTCCGGTGCTCGACGAGGACGGCGAGGAGACCGGCGAAACCGAAGAGGCCAACCCGATCCCCGAGGGCAACCGGTCCATGATCTCCGAGAACGACGGTGCAAAGTTCGGTCAGCTTGAGGGCGCCGATCTGACCGGCTACGAAACAGCGGTGAACGTCCTACTCGGGCAGATCATGGCCGTCTCTGCGTTGCCGGCGCACTACATCGGCGTCATGCACGACCAACCCACCAGCGCCGACTCACTGAGGGCTGCAGAGGCATCGTTGGCTGCCCGCGCCGAGAACCGGCAACAGATCTTCGGCCGTTCCTGGGAGCAGGTCGCCAAGCTGATGATCGCTATCCGTGATGGCCGTACACCGGACCAGATCGACGACGTCGGTGTGCAGTGGGCCGACGCCGCAACCCGATCGGTCGCCCAGGAGGCCGACGCGGTGGTGAAACTCGTGCAGTCGGGGATTCTGCCCGTCGACTACGCGCTGGCCAAGCTCGGCTACTCCGATGCGGAGATCGCGAAAATACGGACCTCGCGGCGTACCTCGGCGTTGGACAGTGCAGGCGTTGACCTTCGGCAGATCGCGTCATGAGCTATCAGGACGAACTGATCGCATTGGCCGACAGCACCGACAAGGGCGTGCAGGCCGTGTACGCCCTGTACCTGTCCGGCGCGCTGTCGGCTCAGGAGTCGATCGCATTGATGGCAGCCGCTATCGCACAGGCGAACTCACGCGCCTTCGCGCTGGCTGATCTGTCACTTGCCGCCACGATCATGCTGGGTACAGGTGACGCGATCCCGGTTGTCGGTGTGCTGCCACCGCCAGACGATGCGGTACGGCTCTCCAAGGCCGCCACAACCGTGTTGGACATCGCCCGCGACTCAGACGTGCCGGAGGCCGTCGTGTCTCGGCTGGCACGATCTGAGCCGTTGGAAAGTGCCACACGGGCGTACAACGAGGCGATGCCGCAACAACCACTCGTCAAAGGGTGGGTTCGGCAACTCGACGCCGACCCCTGCCAACTGTGTAGGTGGTGGTGGCGCGAAGGCCGCATCTGGCCCGCTGATCATCCGATGCCCCGGCATAAGGGCTGCGAGTGCGTCCAGAGGCCCGTAATCGCACGCGACATTCAAAGCACAGGCTTCACTAGGAGATTGGAAAGAAATGCAAGCTGAAGAGACAACGCCGGTCGACGATACCGACGCAGATACGGACACTCCCGAGGACGACCAAGAGCAGGACGAATCGTCAACTGACGAAACAGAACCGACACCAGAGGACATGTACCCCCGCAAGATCGTGGAAGATCTGCGGCAAGAGAACGGAAAATACCGTCAGCGGGCCAGCGGCTACGCCCAACGGTTACACACCGAACTAGTCCGCGCTTCCGGGCGTCTGGCCGACCCCACAGATCTGCCGTTCGACGCCGATCACCTCGACGACCCGGCCGCGCTGTCGCAGGCGCTCGACGACCTGCTAGAAGCTAAACCGCACCTCGAATCGAGGAGGCCGACCGGTGATATCGGGCAAGGCCACAAGGGCGAGAAGACCGCGGAATTCTCGCTGATGGACCGGCTGCGTTCAGTGTAGTAAACTCAGGGGGTAGGGCCTGGTCGCCCTACCCCCTATTTTTTGGCCTGGTCGCCGAAACATCCCCCGAAATTTTGAAAGGCGGCCAAACAATGGCTATTGAAATTCCTAGTGGTAACTCCACTCTCCTACAGTCCGAGGTTGCATCGCTTCTGGTGCAGCCGCTCGAGCAGATGTCGACGTTCCTGTCGGCAGGCCCGACCATCCTCAACTCGGCAAGCCCGATTCGGGTTCCGCGCATCTCGTCCGGGGCGACCGCCGGGTTCGTCGCCGCTGGCGTCCAGATCACTGATGGCTCAGTGGATTTCGACGAGGTCGAGTTGCTGCCCTCTGCGCTGAAGGCGCTGAAGGTGCTCGTCCGCACGTCCAACGAGTTGATCCGTCAGTCCGTTGTCGGGCTGGAAGCTGTTCTCCGGCAACGCCTCGTCACCGACGTGGCGAAGGCACTCGACGCCGCACTGTGGAACGGTGCCGGCACCTCGGACACGATCAAGGGCATCCTGAATGCCGACAACATCCAACTCGGGCAGCTCGTCCTCAACGACATCGATTCGCTGATCGACGGGCTCGCGATCGCGCAGGCCAACCACGTTTCGCCTACGCACCTGGTGATGGACGTCGACACGTTCACAGGGTTTAGAAAAATCAAGGTCGGAGACGACGATGCCCGTTACGTTTTCGATCCGTCGACTGTGCAGTCTGGCACCGCGTTCCAGCTGCTGGGTCTGCCGGTGATCCTGACCGAGCATGTGCCCACTCAGGGTGTCGCGATCGTCGACTTCTCCAAGGTGGTCGTCGCGCGTGACGTTGACGCCGAGGTGAAGATCCTCGACCAGACGTGGGGCGACTACGACTCCGTGGGCGTCCGAGCCGTGACTCGCTACGATGTGGCGCTGCTTCAGGACGAGGCCGTCACCTGGCTCACCGAACCGGGAACCTAACCGGTGGCCGCTGTTAGCGGTCAGGATGTGGCCGACTTCCTCGGCCAAGGCGACGACACCACGCTTGTCGCCTTGGCCGGGGAAATCGCGCCCGTCGTCACCGTGTTAGCCAAGAGCTACACGCGGGATCGCGGGTTCGACGGCAACACCCCGAACGACGAGATCGAGGCCGTGATCCTCACCGCCTCAGCGCGGCTGACCGCCAACCCCGAACAACTCTCCACCGACGTCGGCAGCGTCTCAATACGCGGCGGCTGGCAAGGCTGGAATCTGGCCGAACTCTTCGTGCTGAATCGCTACAGGGTGCGTGCACAGTGATCTTCCATGACCGGGTAGCCGTGTGGCAGAAGCCGCAAATCGGCGTTGAGGAGTGGGGTGACCCCATCTACGCCAGCTCCTGGGAGGAGACTCCTGACGTGCCGGCCGAAGTGATCCCGCTCGACACCGACTACGTACTGTCGGGTACACGCTCCGCGCTCGTGATCAGCCGCTACCGGGTCATCCTCAAGGCCGTGTTCGACCTGCCGCAGATCGTGCCACCCAGCTTCAAAATCGCGTGGGGCGCGTACCTCATCACCGACCCCGCACTCGGAGGCCCCGGACTGGAAGTCGACGGCAGCATCGAACGGCACCATCTCCGCGGACGCCTGCGCCACTACGAGTTCATCTCCAAGAGCGTCACCGGCTAGTCGGGGGCCGGTCCACTTCCATTCGTACTTTATTCGTCCTATATGAGCGGAAAGTAACGAGAATCGTTGGAAGTCAGCAAGAGTCGATGTGGGCGGATCACGCTGGCAGACTCGCAGTCTTGAGATTCACCGCAAACTAGCGAGATAGGTTTATCGCAACTCCATTGGTCGCGGGTTCGAGCCCCGCCCGCCCCACTTCAGCGTTCAATCTAGGA
>CADEGF010000109.1 GCA_902826815.1 uncultured Mycobacteriaceae bacterium
TAGTGCTCGAGCCCGTCGAAACCATCGACGTATTCTCCGAATCCGACCTTCAGTCCTAACCGGACTTGCCTGCGAGTTGCTCATCGCGGTCCGCGGCTGCCGACGCCCTGCGCTTCTTGACCGTGCTGCGCGTGAGGTCACCCACGACAGCGAGGATCGCGATCGCAAAGAACGTGAGGGCCAAGGGGTCCGCGAGCATTTCGATCAGATTGCCGTGGCCAAGCAGATAGGCCTGCCGGAAACTGCGCTCGAGCATGGTGCCGAGGACGAGTCCCATCACCAGCAGAGCCGGCGACAGACGGGCCGCACGCAGGAAATAGCCGACCACTCCGAAGATGATTACCAACAGCGCATCGAAAACCGAGTTGTTGAGTGCGAATCCGGATAGCAGCGCCAGCACCATGATCACAGGGAACAACAGCCGCGTTGGGACGTCGAGGATCTTCGCGAATACCGGGATCAGCGGGACATTGACGAGCAGCGCCATGGTCGAACTGACGAACAGCGACGCGATGACGACCCAGGCGATGTCGCCGTGCTCGCTGAAGAAGCTCGGCCCAGGGTCCAGGCCGTACATCGCGAGGTAGGCGAGCAGCACTGCGGTGGTGCCCGATCCCGGGATGCCGAGGGTGAACATGGGCACCAACGCGCCGCCGATCGCCGAGTTGTTCGCGGCTTCGGGCGATGCGACGCCATCCATCACGCCCGTACCGAACTTCTCCGGTTCTTTCGACACCTTCTTCTCGACCGAGTAGGAGAAGAAGGAAGCCATGGTGGTGCCCGAACCCGGGAGCACACCGACGACGAATCCGATCAGCGACCCACGAAGGGTCGACCACCGCGTAGCCCAGATTTCGGACCACCGGGGCCACAGGCCGCCGCGCACCTTGATCAGATCATTGCCGCCGGGTTCGGTATGCGTGAGATTCCAATAGATCTCGCCCAAACCGAATAGCCCGACGATCACGATGATCGGGTCGATGCCGTTGAGAAGTTCGGAGATGCCGAAGGTGAACCGCGGCACGCCGGCCTGTGTATCGGTGCCCATCGTGGCGATCAGCAGACCCAGCAGTACGGAGATGGAGCCACGCAACAACGAGTCGCCGATGAGGGTGGCGCTGAGGACCAACGCCATGACGACCACCGCGAAGTAAGCGCTGGGGCCGAACTTCAGCCCGAAGTCGGAGAGCGGCCCGGCGAGGAACGCCAGTCCCACGATGGAGATGATGGACCCGATGAACGACGACACCGCCGAAATGGTCAGCGCGGTCCCGGCCTTACCGGCGCGAGCGAGCGGATATCCGTCCAAGGTCGTCATGAGTGCGCCCGCGTCGCCGGGCATGTTGAGCAGAATCGCCGTTATCCGGCCGCCGAACTCGGATCCGATGTACAGCGCGGTCATGAGAATCAGAGAGGTGGCGGGCGGCAACACGAGCGCAACCGGCAGCAGCAGTGCGATCGCTGTGGACGGACCGATGCCCGGGAGCAGACCGACCACGGTGCCGAGCAGCACCCCGGCCGCGACCAGCAGAATCAACTGCGGGTTGCCGATGAAATCGGAGAAGCCGCCGAACAATTGGTCGAGGGCGTTCATCGCGGTGCTCCTAGGCAGCTCAATGGGTTTCGTTGGACGATCACAGCGAGAAGATCCCGCGGGGCAGCAGCACGCCGAGCGAATCGGCGAACAGCACATAGACCACAACGGCGGAAAGGAAGCCGAACACGATGGGGATCAGCACGCGACGACTCCGGTACCGGCGCAACCCGCCGATCATGGCCACCTGTACTGCGACGAACAGTGTGGTGGCGACAATGAATCCCAGCGGAATCATCAGTTCGAGATAGACGACGGCGACCACGACAGAGAGCGTCAGGGCGCCGAGTCGCCTCAGCATGGCACGCGGGTCGGTGCGTGGCGCAGGGTCGGAGTTGCCGCCGGTGCGGGCGGAGGAGATCAACTCCCGCAACGTCTTCACCAAGAGCATTACGGTGATGAGCGCCAGCAGTACGAGGATCAGCCGGGGGTAAGCCCGCGGACCGATGTCGGCCTGGTTCGGTGAGGTCGCCGGGATGTCGATCAGCTGGACGGCGTAGACCACACCGATCAGCGCCAGCACCCCGCACAGCACCAGGTCGGCCCGCGCAAGAGTGCGCCTGTCCGTCGTCTCCTCGACGGGCTCGCCGGTGCGCTCGTCAAGAAGCAAGACCCACCTCCGACAGCAGCGACTTGTACTCGTCGGCCTGGTCGTCGACCCGCTTGGTGAACTCCTCGCTAGGCAGATAATCCGTTGTCAGATGGGCGTTTTCCATCTGCTCGCGCCACTCGTCGGTCTCTGTTGCCTTCTTCACCGTCTCTTCCCACCACGTGACGGCGTCGGCGGGCATGTCGGCCGGGCCGAAGATACCGCGCCAGTGGTCGACGGTGAAGTCGAGCCCGAGGTCCTTCCAGGTCGGCACGCCCTCGGCGACACCGGACTGCTTTTCAGGTGCGGAGATCGACAGCAGTCGGACCTTGCCTGCATCGGCGAGCGCCGCCGCTTCCGAGAAACCGGTCGACACGACCTCGACGTGATTCCCGAGCAACTCCGTGTTCAGGTCGCCACCCGATTGAAAGGCTACGATGTTGAGCTTCGTCAGATCGCTCACACCGGATGACTTGGCCGCCTTGAGAATATTGATCTGATCGTCTGAGGGCACGGTGCCGACGCCGAAGCTCACCGATGCCGGGTCCTTGACGATCTTGTCGAGAATGTCGCGTGCGGATTTGTACGGCGAATCGGCACGCACCGCCCACACCAGATAATCATTGGTCAGCTGGGCAAGCGCGGTGAACTTGTCGACCGTCATGTCGGTAGTGCCCAGAATCGGGTTCAGGAACACCCGATTGGATTCGGCCACCACCGTGGAGCCGTCGTTCGCCCTGCCGAGAAGTTCTGCGCGGGCGGGGTTTCCACCGCCTCCCCCGTTGTTCTCGATGGTCATGCGCTGTTCGACGCCCGCGGCAGACATGGCCGCCTCCAGCTGGCGCGCCGCTTGATCGAGGCCGCCGCCCGGATCGCCCGCGGCGATGATCGTCAACGGACGGCTCGGAAAGCCGGACCCGCTGTCCTCGGCTGTGGAGTCGAGGTGACAGCCCGTCATAGCGAAGGCGCCGATCGAGAGGAGGGCACCGAGCACCCTCGCCGTCGATCGGCGCCGAGCCGAGGTCGGCCTCATCGAAGACTTCATGCTCATTTCCTTCCGTGGTTCCTTCACCGGCTGATTGCCGCTGCGCGCAGCGGAGCTGAAACGACTTCGAGGAGGCGCGCCGCCGGCGCCGTATCCGGACGCGCGTCGGCCAGTGCGAGAACGGCCTCCTCGAGATCCGTGACCTGCTGCGGGTCCAGCACGGTGGCCGCCAGCTGGCGGTACTTCGCGACCATGGCGTCCGGGGACAGCGGCCGATGCGAGCTTCCGACCGCATGCCGGACCGCCTCGACGTGGCGCTCGCCGTCTCGAGTGCTCACTGTCAGCCGCACGTGGTGCCGTCCGTCCATGCCCTCGCGATCAATGTCCGGGTCGGTCTCGATGACGACCCGCTCCACCAGGTCGAGGACTCGGGGGTCATCGATCCGGTCGGTTGCGAATTGTTCGACGAACAGCTCCCGGTCGACCGCGAAGACGGCGATGGTGTAAGCGAGGTTCATCTGCGCCGACGTCACGCTGTCCGGGATATACGGCCAGCCAACGTGTTTGGCCGTGAGGGTCGAGCAGGCCACGTGGATCGACTCGATGTCGTCGGGCTTCAGGTCGGGCAGGCGCTCCAGGATGGCGCGCAGCGCGTCGATCGACGTGTGGTTCGAGCCGCAGCACGGATATGCCTTCGCCGAGAACCGCAATGTTTCCCAACGCTGTCCGAGATCCGCGGCGATCTCGGTCAGCCCGTCCGCGCCGACGTCGGCGTACGCGCGGGCGAACCCGCCGAACGGCTGCTCGATCACCTCTTCGATACCGGTGAATCCGCGCGCGACGAGCAGTGCGGCGAGCACACCCGCCTGAGCCGACCGACCCGGATGCATCCGTTTGACCATCGCGCCGTACTGCGCAGCCATCAGGAAGCCGCCTGATGACGCCGCGATACCGAATGCGTGCCGAAGACCCCGCTCGTCGAGCCCCAGCAGCAGACCGGCCGTCGCTGCGGCACTGAACAATCCGGTGTTGGGGCTCGGGTGAAAACCGCGACCCAGCTGCGCCCGTCCGGTCGCAAGCCCGATTCGGGCGCCGACCTCGAAACCCGCCACGCACGCCACGGCGAGTTCCGCGGCCGTAGGCAGGCCCGCGGCCGCGCGGTCATTGCCCGCCGCGCGGTGTCCGGCCGCCGCCAAGGCGGCAGGCACGACCTGTGCCGCACCGTGAATCACCGCGTCGGCGTGCAGGTCGTCGAACTCGAAGCTGTGCATGAACGTCCCGTTCGCCAGCGGCGCCTGGGTGGCAGGCACGCGAACGCCCGTCCCCCACACCGCCGCCTCGGCGACGCCGCCCTGGTCGACCACCAGCTCGCCGACGATCCGGCCCCACTGAGTGGTCGACCCGAACAGCCCGGCGCCCAGACCGTCGAGAACCAGCCGTGCGGTGTGGGCGTAGACCTCATCCGGTATCGCGGAACGCTCGAGTCCGGCCGCCCAGGCGGCGAGTTCGGCAGTGGCGCCGATGTTCGCGGACTCCGCGGTCGTCGGATTGTGAGTCACCCAGTCCTCGCCTTCCTCGCCGTCATGCATTTGTGTGCTCGATCTCGGCGGATGCAAGCTGTGATCCGAAGCACTGTGTCCACCGTACTGTATGCTGTCGACAGAACTCAATCGACAGTATTTCCGGGGAGCGGAGGGCGCGGATGGCCGGCACTATCGCCGAGAAGATTTTCAGCGCACATGTCGGACATCCGGTCCACGCAGGGGACGTGGTCATCAGCCCCGTCGATTTCGTGTTCTCACACGACGGGAACCGGCCACAACCGTCGGAAACCTTCGCCGAACTCGGAGGTGATCAGGTCTTCGATCCGGCTCGCGTCGCGATGTTCTTGGACCACGCACCGCAGGTGCATACCCCCGCGGTGGCCGCGATGCACCAACGGATGAGGGCGTTCGCCGCGGACCAGGGCATCACGCTGTACGAGATCGGGCGAGGTATCTCCCATCAGGTGCTGCCCGAGGAGGGACACGCCGTTCCCGGCCGGCTGATCGTGGGCTCGGATTCGCACACGTGCACCGCGGGTGCCTTCAACCTGCTCGCCACCGGTGTCGGCTCCACCGATCTCGCGACGGCCATGATGCTCGGCAAGCTGTGGTTCAAGGTGCCCGAGACCATCCGCATCGTCTGCAACGGCGAACTGTCGCGCGGAGTGTTCGCCAAAGACCTCGTGCTCGAGTTGCTCCGGCGGATTCGTGCCGACGGCGCGAACTACAAGTCACTGGAATTCTCGGGGTCGGCCATCGAGGCGCTCGACCTTCACGGCCGGATGACGGTCACCAACATGGGGGTCGAACTCGGAGCGAAGTTCGCGATCATGCCCGCCGACGACGCGCTGCGTCGCCATCTGTCCGATGTCGGTGTGCACGACTACCCGGGCACCGTGTCCGACGACGACGCCGAGTTCCTCGCCACGCACACCATCGATGCGTCATCCCTTGAGCCGCTCGTCGCCGAGCCACCCAATCCCGACAGAGTTCGCGCCGTCGCCGAGGTAGCTGGCCGGCCGATCCAGCAGGCCACAATCGGGACCTCCACCAATGGACAGCTCGACGACCTGCGTGCCGCAGTCGCGGTGCTCGGGGAGCATCAAATCGCGCCGGGGGTCCAACTTTTCGTCGCCCCGGCGACGCGTCGCGCCTATCTCGAAGCCCTGCAGGAGGGCCTGATCGCCCGACTGATCGAAGCCGGCGCAGTGATCGGCACCTCGGGATGTAGCGGGTGTACCGGCGCCTCGGGATTCGGCATCCCCGACGATGGAACGACCATGATCACCAGCGCGCCACGAAACTTCGTCGGGCGCACGGGAAATCGCAAGGCCGAGATCTTCCTCGCATCTCCTGCGACCGTGATGGCTTCGGCGATCGAAGGCGCGATCGCCGACCCGCGCCCGTATCTGTCACCCGAACGCGACCTGTCGAGCATCGGAGCCCACCCATGATCTCCGGTCGCGCACAACGCTTCGGCAGCGACATCAACACCGACTACATCATCGCCGCGCAGCACAAGGCTGCGTCGCTGGACGTGTCGGAGATGGCCCGGCACACCTTCGAGGACATCGATCCTGACTTCGTCGACCGGGTGCAGCACGGCGACGTGGTCGTCGCGGGGCCGAACTTCGGTTGTGGCTCGTCGCGGGAGACGGCCCCGCGTGTCCTGCTGGCTTGCGGGATATCAGCCGTTCTCGCACCATCATTCGGCCGAATATTCTTCCGCAACGCCATCAACGTTGGGCTGCCCGTGGTCGAGTGCGACACATCCGGTATCGAACAAGACGATGTCGTCGAGATCGATCTGCAGCATGGACTCGTCTCGGACCCTGGACGCGGGTTCGAGCGAACCGCACGGCCGCTGCCCGACGTCATGCGTGCACTGCTGACCGCAGGCGGCCTCGCGAACTACCTGCGCGTCCATGGCGACCTCGTGCTACCGCAACAACAATCAAAGGAAGCGAGAATATGACCAAGCCTGCCGAGAAGCGCCGTCGCCTACGGGAAATGTTGCGGGGCGGTCAGCCCGTGGTCGCACCTGGCGTCTATGACGGGCTCACCGCTCGACTCGCCGAGCAGGGTGGCTTCGACGCGGCGATCGTCACCGGGGCCGGCGTGTCCGCGAGTGCCCTCGGGGCGCCGGACGTCGGGCTGATGACGATGTCGGAAGTGCTGACCCAGACCCGCAACATCGCCAACGCGGTTGACATTCCGGTCATCGGCGACTGCGATACGGGATACGGCAATCCGTTGAACGTCGGACGCACCATCGTCGAATTCGAGAACGCCGGTGTCGCAGCGCTTTTCATGGAGGACCAGATCTCGCCCAAACGCTGCGGTCACTTCGCGGGAAAGCAGATCATTCCGGCCGAGGACATGGTGCAGAAGATCCGCGCCGCCGTTGACGCGCGCACCGATCCCGAGTTGGTGCTGATCGCACGCACCGACGCGCGGGCGACCGACGGGATCGAGGAGGCGGTGCGTCGCGGCCGTCTCTACGCCGAGGCCGGCGTCGACATGATCTTCGTGGAGGCTCCGCACACCGAGGAGGAACTCGAATTCGTGGGCACCGAGTTGCGCCCGCTCGGTGTGCCGCTGATGGTCAACCTCGTTGAGGGCGGCAAGACGCCGCTCGTGCCGGTCGATCACCTGGCCAAACTCGGCTTCTCACTCATCACCTTCTCCGGCTCGCTGCAGAAAACGGCGATCAAGGCAATGCAGGAAATGCTGATCGCGCTAAAGCGCGACGGAGAGGTGACGGAGTTCTACCCTTCTAAGATGATCAGCCTCGAGGAGCGCAGCGAGATTCTCGGCTTGCCGCGCTACTTCGAACTGGAACGACGATATGCGAGCCGAACATGACCGACCGGATCCAGCAGACGGTCCCCTACTCGGTTCAGGCCGCCGACATCATCCGGTCGCGAATCCTCGGCGGCGACTACGCGCCGGGACAGCGCCTGAGCGAGCCGGAGCTGTCCTCCTCGCTCGGCATAAGCCGCAGTCCACTTCGGGAGGCGTTGCGCCTGTTGGCCAATGAGGGCCTCGTCAAAGTGGTCAGCGGGCGCGGGGTGTCCGTCGCCGACTTCACGGAGCCGGAAGTGCGTGAGCTCATAGAGATCAGGGAGGCGCTCGACGTACTCGCGGTGCGGCTCGCCGCCAAGCGGGCCACTCCCCACCAGATCGCAGTCCTGCGAGAGAACCTCGAAGGCCTGACGTCGGCTCTGCGCACGCACGGTAGGCAAACCTTGGAATGGCCCTCGGATTTCCATCTCTGCATCTACGAAGTGGCGGGTAACCAGAGGTTGAGGGAGCATGGCCTGGCCGTGCACACCCAGCTTCGATTGGTGCGGTTCCGCTCGGGCGCGGCCGAGGACCGGATGGAACAAGCGCATGAGGAGCACCTCGCGCTCTTGGCCGCCATCTCGGACCACGATCCGGACACAGCCGCCCTCCGAATGCACGAGCATCTGAAGAACAGCGCCGAGCACATCCTCGCCCAGCTGGTCGACGCCGACGCGACCCGTACCGGCTGAGCACTTCCCGCACACCGAAAGACCGGCAGACGGCCGGCCTGGTTTCCGCGTCGACGATCCGTGCAGAGGTGACGGAAATTGTCCCCGTCCGATGGAGGACCAACACCGGGTTTCGCACACCGGGCCTACAGTTCCTGGTTCGTGCGGGCCCTGGTGGTGCTGTTTCTGATGCAGGCGAGCGTCAACGCCATGCGGCCAACCGTGTCATATCGCGCGCTGGATCTCGGCGCAGGCGCGGCCGAACTCGGTTTCATCGCGGCCGGTTTCGCCGTGCTTTCGCTCTTCGTCGCGATCCCGGTGGGGAGATTGATCGATCGCTACCGCGAAATGCCTTTCGTCGTAGGCGGTCTGGCGTTGGTGTCAGTCGTCGGCTTCACGCTCGTGTTCGTCGACGCGATCTGGGCACTGATTCTGACGCAGGCGATCCTCGGCCTCGGTCAGGTGCTCACGGTGCTCGGCCTGCAGGCATTGATCGCCAACTCCGGCGCTGCGCACCGTGATAGCCGCTTCGCGGCATTCACCGTGGTGGTGTCGCTCGGGCAGTTCGTCGGGCCTGCAACTGCGGGTTTCGTCAGCCAGCACACGCATCTTTCTGGCGGAGGCGCACTGCCACAGGCGATGTCCTTGGCAGGCACCTTTGCTTTCCTCGGCGCCGGGCTCACGGGGCTCATCGGTTGTGCCCTGGCGCTGTCCGACAGGAACCGCAGGTCCGAGTCGAGCCGCACTCCGTCTTCGAACGGAGCTCAAGGGTCCGTCTCCATCCTGCGCGGTGTCGGCAAGGTCCTCGCCCAGCCCAACGCGCCTCACGCGATGGCCGCCAGCGTCGCGGTTCTCACGTGCAACGATCTTCTGGTTGCTTACCTGCCGGCCTATGGTCAGGCACACGGCCTTTCGGCCTCGACGGTCGGCCTGCTTCTTTCCGCAGGCGCGGGCGCTTCGATGCTGTCGCGGTTGTTCCTCCAGCCGATGACGAGAGTCGCGGGCCGTGGCCGGCTTCTCGTCATCAGCACCGCCCTCCCCGCCGTTGCACTCGCGCCTCTGCCCTTGGTCGAATCCGTACCACTTCTGTTCCTCATCATGGCCACCGCAGGGTTTGGACTGGGCATGGGTCAGCCACTCAGCTTGAGCTGGATTGCCCAAACAGCGCCAACCGACATGCGGGGCACGGCGGTCGGAGTCCGGCTGAGCGGCAACCGCCTTGGCCAGGTGGCGATCCCCGCGATCGTGGGTGGCATGGTCGGCGCGGCGGGGATCGGCGCCGTCTTCGTGGCGATGGCGGTCATGCTCGCGGGCAGCTCGGTCCTGACGGCGAATGGGAGCTTTCCACCGCCGTCCGGATGACCTTCAGTTCCAGCGCGAGCAGAACTCAGGGCGCTGGATCGGTGAGATAGTGCGTCAGAACGGGTTTGAGCCATACGGCGAGCGTCTTGTCGTC
>CADEGF010000110.1:0-1950 GCA_902826815.1 uncultured Mycobacteriaceae bacterium
GAGGGTCAGCCGGGGATGTGCGAGATCGGTTCCCGCGCAGTACAGCCCGACCAGCCGTTGAGCGTCACGCACCCGGATCACCGGATCGCGCCGCAGTTCCTCGTGGGCCCGCGCGAGCCCGAATGTCATGTCGTATACCGGCGACAGCATGACCAGTCCCGCAGGCCGGGTCACCTCGGGCTGCAGAAGCAGATCCACCGCGAGGTGTCCGCCCGCGGAGTCGCCTGCGATCACCACCCGGTCAGGTGCCAGCCCGCCAGGCCCGAGCAGCCAGTCCCATCCGGTGCGCACATCGGTTGCGGCCGTTGGGAATCGGTGCCGCGGTGCCAGTCGGTAGTCGACGACGAACACCGGCAGCCCAGTCAGGTGCGACAGCCACGTCGTCAGTCGGCGGTGGGTGCGGGGCGAGCACAGGGCGTAACCGCTTCCATGGATGTAATAGATCGCCGATGTGCCCTTGGTGACGCCCGCGGCCCGCACCCATTCGCCGAGCAGTCTGCGGCCGTCGGGGAGGACGGTGTCCACATATTCCACCTGGGTGCCCGTCAGCGGTGGGCCGAATGCGTCCATGACGCGGGCGATGGTCTGCCGCGCCGCCCACACGCCCCACGGTCGATCCAGTGGTATCGCCCCGCCGAGCGGGCGGAATGTCACGCGTCCGAGTGTCGCGGCGGCGCGGGAGCGAACGGAACCGCGCGCAGGGACTCTGCTTTGAGCCATGCTCGAGTACAACAGCAAATGATGACATTTGTCAATGTCAACATTGGCAATTGTCGGCTGTCAGCGCGGCGGGTCGCCGCGCCAGCTGAAGCTGTTGACGTACTTGCCCATATCCAGTGCTAGCTGCAGGTTTGCCCCCGACGGCTTGCCTATCCCGAAGTCAGGGCCGAACTGGCGAAACGGCCCGACGGCCGCAGCGATCAGCGCGAGGCCGTTCTTCTCCGCCACCATGACCATGACCCGCATCCGCATGTAGTTGCTGTTGGCGCCCTGCGGCCAGCAGTCGGCGACCAGGCCGTATCCGGGCACGTAGCCCACCATCGCGTTGGGGATCTCGTATGCGGTCTTGGTGTCCGGGAAGGTCTCGTTCACCAGGGTCTTGGCGATCTGTTCCGGCGTTCGCCCGTTGGCGGGCTGACTCATCAACTGCATGGTGCCGCCGTCGCCGCCGAGGAAATCGGCCCGGACTCCGGTCGGGCTGGTGGTGATCTTGTACGCCGTACTCTGCGCGGGATGCGATACGGAGAAAGAGCCGTCGGGTGCGGTGAACCGCGGGTTGACTTCCACCGCCTCACCGGTCGGCGGATGCCCGCAGTCCGGCGGACAGACGTAGCGGGCGGGCGGTTTGTGGATGATCACCGAAAGCCCCACGAGCGCGATCGCGACCACCACGATGGCCACCCCCCAGGTCCGCAACAGCCGGACGTAGGACGTCTTGTGCACCGGCTTCGCGTCATAGGTGCCAGGGGTCGTCGAGTAGCCGGAGCACGTTTCACCGGTTGCCGGTTCGTCGTCGGCGTGCGGTGTCGGCCGCGAATCGCGTCGCAGCTTCCTCGAAGACCTCGAGGATGCGTGCGTGGCCACCCCGCAGGCCGCGCAGAAAGCCATGTCGGGGACGACGGTGTTGCAGTGCGGGCACAGCACTGGTTCATCGGAATGGATCTCGTCGTGGGCCTCGTGCAGCAGCGCGAGATGAAGTCCGATGCGCAGCAGCAGAAGTGCGACAAGGGCGACCGTGAGATGGACGACCAACTGCAGCCACTGCGGGATGTGCGTGACGTCGACAAGCCCAAGCCCGGCGTAGACCGCGACCACGGCAGCGGCGAATCCGGCCAGCGCGACCCGGATGAACCTGGTGTGCTGATCGGCCTTGCTCGCCGGGCGGGTGAACCACAGGGCGGCGCCGATGAGGCCGCCGACGGCAGCGGCGGTCAACGGGACCGCGATTCC
>CADEGF010000110.1:2050-9619 GCA_902826815.1 uncultured Mycobacteriaceae bacterium
GGGCGGCGCCGATGAGGCCGCCGACGGCAGCGGCGGTCAACGGGACCGCGATTCCCCGGATGCCCGCCTCGACGATGAGCGACGAGGCCGGCCGGGCTCGGGCGACCATCCCTGAGGCGAACTGCGGCGCCAATCGGGTGATGGTGGCGGCGGCGGTGAAGGCCAGCGCACCGAGTGCGCCGAACATGAAGCCGTCCAACGATTCTCGGGTAGACGGGCGGGCCATGCGCACGACGACCACGGGCAGCAGCATGACGATCATGCTCCCGACCGGGATGCCGAGCCCCTCGCGGAGGATCCGGCCGCCCGCGATTCCGGTGCCCAACGGGACGCCGTACGAGCGGGCCACCACCGCACCCGTCAGCAGCACCCAGCCGACGCCGAGCCCGATGCCGAGCGCCGCGGTGAGAAGCAGTGTGGCGGCGGGTAGATCGCGAAGTGCGCTGGTTTCCCGCAGGTACAGCAGGAAAAGGAGCGGCAGCCCGAGTGCGGCGACAGTGATCAGCGCAGCGGGCATCCGCAACGTCGCGAACGTGACGAGGCCGATCAGCACGAGCACCAGCGCGACGCGGAACGGCATGCGGGACCGATGTGGCAGCTGCGGGAACAGCGAACTGGCAAGCGACGGCAGCAACAGGTGCTCGCCCGGCGCGGCGCCGTACGTGCGAAGTCGCAACCAGGACGGCCCGTCTCCGGGTTTGGCGGTCAGCGGGTCACCACACAGTCCGCAGTATTCGCCTGCGGGAACGTCCATTTGGCAGACCCGGCACTCCATCATTGCCGGTGCGTCTTCGGCCGGTGTGGTCATGCCGTCAACTTCTGCAGGACGAGGATGTTCCGTACGAGGTTGTCGACGTCCGGGGTGCCGAGGCCGGTCACCATGTCATATCCGGGCTTCGCATCGGCCACCGCGTTTCCGCCGAGGGTGATATCGCGGAAGCCCGGCAGCCGGGAACCTTCGGCGACCTTGTACAGCAGGGGATTCAGATCGCCGAGCAGGCGTCCGCCGTTCGCGGTCAGCCACTGGTTCATCACCGCAGCCAGACCCGCCCAGAGCGGCGCCGACTGCGAGGTTCCGCCACCTACCAACTCCTTACCGTTGAACACGATCTTGACGCCGGTGAACTGGTCGGCCACGGCCGAGACATCGGGGGTGAGCCTGCGTCCCTGTTCCTGGTCGGGCAGCACCGAGCGCTGCCAGTCCGGCCGTTCGAACAACGCGGATGGCCCGCCGCCGCTTCCCAGCGACAGCGGAACATCGAACCAGGCCTGTTCGGACTGCCACACCCCCTTGTCGTCTGTGGACAGCGTGGTGCCGCCGACGTTGGTCATCTCGGGCAGCGAGGCGACGGAGTCGAGGCCGATATCGGCATCGCTCGGCGGTGACGACCAGTCCTGGCCGCCCTTGCACTCCAGACCCGCGAGGTCACCGCTGGCGTTGAACGACGTCGTGCCATTGGCATGTGCGTCTGCGATCGCGGACCGGACCGGCGCCAGATCGGCTGCGGTGATCAGCTTGTCGCAGCCCCATCCGATGGAGAAGCTCCACACCGCGCCGGGGAACTGTTGGTCGGCCGACTCCAGCATCTGCGCGATCTTCTCGTATGCGCCGTCGCCTTGGACCGTCGGCCTGGCGTTGATGACGACCTTCTTGGCGTCGGGTGCGATGGCGTGCGCAACCTCGAGATCCATCGTCGTCTCGCCGCGCGGCTCGGCGGGCTGGCCGCCCACCAGGGTGGGGGTGAACTTCGGCAGGCCGTACAACGACGCGAAGCTGTCGAGGTCGGACTGGTTGTAGCCGTCGAAAGCGAAGATCACAATCGTCTGACCCTTGCCGGTGAAGCCTTGCGCGGCAAGCTTGCTCACGTTGTAGGTGTTGCGAAGCGCGCTGGGCTGCAATCCCTGGTCCGGTACATCCCTTGGCAGCATCGGCGGTTTGGACATGTGATGCGGTGTGTAGCTCAGGATCCTGCCGAGCTCGACGACCTCTGGTCGCAGTTCCTCGGGCACCGACGGCTGTTGGGGAGATGCGTAGAACACCTGACCGCGCTGACCGCGATAGTCGTGCACCTCGACACCGAAGGCGGTGCCGACTCTTTCGGCGTTGCCCTCGATGACGGCCCAGTCGTGGCCGGGCCGCCATCGCACCGACAGGCCTTGGTTACGTGCCCAGCCGACCAGCCGGGCTGGCTGTGCCTTGTCGCGCAGGGCGACGGTCAGCTGCGTGTCATCGCGGTGCGAGGGTCCGAGATCCGTTGAGGCGCCGAGCAATAGCGCGAACGGACCGCCGATCGACATAGGTGCGTTGGGCACCTGCCTGATCCGCAGATCCGACGCAAGCACCAGCACCCCCGCCACCGCGATCAGCGCCAGCAGTCGGTGCCCGGTGTTGGTTCGCCAACCGGGCACCGCGGTGTGCTAGTTGTCGCCGGGAGGGGCCGTCGGCGCAGGCGGTGCCAGGACCGAGGGTGAGAACGGGTTCGGGCCACCGGGATCGAGGCGCGGCGCCTTCTCGGTCGGTTCGGCAGACGGCGCCGTCGTGGTCGTGGTCGTGGTGGTGGTCGTCGTGGTCGAGGTCTCGGGAGCCTTCTCCTCTTCCTTCGCACACGCGGCGGAAAGCCCGACCAGGGCGATGATTGCGGCCGCTCCGGCGAGCGCCGGAAGGCGACGAGTCTTATGACGTGTCGTCATGGATTTTCCTATCTGTCCCCCGACTGGCGAATGAATCGCTGCAATACGATTCGTCGTTGAAAACCTTATCCGATGTGCGAACAATTCCCAGGTTTTATGCCGCTGGCGAATCGGTGACCGAATTCCCGGGCAGCGCTGCCATCGCTTGACGGTGTCGGTGGGCGGGTGTTTACTCGTCGTATCGAACATACTTTCGAATAGATGATGATTCGGATGAGGCGGAAGGTGCTGCTGTGACCGCTGCGATGAGCCTGGATCGGCATCGGGTTGACCGCGCTGAACAGGTAGAACACCTGCGCCGCAAGATGGCGGCGATATCCGGCAAGGTCGGTCCCGGTCGACGCGGCCAGGTGCCGTCGAACGACGTGCTCCCCGAATCAGAAAGTTTGCTGCCGCTCCCCGAAGCCCTTGCCGAGGCCGTGCCTGCCACATTGCCGAAGGGGACGGTGGCGGTGCTGTCGGGTGCCCGGTCGCTGTCGCTGAGCATGGTGGCGGCGGTGACGGCAGCGGGTGGGCATGCGGCCATCGTCGGTCAGCCCGATGTCGGTCTGCTCGCGGCCGTTGAGATGGGAGCGGATCTGAGCAGGCTCGCTGTCATTCCCGACCCGGGTGCGGATCCCGTCGAGGTGGCGGCGGTGCTGATGGACGGTATGGATCTGGTCCTGCTCGGCCTCGCCGGGCGTTCGGTGCCTGCGACAAGGGCGCGTGCGGTGGTGGCTCGCGCGCGACAGAAGGGTTGCACGCTGTTGGTCACCGATGGCGACTGGCAGGGTGCGTCGGCCCGGCTGGAGGCCAGGGTCAGCGGCTACGAAGTGACCGGCGGCAGCGGCGGCAGGCCGATATCGGGATGCGGCCGGATCAGCCGGGTGCGGCTGGCCATGCGGGCGAGAGGACGAACCTTCGGGTCGGTGCACGCGGTAGGCGGATGAGCGCGTCGCGGGTGCTGGCCATCTGGTGCATGGACTGGCCGGCGGTCGCCGCGGCGGTCGCCGCCGAACTATCGCCGACCTCTCCGGTCGCTGTCACGCTGGCCAACCGGGTGATCGCCTGCTCTGCCTCGGCTCGCGCGGTCGGGGTGCGCCGCGGCCTGCGCCGCCGGGAAGCCCAGGCCAGGTGCCCGCAGCTGCACGTCGTCGCCGCTGACCCGGCGCGCGATGCCCGCCACTTCGAGAACGTGACGGCAGCGGTCGACGATCTGGTGCCGCGCGCCGAGGTGCTGCGGCCCGGCCTTTTGGTGTTGCCCGTGCGCGGTGCGGCGCGCTACTTCGGTTCCGAGCAGGCTGCCGCCGAGCGGTTGGTCGACGCTGTTGCGGCTGCCGGCGCCGAATGCCAGGTGGGTATCGCCGACCGGCTGGCCACCGCGGTTTTCGCCGCCCGTGTAGGGCGGATCATCGAATCCGGTAAGGACGCGGCGTTCTTGTCGGCGCTGTCCATCCGGCAGCTCGCCACCGAACCGAGCCTTGCCGCGCCCGGCCGCGAGGACCTGGCGGATCTGTTGTGGCGCATGGGGATCCGAAACATCGGACAGTTCGCCGCCTTGTCCCGCGCCGATGTGGCGTCCCGGTTCGGGGCCGATGCGGTGGCCGCGCATCGCTTCGCCCGCGCCGAACCCGGCCGAGGGCCGTCCGGGCGCGAGCCGCCGCAGGAGCTCGACGCCGTGATGGACTGCGATCCACCCATCGACCGGGTGGACGCCGCCGCGTTCGCAGGCCGGTCACTGGCAGGCGATCTGCATCGCAGCCTCGAGGCGGCGGGAGTTGGCTGCACCCGGCTTGCCATCCACGCGGTGACCGCCAACGGCCAAGAGCTGAACCGGGTTTGGCGTTGCGCGGAGCCGCTGACCGAGGACGCGACTGCCGACCGGGTGCGCTGGCAGCTGGACGGCTGGCTGAACCGCCGCAATCCGAACGACAGGCCGACCGCACCGATCACCGTGCTGCGGCTGCAACCGGTAGAAGTGGTTTCGGCCGAGGCGCTGCAGCTGCCGCTGTGGGGTGGCATAGGCGAAGAGGACCGGCTGCGCGCCCGTCGCGCGCTGATTCGGGTTCAGGGTCTGCTCGGGCCGCAGGCCGTGCAGGTGCCGGTGCTCAGCGGAGGTCGCGGACCTGCCGAGCGCATCACGTTGACGCCGTTGGGCGACGAACAGGTGCCGCGGGCAGACCCCGGTCAGCCATGGCCGGGCCAGCTGCCCGAACCGTCACCGAGCGTGCTGCTCGACGACCCGGTCGAGGTCCTCGACGGCGAGGGCAATTCGGTGCGGGTGACCAACAGGGGATTGTTCTCCGCCGATCCGGTGCGACTTGTCGCCCCTGGCAGAGAGGGCGTGTTGTCCTGGTGGGCAGGGCCGTGGCCGGTCGACGAGCGGTGGTGGGATCCCGACCGCAAGGTAGGACGGACCGCGCGGGCTCAGGTTCTGCTCGATGGAGACCCTGGGCAGGCGCTGCTGCTGTGCTTCCGCCAGCGGCGGTGGTATCTGGAAGGGGTTTACGAGTAGTCAGACCCGCTGGATGTCCGGCAGCTTCCACGTCTTGTCGAACAGCGGTTCATCGGGTCCGTAGAACCGGAAGATCACCTCGAAAGCGTTGCAGGCCTTGGTCGGTACCCAGTTCGACGATGCACCATCGGGGGCCGTCGGACCGAAGTAGATGTCGACCGAGCCGTCGTCATTTGCGGTGAGACCGGGGGAGGTGGACGCGCGACTCGACCGCGCCGTGTCGCGGATCAGGGCGTGGTTCCTGCCGTCGTAGGCGGTCGCCGACCAGTACTGGTGCACGGGTGCGGATGCGGGCACGCGCAGGCGGTAGGTACTGCCGCCGTCGAGCGCGTTGCCCTTTCCATCTTTCCGTGTCATCAAGTAGAACTGGCCCGCACCAAGGTGTTTGGCGCTGAAATAGCCCATTGCGTAGGTGACTGCCCGGTGGTCGACGGGGTAGCTGTCGGGGTCGGCGAAGTTCGTCGCCAGACCGTCGACCACCTCGGGGGACGCAGGCACATGCCACTGGCCGCCGGCGAAGTAGGGCGGCGGGAAGTACGACGACTCAAGTCGGTTGGCCAGCCATGAATGTGCCTCTTGTGCAGCGAGATTGAAGATGCGTCGCACCTTGTCGTCGGGTGCGAACGGCCTGCCCTTCTCGATGCCGATCGACTTGAGCATGTCGATCATCGCCTTGTCGCGAACCAGCCACGGCTCTGTCTGCACGATGTGGTTCAGCGCGTCGAAGAACCGGGCGTCGTAGGGGATTGTCGCGTCGAACAACACATCGATCGCATCGGTGAAGGCGGTTTCCTGCGGATCGTTCGCAGTCGAAAGTGGATACACCCGAACGCGTTTGCCGTAGGCAACCGCCTCGGCGATGTCGCTGTCGGCGGTGCTGCGATAGTTCGACCGCAGCAGCGCATACGACTTGTGCGTCGACGAGGGAGCGGCGAGGAATCCGTCGGGCACATCGGCTACGTGATCTGGCGGCAGGATGAGGTACTTGCCGCCCGCACCCTTGTCGTCGCCCGCGGGCCCGACGTCTGCGATCGCGGTCTGCCAACAGTCGTCGATCGATCCGACGATCGTGCCGCCGGTGTCGGCGGGCGGAATCTCCATCACCACAGGGCCGACCTCGGTAGTGTCGAAGAACGGCATGAAATAGATGGTGTCGGGGTTGGGTGTGAGGGTCTGGTTCTTCCAGCCGACCGGTCGCGACCAGAACACGATCTGGTTGGCCGCCCCACCCAGCTTGACCATCTGACGGCGCATCAGCTCGTAGTTCACGGCGGGCATACCCCAGATCACCGCCGCGATGGCGCGGCGGTGCAATGCCCGGTCGGCGATCTCGGCCGGGTTCGACGGCGAACCTGCTGTCGATTCCGGTCGCTGCCACAGCTGTCGCATGACGCGCCTTTCAGGTCGCGATGCCGCCATTCAACCCCAGGTCAGGAGATATCGCGGCGGTTTGTCGGGGTCGCGAGTATAGTCGAACGTATGTTCGATTCGAGGTTTGCGGCGGCCAGCGATGAGGAGATTGTCGCCGCGATCGAGGACGGGGTGCGCCAGGAGGCGATCGCCGGGGCCCGCCGGCTGGCCGCGATCGCCGAGCTGACCCGCCGCCGCGTCGAGCCCGAGGACCCCCGCGACCTGTGGGTGTTCGATCCGTGGGACTGCACCGCCGCCGAAGTGGCCGCCGCGATGGCGATCGGGGCGCGGCGCGCCTCGGGACAGATGCGCATCGCCGAAGCGCTACGCGAACACCTGCCCAAAGTCGCCGCGTTGTACGGCAAGGGCGCGCTGAGTAGCCGGCTGGTGTCGACCATCACCTGGGGCACCCGGCTAGTACAGGGCGAGCAGGCCTGGGCCAACATCGACGCCGCGATCGCCGAGCGGGCCGTCAACTGGGAACGGCTGTCGGAAGACAAACTGCGCGACGCGGTCGATATGCAGGTGGCCCGCTACGACCCCGACGCCCAACGCCGCACCGAAACCACCACACGCGGGCGTGACTTCGTCATCGGGGCCTGTGACGACGACACCGAAACCGTGTCGGTGTTCGGACGGCTCCTGGCCCCGGCAGCCGCGGTGATGCACCAACGGATCACCGCGATGGTCGCCGGGCTGTGCGCCGGCGACCCGCGCAGCGCCGGGGAACGCCGCTCCGATGCCGCCGGCGCGATCGCCGACGGCAACGACACCCTGGCCTGTCGGTGCGGATCTTCGACGTGTCCGAGGGCCGGGGTGACCCAGAAATCCAACGTGGTGATCCGGGTGATCGCCGACCCCGCCGCCATCACCGACGCCACCACCCCACAGCCCGCCGCCGAAAACCGCGCTGCCACCGCCGACGCCACCACCCCACAGCCCGCCGCGGGACAACCCACCGCGAAGACCACGCA
>CADEGF010000111.1 GCA_902826815.1 uncultured Mycobacteriaceae bacterium
CGTAGGCGTGCACCGTGCACACCAGGCAGGAGTCGAAGCTGCGGGCCACGTGGCCGAGTTCCACCGGATCCTCCGGATCGACCACCGGGGAGCCGATCAGCGCCTTCTCGATCGGTCCGACGACATCCGCACCGTCGCGCGGGCCGATATTCCACGCGGTCGGTGTGACCACCTGGTAGTTCTTGATCTTGTTGTCCTCGATGACGATCCAGTCGGACAGCGAGCCGCGGGCCGCTTCGGTGGAGCCGAATCCCATGCCCTCGGCATGTTCGGTCGGCTTGGTGTAGAAGCTCTCCTTCAGGTTGAGCTGGTCCAGCCAGCCACGCGCCCACTTGTAGTACTTGGGCGCCTCGTGCATCCGCGCCAACTGCCGGACGAAGACACTTGGTCCGATCTTGTTGATGAGGTCGACGAACAGCGGGTCGTTGTCTTGATGCGGGGCGGCATTCGGTCCGCCTGCGGCGACCCGGCGCGCCAGTGGGCCCGCCTCCAGCGGAATGTTGCCGAGACCTTCCACCTCGTAGCGCGGCGCCTTGGCCCAGCTGTATTTGCCCTGCTCCCTGCCCACTTCGGGATCGATGGGAATGGTCTCCCCCTCGAACGGGTGCAGTGGCCGGTTACCTTCGTAGAAGGAGTGCGTGACATCCTCACGAACCCGGGCCTGGTCGAAGTCATGCCACTGGCCCCGCGCGTAGATCCCCTGCCGTCCGATGAGCGCATCGTTGCGACCGTCGATGGTGGGGTTCTCGTAGAGCGACGGCTCGAAATACGTGCCGGTGGCCAGGTAATTGCCTACGCCCTGACCGTATTTGTCGAGTCCGGTGTCCAGGCAGTAGCGAATGAAGAAGCCGCAGTCGCTGTTGTACTGAGCCTCGTTCTCGTCCACCCAGGCGAGAACGTCTTCCCAGGTCTTGTTCGCCAGCCAGCGGTCGACCGAGCAGCCGAGCCACTGCTTTTCCAGCCAGTTGTCCTTCCAGTGCTCGAAGATCGCGATCGACCGGGTGACGTCGGCCAGCGACGGCGCGCACATGACTCCTCCGGGAACCATGAAACTGGAGTGCGGCCACTGGCCCCCGAAGATCGCGTACACCTCCACCGGCTTTGCCGAAAGCACCACGCCCGGTTGGTAACTGGTGCCAACGTACGGCGCGAAGCGACGGACCGCCTCCGCGTAGAGCTTGGACTTGGCGTAGTTCTTGTTCGTGAAGTCGATGGCGAACAGCGCGTAGAAGTAGCGCGGGATCGACTGCAGTGTCTCGGCGGCCTGGCAGATGTTGCGCACAAGCGTCGCGTTGTGCGGAACGTGGGTGCGCCATGCGGTATCGAGCGCATAGGCCGACTTGTACAGATGGCTGCCGCCGCAGATCCCGCAGATACGCGGACACACCACGAGGCCGGCCTGCGGGTCCTTACCCCGCAGGATGATCTCGAAGCCGCGGAACATCGCGGCCTCGGTCCACGCCGAGGTGACGATGCCGTCGTCGATGGTGACTCGAACGTCGAGGTCGCCCTCGACGCGCCCCAACGGGCTGACGAATAGGTCGAGAGAGGTCATGGCGGGTCCTTTCAGAACACCTGGGGCTGATGGGTTGGCGGCGCGATGTTTGGCCATCGCTAGACCACGAACATGTCTTCCTTGGACCACTGCGGCGCAGCGATTCGGGCGGCCGCGGCGTGGGCCATGTACGTGAGGTGATCCGATCCCTCAGGGACCTCTTTGGGGATCATGCCGCTGACCTTCTGCGTCTTGAACACCGTGCCGGGCGCCAGATCGAAGTGCGGGAACTCCGGCTCGGTGCAGCCCAGACACGGCATCCCGGCGCGGGTCTTCGACGACTGGCGGTTCCACAGAATCCGGTTACACGGCGAGTGGGTCATCGGCCCACGGCAGCCGAACTCGTAGAACAGGCATCCGGTGCGGGTTCCCTCGCCGAACGAGGTGGTGGACTGCTTGTACTCGAAGAACTGCACGCGGGTGCAACCGGTCTGGGTGAAGGTCTTGAAGAATGTCTCGGGCCGGTGCAACTCGTCGAGCGCGATATCGCCGGCCCGGCCGGTGGCGAGCGCGACAAGGATCTGCGTGATCCAGTCCGGGTGGGCCGGACAGCCAGGGATGTTGATGACGGGCAGACCCATTTTGGAGCGGAAGTCCGGCCCGAGGAAGCCGCCCTTGTCCCGCTTGTGGAATTGCAGGCCGGTCGACGCGGACGGGTTGGGCGCCATCGCCGGAATGCCGCCCCAGCAGGCGCAGTCGCCGATCGCGACGACGATCTGCGCCGCGCCGGCAAGGTCGGTCACCCAGTCCTTCATGGCGCGGTCGGCGAACATGTCCATTCGACCGCTGCCGTTGGGTGCCTCGATGACGCTGCCCTCGAATACGAAGATATCGAGTGGGCGCTCACCATTCGCGCAATCCCAGAACACTTTCTGGGCATTGTTTCCGAGCTCCAAACCCAATGACGGATGCCAAAGTAGATCGAGGCCGAAATCGACGATCAAATCGACGACATTTGGTTCCTCGGCATTGAGAAAAGACATTGTGTTTCCACTACATGCCCCTCCCTGAAACCATAGAACGGAAGCCATAAGAACTCCTCTCGGATTGCGACCTAGGGTGAGGCCGCGAATTCGGGTTTACGGGCTGAGAGCTTTAAATGCGATTAATTCATTTCATTCTTGGGCCAGCCGGCGGCCGAACGCCTTGGCCACCTGGACCATGAATCCAAGGCCGCGGGTGATGTCCTTGTCCTTGGTCACGCGCCACAGTCCGAACAGGCCCTTCGGGCCACCTGGATCGGCCTCGGCGGCAGCCTTGCCTTCGACCAGTGCCTGCCCGAGCAGAGCGAGCACCTCGGCGGCCTGCGGGTCGGTCAACCGCGATGTCAGCAGGGTGTTCAGCGCCGGGGTGGCGCCGACAAGCGACCCGGACAACGACGCCAGGCTCCCGGCAAGTCCCTGCAGGTCAACACTTTTCAGCGACTCGGCGCCGGGGACCGCCTCGGCGAGCGAGGTTCCGTTGAACTCGTGGACCGCGGACAACAGCGATTCGCCGATCTCATCGCCGCGCCGGATGAATCCGTCCAGGCTGGCGACGAGGATGGCCAGCAGGTCGGCGTGGTCGAGCAGGTTGTTCAACGATTCCGCTATCCGAGGGTCGTCCAACCGGTCGCGCAGCGCATCAGCCGGCGAAACCGCCATCACCTGCCCGTTTACCGTCATGCGAACCCCCTGTGCCGGATGTTGCTGAGCCGTCTGTGGCCTCAGTCACACAAGTTAGCCGGATGTTCGCCGCCTGCCTATCGCTATCGCGCAGGAGCTGTCAGAATTACGAAGACATCAGCGCGGTGATGCGCGCTCGAACCTCAGGAGACTTGCGTGATCAGCGCAAATACCATAGCGATCGCTTCATTGTCGACGCCCCCGGGAAGGGCACAGCGATGCCGTCGAGACTGACGCGGCTTGGCTATATCGACGTCCGGCGCACCAGTAATCCGGTTCGCCGGAAGGTGCGTTCTCGCGGCGTGCCGCCCGCGCTGGCCGACAACGAGATCTTCTACACCGAGGACGTCCAGGAGGCGTCCCGGCTGATCGCCCAGGCGCTCGCGCCACTGAAACTGGACGTGGAGCCGGAAGAGAAGGGTGATTTTGCCGCGACGATGCACGGCGTGCGGTTGCGCAATGTCAGCATGCTCTACCTGGACCTGCACGTCGCCGCCACCATCGACATCCCCGTCCTGGGTCAGTACTTCGCCGTGCACATGCCGATGAACGGGCGCGCGATGGTCGACCACCATGGCCACACGTTCGAGGCCAACACCATCCGCGCACTGGTCGCCAGCCCCGGCGTGCCGCTGCGGATCGCCTTCGACCACGATTCGCCGCAGCTGCTGATCCGTATCGAAGCGCGTCCCATGGTCGCTCATCTCACCCGGCTACTCGGCCGCAGCCTGTCCCGACCGCTGGAGTTCGAGCCGGAGTTCGACCTCGCGACCGAAGCCGCGATGCGGTGGCATACGGCTGTCCAATTGATCCACACCGAGGTCTTCCATCCGGGCTCGCTGATACAGCGCGGACAGGGCATCGGTGCGGTGGAGGAGCTGGTGATGAGCAGCCTGCTGCAGTTGCAGCCGTCGAATTACCACGACGAGTTCCTGCAACCGGCGCAGCCTGACCAGCGCCGCGCGGTGGTGCAGGAGGCGATGAACTACATAGATGACCGGCTCGCTGAGCGAATCACGATGGATTCGGTGGCCAGGGCCGTCCACATGAGCGTCCGGTCGATACAGCAGGGTTTCCGGGAGGAGCTCGGCATGACACCGATGACCTATGTGCGGGAGCGCCGACTGGAGCGGGTACACGAGGAGCTCACCGACGCGATCCCCAGCGACCGTGTGACGGTGACAGCGGTGGCCGAACGCTGGGGTTTCCACCACCTGGGCAGCTTCGCCGTCGAATACCGCAAACGCTGGGGAGAGGCTCCGTCTGAAACCCTCCGGCACTGAGCCGGTTTCAGGAAGCGCGGCGCCGCACTGCAGTGACCTCGCGCCAGGCCAGCTGTCTCCGCGACAGCAGGTGCTCGATCAGCAACTCGGTCGACATCGTCGCAGTGGCCTGACTGACCACGTGCCATGGCCGGCTCAATGGCGTACCGGCAACCGGCAGCTCCACCAGCGCGCCGCTATCCAGTTCCCGTTGGATAGCCTGCCGCGATACCAGCGTGATGCCAAGGCCCGCCACCGCGGCCGACACGACGGCTCCGTGTGATCCGAGCACCAACTGCGGCGGGGAGATGGCGAGGTCGTCCAGCAACGCCGCCATCGTCGACCGGGTACCTGATCCGGGCTCGCGGAGCAGCCAGGTCGCGGTTGCGGGCTCAAAATTCCGCGCAGCGACGGGCGGCCCCACCATGATCAAGTTGTTCGGGCTGACCGCGCGGACCCGTACCGCTCCGCGGAGGTCGTCCGGGGGACGGCCGGCCACCACGAGGTCGACCTCGTGACGCGTGAGCATCGGCCAGACGGCGTTACGGGCGGCGACCTCGAGATGCAGCACCACTCCCGGGTGCTCGGCGCGAAACGATGCAAGGGCAGCGGGGATCAGTAGTTCGCCGGCCGACGTGACCGCCGCCAGCCGGATCGAGCCGTTCTCCGGATCGGCCTCGCCCCGCGCTGCCAGGATCGCCTCATCGTGTAGACCGAGGATTCGGCGTGCATATTCGACGTATCGCAGGCCCGCCGGTGTCAACCGGACGCCGCGCCCGTGCCGATCGACCAGCACGATTCCGATGTCGTTACTGAGCGCCCGGACGGCCGAGGAAATCGACGACTCCGTTACCACCAGCCGCTCGGCGGCGCCCCGCACGGATCCGGCATCAGCCAGTTCGACGAGCGCACGCAGTCGCGCATTGGTCGTCATACCGCCCCCCAAGAGTTGCTCATGCAGTGTGCCCCGTGGCGGCGGTCGTGAAAACGCGACTCGCCAATAGATCCGCGGAGTCGATGGTCGTCAGCGCGGAAAGATCGACACTGCCCTCGGTCGCCAGCAGCCGCCGCGCGTGGCGCAGCCGGGCCCGTTCGAGTGCGTTGCGGACGCTGCGTGCGTTCGCGAACCACGGCTGGTCGATCCGCAGCTGCAGGTACTTGTGCAGGACTATCCGGGCATCGTCGGAGAACGTGTAGCCCAAGCCTTCGCTCATCAGCACCGCGATGTCCTCGAGTTCGTCGACGGAGTAGTCGGGGAACGTGATGTGGTGCGCGATTCGGCTCTGCATGCCGGGATTGGCCGAGAAGAACTGATCCATCTTGTCGGCGTAGCCGGCGAGGATCACCACCAGGTCGTCGCGGTTGTTCTCCATGACCTGCAGCAGGATCTCGATCGCCTCGGACCCGTAGTCCCGCTCGTTTTCCACCTTGTAGAGGTAGTAAGCCTCGTCGATGAACAGCACGCCGCCCATCGCACGCTTGATCACGTCCTTGGTCTTGGGCGCGGTGTGCCCGACGTACTCCCCGACCAAATCGTCGCGGGTGACGCTGACCAGGTGTCCACGCCGGAGGTAGCCGAGCCGGTGCAGCAGCTCGGCCATTCGCATCGCCACCGTCGTCTTGCCGGTGCCGGGGTTGCCCGTGAAGGACATGTGCAGCGTGGGCTGCGGCGCAGTCACTCCGAAGCGCGCCCGCATCTTGTCCACAAGCAGAAGCGCAGCGATCTCGGCGATGCGGGTCTTGACCGGTTCCAGGCCCACCAGCTCCCGGTCGAGCGCGCCGAGGACGTCATCGCTGCCGGACTCGCGGCGCAGGGCCGCCAGGTCGACCACCGCGTCGGACGGAAGAGTCTCGATGCCGTCGGACTCGTCCGGCCGATCCAGTTGCGGACCGGCCGGACGAGGCCGATACCCGAACGAGCTGCGCGGGTTCTCGGCATTTGTGATGGTCATGGATTCGCCGGGCCGTACCGGTCTCCCTCGGGCCGCTCGGTGGCGTAGGAGTGGGTGGTATAGCCGATCGTCCGGTTCGATTTCTCGGCGCGGTCGAGCCGGAAGCCGGGCTCCTCCGCCGGCCGGTTGACGATGAACGACAACGCAGTCGTCTGCCGGCCCAGGCTCGAGTCGTAGGCGTTGAGCCGGATGTAGTGGTTCGGATTGGCGGCCCGGCAGGCGTTCACCTCGAGCAGCACCCCGGCCGCGTCCTTCAGGTCGAACATCGGCAGGCCCCACATCTCCCAGTAGATGTTGCGCGGATGGGGATCGTCGGTGAACTCGACCGACAGCGGCCAGTCGTTGTTCAGTGCGTAATTGATCTGGGCGGTGATCTCCTCGTCGGTGAATTCGGGAAGATACGAGAAGGCGCCCTGCGTGATTCGCATCGGTGAACTCCCTTTCCAGTGGTTCAGACGGTCGTCGGTGTCGCGACGACGTCGGGGGTGTCGGTGGATTCGTAGTTGAAGGTGATGTCCCCCCAGGTGGCCAGCGCGGTATCGAGCGCCCGGTTGCGGGAAGCAGCCTTCTTGAGGATGTCCGGCCCCTCCTTGTAAAAGTCACGACCTTCGTTGCGGGCCTTGATCATTGCCTCCAGTGCGACGCGGTTGGCCTCGGCACCAGAGGCGATACCCATCGGGTGCCCGATGGTGCCGCCGCCGAATTGCAAGACGACGTCTTCACCGAGGTGATGGATCAGCTGGTGCATCTGGCCGGCGTGGATACCGCCGGACGCGACCGGCATGACGCCTGGCATCGACGCCCATTCCTGGTCGAAGTACAGCCCCTTGACCGGGTCGGCGCCGATGCTGTCGAGCCGCAGCGTGTCGTAGAAGCCAGCCGTGGTGTTCGGGTCACCCTCGAGCTTGCCGACCACCGTGCCGGCGTGGATGTGGTCCACCCCGGCCAGCCGCATCCACTTGGAGATCACCCGGAAGCTGATGCCGTGTGACTTCTGCCTGGTGTAGGTGCCGTGGCCGGCGCGGTGCAGGTGCAGGATCACGCCGTTGTCGCGGGCCCATTTCGCCATCGACTGGATCGCCGTATAGCCGATCGTCAGGTCGATCATCACGACCACCGAACCCAGCTCCTTGGCGAACTCGGCGCGCTCGTACATCGCCTCCATCGTCCCGCCAGTGATGTTGAGGTAGTGCCCCTTGATCTCGCCGGTAGCGGCCTGCGCCCGGTTAACGGCCTCCATGCAGAACAGGTAGCGGTCCCGCCACCGCATGAACGGCTGGGAGCAGATGTTCTCGTCGTCCTTGGTGAAGTCCAATCCACCGCGCAGCGCCTCGTAGACGACGCGACCGTAGTTGCGCGCCGACAGGCCGAGCTTGGGCTTGGTGGTGGCGCCCAGCAGCGGACGGCCGAACTTGCCCAGATGCTCGCGTTCCATCACGATGCCATGCGCGGGACCCTGGAACGTCTTCACGTAGTGCGTCGGGATGCGCATATCCTCCAGGCGCAACGCCTTGAGCGGCTTGAACCCGAACACGTTGCCGATGATCGAGCTGGTGAGGTTGGCGATCGAGCCCTCCTCGAACAGGTCGATGTCGTACGCGATCAGCGCGATCCACTGCCCGGGCGTGTTCGGGACGGCTTCGACGCTGTAACACTTCGCCTGATAGTGCTCGAAGGTGGTGAGCCGGTCGGTCCACACGACGGTCCACGTCGCGGTGCTGGATTCGCCGGCGACTGCGGCGCCGGCCTCCTCGGGCGGCACACCCTCCTGCGGTGTGATCCGGAAGGCACACAGCACGTCGGTGTCCTTGGGGACATAGTCCGGCTGCCAGTAGCCCATCTCTGCGTAGGGAATGACTCCCGCGTTCCATCTGTCTGCCATGTGCCGAATGCTGCCACCGAACACTGAAGCTGTCTATCGGGTATCCACCATCAATACTTGACTGAATACTTAAGTGTCGAACCTCCCCCACTCGATCCACCACAGGGGTGAAGCAGTGCGGTTCAGTGCGCTCCTACCGTTTGCGCACGACTCGCCACCAGGCCAACGAGAAGGACGATGGATGACAACCATGGCTATTGATTGCAGGCAGATCGCCGCGCAACTCACCACACCAGGCAAGGGCATCCTGGCCGCCGACGAGAGCATCGCGACCATGTCGTCGCGGCTCGAGCAAGCCGGCGTCGCACCAAGCGCGGACAGCCGGCGCGCCTATCGCGAGTTGCTCGCCACCACTCCGGGACTGTCCGACGGTGTCTCAGGGATCATCTTCTGCGACGAGACGCTGAGCCAGGTGGTCAGCGACGGGCGACCGTTCGCCCAGGCCGTGCGTGAACTGGGCATTCTGCCTGGCATCAAGGTCGATACCGGGGCCAAGCCGTGCCCAGGCCTGCCGGGCGAGACGATCACCGAGGGGCTGGACGGGTTGCCCGCCCGCCTGGCGCACTACGCCGAGATCGGTGCGGCCTTCGCCAAATGGCGGGCAGTCTTCACCATCACCGACGAGAAGCCGAGCTGGGGGTCGATCGCCAGCAACGCCAACGCACTGGCCCGGTATGCGGCGGCCTGCCAGGAGGCCGGCCTTGTGCCGATCGTCGAGCCGGAGGTACTGATGGCCGGCTCGCACACCATCGCGCGTTGCATGGAGACCACCGCATCCGTGCACGCCGCGGTCAGACAGCAGCTGTCGCTGTTGCATGTCGATCTTGCCGGCATCGTGCTCAAACCGAATATGGTCACCGAGGGCGACGAATGCCCCGAGCGGTCCACACCCGAACAGGTCGCCGACGCGACGGTGCAGGTGCTTCGCGCCTGGCCGGCCGAGCTCGCGGGAGTCGCCTTCCTGTCGGGCGGCCAGCCGCCCGAGCGTGCGACCGCCAATCTGGAGGCCCTGCAACGGCATCAGACGCCGTGGCCGCTGACATTCTCGTTCGGTCGCGCACTGGTGTCCCCGGCACTTGCCGCCTGGGCGGGCGACGAGGCCCGCGTGACCGACGGCCAGGCCGCGCTCGGGGTCCACGTCTCCGCCAACGCGGCGGCGGTGCGACTGCGCGCCGACCTCAAGTCGGCTTAGCCGGGCGGCGACCGGCCGGCCGGTAGGCGAACGCTCACCGGCCGGCCGGACCCTTAGCTCAGGACTGCTCGAGTATTTGGATACCGGGCAGGTCTTTGCCCTCAAGGTATT
>CADEGF010000112.1 GCA_902826815.1 uncultured Mycobacteriaceae bacterium
GTCAACCGCGGCAGACAGCGTTGGGGTCTCGAGCGGCAGGTGCGACTGGTCGCCGGCTCCATCGTCGTGACCAGCATCCTGGGTAGCATCGCCGCACCCCGTCTCAAGTGGATCGCCGCGGCCATCGGCAGCGGACTGACCGTCGCATCGCTCACCGATACCTGCGCCATGGGGATGGCGCTGGCGAAGCTGCCCTACAACAGCGGCGCCAACCCCGATGCCCGGACCGTTGTCTCCCGGCTCGCGGGGTCGTCCATCGACCGGAAGGCCAGGTGATCGGGCAGATCGACTAGCGCCTTGCGGGCTTCGTCGCGCCGCTGTGATCATTGGCGCACTCATCGGCGGCCGCCTCGTGTCGCTGGTCAATCCGGCCGTACTCCAGCGGACGTTCGGCTGGTTCGTCCTATCGATGGCATCGCTGATCTGGCACGAGAGGTCAACCCGGCGGTCCGAGTCGCCGCAGGCGCCGTGACGCTCCTCGCCACAGGGATGACACTCGCGTGCACCGGGTGCGAGCACTGCCCGATGCATCGAATGCGTCATCTGCGGCCAGCCGACACAACAGCGGCCTGGCGGTCAATGACTCCGGGCATATACCCCGGTGGGTACGGTGTTGCAACTGCCACAACGACGAAGGAGAGACACCATGGTTGGGGACGAGGACGCCGTCGTGGCAGTTCTTCATCGACTACGCCGCGCCCAAGGTCAGCTGACAGGCGTGATCTCGATGATCGAACAAGGTCGCGACTGCAAGGACGTGGTCACACAACTCGCGGCGGTTTCGCGGGCCCTCGATCGCGCTGGCTTCAAGATCGTCGCCACCGGAATGCGGGAGTGCCTGATAGGGGAAAGCGCCGATGGTTCGCAGCCGCTGACGGAGGGCGAGTTGGAGAAGTTGTTCATGGCTCTGGCTTGAGTCGACGCGCCAACCGGGGCGTCCCGCCAGACCCCCATCGCGTCGTCGGAAGCGTGGTTCTCGCCGCACGCCTCCTCTTTGACAACTTCGTTGACGTTGATCGGTCGAACTTCCACTCAATCGGCCAGCTGTCACCGACGGGCGGCTTGCCGTGGGATGTCAACACCGGCGCCGGCGACATCAGCCGGCGTGAACGATCCACCCACTGACGCCATGGTGTCACCATGCCTACGCAGCGGGCCCGCGACGCCACCGACACCTGATCATGGGGCCAGCTTGGCGGTGATGTGGCGCAGCGTCTCCTGCAACGCACTGACTTCACCGAGCCAGCCGCGGTCTCGTGCTTCGTCTATTCGCTCCTCGGTATTGGTGTGCAATTGTTGTAGACGCGGACGTTGGGATGGGTCGACCCGCAGGAAAGGGCATCTCACGCAGGCGTGTTCGTGGATGCACGGTGTTCCGCAGGGCCGAAAGCAATCGCCAAGTTCGACTCGGCGAAGAAGGAAGTGGTTTTCGAACTCGGTCCACTCTTCCCGTGTGGGATCGCGGTACTCGGCCGAAGCCCGCAGGGATCGCCGCCGGGCGACGAACTGCTGATGGTGGGCGATGACCTCTTCTGTGAATACCGCCGTATATCCGCGGGTGGTATCGAGATTGAGGTGACCCAACAAGGCCGCAGCGATGTGTAGTGGCAGTCCGGACCCAACGGCCTCGGTGGTGAACAACCGGCGGAAGTCGTGGGGCGTGAACGTGATGCGATCACCGTTGTCGCTCAGCTGTGCTGCTTCGGCAGCGGTATTGAGGATCGTATGAATGTAGTGGTTGGACAGCACTTCCTGGCGGGCGCCCACGCGTCTTGCGAACAGATGAGGCAGAGGTGGACCGTGAACGCGTTCGTGTGGGTCGTAGCGCACCGAGTTGGGTATCCGGGGCGCTCGGCCCTTGGCCCGCCGCTGCACTTGCACTAGTACGTCGACGACCTCCGGGCTCATCGGTATGAGCCGTTCGACGTCGATCTTGGACGGTGCGATGTGCAGAAGGGGAACGATGGTATCGCTGGCTGGGGGTGTGTAGTGACGAATCGACAGCTGCGTGAGTTCGAGGAGTTCTTCGATGCGGCAGCCAGTCAGTCGCAGAGTTTCGATGACCGCCCACGCCCAGAAGCTATCGGATTCCAGGCCGCTGACGTCCAAGAGTCGCTTGGGTGAGTCGGCGGGCAACACCTCGATCCAGGTCCGAACGCGGGCGTCACCACGCGTGCTCAACGGCGGGTCGTGTCGTCGGTAGGACTGTCCCTCGACCTCGAAGATCTCACCGTGGCCGGCAGCGTTTGACGCGTCGAGCAGGCGCGCTGACCAGTTCCGGCGGAGACTGACAGTACGGGTCAGCTCAGGCAAGAGCCCGGTCAACGTGCGGGTCCGTTATTGCATCCTCGCCTTGACGCCGTTGCGGTACTTGCGGTTCGCGCGAGCTTCGGTGTCGGCTACAGGACAGGGGGCCGCCCACTGGGCCCAGCGGCCGGGGTCCTCGATCGCCCATTGTGGGATGTCGCGGTACATCGCGCGGACGCTGAAGAGCGTGGCGTGGGTGTCGGCGGCGGCAGATACGGTGGGCCATGAGTAGCCTGCAGTCGTGGGCTAGGGCGCTGCATATCAAACGATATGCAGTCGACCATCGCCACGGCGACCGGCCAAACATCTGCGACCGGACCAGCCCTCAACCGACGTTCCCCACGTTCTCCCAAAACTCCCTGCGCGACAGTCGCATTGCCTCGTTTCCGGCCGAGAACATGTCGTTGAGGTTGTTCTCCAAGGCCAGTCTGGTGAAGGATGCAGCCACGGCGTCGTCGATGTACAGCCTCAACAGGCGGCCGTCCTCCCCGAGCGTGAACCGCATCAGCCCGCTGGGGTCCTCGACTTCAGTGCGCAATGCTGCCAGTGCAGCGATCATGTCGTCGAGGCGGCCGAGAGTGTCGGCTACTTCTGTCTCGCAGTACTTGACCTTTTCGGCATCGCCAAGCGCGTCGAAATCGGACCACCGCGTCATGTGTCGGCGCTCCAAACCCCCGTAGCGGTCCGCCGCGCCGATGCCACACGGGGTGGCTGCCGCATCGACCGGGCTTCCGAAATCACAGCGACTCGAGGCGTTTTCGCGCGGCAGTCAGGTCGGCGCGGGTGGGCATGTCGTCGACGCACACAGCATCTAAGCCCGTGTCTTCCCAAAGGGTTCGTAGCGCCACCTGGCCTTGCAGGTACGCGACGTCGGCGCAGGCGATGATCCGTTCTGCTATTTCGCTGCCGGGGCGTTCCATAACGCCGGGTTCGAGCTGCACCCCGAGCACGTGGCCGGCCACGGCCACTCGGACGAACACCAGATCGTCGGGGGTGGAGGCGATGAACGACTGAGCGCTCAGTGGCAGGGCGTCGTCGTCACTCAAGGCGCAGCCGTTCGGCGTTATGTTCCTCAGTAGCCTCAAAGGCGACCGCTGCCTGGCGCAGCGCGTCGGCCGCCCGGCGATGGCTGCCGTCGTGCGCGCATAGTTCCGCGTCCCGCAACCCGAGGATGTCGACGGCTGCGTCTTTTGTTCGGTGCATGATTGGCCCGTAACTTTGCAGTGCACCGGCGATTTCGGGTCCAGCGAGCCGTGACCGCGCAATGATGTCGGCGACCTGCTCGTGCCGACCGGCGACCGCACGCCACACGTCGGGTTCGATTCGGATGTCGTCGGTCATCGCGTTAGCTCCTTCTGTTGGCTTCAGGTCGGTTGTGTCGTGCGGTTATCCGCTTGCGGCAGGTGCTGTCGGTGCGGGCGCAGGTGCTGTGCTTGCGACGGGGTCCATCCAGCCGAGGAATCCCGGGCCGCCGGTGACCGAGGCCAGTGGGACGACCTGGCCGTTGTCGAGTGCTTTGGATGAGCTCACCGCGACCACGTAGCGGTCTTCGAACATCCCGATCGCGCCACAGGTCAGCGAAGACGGGTCGATGGGGGTGGTGACCGGGGTGCCGGGGGGTGGCAGCGTGATGCCAGCGTCTCGGTATGCGGCGTCGACGGGAGTGCCGCGCAGATAAGACGTAACGGCCTCGGCCAGAGCGGGGGTTCGCGCGGTGGCGGTCGAGCCGTCGGGCAGAGGCACGGTCGTCGTCGGCGGCGGTGGCGCGTCGGGCGACGGGGCGCCGACGGGCGCGGCGGATTGCGAGGTGTCCGCCTGGCCACCTGTCGGCGGGGGCGGCTCACCGATCGTTGGCGGGCCGTCCGTCGGCGCCACGGGGGGCTTGGGTGCAGTGTCCTCGTCGTCCTCCGACGCTTCATCTTTGTCTGCCTCTTCCGACGCGTCGTCGGCGCGGTCGCCTCGGCGTGACTCGTCGGCGAGCTGAGACATCAACCCAGCCAATGGTGCCGCGGCACCGGTCAGTGCCGACAGCGGATCGGTCGCGCCGCCGAGGCCTGCCGTGGGCAGCGCACCCAGCAGTGACGGCAGTGATGATGCCAGCGAGGCCAGCGGATCGTTCATCGCTTGGTCACCTAGCCCCCCGATTCCCAAATCCGACAACGTCGGGTCGGGGATTGACTCCTCCGGGCCGAGACCAAAGTCCAGTGGCGAAGGATCAGAGGGCGCCGGCGTTTCGGCTGCGGCACTGGCGGACGCCCCCGGCGGCGACGCCGACTCAGGGCTTGTGGGTGGCGCTTCGGTGATCGGCGGATACAGATTGGCCAGTGCTTCAAGCGCTTTGGCTTGATCTTCGGCCGCCAGCGTCCCGGATTTGACGATGTCGCCGATCGCGGCGACCTGGCTGCGGAGGAATTTCAAGAATGCTTGCTCACCGGCTGGTGTGTCGAGCGACATGGCCGGGTCGTTGATTGCTTGGATGATCTTCTGCTGGATCGCCTGAAGTTTCTGTTGACCGTCGGCGGTGGTGGCGTGGGCGTTGAGCAGCGTCTCCGACAGTTTGGCCTCGGCGTCGCTGATTTGGCTGTAGCGATTGGCAAGCTCGTCGTGGAGCTGCCGCACAGCGTCGGCAGCGCGGCCGGACTGTTGTTCTTCGGTTTGCATTGCCGGAGTGTGGTCGGCTGAGGCGCGGCGGTCGTCGAATTGGGCTGCGGTGATGGGGCTTCCGTTCTCGTCGAAGTAGCTGCGTCTACCGGTTGCTGGGTCGTCGACGTAGTAGTCGCCACGAGCGTTCTTCGGCGTGAGCATTCCGTTCGTGTCGTGGTATCCGTGGGGTGCTGTCGGTGGTTGTGTTGTCAGCGGTGCGATCTGGTGGCCGGTGGAGTCAAGCGGGGCGTAGGTGCCATCGTCGGTTCGGCGGAAGCCGGCGGGTGAGATCGGTTGCCCCGGCGTGCCGTTGACCGCCAGCAGCGACACCGTTCCATCGTCGTTGAGGAGATAGGTCTTCTGGTGTTCGGCGTCCCGGTATGCCAGCGAACCGTCGGCGGGTACGGGATGTCCGTCGCTGAACACCAGGCGCCGGTCTTGGCCGACATTGTCGGTGTTGAAGTGAATGTTGGGATCGCCGTATGCGGTTCGCGCCTTATCGAGGACGTGTCCCCAATAGGGATCGCCGCGATCGATGAAGGTGTCCGATCCAGTCGGCGCCCACCCCGCTCCCCCGGCCCGCAGGCCGCCGGGATCGGGTCCCCAGTGGGTCTGCTCGTCGAACTTGCGGGCTTCGGTCATGGCGGGTGCTCAAAACCAGCCGCGGCCGAGGTGGTCTTCGAGGTCGGGTGGCGCAACGAACGCCGGCGGATCAGCTGGTGCGGTCTCGCCACCGAAGAGCCGTTGGGCCCGGGCGAGCAGATCGAGTGTGTGGCTGGCCTCGTGGTGAAGAGCGTTGAACACGGCCCCTCCTTTCCGTGCGATGAATTCGAGCGTACGGTCGCCCAGCTAACCGTTCGTGCACTAATTTTCGGCGTTCGTCGCCACCGGGACCGGGCGACGTGCCACGAACGATCCCGGCATTGGAACAACACGAACGACGTCACCTGATTGCGGTGCGTGCACGACTTCGGTTGACGAGATCGCCAGTTGCACATGGCCAGGGCCTCGGCTGTCCCATGAGCCTTTCGGGAATATCAGATCACCCGCCCGCACGTCACCGGGTCCGACGGGAACACCCTGTTGAACCTGCGAGTAGGTGTCGGGCCCCAAACGCACACCTGCGTGGGCCCACGCCCACTGTGTTAATCCCGAGCAGTCAAAGCTGTTGGGTCCCTTGGCTCCCCAGACGTAGGGTTTGCCGCGTTGGCTCAGCGCGGCTGCAGCCGCGTCGCCGCCTGGGCCCGAGGGTACGGAATCAGCGCGCGGATCAGCGCGGGCGGCAAGGATGGTGTCGGTATCGCCGTCCCGGCTGGCCGACCCGGAATGTGTCAACCCTCCCCCGCCGCCTCGGAGCAACGGCACCATCCCTGCACTGGACGCGAGCGGTCTGAAACCACCCCGCGCGGAGGGCATTTTGGAGCCAGTCGGCGGCCTCGAGGAATAGGCCATGGATCGCAGCAGTGACGCCATGGCGGCGTCTCGCTGCCTGTAGGCAGCCACGACTTGCTGTTGATGGGCCAGCCGGGAGCGCAGCGCCATGATCAGGGCGCGCTGCCCAGCGGGAGTGTCGGTGTAGGAAGCGAGTGCGGCAGTGTCGGCTGCGGCGTTGTTGATGATGCGTCTCGACGCTGAGCGTCCATCTCGATCTGCGCTGGCGGCGTCACGTAGGTGTTCGCCGAGTCGCTCATCATTACCGGCGAGTCGATATAGGCTTGAAGTCGCCGGGTTGCCGAAAGTGACGTAATCGCTGGCGAATACGCCAGATTGAGTCGAAGTCTGCACTATTCCACCGCTGATCATGTCTCCGCCGTGACCCAGCTCGACCCCCGAGGCGAGCGCAACGGAGTGCCCCGACTTGGGTGGCGCACCGAACAGCGAATGCGCGCGACCCAGCACATCGCCGACCTGCTCGACGAAGGCTTCCAACGTCATTCACTCAGTATCGAGCCACTCAGCATATGGTTCCGACACTATTTTCGCCGCGTGAACCGAGTCTGCCGCTCAGTAGGCATTGAGTTCGTCGACCAACGCCTCGACCCGCGAAACGGAGTCAGGCGGCGGCGAAAATTCGCTTTCCACGGCGGTGATGAGGTCGACGGGTGCGCCGATCGCGGCGGCAGCCTCCGCGGGGCTGAGTCTGGCATGACGACGGGCGGTGTAGAGCCGCTGCCCCAATGTCGCGCCGGGCGCGGAGGCCGCCTGTGATACCAGTTCGTCGTACTGACGCCGGATGGCGATCAACCACTTGATGACCGACGCCGATCCCCGGCTCACCTGCACTGCCCGGGCAGTCACGGTTTCCAAGCGGCGCAGGTCGGCCAACACCGCCTGGATACGTTCGGCGAATTTGGGGTGATCGTCGGCGGGCAGGTTGACGATCGCGGCGTTGACAGAGCTCATCGCTACCTCGACGGCACCGACGATCACGGTCTGCTCGGAGGTGTCCCCGGAGACGGGGCTCGATGATCCGGGAATGTCCCCGCCCGCTGCGATCGCTGCTAGTGTTCCCGCTGGCCACCGGACGATATCTTCCAACGTGGCGCGGGTGCGCTCACGCGGCCAGCTTCGACCCTTCTCGAAGGCGATGAGCGAGCTGGCGCTGATGATGCCCTTGCTGGCGAGCTCGCGCTGAGTAACGCGCAATTCCTTACGGCGAGCGGCGTATGCGGCACCAACGCGGGCCGATCCTGACGCCTGAGTCTCACCGTGCACCGCGCCAGTGTATGCACCGTCAGCAGGGCCGTTGCGCCGGACAACCGACACACGACCAAGGCTACGAGCCACTTATTAACACTAGCAGTTCCATCCACAGCCGTAGCCATGTCCGACTTTAGTGCACTAAAGACTAGTGTTCTTACGCTAGCGTTTGAGTCATCGCACTTCGTTCGAGGAGGTCTGGTGTCGATGGCGCCGAAGAAATTGACTCCCGCCCGCAAGCCACCATGCCTCGCCGATCCGGACAGGTGGGCCGAGGGAGGGAACGATCCCGAGCTCAAGGCTCTCTGCCGCGGATGTCCACGCCGATGGCTGTGCGCCAAGGAAGCGCTGGAGACTCCAGCCGCCATGGGCATGTGGTCGGGAGTTCACCTTCCAAAGGACGGCCGCGGCCGTATGTTCGCGCTTCGTCAGCTGCGGTCACTCGCCGCTTACGGCGATCGCCTCGCCGAGTCCGGCGGGCAGTCCCCGCCGGTGACCGGACAGATATGAGGGTCGTACGGCGTGTCCGGTCGGCTTCGTAGAAACTGCTGGGTCAGCGGGCTCGCGGGGCTCAACCACCGTCCAATGACCAATACGCTGACGACTGCCGCTCCCGCCCGTCGCAAGGCGAGTGCTGCCGACTGCGCATTGGAACCCGTCGTCCATACGTCGTCGAGCACGAGCACGTGGCGACCTTCCACCGGCGTGGACGAATTCACCCCGAACTTTTCGGTGCGCACACGCCGGTCACACCATGCATCGCATCCGGGCATCAGGGCAAGATCCGTCAGCACGCCGATTGATTCGGCGGTCGAAGCCAACGGATGCACTCCAGATCTGAAGGTGAGCGAGGGAATGACTGTCCGCACCGAAACGTGCGCGCCGGTCACCGCACCAAAACATCGCTCATGGAACAGGACCGCGGCGCCCAACATCGCCCGGACGATCAGCGCGCAGCGATCCCTCTCGACCCGAACCGGATGGTTCTTGTACGAGCTCAACACGGCCGCGGTCTGCGCGCCACCGACGGCGTACGCGAGTGGTGCAACGACGTCAGCGAGGCCGGAGAGGCGCTGGTGCTCGCGACAACGCCAACAGAGCTCGAAGTGACGCACAGGCGCAGCGCACACGCGGCACGTCTCCATGGGCTGCCTCACAACGTTTACGAGCGGGACCGCAGCCAAGCCTGCGATCGCGTTGTGCGGTGAGTCGTTGATTTCAGCCGCAACCATGGAGTCCCTTCCTCGAGTTCGACGCGGGAAGGCTATGGCCGCCAAACGACGTATAGCGCGAGGGTCAGGCTGACGGCCAACAGTCGGGTAGCCATCCACAGGCGGTGCTTGAAGTGCGCATGCATGAAGGTGCTCGGCGCACAAGGCGCGCGTTACAGGACTCGACCGCACACCGAACGCGCGCGGCGTCGAGAGGTGGCGGGCGCTCACGATCCGCGGCAACGGCCGACACTTGTGCGGCTCAGCGGCTGAGCTACTCACCGAATGCTCCGCGTCGGATCCACCAGCAGACGGAGTTAGTCGGACATTTCAGCGCCCCAAACCAGCAACTTTGCCGTTCCACCTCGAGCCGAGGGGACGTTTTTGAACCGTTAATGACAGGAGCTCACCCGGAATCGTTCGGTGCAGACTAGCGACCGTGGGAAACCTAAAGTAGTCGCTAGCAGGGATTTTGCGGATGAACGGGACTTCTTCGGAGTTGGCCGGACCCCATGATGGATAATCAGCGGGTCCGGGGTTCGAAACCCTGACGGCGCACTTCAGAGAGTATGTTT
>CADEGF010000113.1 GCA_902826815.1 uncultured Mycobacteriaceae bacterium
GCCTCCTCGATGCGCGCGACCTTCGCAGTCAACTGCCCGGTGTGGCCGGGCCGGATGTCGGCCTTCAGCACCAGGCTCACCCGAGGCGACGCCGCAGCGACCGCATCGACCGCCTGCTTGACCACCGCCATCACCTCGTCCCATTCGCCTTCGATGTTGGTGAACATCGCATTGGTCTCGTTGGCAAGACCGGAGGCACGAACGACGCGGACCGCTTCCGCGACGGCCGCCCCTACCCCGCCTGATTCGTCGCCGCCCGACGGGCTGACGCTGAACGCCACCAACATCGGCTACTGCTTCGAGTAGCCGGTAGGCCGCACGACGAGGATCACGCGGTCGGCCTTATCGGGCGGCGGCTCGGTCAGCGGGCCGCTGTAGCGGTCGTTGAGCTTCAGATAGAAGGCGCCGGTTGGATCCGGCACGATCTCCTCGACGACGCCGCGGACCTCGAGATAGCGATACGGGTTGTCCGGATCGACGATCGACATCGCGACGTTCGGGTTCGCCTCGATATTGCGGAACTTCTGCCGCTTGTTGGTGTGGGTGAACCTCAGCAGCTCACCGTCCCAGGCGAACCACATCGGGTTCACCTGAGGGCTGCCGTCGGGTCTTGCCGTGGCGAGGTGCCCGTACACGGGCAAATCCAACAGATGCGCATAACCCTCGGGAATGTCGGCCATCTCGTTCCTCTCGTTGCCGATACCGTGATCAAGCTCGATATGACCACCGTCAACACCACCATGCCAACCCGGGCATGGACACCGCGCATCGCCCTGCAGCTGGCGGTGCTGGCTTCGGCCGCCTTCGCCTACGTGACTGCGGAGATGGTGCCGGTGGGCGCGCTACCGAATATCGCCGCCGATCTGCGCGTCAGCGAGGCCCTGGTCGGCACGCTTCTGGCCAGCTATGCCCTCGTCGCCGCGGTGACCACGATGCCGCTGTTGCGGCTCACCGCGCACTGGCCGCGACGCCGCACGTTGATGGTCACGCTGGTCTGTCTGACCGCCTCGCAACTCATCTCGGCGCTGGCACCCAACTTCGCGGTGCTGGCGGGTGGTCGGGTGCTGTGCGCGCTGACGCACGGATTGATGTGGTCGGTGATCGCGCCGATCGGCGCGCGGCTGGTACCTGCGAGCCACGCCGGCCGCGCGACCACCGCGATATACGCGGGCACGACGCTCGCGCTCGTGGTCGGCAACCCGCTGACCGCGGCGATGAGCGAGATGTGGGGCTGGCGCCAAGCTGTCGTGGTGGTCGCGGTCGCCGCGGCAGCGGTCACCGCGGCGGCGTGGCTGACGCTACCGCGGATGGCGATGTCGGTCGCCGAGATCGACACCGTGCGCAGCCACGAGCGCCACCACCGCGACGGCAGGCTGATGACGCTCAGCGCCCTGACGCTCATCGGTGTCACCGGCCACTTCATCTCCTACACGTTCATCGTGGTGATCATCCGCGACGTCGTCGGCGTCGGCGGTCCGCATCTGGCGTGGCTGCTCGCCGGTTTCGGGATCGCGGGACTGCTGGGGATGGCGATGACGGGCAGGCCGTCGGATCGGCATCCGAAGGCGTCGGTGATGGCCTGCCTCGCCGCGCTCACCGCCGCCTTCGCGGCGCTGGCCGTGCTGGCGGGCGACGGTCACCCAGACGTCATGACGATCGGTGTCGGTGCCGCGGCCATCATCGTCTGGGGTGCGGCGTCCACGGCTCTGGCACCCGTCCTGCAAGCGGCCGCGATGCGCACCGCACCCGATGACCCCGACGGCGCGTCGGGTGTCTACGTCACGGCGTTCCAGATCGGCATCATGGCCGGCTCGCTGCTCGGCGGCCTGTTCTACGAGCAAGCCGGCCTCGCGACGATGATCTCGGCGTCGGCCGCGCTGATGGCCATCGCACTGGCAGGTGTGACAGCAACGCGTGGCTTGTTCGCCTTTGTCCAGGTAACCAGCAGGAAGTAACGTTCGACACCCTCTGCCGATGAACAAGGCAGCTCAGCGCCATTTACTGGACAGCTGTCCGGGTCGGGAACCCCCTCATCGGCGTTAGCCGGTCTCCGCGCTGTGCGAGACTGGACGGAGCTTTGACTGGAGGTGTACGCATGCCGCAGAGCATGATGCGGAAGCTTGTCACCGCGACGATCGCGGTTGGCCTGATCGGTGGAACGGCGTTCGGCAGCCCGTTGGCGTTCGCGGATCCCGAGCCTGGTCCCGACCCGTTCGGGCCGCCGCCCGGCCCCGCGCCGGCCGCCGAAGCGCCGGTCGACCCGGCCGCTGCGATCGCACCCGCCCCGCCCGCTGCTGCCGACCCGTTCGCGCCGCCGCCCCCGGCCGATCCGCTGGCCGTTCCGCCGCCTGCGCCTCCCGTCGACCCGCTGGCACCGCCTGCCGATCCGGCCGCACCACCTGCGCCGCCCGCCGACCCGTTCGCCAATCAGCCGACGACCATTCCCGAAGGCACCCCGGCGGGTCAGAACCCGACGCCGTACACCGGCGAACCGGTGTTCCTTCCGCCGTCGTTCAACCCGGTCAACGGGTCGATGGTCGGCGTCGCCAAGCCGATCATCATCAACTTCCAGCGGCCGATCGTCGACCGCCCGATGGCCGAGCAGGCGATCCACATCTCGTCGACCCCGGCCGTACCGGGCAAGTTCTACTGGATGAGCGACACCCAGGTGCGCTGGCGCCCAATCGACTTCTGGCCCAAGGACACCACCGTCCTCATCGACGCAGGCGGTACCAAGTCGAGCTTCCGCACCGGTGAGTCGCTCGTCGCCACCATCGACGACAAGACGCACCAGATGGTTATCAGCCGCAACGGCAAGGTGGAGAAGACGTTCCCGGTCTCGATGGGCAAGCCCGACGGCAAGCACGAGACCAAGAACGGCACCTACTACGTGCTGGAGAAGTTCGCCGATATCGTGATGGACTCCGCGACGTACGGGGTGCCGAACACCTCGGCAGAGGGCTACAAGCTGAAGGTCCAGGACGCCGTCCGGATCGACAACAGCGGCATCTTCGTGCACAGCGCGCCGTGGTCGACCGGTGATCAGGGCAAGCGCAACGTCAGCCACGGCTGCATCAACCTCAGCCCGGCCAACGCGCAGTGGTTCTACGACAACTTCGGCAGTGGCGACCCGATCGTCATCAAGAACTCGGTCGGCACCTACAACCAGAACGACGGCGCCCAGGATTGGCAGATCTAGTCCGGTCACTGATCTAGGCCATACCGTTGCGGCCCTGACCTGACCGCGATCAGGATGGGTTATGGCCCATCGGCCGCGCGTCGTCGCCGTGATCGTGCTCTTGATCGTGGCCGCCGCCGCACTGCACGGATACCTGCCCGGTGCGGAGACCCCACCGCGCGACCGTCCGACCGACAGCCTCGGCAGCCTGGTCGCGGTCATCGCAATGCTCGCGGTATCGATGGCGATTATCGTGATCGCGGTCGTCACGCAGTCGCGGAACCGTTCCGTCTCACCCGGTGCCGGTGAACTCCCGCGGGAGCGGGGCGGTGACAGGCGTCCGCTGACATGGCGCATGGTCCTCATCGCGGTCGCCGTGGTGATCGCGTGGTTGGCTCTGGTCGCGCTGCTGCCGAGGATGAACGCGCAGTTTGGCCTCGATGCGCCACCGCAAGATGCAGGCGCCCCGCCGCCGGGTACGTCTGTGCCTCCCGCCGAGCGGCCCGACGACCCGGAGCCGTCGTCGAACGTATTCTCGCTACTGGCTGGGTCGACAGTGCTGCTCATGATGGTGGTGTTCGTCGGCGCGGCGATCATGGGCCGCAGGCAGCGGCGGCATGCCCACGCCGTGGCTACACCCGCGGGTGAATATCGAACTGCGACAACGGTATCCGCACCGGATCCGCTCGCACGAGCGGCCGAGGTCGGGCTGGCCGAGGCGGGCGATCTGAGTCGCGAACCGCGTGAGGCGATCATCGCCTGCTATGCCGCGATGGAGCACCAGCTGGAAAACTCGCCGGATGTCGTGCCCCGAGAATCGGATACTCCGACGGAGGTGTTGGCCCGCGCGGTGGAACATCACGCGTTACGCGCCGACAGCGCAACCGAACTCGTCGAGCTTTTCGAGGAGGCGCGGTTCAGCCGGCACGTGATGACCGAGCAACACCGCGAGGCCGCGATCCGGGCGCTGCAGCTGGTCCTCGCCGAGCTGCGGAGCGTCGCATGACCGCCAAGAAGCTGGTTGCCGCGGGCCTGTGCCTGGTGATCGGGGTTCAGGTACTCGCGATGCTGTCCCCCGACCGGCGGTTTGCGCTGGTCATCGCCGGGGTGGCCGTTGCCTTGTGTCTGCTGGCCCTGCGCTGGTATCTCGCGCGCGGAACCGTCGGCGCAGTGCCGGAACCGAGGCCGAACGACGCCGAGGAATCGTTGCGCCGCTGGCTGTCTCGCACCGAAACGCTGATCTCCTGGTCGGATTCGACCCGGTCGGACTGGGATCGGCATCTGCGACCGATGCTCGCGCGGCAGTTCGGCATCGCCACCGGCCAGAAGCAGAACAAGAACCGAGACGGTTTCCGCGCCACCGGCCGGATGCTGTTCGGCGACGAACTGTGGGCGTGGGTGGATCCCGAAAACGTCGCGCGCACCAATCAGCATGTCCCTGGCCCCGGCCGGGCGGCGCTCGACGAAATCCTTCGAAGGTTGGAACTCCTATGACCGGTATGTCACTGCCTGCGGCGACCACCACCGCCAACTGTGAGGCGGTGCTCGACGAGATCCAGCGGGTCGTGGTGGGCAAGCGGTGGGCGCTGACGTTGATCCTGACGTCGGTGCTCGCGCGGGGACACGTGTTGATAGAGGACCTTCCGGGCCTTGGCAAGACGTTGATCGCGCGGTCGTTCGCGGCCGCGCTCGGTCTCGAGTTCACCCGTGTGCAGTTCACTCCCGACCTGCTTCCCGCCGACCTTCTCGGCTCGACGGTCTACGACATGCAGTCGGGCCGTTTCGAATTCCGCTCCGGGCCGATCTTCACCAATCTGCTTCTCGCCGACGAGATCAACCGCACGCCGCCCAAGACCCAGGCCGCGCTGCTCGAGGCGATGGCCGAAGGCCAGGTGAGTATCGACGGCGTCACCCATCGGCTGCCGGACCCGTTCATCGTGCTCGCCACCGACAACCCGATCGAGTACGAGGGCACCTACCCGCTGCCCGAGGCGCAGTTGGACCGCTTCGCGATCAGGCTCGAACTGCGCTACCTGTCCGAGGACGAGGAGGCGTCGATGCTGCGCCGACGGCTCGAACGCGGCTCGGCGCAGCCGATCGTGAATCAGGTTGTGGACGCCCATGATGTGGTCGCGATGCGGGAGTCGGTGGAGCAGGTGACGGTGCACGACGACGTGCTCGCCTACGTGGTATCGCTGGCCAACGCCACCCGTCATCACCCGCAGGTAGCCGTCGGCGCCAGCCCGCGTGCCGAACTCGATCTGGTTCAGCATGCTCGCGCGCGTGCGCTGCTTCTCGGGCGCGACTACGTGATACCCGAGGACGTGAAATCGCTCGCGGTTCCCACCATGGCGCACCGGATCAGCCTGAAGCCCGAGATGTGGGTGCGTCGCGTGCACGGCGCCGACATCGTGGAGGAGCTGTTGCGGCGGCTGCCGGTGCCGCGGGCCCGCGAATGATCACTGCCGAGCTGCGGTGGCGTGCATCGCATTTGACGCGGGCCGTCGCCACCTGCGCAGGCGTTGTACTCGTCGCGGCGTTGATCGGGTCACGGTGGCAGCTGATCGCTTTCGTCGCGCCGCTACTTGGTGTGATGTGTTCGATCGGCTGGCAGCGAACCGTGCCCAAAGTCTACGTGCACGCCGAGCCTGGGCTGCAGAGGTGCTTCGAAGGCGAGCAGGCACAGGTCACCGTGTGGGCGACCGCGGAACCGGGTGACGTCGCCGTCGCACTCGCGCTGAGCGGTGTGGACGGTATGGCGCTCGACGTCACGGCTACGAGCGAAGGCAGGCAGACGGTCACCGTCGCTGCCGACCGCTGGGGCCGCTATCCGATCCGCGCGGCGGTCGATGTCGTCGCGCCCGGCGGGCTGCTCTCGGGCGCCGCGACCGTCGATGCGTGCGACGTCTTCGTGTTTCCTGTTGCGCCACCGCAATCGACGGCCATCCCCAAGACGGAGCTGCTCGACCGGCTCGGCACCCACCTGACCCGCCACATCGGGCCGGGTGTCGAATACGCCGACATCCGGCCGTACGTACCCGGTGACCAACTGCGGACGGTCAACTGGCCGGTGAGCGCGCGCCGCGGAAGTCTGCACATCACCCAGCGGCTGACCGACCGGGCCGCCGACGTGGTGGTGCTGATCGACACGTACGCGCAGCCACCCGGCCCGGCGACGGAAGCGACCGAGCGTGCGCTGCGCGGCGCCGTCCAGGTGGTGCAGAGCGCACTGCGCAGCGGTGACCGCGCAGGTGTCGTCACGCTCGGCGGCGGTCGCCCCCGGTGGCTCGGCGCCGACATCGGCCGGCGGCAGTTCTACCGGGTGCTCGACACGCTGCTCGGAGCGGGCGATGAATTCGAAACCACGACAGGTACATTGGCGCCGCGCGCGGCCATGCCGCCGGGTGCGATCGTCGTCGCCTTCTCCACCATGCTCGACACCGAGTTCGCGCTGTCGCTGATCGACCTGCGCAGGCGGGGACACACCGTGGTCGCGGTCGATGTACTCGAGGGCGCACCGTTTTCGAACGCTGACGACCCGCTGTTCGCCCGCATGTGGGCGATGCAGAGGTCGTTCATGTATCGCGATATGGGCACCATCGGGGTCGACATCGTGTCCTGGTCGTCGGAGAACACCGTCGACCAGTCGATGCAGCTGATACCCGAGCGTCGGCGGTCGGTGCGGGGGCGGCGATGACGAGTCTCCTGCGCAGGGCCCATCTGCTGTCGACGGCTTTCGGGCTGGTGATGGCCGCGGCGGCGGGATTCCAGACCGCCGGGCCTGCAGTCGTTCTCGCCATGGTCGCCGCGGCCATCGTGCTGGCCGCCATCGCGTTTCGGCCCGCGGCGACGGTGGCGGTGCTGCTGGCGGCGTCGGCGATCGTCGTCGCGGATGCGCCACCGATGCTCGCGGCGCTGGCCGGTCTCTGCGCGGCGTGCTACCTCGTGCTGCGCTACACCGAAGGCGGACCGATGAGGCTGATCGGCGCATCCGCGCCGGCAATGCTTGCCGCCCTTGGCTTCACCTTCGTCGGCGTGCTCGCGGCGTCTTTCCCGTTCGAGCTGCCGTGGTTACCGCTGCTTGCGCCGTTGGCGGTGTTCGGGATCTACGTGCTCGTCACCCGCCCGTTCTACAAGGCGAGCGAGGGCGAGCCGCAGATCAGTTCCAGATCCTGACCCGCCGTTGCGGGTCCAGGTACAGCGCGTCTGACTCGTCGACCTCGAACGCTTCGTAGAACGCGTCCATATTGCGGATCACACCATTGCAGCGGAACTCCGGCGGAGAGTGCGGGTCGACGGCCAGCCGCCGGATCGCCTCCGCATCACGGGATTTCGTGCGCCACACCTGCGCCCAGCCGAAGAACATCCGCTGCACGCCTGTCAGCCCGTCGATCGCAGGAGCAGGCTTGCCGTCCAGAGACAGTTGATAGGCCAGCAGTGCGATCGACAGGCCACCGAGATCGCCGATGTTCTCGCCGACCGTGAACGCGCCGTTCACATGGTGACCGTCGGCGAGCGCCCGAGGCACGAACTCGTCGTACTGCTCGATGAGTTTCTTTGTGCGCGCACCGAACTCGGTGCGGTCGTCGTCGGTCCACCAATCGACGAGATTGCCGTCGCCGTCGTACTTGGCGCCCTGATCGTCGAATCCGTGCCCGATTTCGTGGCCGATCACCGCACCGATGCCACCGTAGTTGGCGGCGTCGTCGGCATCGGCGTCGAAGAACGGCGGCTGCAGAATTGCTGCAGGGAAGACGATTTCGTTCATGCCGGGGTTGTAGTATGCGTTCACCGTCTGCGGCGTCATGAACCATTCGTCGCGGTCGACCGGACCGCCAAGCTTGGCGATTTCACGTTCGGAGCTGACGACGGCCCCGCGACGGTAGTTGCCGTACAGATCGTCGCGTTCGATGACCAGGGTCGAGTAGTCGCGCCACTTCGCCGGGTACCCGATCTTCGGGGTGAACTTGTCCAGCTTGGCCAGTGCGCGCTGCCTGGTCTCCGGCGTCATCCATTCCAGTTGGTTGATGCTGACCCGGTAGGCCTCGCGCAGATTCGCGACCAGTTCGTCCATGCGCGCCTTGGCATCCGGCGGAAAGTACCGCTCGACATAGAGCTTGCCCAGCGCGTCGCCCATCAGGTTCTCCACCACCGAGACACCGCGCTTCCACCGTTCCCGGATGGCCTCGGTGCCGCTGAGGGTACGGCCGTAGAACTCGAAGTCCTCGGCGACGACAGCGTCGGTGAGCAGAGAGGCGCGGCTGTGAATGAGCCGCCAGCGGGCCCATCGCTTCCAGTCCTCCAGGTCCTCACCGGCCCACAGGGCCGCGAACGCCGTCAGGTAGTCCGGTTGGCGCACGACGAGTTCGGCTGGGCTGCTTGCGGCCCCAGAAAGATCAGTTCCCATTGCCGTGACCCAGCCTGCCCAGTCGAAGCCGGGCGCCTCAGCGGGCAGGTCGGCGAACTTGCGAAGGTTGTAGGTGAGATCCGCGTCGCGCCGCTTCACCACATCCCAGTGCGCGGCGGCGAGCTTGGCCTCCAGCGCGACGACGCGCTCCGCGGTGGCCTCCCACTCCCCTGGCTGGGACTCCTCGCCGTAGACCAAGGCGAACATCTTGGCGATGTGGCGCGGGTAGGCGGCCAGGATCTCGGCGTGCTGCTCGTCGCGGTAGTACGACTCGTCGGGCAGCCCGATCCCCGACTGGCTCAGGTGCAGCAGGTAGCGGGTGGAGTCCTTGGAGTCGGTGTCGATGTATGCGCCCGTCCCGCCGCCGACCCCGGCGCGCTGCAGCCCGCCGATCACCACGGCGAGCGCATCGGCATCGGCCGCGTCGTCGATCGTCGCCAACTCGGCGAGCAGCGGCGCCACGCCGATCCGCTCGACCGTGGCCTCGTCGGAGAAGCTCGCGAACAGATCGCCGATGCGCTGCTGATCGGTGTTCTTCTCGGCGTTCGCGGCGGCGGCCTGGTCGATCAGATCGCGGATCTGCTCCTCTGCGCGGTCATACAGCGACCGGAACGCGCCGTCGGTGGCGCGGTCGGCCGGGATCGCATAGTCGGTCAGCCAGCGGCCGTTCACGTGGCCGAACAGGTCGTCCTGGGGGCGGGCTTTGTCGTCGACGTGGCTCAGGTCGATACCCGAGCGGATGGCTTCCACTGTCACCCCACCAGGGTGCCAGAAGCGCGCAAGTGCGCTTCTCTCGCGTTGAAACTGCGCACAGGGCGACAAAGTGCGAG
>CADEGF010000114.1 GCA_902826815.1 uncultured Mycobacteriaceae bacterium
GCCCCACACAATCCGGGCTCGATCGACCGCCACCAGACTTTGCCCAGCTCACCTAAATGCCGATAAGCCACATTATGTCAACTAAAGTGCGCCGTATTAGACGGCACGTGCATCTGACGGTTTTCGCAATGGCACGTGCCCGTTAGCGAATTTGTCGCCTACCGTCGCCTTCATGGACAACGACCGCTACCTCTCGTAGCCACTCGCCACGACCGCGCTTACGCCTTATCCGTCTCGATCAACGCACGCAATTCTTCGGCGATCTCGTCGACGAGTAGTCGCCCTGGCCCTTCGTAGAGGTTCTGCGAGCCAGGTCCAGACCGCTGCCAGGAACCCCGGCTCGACGGGTACCTTTCCCCGAATAGGATGATCACTTCTTCAGGCGGCTTCTTGATCAACTCGGCTTGACGGGAATGCCAGATCAGTCCCTGAAGCTGCGGATCATGTTTCTGTGCAAGCGCTGCGATGGCCAGGCGCCGGGTGCACGGGTAGTGCTCCGCCGGACTCGAGATCAATTGGCTGCGCTCGAGCTTCAGCCGCGACAGCTCCGGATCGCGAAGGTCACCCAGCGTGGCATCCGCTGGCACCTCAATGTGCGCCAACAGCTTCTCGTGCAGATGCGCGTCGTACGCGATCATGCTGCCCAGCTGGTGCACGTCGTGGAAGACCGACTCAAGCAGCACCCCGGTAGGAGATTCGCCCAGATACATGTTTGACAACCGCTTGTCGGTGATGGGGTCGTCGATCGGGGCGAATCGGGTGTCGCCCCAGCCTGCATTGAATTCGTCATAGCCCCACTTACCGTCGTACACGCGGTAGAGCAGCCGACCCTTGTCGAGGGGCACTGTGTTCAAGGTGGGCAACATCGCGACTACACCACAGCCGGCCGGATGAGGGCATACCAGATCCTGCGGCGGAGGCGTAGCTGTCACGTCGAGCCGGCGTTCTAGGCGGCCGCACCCGCGGCGAAGCGCTGAGCTGCGCGCAGTGCACGCGCTGGATCAGTTGTTGCGATGCGCTCTGGTACCTCGCCGGAGAGGAAACTCGTCGGGCTGGTCAACCATGTCCATAAGGACCAGTCCCGCAGTCCCCTCTTGGCAAGCGCTGCGAGGAGCGGGGCCAACTCGGTGCGCAGCTCGCCGTGCTCGTCGAATTGAAACGCCGGTATCAAGGTCCTGCCAGCATGGTCGACGGTGAACAGTTTGTGCGCTTGGCGGCGTCGAGCCACCCACGTTCTGGTGTTGGACTCCGACGAATCGCGCTGTTCACTCAGCGACGTATAGGTGTGAAAAGGTGTCGCGAGCAGCCCGTTGCGGTGGGTAGCCAAACGCTTCGACTGCTGGAGGGTCGCGGCGGGCGTCAAGCTAACGCCATGGCCCATCAGCGCTCGGAGAAGCTCTTCGCGGGAGGCTTCAACATGCTCGGCCTGCAGCGTACGGATCGCATTGAACAGCTCAAGGAATTCCCGGAAGTAGGCACCGCCCTGCGAGTCATGCACAATCGCGTTGCGCAGTTGCCGCAGGCCGATTGCCCCGGTTGCGCCCTCGGTATCTCCGATGAGACTGAGGAGCTGAAGCGCCGTGGTGAGCTCTCCTCGCGTGACGCCGCGGATCTCTAGTCCATCGCCCACCTCGGCGATATCAAAGTCCGACCTCATGTAGCAACTGTAGCATGTTCGGCGGATGACGTCAGAGCGCTACGTAGCCGCTGAGCAGCCCTAGCCAACCACGCGCGACTCGGCGGATGCTGCCACATGAGCCAGGGCGCGAGGGCCAGCCGTGCACCGTGTGTCCGGCGGGCAGAACTCGAACTCGCGTGCGTGGAAAGCAAGAACGGCATCCTCATATAAGCGGAATTGTTCCGCCGCCAGCAACGAGCGGTCCGCATACTCGCTGGGACGCGGGCCGCTCGTATTGCCAGATCGCCGTCACCCCCCTCTATCTCAGTCAGGGTTAGACGGGGACAGTATGGGCGAGAATACGGCGGATTCGAATATGGCGGGTTACCAGTAACGGACGCGCTATTGCGCTGTTGCCCAACGCCTTTCAACTGCGCCGGTCGGCGGCATCGAGTCTCTAGTGGTCCGGGCGAGTAACCACACGCAGGTCCAGCTGAGGTATCCCGGAGAAATCATCCGGGTTGCACGTGTACAACGGCACGCCGTGTGCGACGGCACTGGCCGCAATGAGCGCGTCATAGGCCCGCGCGGCCGGTTTGCGGCCCGAAGTGCGCAACGCGGCAGCGACACCCCCAAATGCCCGAGCACTCTCTGCGCCGAACGGAAGGACCTCGAAATCCGCCTCTGCCTGCTGCAGGTGCTGCTGACGCGCGCTACGTTCCGCATCCGTCCGCGCGACGTGCGGCCCCACAGACAGCTCAGCGAGGGTGATCGCACTGATCACGGACTCGTTTGGCAGCTGGTCCGGATCCGCCAGGCGCCCGAGCAGAATCACAGCGGACGTGTCGAGCATGCCTCTTGACTGATCGACTGATCCTGTCACAGCGCTGGATCCATCACACTGTCCACATCCGAACGCAATGTTTCCAAGTCCACGCGCGGCAGGTTTCGGCGACGACGAATCAGTTCAGTTGGACTGACACTACGACGCGGCAGCGGGGTCAGCTCAGCCACCGCCGCACCGTCACGCGTCACCACGATCCGTTCACCGCGCTCCACTCTGCGCAGCACTTCCCCGCCGTGGTTGCGCAGGTCGCGGACGGTCACTACCTCGGTCATGCAGCAATCGTATCACCGGTGAGACATGTCTGCGTGGGCCGACAGCTAACCCGTTCGGTGCGTTGTCGTCCATTCGCAACGACCGGCCGCGTTGAAGGAACTCGTTGCTCACGTTCCCGCTCCCCTGTGTCGATTGCGTCGAGGCAAGCTCACGATCGATTCACCTGGACGAGTCGAAGTGCCAACGCGCGATGAACCTGGCCCGAGTCGCGCAGTTGCGATTAGTCGGCGGCGGCGATGATTCCATCAGCGATGACTTCACCGCTTTCCACCGCTCCCTCCATCCAGGTCGGCCGACTGCTGCGTTCGGCTCCCGCAAAGCGCACTCGGCTAGCGGTCTGCGGTAAGGAACGACGAAATCCTGTGTACGGCCGGAGCCTTCACCGCCTCGCGGGTGCTACTACATAGCGTAGTACCACGTGACCCCGCACATGTGAAGGCTTCGCGAACGATCGTCATTTGGGGTCGGATTCTGGACGGCCAGCAAACGGGCCGCAACCATGAGTCGCCCCAGCAGGGTCTCCCTCAGAAGCCTTCTGCTGGTGATTCACCGGCAACAACTAACCGCCGTAGCGTGACGATGAATGCGGCGGAATTGAGTATGCAGGACTACCAGCAAAGTACGCCGTATAACCCGGCGGCCCAACAGTTCTCGCCTATCGCGCACGGCCGAGGAATGCCAGACGCGGTGCTGCGGGTTCGTGGTTGGTTTCGGAGCCCGCGGTTCAGGTCGGAGGCAGAGCCCGCCGCCATTCGTCGTGGACGTCCCAGCCGTCCACCACCTCCACCAATGCCATGATTCCAGTGGGATAAACGAGGGACACCAACCAACGGCGCGAGCTGCCTTCACTAACGGAAAACCCCGCTTTCAGAAATTGCTTGAGCCACTTGATCTTCAGCTGATCACGCCGGAAATCAAATGCCGCAATCGCCTCGCCTGCTTGAAGCCGAGACCTGAGATCTGAAATCGCCAAGGCCTTCTCGACCCACTTCGAGTACTCCTTGACTGTGCAGCGCAAACTGTCATCGGTGAGTTCGAGCGCGGCTCGCGTTGAGATCGGGTTGAAGCGGTTCTCCACCAAGTAGACCTCGGCGCGTGGTGGTGGAGACAGGGTCATATCGGGGCTTTGGTTGGTCGTCGACCTTGATGTCGAATTTGACGTTGCGGGCGTCCACACTGGTGACAGTTACATTGACGCGGTAGGTCTGACCGGCATCCGCCAGTTCGTATTGAAGCCGAACGCACGAGAAGAGTCGGTGCGACTCGGACGCAATGTGTGTCGAGCGCGAAGCGACCATCAAGACGCAACCAAGAAACGGCATCCGAATTCAGATGCCATGACGACGATCTGCGTTTCGTAACGGTCATCGCCAGCAAGTCTACGGCGCCCGCCATCCAGTCCAGTCCGACGAGTGTGCCAAGCGAGGCCCGCCGTGCCTTGACGTAAGTCTGCACCTATACGGCCACCAGTACTCGCCGACGGACGCGCGTTCACTACGCCCACCATACTTTCATCAGCAAACGCCCGCCGATCATGAGGCCTGTTGTCTGACGTGTGTCAACGAGGTTGCCCGACGCCGCTGCAACCGGTTCCGGTCAGTGCTAGTAGCCCTCTACCGTGTTCGGCTCGAACCCGGCTGGTGGTGCGAATACGCCGGAATCGAATATGCGGCTTTACCGGTAAATCTCGCCGTTGTAACTATGCGCCACAATGGAGTTGATCCCCCGGCCCTTTCTGGTCTCGGTGCAATTGGCGGATGCCGCAACAGAACTGACGGTCGCCCGAGTGACTACCGAGAGTCTCAGTCGAACCGGCGGCAGGTGCCGGATGTCCGCCCACGCCGCGGGACTACCAGGGCCGATTGGGGCTGTGCGAGTGCACCGTCAGCAACCGCGACTGCCCCGCGGTCGGCGTCGCTGTCTCGAGCCACGCGTCGGTCTGTGTCCGCGCACGCTCGATGAGCTCTGCGCTGTGACTGAAGTCCGCGGGGCTGATACTCAAGGGACACAGTGGTGGAACCACTCTCAATTCCGCCCGAGTCTCGTACCGCTCGATGTCGAACGCGATCCGCTGACTGATCGCCAGCATGATCGCATGCAGGGCAAGTCCGAGCGCACTGTCCGGGGCCTTCTCGATGCCGCATGCTCCGCCTGACGGGAGCACCCACACAGTCGTCGCACCGAGCGTCACGGCATGGCCGATGGGGGTGTTCTCGACCACCCCCCCATCCATCAGCAACCGGCCCCCGATCGACACCGGCGGGAATACGCCCGGGATCGCCGCGCTCGCAACGATTGCATCAACTGCGTTCCCCTGCGAGAGTCGCACATCGACACCGGACACGACGTCGGTGGCCACTACGTGTAGCGGTATCGGCGCATCCTCGAGGCGTTCGAAACGCAGGTTCTTTCGTAGCAGCCGTCGGAGTCCCCGGTCGGGCACCAGATGATTGCCCCGACCCGCCAGACCCAGCAGGCCGGTGATCGGGTCGGTGGGGAACACATCGTTGCGTCTGATCCTCCGCCAGATGTCGGCGAGCTGCGCCAGATCGGATTCGGTATCACCGCCGGCCAGCCACGCGCCATTGACCGCCCCGGCCGAGGTTCCGATGATCATGTCGGGGCGGACCCCGTGGGCGGTCAGCGCCTGCAGCATCCCGACCTGAATTGATCCGAGACTCGCTCCGCCGGACAGCACGAATGCGGTGCTCACAGTCGGTCCTTGTGCCGAGCGTGATCGTGGAGTCTTTCGCGAGCTCCTTCCTCGGCGGCCGCAGGCTGGAGGTCCTCGCATCGTGCTGCATCACGGTCAGCAGCCACCGGGCAGATCATATTTGCGCTGCCGATGATCGCAGTAGTTCGGCGCGCGTGCCGGGCATGCCGCTGTGACCCCGTTTGCCGCATTTCACGGCCAGCACCTGATTGACGCCGAGCCGGTTTGCCGCAAACCCGAGCGCGGAGCCTGCCATGTACAGCCGCCACACCCGGGCCCGGCCAGCGCTGCTGCATGCCACCGCCTCGTCCCAATTCGCCTCCAGGTTCGCCACCCAGGCCAGGAGCGTCCGCGCGTAGTGTTCGCGCAACGACTCGACGTCGCGGACCTCGAAGCCGACCCCTTCGAGCGCTTCGATCATCGTCGCGAGCGGTTCGAGTTCTCCATCGGGGAAGACATAGCGATCGATGAAGGACCTTTTGGAGAACGCGGCGGGTTTGCCTGGTCGCCGCGAGATCGCGTGGTTGAGCAACCGGCCCTGCGGACGTAGCAGCGCGAACAGATCGGCAGCGTAGGTCGCCAGCATCGCGGCGCCGACGTGCTCGGCCATACCGATACTGGAGATCGCGTCGTACGGTCCGTCGTCGACATCGCGGTAGTCCTGGACCCGGATTTCCACCAAGTCGCCCACACCCTCATCGACCATGCGCTTGGCGGCATAGTCCGCCTGCTCGCGCGAAAGGGTGACGCCGACGACCTGCACACCGTACTTGCGCGCCGCGTGCAGCGCGAGGGTCCCCCATCCGCAACCGACGTCGAGTACCCGCATCCCCGCGGTGAGGCCGAGCTTGCTCGTCACCAGATCGCATTTGGCGTACTGGGCCGCGGCAAGATCCTCGCCCGGTTGCACCCAATACGCGCACGAGTAGGTCATCGACTCACCGAGCACGATTCGGTAGAAGTCGTTGCCGACGTCGTAATGGTGGCTGATCGCGGCGGCGTCACGACGCTTGTCGTGCCGGTGCCCGCGGGCCAGTTTCGCCTCCTCTGCCGGTGGCTTCGGCGGCAGGCCGATCCCCCCAAGCCGCAGCGCCGCCATCGCCAGGGCCGTCCTGGCGTCGGCTTTGAGTCGTACCCCGGGACCGTTGTTTGGGTCCGACACCTCCTCCAACGCGTGCAGGCCGGCGAGTACGTCGCCCTGAATGTCGATATCGCCGGACACATAGGCCCGAGCGAAACCGAGTTCGTTCGGCGCCCACAGCAATCGCCGCAGACCTCGCCGATTGACGATGTTCAGCTGCCAGGGCGCGGTCGAAGGTCCCGCGCGGCTACCGTCCCAGCATCCGATCTTGATCGGAACTTGCTCACCCAGCGTCGCGCGAACCAGCGGCGCCACCATGTCAGCGACATTCATAGCGACCTCCATCCATTCATCTCCAACAGCGGCGTGCTATCGCGCGGAGACCCAGAACCCGGTGTCGTTTCGGTCATCGGCGTGTTCTCCCTCGCCAAACGCCTCTACTCCGGTCTACGCGCAATAGTTGCGCTCCGCAAGAATTGCGGGTAGCAATAGTTCGGTGGAGACTCGATGGATGCCGAATGATCACCCGTCGCCGCGTCGCCGCCCTCCGGATGACGACGAAGCGGACGCCGTGCTCGCGGCATGCCGGATCCTGGTGAAGGTCAGTGCGCAATCCATCGCCGCCGTCGAAGGTGTCGCCGATGTAGCGCAGGTGCGCGCGCTGGTGGTCATTTCCAGGCGCGGGTCGGTGTCACTGGGCGAACTTGCCGCCGCGGCCAACCTGCACGTGACCAGGGCGAGCCGGTTATGTGACCGTCTGGTGGCGGACGGTCTGATTTGTCGCGTCGACGATCCCGCCAACCGGCGCCAGTTGATCTTGACGCTCACCCCCAGTGGTGAGCGGGTTGTGCGCACCGTCATGCAGCATCGGCGGGCGGCGATCACGCCCATCCTTGCGCGGCTGACCAAGCAGCGGCGCGCCGAACTCGTCTCCGTTTTGCGTGAATTCGCCGCCGCCGGCGGCGAACCGTCCGACCACGAATTGTGGGCGATGGGCTGGACGACCTGAGCAGTAGGTACATCTGTGCTCGATCTGGACGTGACGAGGAGATGACCTCGATGCCGCGGCGCTTGCCCTGGGGCAACCAGGTCTGGGGTGTGTGGTTGTCCAATGGACAGCTGGGCCCGCAGCGCATCGACGGTGCTTATTCCGAGGTGGACGGCTGCGGAAACGCCAACCATGTCGAGACGCCAGCCTCAAGATCCTCGAACTAACTGCGGGTCCCGGTCGCAAATTCGTCGAGGCTTCAACTCCAGGCGGTTGGATCTGCGGGGTCGAGGGCGTCTTCGGGTGAGCAGCCCATGAATCCGGTGGGTAGGTCACCCGCTGGGACCGGTGTTGCTATCGCCGAGATTGCACCGAGGGTTGTGATTCGGTCGCTGCAACGACCATGAATGCAATTTCGAGCCTAGGACGGTCGCGGCGACCCGAAACGGACTGAGTGGTCACGGTCGCCTTTGCCGTCCTCGCCGCATACCCCCGACGAACTTACGACGGTGACCACTAACTGCGGGTCCCGGCACTCAACCGCGTTCACCGATTGGCGGCCAGCACAGCGGCGAGCCCTTCTTGTAGATCCTTGACGAAATATTCGGGAACCTCCATCGACGGGAAAATGTCCCCCGGTTTCGGGCGACCTCCATCGGACGATCTGTCGGAACCGTTCCTGTGCCCAGGCGCGCGGATACTTCTCTATGTCGCGCGGATATTGGGTGATTGCTGACGGGACGTCGACCCGAAGTTCGGGGTCGAAGGAGTGTCAATGGCCAACTAGAAGTACCCGCTGGTGGCCAGATGAAAGTACCCACCCCGCGCGGTGATTCTTAGGTTGGTTGGGGGTGCTCCTTTCGGTGTTGGGCGTCCTTCATGCGGTAGGACTGGCCGTCGGTGATGACGACGGTCGCGTGGTGCAGGAGCCGGTCGAGGATGCTGACCGCGGTGGTCTGCTCGGGCAGGAATCGGCCCCACTCTTGGAAGGGCCAGTGTGATCCGATGGCCAGGGATCGGCGTTCGTAGGCGCCGGAGACCAACCGGAAGAGCAGTTGTGTTCCGGTGTCGTCGAGTGGGGCGAAGCCCAGTTCGTCGAGAATGATCAGGTCGACCCGCAGTAGGGATTCGATGATCTTGCCGACGGTGTTGTCGGCCAGGCCGCGGTAGAGCGTTTCGACGAGGTCGGCGGCGGTGAAGTAGCGGACCTTGTGCCCGGCGTGGATGGCAGCGATCCCCAGCCCGATCAGGGTGTGGGACTTCCCGGTCCCGGCAGTTATCAACGGGTAGTAACACGCTCGAATCTATGTATGCAACAAAGGGGTTGAAG
>CADEGF010000115.1 GCA_902826815.1 uncultured Mycobacteriaceae bacterium
AGCGCTTGAACAGCTGCGACCCGATGCGGACGAGTCGTTCCCATCCGGCCGGGCGGCCGACCAGCTTGCCGATCAGCGGCGTGGAGTCGAAATAGGAAACCCGTTCGGCGATCAGCCCGCCGGTGAAGGTGAAGCGGTCGACGGCATCCCACGCGATCGGCTTGCCGCCATAGGTTCCGCTCAGCGTGAACTCGATGAACACCTCCGTCGGGCCGTGCGCGACCCGGTGCACATCGGCGTGCAGGTCGGGCACCAGCGCAAACAGCCGCTGAAAGGCCTCGCGGCAGGCCTGCTTACCTCGCAGGGTGCCCATCATCGGCTGGGTCAGCACGATGTCGTCGCTCCACAGCGCCTCGCGCTTGGCCAGGTCGGGGGTGCGCCAGGAGTCGGCGAACCGCTCCGCGAACCGGGCCGCGAACGCCTCGTCGACGTTGTCGATACTCATGGCTGACGAATGTAGCCGTGCTATCCGACTATTCTGGCGTCATGCCTGTTCGCGCCGCCCTTCGTCCCGGCGTGGTCTCGCCGACCCTTCCGGTGCCCAAGTCGATCGAGCGTCCCGAGTACGTCGGAAAGGCGACGGCGAAGGAGGGCACCGAGGCGTGGGTGCAGACACCCGAGGTGATCGAGAAGATGCGGGTCGCGGGCCGGATCGCGGCGGCGGCCCTCGCCGAGGCCGGTAAGGCCGTCGCGCCGGGGGTCAAAACCGATGAGCTCGACCGGATCGCCCACGAGTACATGGTCGACAACGGCGCCTACCCGTCGACGCTCGGCTACAAGGGCTACCCGAAGTCCTGCTGCACGTCGCTGAACGAGGTCATCTGCCACGGCATCCCGGATTCGACCGTCGTCGAGGACGGCGACATCGTCAACATCGACGTGACCGCCTACATCGACGGCGTGCACGGCGACACCAACGCCACGTTCCTTGCCGGCGACGTGTCCGAGGAGCATCGGCTGCTCGTCGAGCGCACGCACGAGGCGACGATGCGCGCTATCAAGGCCGTCCGGCCAGGGCGCGCGCTCTCGGTCGTCGGCCGGGTCATCGAATCCTACGCAAACCGCTTCGGCTACAACGTCGTTCGCGACTTCACCGGCCACGGAATCGGCACCACATTCCACAACGGCCTTGTCGTGCTGCACTACGACCAGCCTGCCGTGGAGACCATCATCGAACCGGGGATGACGTTCACCATCGAGCCGATGATCAACCTCGGCGCGCTCGACTACGAGATCTGGGACGACGACTGGACCGTCGTCAACACCGACGGCAAGTGGACCGCGCAGTTCGAGCACACGCTGGTGGTCACCGACGACGGCGCCGAGATCCTGACCCAGCTGTGAGATTCCCCCCGCGAGCAGACGCAAAAGTACCCGACACGCCGCGAAATAGGGGACATTTGCGTTCTCCAGCTTGCGCGTGGGCCCAGCTCGGCGAGAAATGATGAGTGGCGCGTTACTCGTAGCTGGGACGAGTTCGGACGCCGGAAAATCCATCGTGGTCGCCGGACTGTGCCGGCTGCTGGCCCGTAAGGGCATCACGGTGGCGCCGTTCAAGGCCCAGAACATGTCGAACAACTCGGCGGTGACGGTCGAGGGCGGGGAGATCGGCAGGGCGCAGGCGATGCAGGCGCGCGCCGCGGGCCTTGCACCAAGCGTGCGCTTCAACCCGGTACTGCTGAAGCCGGGAAGCGACCGGACGTCACAGTTGGTGGTGCGGGGGCGCGTCGAAGGGACCGTCGCCGCGGGCGACTACTTCTCCCACCGCGACCACCTCGCCGGGGTGGTGAACGACGAATTGGCCGGACTGCGGCGTGAATTCGACGCGGTGATCTGCGAGGGTGCCGGATCGCCCGCTGAGATCAACCTGCGCGCAACCGATCTCGCCAACATGGGGTTGGCGCGTGCCGCGAACCTGCCTGTCGTCCTGGTCGGTGACATCGACCGCGGCGGGCTGCTCGCCCATCTCTTCGGGACGGTCGCCGTGCTCTCGCCGGAGGATCAGGCGCTGATCGCGGGATTCGTGGTCAACAAGTTCCGCGGCGAACCCTCCCTGCTTGCTCCGGGCCTGGCCCAGCTGGAGGATCTGACCGGAAGGCCCACCTACGGGGTGATCCCGTTCGACGACGGCTTCTGGCTCGACACAGAGGATTCGGTGTCGGTGCAGGCCCACCGAGTCGTCGGTCAACCGCAGCCGCCGGTCGGGCAGGAGTGGCTGCGGGTCGCGGCGATCAGGCTGCCGCGCATCTCCAATTCCACCGATGTCGAGGCGTTGGCCTGCGAACCCGGCGTGCTGGTGCGCTGGGTGACCGATCCCGCCGACCTGTCCGACGCCGACGTCGTCGTCATACCTGGCAGCAAGTCGACCGTCGCCGACCTCGAATGGCTGCACGATCGGGGCCTGGCCGACGGCATCGTCGCGCATACCCGTGCGGGCAGGCCACTGCTCGGCATCTGCGGCGGCTTCCAGATGCTGTGCCGTCGCATCGATGACACCGTCGAATCCGGGGTGGGCGGGGTAGAAGGCCTCGGCTTGTTCGACGCCGACATCGTGTTCGCGCCGGACAAGACGTTGCGCCGCCACGAAACCCCGCTGCACGGCTACGAGATTCACCACGGGCAGGTGGCGCGATCCGCAGAAGACGACTGGCTCGGCGTCGGAATCCGCGACGCCGAGGTGTACGGCACGCACTGGCACGGACTGCTCGACAACGACGGCGTACGTCGACGCTGGCTCGCCGACGTCGCTGCGGCCGCCGGACGGGACGGGTTCACCGTCGCCGCAGATGTCGACGTCTCCGCGCGGCGGGATGCCCAACTCGATCTGATGGCCGACCTGCTGGCGGCCAACGCCGACATCGATGCGGTGCTCGGCCTGCTCGAGAACGGCCCGCCGCACAGGCCGACGATCGTCACCTCGCTGTAGCGTCGCTCTCGCCGTGTCCCGCCCGTACGCTCTCGCCTGGCATCGCGCACGACGTGCGTGTCACCAGCGACACCGGAAGGACGGTCCGCCTGCGCAGCCGCCGGTCCGGGTCGTCGAGTCGGGCGAACAGCCGATCCGCCGCGAACCGTCCCATCGCGTCACCGTCCTGATGGATCACCGTGATCGCGGGCTTGAGAGCGGCTGCCGTCGGAAAGTCGCCGAACCCGACCAGCCCGATGTCCTTGCGGCGCAACGTCTGCAGCGCCGAGATCAGATCAACGGTGAAGCGGGCGTTGGAGGAGAACACCGCGCTCGGGGGCTCGGGGGCCTCGAGCATCCCGCGCAGCGCGGCCGTCAGCGTTGGGACATCGTGCGCACCGATGTGGGCGTGGTCGTGCGGCAGGCCCGCATCGTCGAGTGCCTGCTGCCAGCCGCGCAGGCGCAGCACTCCGGTGAACGTGTCGTCACCGAAGAAAGCGATGCTGCCGTGTCCATGCGAGATGAGGTGACGGGTTGCTTCCCGGCCGCCGCCGAGGTCGTCCTGCACCACCGCATCGGCGGTCAGTCGCCCTGGTTCTCGGTCGACGAACACCAGTGGTGTGCGCTCCTGCCACGGCCGCAGGTACGACATGTCCTTGCCGACCGGACAGATGATCATCCCCGCCACTTGACGCTTCAACACCGCTTCCAGCGAGCGCTGCTCGTGTGACGGCTCCCAGCCGACGCTGGTCAGTATCACGGCCACATCGCGTTTGCTCGCCTCGCGTTCGACGGCGTCGATGATGCTGGCGAAGAAGGGATCCGCGACACCAGGCATCGCGATGCCGATCGCGGCGTCGCGTCCTGTGCGGAAGGTGACCGCAAGCATATTGGGCACATACCGCAGTTCGTCGATTGCCCGCTCGACCCGTTCACGCACATCGGCGGAGACGTAGCGGTCGTTGTTGATGACCCGCGAGACCGTCTTTGCGCTGACGCCCGCACGGTGGGCGACGTCGCGCATCGTGGCCATCGGTCGTCCCTCCTCGCTCGGTCAGCGGCCAGTATGTCACCGATGTCAGAGCGCAGAAGGCGATTCCTCTGACACCGGTGACATAGCCGCGAATGTGGCGTACTGTCCGGCACAGGCCGATAGCGCAGTGACGTGGGTAACGCAGACCGGGAGGCGCCGAACGAGTGACCGCGCAACCGCAGCTACTACCTCCGAATGTGGTTCCGCACTGGTACGCGGGAGGGCCGGCACTGGCAGGCTGGCGCGGCCTTCCGCCGGTCGGAAAGTCCTCGCCAGAGGAGTGGATCGGGGCCACCGTCGCCCGGTTCGGCGAACCGAATCTCGGCCCTTCGTCGCTCGCCGACGGCACGCTGTTGCGGGATGCGGTGAGCGACGACCCGGTTGGCTGGCTCGGGCGTGACGACGGTGCGCCGGGCGACACCGGCGTGCTTGTGAAACTGCTGGATGCCGGGCAACGGCTGCCCGTCCATGTGCACCCCACCAGGGAATTCGCGTGCAGTCATCTCGGCTGCCCATACGGCAAGACAGAGGCGTGGTACATCCTGCAGGCAGCCGACGACGCTGCGGTCTGGGTGGGATGGCGCGAAGCGGTTGAGCCAGAACGGCTCTCAGCTCTGGTCGCCGCGCAGGACACCGAGGCGATGCTTGCGCTGATGCACCGGATCCCGGTGCGGCCGGGTGACGGCGTGATGGTTCCCGGTGGCACGCCGCATGCGATCGGACAAGGTGTGCTGCTAGTCGAGGCGCAGGAACCGACCGACCAGTCGATCCTGTTGGAACGTATCAACACCAATGCATCCGACGACGAGATCTTCCTCGGCCTCGACCGCGATGTCGCGCTGTCGGCTGTCGAATCCGCCGCGCTCGCCGATGTCGACCGGCTGATACGCCACGCGCGTGCCGACGGTCTGGTCTCCGTACTGCCCGAAGCGGCGGCGGAGTTCTTTCACATGGATCTCCTGACGCCGCATGCCGGTGTGCCCGCGGGATTTGCTGTGGCGGTGGTGCTTTCCGGCGCGGGATCGGTGCAGCCCACCGAGGGCGACCCCGTGGCACTGAGCGCGGGTGACACGATCGTCGTGCCCGCAGCGGCCGGCGAGTGGCATGTCGAAGGCGATGTCCGACTGCTGGTCTGCCGCCCGGGCGAGTCATGGCCGCCGCAACGCGTGCCGAACATCCGGGGAGGTGCCGCATGACCCCGATCCTCGAGGCGCGTGGCCTGTCGCGCAGCTTCGGGCACGTCCGGGCGCTCGACGGCGTCGACTTCGACGTGCGGCCAGGCGAAGTCGTCGGCCTCATCGGCGACAACGGTGCAGGCAAGTCGACGCTCATCAAGGCGCTGTCCGGCAATCTCGACCTCGACGAAGGCGAGATCTATTTCAACGGCGACCGGGTCCAACTGTCCGGCCCACGGCACGCCGAAGAGCTCGGCGTCGAGGTGGTCTACCAGGATCTCGCCCTCGCGCCACACCTCAACCCGGTCCAGAACGTCTTTCTCGGCAGGGAGATCCCCCGCAAAGGTATTCTCGGCCACTTCGGCTTCATGGACGAGAAGGCGATGCGCCGCAGCGCGGTCGAGTCGTTCGCCGAACTCGGAGCGACGGTGAAATCGCTTGCCTCACCGGTCGGTTCGATGTCCGGAGGCCAGCGGCAGGGGATCGCGATCGCCAGGGCGATGGCATGGGCGAAGAAGGTGCTGATTCTCGACGAACCGACCGCCGCACTCGGCGTCGTGCAGACCAAGAACGTGCTCGAGTCCATCAAACGCGTCCGGGACAAAGGCATCGCGGTGGTGTTCATCAGCCATTCGATGCCGCACGTCGTCGAGGTGTGCGACCGCATCCAGGTGTTGCGCCTCGGAAAGCGGATCGCCACCTTCGAGGGAAAGGACACCACCGTCGACAAGCTCGTCGGGGCGATGACGGGGGCGCTGGACTCGCAGGAGGGTGCCGCATGAGCACCCGAAGACGAGCGCGGGTGAGGATCGCAGCGCAGCGAGGACCGGAGCGAGCGGGAGTCGAGGCATGAGCACGGTTGCGAATGAGAAGGCGGTCGTTTCGGGCGACGATGATCTGGACCCGGCGCAGTCCTTCCTCACACGCATCGCCGGGTTACAGGCGTTCTGGATTCTCGGTGTCCTGATCGTCATCTGCCTGTGCTTCGCCGTCCTCGCCGGGGACCGCTTCATGTCAACCGGCAATTTCTCGCTGATCTCGCAGAACGTCGCGGTCTGGGCCGTGCTCGGCGTCGGGATGACGTTCGTGATCATCACCTCGGGCATCGACCTGTCGGTCGGCTCGGTACTGGTGTTCGCATCCGTGGTATCGGCAAAGGTGATGGAGGCCATGGGCGGTGCGGGTCCAGGGGTGGCGGCCGCTGGGTTGGTCGTCGCGATCATGGGCGGGATGGCGTGGGGGATCGTGAACGGCGTACTGGTGGCCGTGGCCAAGGTGCCCGCGCTGATCGTCACGCTCGGTACGCTCTCGGTCGCACTCGGCCTAGCCCAGGTTCTCACGGGCGGTATCGACATCAGGTCGGTGCCCACTGAGCTCACCGATTTCAGCGTCTACACAAAGATATTGGGCATTCCCGGCCTGCCGTTCGTGGCCCTGGTGATCGTGGTGCTTGGTGGAATCCTGTTGCACAAGACCAAGTTCGGCCGGTACACCTACGCAATCGGCTCGAACGAGGAGGCCGCGCGCCGCACCGGCGTCAAGGTGACGCGGCACCTGGTGCTCGTCTATGCGTTCGCGGGCACCCTCGCCGGTGTCGGCGCGATCCTCACCCTCGCCCAGTTCGGCACCACCACCATCGCCGGGCAGTCGCTGACGAACCTCAACGTGATCGCCGCGGTCGTCATCGGTGGCACATCCATCTTCGGGGGTGAGGGCAGCATCTTCGGCACGGTCGTTGGCCTGTTCATTCCCGCGGTGCTGCAGTCGGGGTTCGTCATCATCGGCGTGCAGCCGTTCTGGCAGGGCGTCGCGGTCGGCACGGTGCTGATCGCGGCCGTATACGTCGATCAGTCACGGCGCGCTGCCGCACTACGCGGTGCGCGCTCGAGGAACATCTTCAAACGCAGCAACTCGCAACGAAAGGAACGCCAGTGAACCGTAAGCGCGCAATGCTGGTCGCGGGAACTCTGGGGACCGTGGTTCTCGCACTATCGTCCTGTACGTCATCGAAACCACAGTCGTCAAGTGAGGGCGAGGCGTCCAACGGCAGCTCGCAGGAAGCGGCAGCGACGACCGTGACCGCGCCACCGAAGGCCAGCAAGGAGTACAACATTGCGCTCCTGCAGGGCGTCACCGGCGACCAGTTCTACATCACGATGCAGTGCGGTGCGCAGGACGAGGCCGCCAACCTGGGTGTGAAGGTTTCGACACAGGGGCCGCAGAAGTTCGACCCGACGCTGCAGAAGCCGATCCTCGACTCGATCGTGGCGGCCAAGCCCGACGCGCTGCTGGTTGCGCCCACCGACGTCAAGGCCATGCAGCAGCCGCTTGAGCAGGCGGCCGCGGCAGGCATAAAGGTCGTGCTCGTTGACACCACTACCGATGACCCGTCATACGCGGTGTCCCAGATCGCCAGCGACAACGAGGGTGGCGGCAAGGCGGCCTTCGAGGCGATCAAGAAGCTGCGCCCCGAGGGCGGCAAGGTCATGGTGATGAACATCGATCCTGGTGTCTCGACGACCGACGCCCGCGCCAAGGGCTTCGAGGAAGCGGTGAAGGGCGACAGCAAGTTTTCCTACGTCGGCGTCCAGTACAGCCATAACGATCCTGCGACGGCCGCGCAGCTGATCGGCGCGCAGCTGCAGAAGGACCCGGATCTCGTCGGCGTCTTCGCCACCAACCTGTTCTCGGCGGAAGGGTCGGCCACCGGCGTGCGGCAGGCCGGTAAGAGCGGCCAGGTGAATGTCGTCGGGTTCGACGCCGGCCCCAATCAGATCAAGGCACTGCAGGAAGGCACCGTCCAGGCGCTCGTTGCGCAGGATCCAGGGCTCATCGGCAAGTTCGGCGTCGACGAGGCTGTCACGGCGCTAGAGGGCGGCGACAACACCGCGAAGGTGCAGACCGGATTCACGATCATCACGAAGGAGAACCTCACAGGAGAAGGTGGCGCGGCGGCTTACAAGTCGAACTGCTAACTGGCGCCTTTGATGTCGAGTCGGCTGCCGTCGAAGTGCACACCGCGCAAGTCGTCAACGGCGACGGTGATGTCCGCTTCGGCGGCAGCGGCTCCGACCCCGATGACCGTGACGACGCCCGCGGCGCGCGCCGCCGCCACACCGGCAGGTGCGTCCTCGAACACCGCGCAGCGGCCGGGGGAGCGTTGCAGACGCCGTGCGGCGATCAGGTAGGGATCCGGAAAGGGTTTCCCGTTCTCGACGTCCTCGCTGGCGATCAGCACGGCCGCGGCCGGCAGTCCTGCCGATGCCATCCGTGCGGTGGCCAGTGCGCGGATGCCCGACGTGACGACGGCCCAGCGACCGTCGGGGCAGGAGTCGAGAAGTTCACGGGCGCCTGCGATCGCGCGCACGTCGGTGGCACAGTCGAGCTCGAGCAGCGTCAGTTCGGCGACCGCGGTGGCGACATCGCGTGGGTCGCTTATCAATTCGGCGACAATGTCGGTGATCCGCCTGCCGTGCTCGATATCACGGTGGAAATCGAACCCCGGCGCCCAGTGTTCGGCCCACTGATTCCAGGCGACCGCCGCAGCGTCGTGCGAGTCGACGAGCACGCCGTCGCAGTCCAGAAGAAGCCCGTCGACGGCGAAGTTCACTGTCTCGTCGGCCACGAGGCCAACGGTATACGGCAGAAAGCGAGCAGCGCATGACTGATTTCACCGGGCGCGCAGTGTTGGTCACGGGTGCGACCGGCGGAATCGGTGCGGCCACCGTCCGCC
>CADEGF010000116.1 GCA_902826815.1 uncultured Mycobacteriaceae bacterium
ACAGCCCGCCGCAAAAATCCACCGCCATCACGTCCGACGAAAAATCGAGGCTAGTACGCGCGAACCAAGTTCGGTCAGGGGCCGAAGGCAGCCGCCGCGGCGTTTGCGCATGCGCAATCGTCATCGACGGCCGCTCCGCTCACCCCTACCCCACCGATCACCGTGTCGTCCACGACGATGGGTACGCCGCCGCCGAAGATGATGAACCGGCCATTTCCGTTGGCGTGCAGACCGAATAGTTCGCCGCCGGGGGCGGCGAGAACAGCCAGCTCGGCAGTCGAGATGCTGTTGGCGGTTGCGGTGTAGGCCTTGTCGACGGCCAACACCGGACCAGCGATCTCGGCGCCGTCCATGCGGCCGAAGGCAATCAGGTGGCCGCCCGCGTCCACGACTGCGGTCGATACCAGCACCGACCGTCGAGCCGCCTCGGCGTGTGCGGCTCGAATCATTTTCTGAGCGGTCTCCAGATCAATGCTCATTGGCCGATTCTTTCGTCATCGGGCTGCGCAGCAACGCTTTAGCGTAGAAGACGCTGACGCTCGCCGATCGCCGATAGCTAAAAGAGTTCCGGCGTCGTCGGCTTTGGCATTGTCCGCAGGTCGGCTGGCGACCAACCACCCGCTTCGACTTGTTATCGTGTCAACAGGGACCAAGTGCGATTGCTTCGACATATTTTCGGTCCTCCGGACGAGAGTTCGCACCGTACCCGGCCTGACGACGGTGCGATTGGGAGCGTGCTCGATGGATCAGGTCATCCAGATCGTTGGCTCACTGCTTGTTCTTGCGGGTTTTGCCGCTGCCCAGCGTGGCCTGCTGTCAACGGAGTCGCGCAGCTACCTCGTTCTCAATTTGGTCGGCTCCAGCATCCTCACTGTCCTCGCGGCCCTCGATCGACAGTATGGATTCCTGATATTGGAGGGCTGCTGGGCCGTCGTTTCGGCTATTTCGCTCACCAAGGTCCTTTTCGCCCGGAATGCCGATGAGGATGCCGACGACACTGTCAGGTGAGCCCAGCGTGGCCCGTGCCGCTACGGATCCACGACCCGGTCGGCGGCCGCGAGCCACCCGCGGATGACGAAGCCGGCAGCCAGGGTGGCCATCGCGCAGAGCGGAATCGTCCACCCACCGGTTATATCTCGAAGCGCACCGGCAGCGAATGGGCCGACGGCTGCGACAAGGTAGCCGACCGTCTGGGCCATTCCCGACAATTGGGCTGAAGCGCTGCTGCCACCCGCCCGGTGAACGAACATCGTCATCGCGAGACTGATGCCGGCACCTTGTGCAACGCCGAGCGCGATCATCCAGGCGACCACACCAGCAGTGGGTGCGATCATCAGTCCGAGTAGGCCAAATATGAACAGAGCCGCCGCTCCCAATACCAGCGGCCGTTGCGTCGGCTGACGAGACGCAACGAGCGGCACGAGAAATGACGAGAAGATCCCCGCGACCATCATCATCGCGGCCCAGAACCCCGCGCGCGCCACGCTCATGCCGTCTTCGTGCAAAATCGTCGGCAACCACGCGATGAGCGTGTAAAACAGCATGGACTGAAAACCCATGAACGCTGATACCGCCCAAGCCAATCCGTTACGCCATAGGCCTGGAACACGTTGCTTGTCGGCCACATCATCGGTATGCCGGGCGCGTGCCGCGTGCGGGATCCACACCACCGTCGCAATCAACGCCGGGATCGCCCACAGGGCTAGGGTGGTTCGCCAGTTGATGTGCAACGCCTGACCAAGAGGCGCGGTCACGCTGGCCGCCAGGGCCGCGCCGCCGTTGAGCATCAACGTGTAAAGCGCAGTGACAAGGCCGATTCGATGCGTGAAGTCACGCTTGATCACTGCGGGAAGAAGCACATTCATGACAGCAATACCGATGCCCGCGATAACGGAGCCAGCGAATAGCGCCGGTATTGGTGGGGCCGCCCGGATACATATGCCGGCGATCAGCACCCCGCTGGCTGCCAGCAGACTGCGATCGAGCCCGTACCGCCTCCCCAGTACGGGGGCAAGAGCGGCGAACAAGCCCAAACAGATCAACGGCAGGGTCGTCAGGAGGCTGGCCCCGCTGGCGCTGAGATGGGTGTCGTCGCGCAATTGTTCCGTTAGCGGGCCAACCGCGACCAGTGCCGGGCGCAGATTGAGCGATACTACGGCGATTCCGACAATCAAAACCGCGAGGCTACGGCTGCCCGCGGGGTCTTCTCCGGCGCGTCAGGTCCTCCGATGGCTTCCTGGGCGCATGGACCGTTCACGACGCTAGCCGTTCGGTGGCGCCCTCCAGCGCGATCGTTTTCCGGGCAGGATGGAAACGAATGTCTATATGCAGAGCCATCATCCGGTTGCGTACCGCATTTCGGTTCGACGCGATCGCCGTCGCTGATAATGCTCGGCATCGAACGAAGTCATCGCTGCAGCCTAGACCGTGTCGCGCCGCGCGACGTTGCAGCACCGGACTGCTTGATACTCGTCGAGTCCTTCGCCGATAGCTAGAAGAGTTCCGGCGTCGTCGGCGCGACGTCGTCGAGGAATGCGCTCACCATCGGCACCAGCACGTCCGACTCCCCCGAGATGCCGACGTGCGACATCGCGGGCAGGACCACAAGTCGCGCGGCCGGAGCCTCCTGCAACACTCCGGATTCCGCGGCTTCCTCATCGCCTCCGCCGCGCAGCTTGAACATCGTCACCGCATGCTCGAGCGTCACGCCATCGGCGTCGCCGACGATGACCATCGTCTTCGCGGAGATCGACCGCATCTCCTCATCGCTGATGTCCTGGTCGTTGGCGTTCAGACGCTTCATCTTCTCGAGGTAGGCGTCGTACGCCTTGGCATCGGGTGTGTGCGCCATGAATGCCGTCTCGACGGGCGTCCCGGCGAAGGCGTCGGCGGTGAGACCCCCGATGGCTTCGGTCACCGACGGATACCAGCCGTCCTTGCGGAACGTGGCAGACATGGAGACCAGCTTGTTCACCAGCGACGGGTGACGGATCGCCAGCTGCAACGCGACCCCGCCGCCTTGCGAGTAGCCCATTACGTCCGCGCGCTCGACACCCAACGCGCGCAGCAGCGCCGCGGCGTCATCACCGAATTGCTCGTAGGACATTTCGCGCGCGATGTCGGGGGTGCGGCCGTGCCCTTGCTGATCGAACACGATCACCGCGCGCTCGCGTGCGAACGCGTCCGCCCACGCAGTCATCGAGTCGGTGGCCATGAACGCGCCAGGAATCAACAGCAGTGGAGGCTTCGACGCGCCGAGGTCGCCGTGCACCTCGTGGTAGAGGTGCAGCCCGTTGATCGGCAGATACCGCCCGCGCAAACTCTTCGTTCCCATCTCGGGTAGACCGCCGACGAGCACGAAAGTCACCGCAGATGAACCGCGCTCTACGCTTGCACGATGACCGGTCGACTACGCATGATCGCGGTCCTTGGCGCGCTCGCGTTCGCCGTCGCATGCAGTCACGACGCACCGCCTGCGCCACCAGCACCGCCAACTGCCGCCCCGACGAGTGCGGCACCTCCGCCTCCGCCCACTGTGACCTTGCTCGACGAGGCCACCCCCTCCGGTGCGCAGCCCAGGCTGGCGTCGGATCCGGCGCAATTGGCCGACGACCTCGTCGCCGACGAGCAGACCCTCCGAAATCCGTCGACGCCGGAGGCGGGGCTACGCGAAGCGGGCCGTCGTCAGCAAGCGGCATATCGCGCCATCGGGTACCACCCGGAGTGGGACTCGATCACGCGTCCCCGGATCCCCGCTGAGCTTCTGCAGATCTACGACCTCAACGTCGACGCCCGCAGAAACCTGACCTCGATGGCGGAGGTTCGAGACACGATCCCCGCCTGGCACATCGCGGCCCCGGCTCCAGCGGACGAACTGTTGGCCTACTACCGCGAAGCGGAGGCGGCGTCCGGCGTCGGCTGGAACTATCTGGCCGCGATCAACCTGATCGAGACCCGGCTGGGCAGCGTCGTCGGCCCGAGCAGCGCAGGCGCGCAGGGGCCGATGCAGTTTCTGCCATCGACCTTCGCCGCCTACGGCGAGGGAACCGACATCTACTCGCCGCGCGACAGCATCATGGCGGCGGGCCGCTATCTCGCCGCCAACAATTTCGCGAGCAACCCCGATGGCGCCATTTACCGCTACAACAACGCGTCGGCATATGTGCAGGCGGTCAACGACTATGCGGCGATCCTTGCCGCCGACCCCGCGACATACGCCGGTTACTACCGTTGGGAGGTCTATTTGAAGACGGCCGACGGCGATCTCCTGCTGCCCATCGGTTACGCATCGGATACGCCGGTCCCTGTCGACGAGTATCGGGCGACCCACCCGCAGTGAGTCGCAACGGCGCGCACGTCAGCGCCGCCAGAAGTCGAACCGATCCCGCCCCGCTCTGAAGCCGGCGGCCTCTGCCACATCAACCGCGACGTCGAAGTGCTCGCCGACGCGGAACGGTGTGTGCGCATCGCTGCCGAAGGACACCGCGTCGCCTCCCTCTTCCCACCACCACCGCAGTTGGGCAACGGAGGCCATCGGGCTGCGCGTGTTGATCTCCAGCGCGCGCCCCGACGACGCCAGCTCGCGGAAGACCGCCCGGTACTCCTCCTCGAAGTCGGAGTCGTCGTAGGCGCCCACCCGCTCGGTCGGCCAGTACCGCCGTGCGTAGTCACAGTGCGCCAGCACGGTGAACACCGACGATCCGCCGACGAGGACGAGGAGTTCGGCGAAGTAGCGGCGCATCACCTCGTGCGGGTCGACCTCCCTGAACATCGCTCGGCTGATACCGGTCAGCGTGCCGTCGACGACGATTCCGTGCAGGCTGCCGAGCACGCGCTCGAAGTCTCCTACGGACAGCACGGCGGCCACGCCGGCGCGGAAAAGGTGCGGTTCACCGGCCTCGATGCCGGAGAGGATCCGCAGGTCTGCAAACTCGTCACGGCACCGCGCCAGGTCAGCGAGATACCCCTCGGCGTCGAACGGTTTCACCCGCGGGCGGTCACCGACGCGCGCGGGTCGAGCCGCGGAGTCGTCGTGGTCATCCGGGTCCTCCAGCGCCCAGTCGGTGAAGTCGACGTGCTCGGTGAAGGCCAGCCCGGGCAGGCCGAGTTCGACGGCACGCGAACAAGCCAGCTGCATCGATGAACTCGACGCGGTATCCCACGACCACCGGGTGTGCACGTGGTTGTCGACGGGCGGGGTTTGATCCACGGCTCCACGCTAGTGCGCGGATAGCTTGCGCTTCGACACCGACTGTCGGCGTGAACTATCCACCACATGGACCTGCGCGCCTCGCTTCTCAAGGCCTGCGAGATGTTGACTCCGACGGCTGAGATCGCAGTCGCCGGACCGCCGACGAGGTCATTTCCGGTGCGTCGGTGCGGCGCGCGCGCTATTACCGGTATCGCCAACGATGGGCCAACGGCCGATCTACCATCCAGTGATGATCCGGCTCGTCATGGCAATCCCAGCAACGGTGACCCTGGCGCTGGCAGGCGTCGTCGGCGCGAGCGCTGCGCAGGCCGAACCCTGGCCGCCGTCACCGTGCGGTTTCTCCATCTCGGCCCCTCAAGTGGTCCAGGTCGACGGGGTCAGCAAGGTCACCGCGACGGTGACCTCGACGGCCTGCGGAATCGCGGCCAGCCCGTATCAGAGCGTGGCGTGCGTGGAGGTCCTCGGCCAGCAGGGCGGTTCGTGCATGCAGGGCACCGATACCGCGCAGGCGTACTTCGAGCCCTACACACCCGGTGCTACCTATCTTTCGAGGGGCCGCGGCTGCGGCATCATCGTCCCGACGCTGCCCGCCGACAACTGCCAGATCCTGGGTCCCGTCCAAGCCACCCTGTGAGCAGTCACTAGCCTGAGACGATGTCCGATCGAGTCCTCGTACAGGTCGAAAACCACGTCGCGCTCGTCACCGTCAACGATCCCGAGCGTCGCAACGCCGTCACCGCCGAGATTTCTGCCGCACTGCGCGCAGCCGTCGACGCGGCCGAGGCGAACGCCGACGTGCACGCGCTCATCGTCACCGGAGCGGGCAAGGCGTTCTGTGCAGGCGCCGACCTGACGGCGCTTGGCGAGGCGACCGAGGACGGCCTGCGGACGATTTACGACGGCTTCCTCGCGGTGGCCAACTGCACGCTCCCGACGATCGCGGCCGTGAACGGTGCCGCCGTCGGCGCGGGCCTCAACCTCGCGCTGGCCGCCGATGTGCGCATCGCCGGACCCGCGGCACTGTTCGATCCGCGCTTCCAGAAGCTCGGCATCCATCCTGGTGGCGGTGCGACGTGGATGCTGCAGCGCGCCGTCGGTGTGCAGGCGGCCAGGGCGTCGCTGCTGTTCGGCATGCGCTTCGACGCCGATGCCGCGGTGCGATACGGGTTGGCGCTCGAGGTCGCCGACGATCCGGTGGCCGCCGCGCGCGAACTCGCCGCCGGGCCCGCTGCCGCACCGCGCGAGGTCGTCCTCGCCACCAAGGCCTCCATGCGCGCAACTGCCAACCCCGGATCGATCGATCGCGACCAGCACGGCATCGCCGTCGACATCGAGTTGAAACCGCAAGCGGCATCGATTCTTTCGCCGGAGTTCGCGCAGCGGCTGGCCGCCGCCAAACGCCGTTAGTGCTAGTGGCAAGCGCGTTCGCCGAGCACGTCGACATGACAGTCGCGGGCGGCCCCGTGCGACTCTACCGGTCCGGCGAGAACGGCCCACCTGTGCTGCTGCTCCACGGCGGAGCGCTCGACACCGCAGAAGGAGTTTGGCGCAGCGTCGCACCGACGCTCGCCCGGGATTACCGCGTGCACGCGATTGACCTTCCGCGTCATGGCGCCAGCCGCTCCTGGCCGGGAAACCTCAACTCCGAGTTCTTCCAGACGTTGATCAGCGATCTGCTCGAGCAGCTCAACCTCCCCCGCGTGGCGATCATCGGCCTTTCGCTCGGCGGCGGCATCGGCATCGGATACGCGCTGCAACATCCCGACCGGGTTTCCGCCCTGGTGGCGATCGGCCCCGGCGGCATCGGCGCGAAGCGCAAGTTTCACGTTTTCACCTGGCTTGTCGTGCGCACGCCGGGGCTGATGCGACTGACAGCGATGTACTTGGCCCACAGTCCAAAGAGGCTGCGCAGGTCGATGGCGGACTCGTTGACCGCCGGCGCCGACACTCCTGGTTTCGACGCCATCGTGGACTCGGCCCTCGATGAGGCCAAAGCTAAATCCCGGCATCGCAAGCGAGTGCTGGACGACTGGATGATCAACGCCATCGGCCCTTTTCGGATGCGCCTCGACTACATCCCGGTGTTGCCTCGGCTGCGCGTCCCAAGCCTGTGGTTGCGCGGGGATCGCGATTCACTGGTCACGCACGCCGAACTGTCCGCGGCCGCCGCGGCGGCACCGGGCAGCGACGTGGCTACGGTCCGCGATGCCGGACACATCGTCACCTACGACCAGCCCGACGAGGTCAGTCGAATGCTAGGTGACTTCCTGTCCCGCACGATTAGTGGCTAAAGCGTGTAGAGCAGCGCCAGCGCACGTTCGACAACGGAGACATCTGCGCGACCCGCCCTGGATGCGTCAGCTGGAACCGCAAGCGGTAGTGCGTTGAGTCTGCGCTGACGGCGAAGAAGTGCGCGCCACCAGCGCAGTCTCGACGCGCGTAGACAGGTGGCTAGCGGTCGAGCAGCGC
>CADEGF010000117.1 GCA_902826815.1 uncultured Mycobacteriaceae bacterium
CCCTGGCCGAGATCGCCGGAGTCGGGCCGATCCTGAGAGGCAGCGTCGACCGCGCCGGGTCCATGGCGGGGTACGCCTCCCGCCGGGCTATCCACGTGCGGCCCTTGCTTGGACTGCTGTCTTGTGGGCGTGGCATGGCGGACAGCAGGATTGAAGGTTGTTCATGCTGTCGCTGCCGCCCGCGTATTTGGGCACGATGTGGTCGACTTGGCTGGCTTCGACCGTGCATTTGGGTCCGCGGATCTGGCATTGGTGTCCGTCGCGTTGGAGAACGTTGGCGCGTAGCTTGCGCCATTCGGTTGTGCTTGTGCGGTTGGTGGGTTCCGGTGGTGCGACTTTCCATCCGCTGTGTTTTGGGCAGTGGCGGGCGGGCGGGTATACCAGTTCGAGGCAGCCGCCGTTGCGTCCGCAGTGGCGTGGTGCTCGGGGCATGTTGTGTCTCCGTTCAAAGGTTGGGTGGCCGGGGAGCGCGAGTGCGAGACGGTTCACCGCGCTCACCCGGCCGGTGTGTCCGTGTCCGTCCGCAGGAGTAGGAGCGGGGGACGCGGACAGTACGGCTGAGGAGCGACCGGCACCTCAGCCGCAGCTTCTTAGGTGCCTGGCTCGAGGTCGAACGAGCCAACCCAGTTGGGTCGCACGATGTTCCAGCCTATGGACCAGGTCGCGCGCAAGCCCACGGAGTCGGAGCCGAAGTATGCGTGCTCCGAGGTGGCGACACGGACGGGGCCGACAGCGGACACCACAGCGTTGCGGTCAAGAACTACACCGCTGTACGCGCCGATGAACCTGTTGACCAGAACCGGGAGGTTGAGCAGCATCTTTGGCGCGTCGACGGTGCCGACGCCCAACAGGCTCTCGTTGCGGCTGGAGGCCGTATCGGTCTTCAACTTTCGGATCGAAGCCCATCCGAGCGGATCCACGATGATGTGCGACGGCGTGGCGCCGTTCGATTCGAGCTGCGCAACCAGATCAATCAAGCCGTCCAAATCGGTGCCGAGGGAGCCGGCTTCCTCGGTGTCGGTGATGTTGGCCAGGCCAACGGGATTGGCCGCCGAGGTCACGTAGTCGCTGTCAGCCTTCTTGATCAGGGCGCGGGCCACCGACTGCGACAGCTGCGCGGCGGTCTGCTCCAGACGAAACTGCTGGTTGCTCACCTTCACCAATTGCTTGATCGTTTTCACCTGAACCACGACCTCGGACAGTGCCGGGTCGCTCTCACTGATCGAGGCGGATTCGAGGTAGTAGTCCGCTTCGGCGTCTTCGACGTAGGCCACTTTGACGGCCTGCGCGTCACCCTCGATCGCCCCGGCGATCGTGGAGGTTTGCAGGATTAGAGCGGGTGCGACGACTTCGTTTGCGGCGAAAAAGGTTTCGTCGGGCCTCCATGCGTAGGCCGACGTGCTCGTAGTGCGAGCGGTCATAGGGGTTCTCGATTCATTCGGTCACAACACAACAGGGCAGCATTGTGAAAACGGTTGGTTTTCAACGGCTGCACACCTGGTGCTGTGCCGGTACCCCGCTGGGGTGAACGGTGCGCGACTGCGGCCACCTGGGCTCTGCATGTCGCGCACCGTCCATTTTACCCGCTGCGAGGGCGAAATGCGTCCGTGAAGGTCGGCTCGGTGGGTCCGCCCCCGATTTTCCCGTTCGGGGGGACAGTGGATGCGGGTGGTGCGGCCTGTGTCCGCCAATGTGGGTGTTGGGCAATCACGTCGGTGACGGCCTGGTCGACCAGCTCGGTCGACAGGTTCCCGTCCTCATCGACCAGGGCCGCGAGTTCGACGCCGCCTGCCCACAGGTCCACGCCCGTACCCAAGCGTTGGCCTGCGAGCCGTTCAGCCTCGGCGCGCTGCAACACGGTCAGGCGTTGGGTCAGGCGGTCCCGTTCGGCCTCAGCATCCTTGGCGCGGCGACGGTATTTCGCGGCTTCCCGGTTCTCGTCGGCCTGGCCGTCATCCTCGCTGGCGTCGTCGGGCTTTTCACCCGAACGGTTAGAAACGTCATAAACAGAGGTGTCGGCAGTCGACACCTCTTCATCGGCCGCTGTGTTCTCGACCGTGGTTGCGGTGTCTGTGGTTTCACTCACTGTTCTCTCCTTGTCGGTTTGTGAAAGCGCCCGCAATTTCGGTGCGCAGCGTCGAATAGATCGTTTCGCGGTCAATGCCGCTGTAGAGCGTGAGTTGGTCGATGAGTCGGCCCGCGACCCACACGGCGGCGGACAACACTGTGCAGAGTTCGAGGTCGGAGTCGACGTCGACCACGGCGCCGAGCGGTGTGTCGGGTTTTTCGATCAGGCTGAGTGCGGATAGGGCGCAGCCCTGGGTGTCTGCGTGTAGTTCCATCTTGTGTGTCTCCTTGTCAGGGTGTTAATTGATCGCAGATGGCGTGCGCCAACGCGATAGCGGCCTGACGGTCAAGAACGCCCAAGCCTTCGATACGGACGCCATCACCTTCGCGGGTGACGGTTGGTGTCCATCCGCCGCGACACCGCTCGCACAGTCTGGTGAAGCTTTTGGTGTGTCGGTCGCAGCGGGTGCATCGGCGCCGAACTCGCTTTCGGCTCACTATGCGGCCGCCTTCGTGTGCTTGCGAATTACCTTCCCGGCCACCACGCCGCACGGACTCTTGCTCGGGGGCAACGAGTTCATCCAGGCACGGCATTCCGCTAACGCAGGACAGGTTTGGCACTGGTTAGTGGTGTAGAAGACGACTTCCGGAAGGTCCGTCTCATCCCACAAATCCCACCGTCCTTTGCATCGACCGTTGGACAGGTCCGGTGCGCCGGTGAGCGCGTCAACTAGGGCTTCCCAGGTGACGTTCACCGCTGGCCGCCTATGTAGTACACACTGCCGAATGCATCTTCGAGGACTTCAACCGCGTAATCCTTGGCCGCCCAGTACCGGAGGCTGTCTAGCAGCGCTTCGCTGTCGGTGTGGGCCTTGGCCTCACCGGCACGGCGGCGTCCCTGCTTGACCCATGTCTCTGGCAGGTACATCGGCCCGTGCTTGGCGCGGTGCTGATAGATCGCGTCGGTATCGACACCTAGTAGGAGGGACATCGCGGAGGCGGTCAACATCGGCTCACCGTCAATCATGCGTGCGAGCTCGACTCTCATGTGTTGTTGTTCCGTTCGGCCATGTCGAGCATCTCGTCGACTGTGTTGCAGATGATCACGGCGCATTCAGAGCAGTAGCCGTTCGCGGTGGACTGCTCGTGCTCTATCTCTGTCCCGCACATGGAGCAGGTACGCGATGAATCTGATGAATCTGATGAATTGGCTGGCGGGTGGTCTAGTTCGCTACCTGCGGTTTCATCACTTTCATCACTTTCATCAGTGTTTGGTGCGTAGGTGCCCCAGTTGGGCTTGTCGATATAACCGTCGTCGTGCAGCCGCTTGAGGATGTTTCCGGCCACCTGGTTGTTGATGTCGAGGCACTTGGCGAGTTCAGCCGGAGATGTGGTCGTTCGGGAGTTCACGAACTTCATGGCGTCGAGCGACTTCTTCCCGAGACGGTTCTCAGCTGCCTGGTCCCGCCGTGTCGCGACCGTTGCGGCGGCGTCGGTGATGTTCTGCCCGTCGAGAGACCACAGCCCACCCTCGGTGCGGACGGCGTACTCGTTCTCTTCGATGTCGCGGCCGGTGACCGCAAGTATCCCGTCGTCGCTCTTGCGTTTCCGTGACAGGACGATGACGGAATCAGCTGCGCCAGCGATACCTTGGGTGCCGCTCACGGTGTCGAGAAAGTCGTCTGCGCCCTGCTTTCGGGTGTGGTGGACGGCTACGAGTGCGGCGCCCGGAACCTGATCCACAACAGTCTTTAGGGTTCCGGCGAAGCTGTAGTCCTCCTGGTACTGATTGCTGTTCGATGCAGTCGAGCGGCGGGCACGGCCCAGCGTGTCGAGGATTGCCATCGGCGCCGAATCATGGTGGCGTTGTAGCCATTCAGCGATGGTGCCCAGGAGCACTATCGGGTTGACGTCGGTCAGTACATCGAGGTTGGACGGGAGTGGTTGCCCGCGCATGATTTTGCGGAGCCGGGATTGCAAACGTCGTGGGCTGTCCTCCAGCGAGATGAGTAGGACAGGGCGCGCTGTGACGGGTATGGCGCTGAGAACCCTTCCGCCGCTGGAGCAGCCGCAGGCAATGTCTCCCACCATCCAACTCTTGCCGACCTTGGGTGGGCCGACGAAGAGGGTGAAGCCTTCAACTACGAGCCCGGGAACATGTTCGGTCAGCGCCGGGAACGTCATCTTGTCTAGGTCTGCCGCATTGAGCAGCCCTGCCAACAGAGTGACCGGGCGGGTTCCTGGTTCCTCGTCGGGTGGCGGAACGTCTGCGTAGGGGTCTTCATAGGCGGCTGTCATGCGGCGACCTCCCAGCGTTCAGAGATGGTGCGCGCCAGACGACGTTCCTCGTTGCCTCTGCGCCACATCGCCCGTAGTGCTGGGACGTTCGGAGCTGGTGCTAGACCGGCGTCTAGGAGATGCTGCGCTGCGGCGCGGTAGCCGTCAACGTCGTGCTCGGACATCGCGTTGCCGTCGTGGCTGCATGTCCACGGGTCACGGCACGCACACTTGTCGCTGTACCGAGGAACCCGAATCGTCGCGCTACGACGACGGCGGGTTCCGGCGATATAGTGGGAGGCATCCGACCCTGTGGTGGTGGTGGATTCTGATGGTGCCCGGGACGCTGTGCCCGGGCATCTTCGTATCGAGATCATGTGTTGTCCCTTGTTCTAAGGCATGAAAAACCCCGCCTATTGCGGGGTGGAGTTGTTTGTATTCAGTTGTGCCGGAACGACGGCTATGCTGCTGGATCCCCTGTGAGCGCACGCTCGACTTGTTCAGCGTCGAGCCGAATCAAGCGCGGCCCAATCCGCACCGCTGTGATTCGCCCGTCTGACAGGTATCGACGCACGGTGCGTTCCGAGAGTCCGTAAAGTTGGCACACGTCGCGAACGGTTATTTTCTGGGCCATTGCGGTGTTCCTCCTATGTTGTGTGTGTGCGTAAAAAACCCGCCTGGTGTCGGCGGGTTTGTTTTGAATACTCAAGTGGTCTTTATGCGGCTTCGCGGCGCCTGATGTTGTTGACGGCGTCTTCTCCGGTCTTGTCGCGGTAGGCGAGAAGGACAAGGTTGTCGGGGTCGGCGGCTGCGCGGGCTCTGGCTTGCTGACGCTCGTATTCCGGGAGTGCGACCGCATTGGCGAGGAACTCGAATAGGGTCCAGCCCATCCACTGCGCGTCGCGTTCGTAGCGGCGGACCGACCTCAACACCTTGGAGCGGGACCAGGCGACTTCCCACTGGGCCACCAGCCGGAGGGCAGCATCGATTCGCTGCTGGGTGGTCTCGGCGCTCATCTCGCCGGATGTTGTGTTCGAACGTACGTTCTCCCGCACGTCAAGCAGAATACGGCCATGACATGACGGCCAGCGATCTTTGCAGCGTACGAACTCGAGAATGTCGCGCCCCACAGTCAAAACCTCTGTACCCGCGTACCCGTCCGCGGTGTGGTCGCGTCCCTAATCATCTGCATCGCGGGCGTTCTCGACACGACTAGCGATGTCGACGTTGTTTATGGATGCGACGACCTCGGCGGTAGGAATTAGGTTCGGCACCGTGTTGGTGGTGTGGTAGCGGTTCGACTAGTTGGCGTCGTCGCCTGGTGTGGCCAGTTTCGACAGCGCTTCGGCGACCTCAGCGTCACGGCCCTTTGCGATGGATTGGTAAATCAAGCTGGCGCCCACGGTTTTATGGCCAAGCCGGCCCATCGTCTCGACCAGGTTGCCGACGCGGGCTGTACTCGTGCCGGCGAAGTGACGCAGGTCGTGGATAGTCGGCCGCTTTTCAATGCCACTCGATTCCAGCGCTGGCGTGTAGTACGAGTCCCGGAACACCTTGTCCCGTAGGTGGCATCCACCCCGGGCCGGCGGGAACAGAAGGGATTCGGCAGATTCCGAAACATGGTTCTTCAGATGCTTTTTCAGCGTGTCGCGGATGTGCGGGGGGACAACAATTTTGCGACCCTCGCCCGACTTCGGGGTGCTGATGATGCACTCGCTGTCCCGGTGGACCACGCCGCGCTCGACGGCGATGACCGAGCAGTCTTTGCTGACGTCCCGGCGACGCAATTCTGTGGTCTCGCCCCATCGGGTGCCCAGCCACGCCGATATGAGAATGAACGCTTTGAAGCGTTCGGGTTTGATGGCGTCAGCCAATTGGGCGACTTCGGCGACGTCCAGGATGACCGGTTGTCGCTTCCGTCCCGCCTTCATCGCCCCCTTGATCTGTGCAGGATTGGCGGGGATGTGCCCATCGGTCACGGCAGTCGCCAACATGGCGTGAAGTAGGCCGTACGCGTGCGCCCGGTAGGTCGGTTTATCAACCAGGGTGACCGCATGCCACGAGCGCACCGACTCAGGAGTCAAGCTCTTCAGCGCGACCTTGCCCAGCGCCGGTTTGATGTATTCACCAAACACCGCCGTGTAATGGCTCTTGGTAGTGGCTTTGAGGGGTTGTCCGCCTTTGGTTCGCTGCTCGATCCACGTCGGCCCGTACTCGCCGAGCGTGATGCCCTTGACGGTCTTCTCCGCGGCCCGCTGTGCAGGCGGGGTCCACGCGTCCAGCTCGATCAGACGACGCTCGTTAGCCAGCCACCCTTCGGCCGCCGTCCGGGTGCTGAACGTGTGCGGTGCGAGATGACGTTCCCGCGGCGGGCGCCACACATACGACGCTTGATAGCGGCCGGATGGGAGTCGGCGAATCTTGCCCCACCCACGTCGACCGGCCTTTCCGACCATTCCAGCCGCACCTTTCCGTGCCTTCTGCGTGCCTTTGGGGTGACTTTTCGCGGCATCTTGTGGCACTTGCTGGCATGAGTGTACAGTACGAGTCGCAGCAGGTAGAGGCATGATTTGTGCAGCTATCGACTGTGCGGAGCATCTAAGTCAACGGCTAATTCGAGTCCACCCGGGGGAGCAACGACCATCTCAGGTCTCTGACTGGAGCAAGGTCCTCCTAACACGTTCTTGAATGCGCAACCGCACCGAAATTCGAAGTGCAAACTGCGCTGATTCGCGACTAATCCGGGTCGACAATTGATATGGCGGCGAACGGCCCGACCGGCCAGGAAGCGCGACGTTCCGGCTCCCTGGACGGCCCCTTCATTCGCGGCCGCCATATCGGATGCACACCGAAGGGGGTTTCACAGTGTCCGAGCAAGAAAACAAGGAACTCATCAAGAAGGGTTACGCAGCCTTTTCCGCTGGTGACGTTCAAACGGTGATGGATCTCTTCGACGACGACGTCGAGTGGGTGCAGCCAGGCAACAGCGCCGTCAGCGGCACCTTCCACGGCAAGACCGAAGTCATGGAGTACATGGGTCGGCTGGCCGAGAGATCGCTGAGCGTGAACCTGAAGAGGCTCATAGCTGAGGGCGACACCGTCGTCGCGATCACCGAAGTGACCGTCGACGGCCAAACCGGTGAGGACGCCGACATCTTCACCATCCGCAACGGCAAGACGGTTCGTGCCGAGATGCATGGGGACACAGCGTTAATGGAAAGGGTGTTCGGGAAGAAGGAGCTCGCCGCTGGCTGAATAAGCTACGCGCGGTTCCCAAGCAGGCGTCATCAACTGA
>CADEGF010000118.1 GCA_902826815.1 uncultured Mycobacteriaceae bacterium
CCTTCGGATGAGGGAGTTGAGCGTGGCTGAGCAGCGGTATCAGGCCGTGTTGGCGGTGATCGCAGTAACCACGGTGCTTCAGACCGTTGATTTGTAATACAAACTGTATTACAGTAGGTGTGGCGGTCGACTGGATGCACCGACGCAAATACATCGCCAAGCGTGACCTCACCCCGCAGCAGGCCGAAGAGGCCCTCGCCGATCCTGACCGCGTCACCTTCGACCCGGACTACAACTCGTAGTCCGGGCGGAGCGTCCGCACCGTCGGATACTCGCCCCGCTTCGGCGGCCTTCTGTCAGTCATCACCGTCACCGAGGATGGAACTGAATACGGCGTCAACGCTTGGCCATCGAACTACAGGGACCGCAGCCACTACAACCAGGAGGAGGGTGATTGAAAGCCATGGACGAGAAGGAATTGCGCGGCCTCCTCGACGCCGAGGGTGCCCACGCTGAATCCGCGGAGGCCGACCAGAGGGACCGACCACTATCGCCGCACGTGAGAGTGAGCCGACCGAACCAGGCCCGCAGCAGGGTGTTGCAGGTGCGGCTCAACCCCGAGGAGTACGACGCCCTGGAGCGGATCGCTGAAAGCCGCGAGCTGCCCGTGTCCACCATTGCCCGCGAGCAGCTGCTCCGTCTCATTCTAGATGCCGACTCTGGTGACCGGGTGCGGGCGTGGGCGCGGGTTGTCGCGGCAGCCCAGCAGATGCAACGCGCCGAACAAGGCCTCGGAGAGGAGTTCCGACGCACGCTGCATAAGTACCTCGCCGACGACGAGCACCTCGCCACCAACATTTTGGTTGACCTCGGCTTCACAGCGGTCAACGACCTCGAGGCGATGCCGACGTTGAGCGCAGAGGTCAAGCGCGGCCGCACCAAATCAGAGCGCTCCGGTCGGCTGCGCAAGGGGACATCAGGGAAGTCTGATTGAGGGAAACCCCCGGAGGGATGGGGATTGACCGCGCCCAATTATCTAGTCTCACAGGGACACTGAACGTGGCCATTGCTGACGCCTATGGTCCAGTCCGCCGCTGAGCGACCGCCACCCAAGATTGCACAGCGAGACCTGAAGTTGTCTATCAAGTCAACCGGTCGCGTCCCAACGCTCTTGACTGAGGCCAGGTGACATCCTCACACCCTTGGACTGGTGTCGCGGACGATCAATTCCGGTTCGAGAAGCACTGATTCCGGTGAGCGTCCAGCTAGCACTTCGAGCAACAGTCGTACGCCCTGCCTGCCCATTTCATGCATGGGCGACCGAACCGTGGTGAGCGGAACGGCGCCGCCCTCGGCCAGCGGAGTGTCGTTGTACCCGACCAGTGCGATGTCATCCGGAACGTGAATACCTTTGTCGCGCAAGACGCCAAAGGCGCCAATCGCCGCGAAGTCGTTGGTGGCGAACATCGCGTCGGGAACAGAGCCGCCTGCCAAGATCTGTTCTGCGGCAGCGCGGCCGCCGGCAGGGTCAAACCCGGTGTAGATAACGCGTTCGGGTGGCACGTGGATACCGCTGTGCTGCAGTGCCGCGATGCACCCACTGCTCCGGTTGAAGGCGGTCGAGGCGAATTCGAGCCCCGCCAGCACCGCCACGTCACGGCGCCCGGTATCGGCAAGGTGCTGCCCGACGAGCCAGCCGCCCTTGTAATCGTCGGTGGTCGCCGACGGATAGTCACCGGCCGCGCGCGAAACCAGCACGAATTTGATGCCTTGCCGGTGAACCTCGTCGAGAAACTGGTGATCGAGGTGAGCGTCTCCGTAGATCAATCCGTCCACCCGGCGGTCGATCATCATGCGCGTTCGTGTCCGTTGGTTCTCTGTGATGTCGAGAGAGTTGGTGACGAACGTCGATAGCCCGGCTTCCGATGCGGCTTCCTCGATGCCCTCGTAGATAGTTGCCAGCACGTAGTCCTGCAACCGCGGCACAAGCACCCCGATGAGCCCGGACCGCCTCGTGCGAAGGCTCGACGCCTGCGGGTTGGGGCGGTAGCCGTGTTGCTTGGCGAATGTCCGGATCCGGTCGACGGTTTCAGGTGACCCCCATCGCAGCGCGTCGCCGCCGGGCGTAGCCAAGACGCGCGACACTGTCGACGGGCTCACGCCGAGCTCGTCGGCAATCTTCCGCAGTGTCATGGGCCCGTGGTCTGGCGTCACCCAGCTACCCCTCCCGATTATGGCGTTCACACTAGCAAGACCTTCACATCCACTAACTCTATTCACACAATCGATTGACTAAATCTACCCAAACGATTGCGTCAAACGTTTGGGCTATGTTTCACTCGGAATCATGCTCAGTTCGAGCGAACTATTCCAACCGCGCGTCGAGGGCCTCCGCGTACAGGAGGCGACGGCATCGTGACCCGCGTAGCGGTGATTGCCACCGGCGGCACCATCGCGTCCACTGCGACCGACGGCGGTGTGGTCGCGACGAGGTCGGCCGCTGATCTCCTCGACAGCGCGCACGTGACGGGCATCGAGATCGAATCCCTAGACCTGATGACGGTGGGCTCCTACTGCATGACGTTGCAGAATTTGCGCACCATCAGCGACGCGGTGACCGGGCTACTCAACAGACGCACCGACTCCGTCGACGGCATCGTGATCACGCACGGCACCGACACCATGGAAGAAACAGCAATCCTGCTGGATCTGATTCACGACGATCCGCGTCCCGTGATTTTGACCGGCGCGCAACGGGCCAGCGACGCCCTTGACAGCGACGGACCCCAGAATCTCGCTGATGCCGTGCTCGTCGCCGGGACCTCCGAATCCCGCGATCTCGGGGTCCTGATCGTCTTCGCCGGTCGTATTCTGCCCGCGCGCGCGACCCGCAAAATTCACACCGCCGCGCTGGCGGCGTTTGCGTCGGCGTCCGGCACCAACGTCGGTGATGTCATCGACGGCAACGTCACGGTGAACTCAATTCCCAAGCGGCCCAATCCACTTCCACCACCCACAGAGACGTTCGACCGCATTCGAATTGACCTTGTCACGATGTATCCCGGAGCCGACGGCACCTTCTTGAGAGCCGCGGCCGTCGCCGGTGCACAGGGGATCGTGCTGGCCGGCACGGGTATTGGCAACGCCAACCCGCAAGTCGTCGACGCGGCTTCTGAACTGCTCGCCAGTGATGTGGCCGTGGTGCTGTCGACTCGCGTCTCCGAAGGTCCGGTCGCCGGCGTGTACGGCAACGGTGGCGGCGCCGACCTCGTGTCACTCGGAATCCCCCTGGCATCCGGACTACCGGCAACTCAACTCCGAATTCTCCTGGCACTGTGGCTGTCTCAGCACAGCTTCGACGCCTCACAAGTCCGGTCGATGATCGAAACCTACGCAGATAACAAGGAGGACTGACTCATGGCCAAAGAAATTTTCGTCGCATTCGGCATTGACGTCGACGCAGTCGGCGGGTGGCTGGGCTCCTATGGGGGTGAGGACTCGCCCGGCGACATCTCACGCGGAGTCTTCGCCGGTGAGGTCGGCGTCCCCCGCCTCAACTCGCTTCTCGAGAGATACGACCTTCCGGCAACGTGGTTCTGGCCGGGTCACTCCATCGAGACCTTTCCCGAACAGTTCGACCTCGTCGTGAACGCAGGCCATGAAATCGGCGTTCACGGCTACAGCCACGAGAATCCCATCGCGATGACGCGCGAACAGGAGTCTGAAATCCTTGACCGCTGTATCGATCTCATCGACTCGCGGACAGGAAAAAAGCCCACCGGTTATGTCGCGCCGTGGTGGGAGTTCAGCCGGGTCACCAACGAGCTTCTCGTCGAGCGTGGCATCAAATACGACCACTCGTTGATGCACCGCGACTTCGAGCCGTACTACGTTCGCGTCGGCGATTCCTGGACGCCGATCGACTACGACAAGCCGGCTGCGGAATGGATGAAACCGCTTGTGCGGGGCGAGGAAACCGATCTTGTCGAGATCCCGGCCAGCTGGTACCTGGACGACTTGCCTCCGATGATGTTCATCAAGGGCAGCCCAAACAGCCATGGCTTCGTCAACCCGCGACACATCGAGGAGATGTGGCGGGACCAGTTCGACTGGGTGTACCGAGAATCGGACTACGCGGTGTTCACGTTCACCATCCACCCTGACGTTTCAGGCCGCCCGCAAGTGCTTCTCATGCTCGAACGGCTCATCGAGCACATCAACAAGCATGACGGAGTGACGTGGGCGAACTTCGACTCCATCGCAGACGACTTCAAGAAGCGCTCGCCCCGCACCTGATCAATCCACTACGCAAGAAGGCTCGTTCCATGTCAGCTAGCAACCGCCCCGAAGCTCTCGGACTGCGACGCGTCACCGGCAAAGAGACTCGACGAGCGTCGGGTATCGCGTTCATCGCGTGGACCATCGCCGTCTACGACTTCATTCTCTTCGGCACCCTGCTACCACGAATCGCGGAGAGCTACGGATGGAGCACCAGCCATGCCCTTCTTGTTTCGACTCTGGTCAGTGTCGGCACCGCCATCGTCGTGCTGCTGGTCGGCCCGATGGTCGACCGGCTGGGCAGGCGTCGCGGCATGATCATCGCGGTCGGCGGCACCGCGGCGTCGTCGGCTGCCACGGCGGCGACCTTCGGCGCCGCCTCGTTGATCGGCGTCCGATCGATCAGCGGCCTGGGTTTGGCCGAGCAGTCGATCAACGCCACCTACCTCAACGAGCTCTACGAGCTCACCGAGGACGAGAAGATCAAGAAGCGCCGCGGTTTCGTGTATTCCATGGTTCAGACGGGCTGGCCCGCGGGCGCTCTGCTCGCCGCAGGCTTCGTCGCGGTGGTCACGACGGTCTTCGGTGACGGCGCATGGCGTATCGCCTTTCTCCTGGCGACCATCCCCGCTGTGCTCGTCGCATTGTTGTGCCGCACCTTGAAAGAGAGCCCGCAGTTCGAGGCTCAGCAGACTGTGCGCAAACTGCGACGCGAGGGCAAGGACGCCGAAGCTGTCGCACTGGCAGAGGTAACGGCCACCGTCGAGCAGACAGCAGCCCCGTTCAAGCGGATCTTCGCCAGCAGGCACCTGCGAAACACGGTGGTGCTGTCGCTGGCGTGGTTGCTCAACTGGTTTGGCATCCAGACGTTTTCGGTGCTCGGCACGACCGTCCTGGAGCAGGGTAAGGGCATCAGTGCCTCGAATACTCTGATCTTGGTGGTGCTGTCGAACGTGGTGGGCATCGCGGGCTATCTCGCGCACGGCTGGGCGGGTGACCGGTTCGGCAGGCGCAACACGATTGCCGTTGGCTGGCTGCTGGCGGGCGTGTTCTTCGCGGCCATGCTGCTCGGTCCGTCGAACGCGGCCTATGTGCTCGTCACCTACATGATGGGTCTGTTCTTCCTGCTCGGCCCCTACGCAGCGATCATGTTCTTCCAGGCCGAGTGCTTCGACACCGACTGCCGCGCAACGGGAAGCGCGTTCATCGGGGCGATGTCGCAGCCAGGCGCCATCATCTCCGGCTTCATCCTGACAGCGCTGACGGCCGCGTCCATCGGATACTCGACGGCGGCATTCTGGGTCGGGGCGGTCGGCACCGTCGTCTCCGGCATCGTCGTCCTCGGGGCCCACAAAGTCGCACCACCCACCACGTCGGAGGCGCGCCAGCAGGCGCAGACCATCACGGAGGTGGATTCGTGAGCGACCGAACTGTCGCCATGATCACCGGCGCCGCGTCGGGCATCGGGGCCGCGACCGCCGTGTGCCTCGCAGAACGGGGCATCCGGGTCGGCATCGGCACCTTTCCTGGCGACCCGCACGATCCCGAGTCCACGCTGCGCGACGTGCGCGACGCAGGAGGTGAAGGCGCGATCGTCGAGGTCGACGTGCGCTCCACCGAATCGGTCGACGCGTTCGCCGAGAATTTGATGTCCGCGTGGCGGCGCATCGACATCGCGATCGCGAACGCCGGAATTCTACGGGGCGCGGCGTTCGGCGACATCACCGACGACCAGTGGCACGACCTGCTCGACGTCGACTTGCACGGTGTGATGCGCACGGCCAGAGCAGGATTGCGTCATATAGGCGAAGGAGGGTCAGTCACCGCCATCTCGTCGATCGCCGGCGGTGTGTACGGCTGGCAGGAGCACGCTCACTACGCCACCGCCAAAGCAGGCGTGCTCGGTCTGGTCCGCAGCATCGCGGTCGAGTATGGTCCGCGCGGCATCAGGGCCAACGCGGTGATCCCGGGCTTGATCCGTACGCCGCAGTCCACCGACGCGGTCAATTCGCTTGGCCCGGAGGGCCTGGACCGCGCGGGAAGCTACATTCCCTGGGGCCGCGTCGGTCATCCTCGCGAAGTGGCGGAGGTCATCGCGTTCCTGTCCAGCCCCGAAGCGTCGTATGTGAGCGGACAGGCCATCGTGGTTGACGGCGCGTTGACCACGGCGATGCGGGACTGACTGTGACGAAGATTCTCGACGGCAAGATAGCCCTCGTCACGGGCGCCGCTTCTGGGATCGGCCGCGCGATCGCCTCGGCCTTCGTCGACGCCGGAGCAGTTGTCACGATTGCCGACCGCAATCCTGCCGTGAGCGAGCTTGCGACCCAGCTAGGCGCACACCGCGGCGAAATCCTTGATGTCAGTTCGGAATCGGCGGTGGACGCGCTTGTCGCCGGGATCGTCGCCGAGGACGGAAGTCTTGACATCCTGGTGTGTTCGCATGGGATTCTGACGCAGTCTCCTACCGTGGACATGTCGACCGAACAGTGGCAGGAAACGATTGACGTCGACCTCACCGGGGTGTTTCTCCTCAACCGCGCGGCGCTGCGTCCCATGCTTCGTCAGCGAAACGGGCGGATCATCAACATCGCCTCACAGCTGGCGATCAAGGGTGGTGTGTCGCTTGCTCACTACGCGGCGGCCAAAGCCGGCGTGATCGCGCTGACGAAGTCGATCGCCTTGGAGAACTCCGAGCACGGAGTGCTGGCCAACGCGATCGCACCCGGGCCGATCGAGACGCCGATGGTCGACGGTATCGACGAGCAATGGAAGCGCGACAAGCGCGCGGAGCTTCCGCTGGGGCGGTTCGGCATCCCCGACGAGATCGCGCCGACCGCCGTGCTGCTGGCGTCAGACCCTGGCGGCAACTTGTACGTCGGGCAGGTTCTCGGACCCAATTCGGGTGACGTGATGCCCTGATGTGCGGGGGATGTGCGGGGCCGCCGCAGGATTGGGCAGCTGACCTGGTCGCGGGCCCACGACGCCGGACCGCTGTCGCCGGGCGACTGTCCGAGTTCATGAAGCGTGATCGAATCCGGGCCATCCCGTCGGGTTGGGTCGTCCACTCCCCGACGGGAACGTCGGTGGTGTGCCGCACCTACGACGATCTGGTGAACGTGGTGAGCGAACGCTGCGGTGCGGAACGATCGCGCATCAGCGCGGCCGGCTTGGCGAACTGAGCAACAGGTTCGTTAAGCAGTCGATGAGGAGCTCGCAGGAGGGACGCGCTTCTTCGCAGCCGATTTCGACGCGCAAGGCGCGACGTGTCAGCCCAGGCGGCGCAATCGGGGTTCGAGATCTTTTGCGAACAGCTCGAGGAACCGCCGCTGGTCGTGCCGGGGGTCGTGGAACACCAGGTGGTTCAGGCCCCAGTCCACGTAGTCCTTGACCT
>CADEGF010000119.1 GCA_902826815.1 uncultured Mycobacteriaceae bacterium
GTGGTACTGATCCACGAGATGGCCGAAGTGCTAGTCATTCTGAATGCAATCCGCGCCGCACGCACCCAGAAGCTTCCCGGCGTCGAATCAGTGGGGAAAGCAAGGTCGAGTGAGCTCCACGTCAACATTCCCGCACTTCCACCGCCAGCCGACATGTGCTGCGCCCCGTCGGCTTCCCCGATGCCGGTTGTGCTGCAGCTCGATGAAGGGTGCGGCGACGGCTGCGGCTGCTGCCATCCCGCCGACACCGCGGAGTCACGCGATGCGCCAACACACCAACGGAACTGACAGCCGCTACCTGACGTGGAGGTTCGCATCATGACCCGCCTGCCGGTCGTAGTCCACGACGCATACCGCCGGGAAATGGCCGCGGCAAAGGAAACGCTGTCTGCGGAGCAACGTTGGCGGCATCTGGAACGGGCGCATATCGTGTCTCAACCCGACCCTTGGTTGCACACCTGCAATCACGCGGCGATGCTGGCACTTGCGCTGCGCCAACGAGATCGCCGCGAAGCCCTCGGACAAGTCGTTCGCTTGATCGTGGCCGCGCCGGGATCGTTGAGCGGACGCTATCCGGCCGGCAACACCGGCCGAGTCGACGCCGGCCTCATGACACCGATGGCGCTCCCCGCCGATCTGGCCGCGCTGATGCGCGACTGAGGAGCACGGCCACGATGACATCTGTGGTTCTCGACGAGTCGGATCGCGGCGCGCGGCCCCCGATGGCCGTCGCCGGTGCCTGCGCCATGACGGCTGCGACGTTGGGACTGGGGTACTGGGCGTTCGGACTGCTCACGATGCTCATCTTCACCGCCGGGTTCCTCGGCGGCCTGCTCCTATGGCTGGTATGGCCCGGCGGTGGCGGCTGGGCCGATATCCGTGTGCCCTACTGGGTCGCGCTGGCGTTATTCCTGGCCCACCGCGTCGAAGAGAAGCGGATGGAGTTCTTCGCATTTCTCGCGACTGTCACGGGCGTGCCGACTCCAGCCGTGGCATCGGCGCCGGTGGTGTTGCTGATCGCGCTCTCGGCGGGCGCCTGGCTCTTGGTGCCCTTCTTGATGCGGCGCGACCAGCCGCTCGGCCGGTATCTGGCGTGGACGTTTTTCACCTCGTTGGGTCTCACCGAATTGGCGCACTTCGTGGTGTTTCCGTGGATCGATCCCGCCGGGGTCGGTTACGTGCCGGGGATGTGGAGCGTGATCGCTCTGGCCCCGGTCGCATGGTGGGGGATGTGGCGTCTCGCCCGGGGGCCCGCTCATTCGGCCACGGCGTAGTAAATGTTCCCGCTGTGCCGCAATCGCGTCGACCGACGGCAGGCGACACGACCTACGGTCTTTCTCCGTATATAGTCGTGGACGATGCACGATCAAGCGCATTCTGAGTCAGCACTGCCGCCGGACGCGACCGCTTCCCCTCGGAACAGACGCTGCTTTCTTCAGTACCCGTGTCGTCCTAACGATCGCTCATGTAGGAAGGACATGCCCTGATGGCTCCTATTACACGAATTCTGCTGACTGCCTTCACGGTCATCACCCTGGCCATCGGGGCGGGGGTTTATCTTTCGGTGCGCGATGGAGAAACACCCGCTGGGGCTCAGATGCAGGCCGAAGACGCGGGTCAGTTGGTCCGCGACAACAGTCGCCGCCTCAACACGGTGCCAGACAGCGACGTCACCTTCGTCGAGTTCCTGGACTTCGAATGCGAAGCGTGCCGTGCGGCATTTCCGCTCGTCGAACAGCTGCGGACCGAGTACGGAGATCGTGTCAACTTTGTCGTTCGCTACTTCCCGATTCAGTCGCACTTCAACGCCGAGCGCGCGGCCCGTGCGGTCGAGGCGGCTGCGCAGCAAGACAAATTCGAGCCGATGTACAAGAAAATGTACGAGACGCAGAGCCAGTGGGGCGAACAACAGACACCGGCCGATGCGATCTTCCGAGGCTTTGCCACCGAACTCGGTATCGACATGGTCGCGTTCGACGCCGCCTACAACGACCCCGCCACCCTCGACCGCATCAACATGGACGTCGCCGACGGCCAGGCACTCGGCGTCCAGGGCACCCCGACCATCTTCCTCGATGGCGAGGAAGTGAAGTTCAAGACCTACGAGGACTTGTCCGCAGCAGTAGATCAAGCGTTGAACAAGTAGCCGGACGATCAGGCGGGCTTCGGTCTGCCATCGGTTCGGCTGCTCGTCGAAGCGCGACCCGGCCGGCAGGCGCTAGCGCCTCCTCCGACGTCGGGACTCGGCGCGAGAGCGCAGCATTCGCCGGTCAAAGTGCGCTACCGCTCAGATTTACTCTCCGCGAGAGGCGATTTCGCGACGAGAACAGAACCGTCAGGACGATCAGCAACGCTGCCGCGGCACCAAGCGAGACAATGCCGCCGCCCAGTCTCTGGTCATCGAGAAGCTCGGTGTGCCACTCGAGTCCCAGCGAGCGGTAGAAGGACTCACCCATCACATCCTGGCGGTCGCTCAACACGATTCCCAACCACACCCATTGCAGCAGTCCGGCAATCGCCGTCACAGTTCTCGTGGCCGGGGATGGCCGATGAGGTGACGGTTCGATGCCGATGACCACCCAGAAGAACAACGCGCCGGTAACCAACCAGCACCCAGTCATGAGGACATGGGTGGCATGGTCGGCGACCACGATGTCGAATACGCCGGTGAGGTTTAGCCCGTAACCGCTGACAACGAACAGCAACAGGGCTGTGCCCGGAAACGTGAGGAACCGCGCCAACGACGAATGCAGCGCGCTCTGAAGCCATTCCCGAGGACCGGGTGTGGCGTCGTCACCGGAGGTTCGCAGCGCTCGCAATGCCAGGGTCACGGGCGCGCCCAGGACGAGAAGAATCGGAACGAACATGGCCATCACCAGTTGGACGAGCATATGGATGCTGAACATCGCCGACATGTAGCTTCCCAGCCCAGATGACGTGGCGAAAAGCATTGCGATGCAGCCGAACACCCAAGAACATGTGCGCCGCGGCGGCCAGAAGTCACCTCCTCGTCGCAATCTGTACACGCCGACGAGGTAGATCAAAGCGAGCACGACCGCGGCGGTACCGAAGACGAGGTCGAATCGCCAATTGAGCAGCACCTGTGAAACCGTCGGGGGTTCGGCGAGATCGAATCCAATGGCGACTTCGGCCGCGGTCGGTTCTGTCAGCGCGGCAGGTGAGGGTGTTCGACCGAGTCCGACCGCGACGCCGAACGTTGCGGCGAAGATCGCCGCTTCGGCGGACGCAAGCCGGAATAGCGGGACTCGGTTCGACGGATCCGACTGCAAGGCAACGACTGCCGAACGTCGTTGACGCCAACCGAGCACGCCAAGCCCACCGAGCGCTAACGCCTTCACCATGAGTAGGCGACCATAGTCGGAGTCCACGATGTCTGACGGTGCGATCCGGACAGCCGCGTTTATGACTCCGCTGATCACCACCGCCGCGAAGCACCACAGCGCAACCGCCGAGAAGCGCCGGGCGGCAACCTGGGTATGGCCGCCACGACGCAATGCGTGAGCGAGCAACGCGAGAAGCCCGCCAGCCCACGTCGCGGCGGCCGCCAAGTGAATCAGCAGGCTGTTGGTAGCAATGTCGTGTGCGCCTCCGGACGAGGAGTGTCCCGTCACTGCTAGCGGAACGAGCGTTAACAGGGCTCCTGCCAACAGCGCAGGGGTCCACGACCAACGCAGCACAGGCACACTGGCCACCGCGACCAACGCAGCCACCACCGCGGTCCAACGCCAAGCGGACGTGATCTCGACGAGGCCGGCGGCTGACCACACGTCAATCGGACTGAGATTTCGCAGCGGCACTCCAGATACGTCGGAGATAGTCAGCGCCACCAACAACGCAGCGCATGTGGCCCAAATCGCGCAGGCGATACCGCCAAGCCGCAACGAACGGTAACCGTCCGCGTCCAAGACGCCGTTCGACTGTGGCGGCACGAGGAACGCCGCGAACAAGAAATTGCCGATCGCCACCACTGCGGCGATCTCTCCGGCGGCCCTAACGAAAGGAAGCCCGTAGGACGTCGCTGGGCCTGGATCGGGCAGCCCAGTCGCGCTGAGCCCGTCGGCCAGGAACAAGCCCCCAATGGCAGCCGCGGTGATGCCTGCCGCTATCGCGACACCGATCAGCAGCAGCACCGACCTTCGACGCAGAATGTCGCCTGCATCCCTGCTGCTCGCGCGCTTCATCTCTGCTTACTCAATTGCCACGCGATGTTCGCCGCCGCGTCGGATCCTGCATCCAAATTCGTCGTTCAAGGCATCTACTCATCTACTACGGATATTAGTAGGTGGGTTTAACGTCCTCGCCTCACGGCGGCGTTCGATCGGCGATCATCTACTATTTAAGTACGTACTTTGCTTGGCGAACCGATCGCGTCATCGCCAAGCGGTAACCGATTGGGAGGAAGAAGACGACATGCAGCGTGCGTCGCGTAAGCCAATGGTCGCGATGATCGCGGCCACATTCGTCGGCACCATGCTTCTTGACGGAACGTCGGCGACCGCCCAGCCGGCACCTGTGCCGCCTGTGCCTGGCGACCCGCTCGCGATACCACCGCTGATGCCGCCGAATCCCTTTGTGCCATTGCCGCCCGGCCCGTTCCCGGGCCCCCCGCAGTCGATCCCCGCGGGTATACCGGCTGGCCAGAATCCGAAGCCCTACCTTGGGGAGCCAGTCTTCGCGCCGCCGACGTTCAACCCGGTGAATGGCTCCAGGGTCGGCGTCGCTAAGCCCATCGTCATCAACTTTCAACGACCCATCGCCGACCGCCCGCTGGCCGAGCAGGCCGTGCACATCTCGTCGAACCCTCCGGTGCCCGGCAAGTTCTACTGGTTGAGCGCCACCCAACTCAGGTGGCGCCCCATCGATTTCTGGCCCGCCAACGCCACCATCAACATCGATGCCAGCGGGACGAAGTCGAGCTTCGGCACCGGCGACTCACTAGTGGCGACCATCGACGACTCCACACACCAAATGGAGATCATGCGCAACGGAAAGCTCGAAAAGACCATCCCGGTGTCACTGGGAAAGCCGGGATACGAAACCCCGAACGGCACCTACTACGTGCTGGAGAAGTTCGCCGACATGGTGATGGACTCCTCGACATACGGCGTTCCGATCGACTCAGCCGAGGGCTACAAGCTCAAAGTCCAAGACGCGGTCCGGATCAGCAACACGGGCATCTTTGTCCACGGCGCCCCGTGGTCAGTCGCCGATCAGGGCAAGCGCAATGTCAGTCACGGGTGTCCCAACCTGAGTCCCGCCAACGCGCAGTGGTTCTACGACAACTTCGGAAGCGGTGATCCCGTCGTCGTCAAGAATTCCGTCGGCAGCTATGACGAGAACGACGGGGCCCAGGACTGGCAGATCTGACATCCGCCGTTGATTGAACGCCTTGACGAGGCGGACATCTGAGCATTCACGGTTCCCGTCACCGGACGATGTTGGTTCATCAATCGACGAGACGCGCGAATTGTTGCAGACACGCCGTCGAACAGAAATAGAACCGGTAGCTAGTCCCCTCCTGCATGATCGTCAATAGTTCGGCGTCTGTGGTGACATGCACCCGACAAATCGGATCGACGTGCTCTTGATGGCGAGTTCCGACGTCGATGGCGAATGCCTCAATGGGCGCTCCTATGTTTCGTAGGCGCAGCGGCCCCAATGATGTCGAGGCGAGAAGGTCCGCGCCCCGCAGTGCGGATGCGGCAGTGTCGTTGACGACGATCTGGCCTGCCTTGGCGATGGCGGCGAGTCTGGCGGCAATGTTGACGGTCGAGCCGAATACGTCTCCACGCCGCTTTATCACCGCGCCAGCACAGAGTCCGGCGCGCAACAACGGAAACTCTCGAATTCGGCGAGTCTCGTCGTCGAGACGACGCAGGAAAGCCAGCGCTGTGGTGACGTTGTCACTGGTGACCATTACGGCATCACCGATGGTCTTGATCATCTCGTCGCCTGGCCCGAGGACCATCTCAGCGATGGTGGCGAATGCTTCTGCCAGTTCCGCGGCGCGGTGATCGCCGTGAGCTTCGGTGAACGCGGTGAACCCAGCCATGTCGACGAACACCACGACTGTGTCGACGTCGGCGTGCTCGAATCCATCTACAGCAATTGGCATGATCATCGCGATTGCGCGTTGGTCGCGTCGACCCGCACACGCGCTTCTGCGGGATTCACTTTCGGCATCGGCAGGCCGAGCAGTCGAAGCGCATTGGCGACGACGATGAGCGTGGATCCTTCATGGATCAGGACGGCGGGGCCGATGCCCAAACCGAAGATTGTCGCTGGGATTAGGACTGCGACGATGCCGAGACTCGCCCAGAGATTCTGCTTGATGACCCGTGAGGAACGGCGGCTCAGCTTCACCGCAAAGGGCAAAGCCTTCAGGTCATCGGCCATCAGCGCGACATCGGCGGTCTCCAGCGCAACATCGGATCCTGCGGCACCCATCGCTATTCCGACGTTGGCTCCGGCCATGGCGGGAGCGTCGTTGACGCCGTCCCCGACCATGCCCACCCGGCCGTAACGTTCTCGCAGCGCGGCGATCTCGGCGACCTTGTCCTCCGGCATCAGATCGCCGCGTGCGTACGCGACGCCGACGCTTGCTGCGACGGCATCGGCCACCCGCTGGTTGTCGCCCGACAGCATCACCGTATCGCCGATTCCCAGTTCCTTCAGACTCGCGAGAACAATCGACGCCTCCGGCCGGGGCACATCCATGAGCCCGATCGCACCCAGCCAGTGGTCGCCTGCGCGCACGAGCATCGTGGTGCGGCCAGCCTGTTCGAGTTTGTCGACCTCGGCGGCCAGGTCCGCCGGCGGACTTTCGGCGGCTTCGGTGAACAGCTCGGTCTTGCCGATGCGGACCTCGACTCCGTCAACGGACGCGGCGATGCCGCGGCCGATGACGGCCTTAACGTCGATCGCCCGCGGTACCGCCGCCCCGGCGAGGCGCTCGCGACCATCGCGGACGATGGCACGCGCGAGTGGGTGATCGCTCTGTTCCTCGACAGCGACGGCGATCGCGAGCAGTTCGGTGTCGTCGACACCTGCGGTCGTCACTACGTCGGCGATGCGTGGTCGGCCCTCGGTGAGGGTCCCGGTCTTATCGAACGCCAGCACCTGCACACGACCCAACTCCTCCAGCGCGGCGCCGCCCTTCACCAAGATTCCGGCCCTGGCCGCGCGTGCCACCGCCGAGAGCACCGCACTGGGTGTCGCGATCGCCAGC
>CADEGF010000120.1 GCA_902826815.1 uncultured Mycobacteriaceae bacterium
CACACCGGCCAGGAACTGCTGCGCGACGCCGGCGGGCATGTGACCCGCTTGAAGAACGGCCCGGCATGGTTGACGCCGGAGGCAGTGCTCGCGACGTCACCACGGGCGGCCCGCGACATTCTCGGTGGGACCGGCAGCGCCGAGCGGACACCCGCCCACGACGAGGTGCGCTTCCTGCTAGGTGCGAGCCTTTTCACGCTCAAACATGAGCCCTGGCTGCCCCGTCGGCGCGCCCTGCAGCCCGTCTTCACCAAACACAACGTTCGCGCCTTCGGCGGGCAGATAACTCAGGCAGCCGACATGGTCGCCGCCAGTTGGCGCGACGGCCAACACGTCGACCTCGACGCCGCGTGCCGCCGACTCACGCTGCGAGCACTCGGCCGCTCGGTACTGGGCATCGATCTCGACGAGCGCGCCGACGCGATCGCCGAACCCTTGAGGACGGCCCTTGGCTATGTCACAGCCCGCATAACCAGTTTCGTCAAACCACCCCGCTGGCTGCCCACTCCCGCCCGCCGGCGAGCCCGTGCCGCGGCCGCCACCATGCGCGGACTGGCCGCAGAAGTCCTGCAGACCTGCCGCGACGACCCGACCCACGACGCCCCGTTGGTGCGGGCGATGATCGCCGCGACCGACCCAACGACCGGCCGCCCACTGACCGACGACGAGATATGCAACGAACTCATGGTGTTCATGTCGGCCGGACACGACACCACCGCCACGACCCTGACGTATGCGCTGTGGGCGCTCGGCCGCCACCCTGAGATGCAGAGCAAGGTCCGCGCCGAAACCGATGCGATCGGTGACCAGGAGCTGACCCCCGAGGGCGTTCCTCGACTGCGCTACACAGTCCAGGTCCTGCACGAGGCGCTGCGGCTATGCCCGCCGGCCCCCTCGATCCCCCGACTGATCACCCGCGACATCGAGGTCGACGGACATCTCGTCACGGCAGGAACGTTGTGCACGGTAGGGGTTTACGCGATGCACCGCGACCCCGATCTGTGGGAAGACCCCCTGCGGTTCGACCCCGATCGGTTCAGCCCGGAAAAATCCGCGGGCCGCGACCGCTGGCAATACATCCCCTTCAGCGCGGGCCCCCGCACCTGCATCGGCGACCACTTCGCCATGCTCGAGGCCACCCTTGCACTGGCCACCATCATCAGGCGCACCGAAACCCGTTCTCTCAACGTCGATTTCCCGCTCGCGCTGCCCTTCACGATGGTCGCGGCAGAGCCCGTCTTCGCGCAGGTGAACGCGCGCGCGACCAAGACATCCGCTCGCTGAACGCGGTTCAGGCCGCGCGCCGATCGAGCTCGACGATGGGTTCGACGGGTTCGACCACGACGGAGGAGGTCGGCTGCGCCGTCTCCTCACGTCCGGTCCGCTCTCCGCGGTAGGTCAGCCGATACCGGTCGATCTGATCGCGGCGCAGCGGCTGTTCCCAGATGTTCGCGCCGTCGATCTCGATGCCACTGTCATTGGACCTCGCTCGGATGCGGGCGGCCGCGCGGAACCCTGCGGTCGACGTAACCATCAACACAACCACAACGGCGCCGATAATCCCGGCCAGAGCGTTGTCGGTGGCCAGCGCGGAGACGAATATCCCCAGCGCGACGAACGCCAGCAATAGCAGTACGTACGCCACATACGTCATCGAAGCCGGTCGCAATGTGCTCTTCATCTTGATTATCCTCTCGAAACTCGCCTTCTTGAGTTTGAGACGCTACGCGTTGCGTATCGCTACAGTTGGTATAGCGTTTTCCCGACTGCGGTTATTCCGTGGACGACCGAGGGGGTGAATGGCGAAGCGAGAAGACGTCGACGACTCCATCGTCGACGCCACCCTGGACCTCTTGCGCATCAAGGGCCCGAAGGCGGTGACGGTCGAGTCGGTCGCTGCGCGCTCTGGCGTCGCCAAGACCACCATCTATCGCCGCTACCGCGACAGTCGGGACATGTTGTCGGCGGCACTGTCGCGGGTGACCACACCCGAACCGCTCGGCGTGGAGGCTGACCCTCCGGATCGGCTGCGCTGGCTCATCAAAGAAGCGGTCAAAACCGTCGAGGTCGGTATCGGCTACGGCGGCCTGGCCGCCCTGCTCACCGACGAAGATCCCGTCTTCACCAAACTCTTCCGCCGGATCCTGGCCAAGCAGCGGGCTGAACTGGAATCGATGATCGAGGCAGGCAAGGCCGACGGGTCTTTCCGTGCAGATGTCGAATGCGCGACACTCGTCGACGCCGTGGTCGGCGCACACATCGCCGAGCGCACCCGCACAGGCAGGGTCGCCGCGGGGTGGGAAGGAAAGTTGTTCGACCTCTTCTGGCCGACCGTGCGGGCTTGACGATGTGGGGCGCCACGGACGCGGGTTGCCCTATTCCTCCGCCGCCGCGACCAGCGACCCCAGCTTCACGTCGGGGTTGTCCCGTTGGAAGCCCTGCAGCCGCCACGGGGTGGAGAACAGCACGAGCATGATCCCGTCGGTGCGGGTCAATACCTCGGACGACACCTGCTTGCTCACGAACTCGACGTCCGCAGGGTCGACGGTCCGCGCCACTTGATAGGGCAGTGACTCCAGCGAGATCGGCGCGCTGAGCTCGGTGGCCATCCGGTGGGTGGCCACTTCGAACTGCATCGGGCCGACCGCGGCGAGCACCGGCGCCTGTTCGCCGCGACGATCCGAGCGCAACACCTGAACGACGCCCTCCTGCTCTAACTGCTCGATTCCACGGCGGAACTGCTTGTGCTTGCTCGGATCGACGTTGCGGGCCACCGCGAAATGCTCGGGGGAGAAGCTCGGTATCGGCGGATAGTGCACGGGCACATCGCGATACAGCGTGTCGCCCGGGCGCAGCGCGGCGGCGTTGGCCAGCCCGATCACGTCGCCCGGCCACGCGGTATCCAGGGTGGCGCGTTGCTGACCGAACACCGACTGCGCGTACTTGGTGACGAACGGCTTGCCGGTGGCGGCGTGGGTCAGGACATCCCCGCGTTCGAATGTGCCCGAGACGACGCGCGCGTAGGCGATGCGATCGCGGTGGGATGAGTCCATACCGGCCTGCACCTTGAAAACGAAGGCGCTGAAAGGTGATTCGGTGGCGCGCCGGGACCCGTCGACGTCGAATGCTCCGCGGGGCTGCGGTGCGATGTCGACGAGCACATCGAGGAGCTGGTTCACGCCGAAGTTCAACGCCGCCGAGGTGAACAGAACCGGTGTGGACGCGCCACTGAGGAACTGCTCACGGTCATAGTCGGAGCCGTCCGCCGTCAGCAGCTCGGACTCCTCGACTGCAGTGTCCCAGTCGACGCCTGCGGCGCTGTGCGCGTCGGCCGCCGCGATGTGCTCTTCCGGGGCCGCAGTCGCGCCGCCCGCGGTGCGGGTGAACCGGATGAAGTTTCCGGTCCGGCGGTCGAGCACCCCTTTGAAGTCTCCGGCGATGCCGACCGGCCACGTCAAAGGCGTTGGGCGCAGCCCGATTCGCGCCTGGATCTCATCCATCAGTTCCAGGGCGTGGCGGCCGGGACGGTCCCACTTGTTGATCACGGTGATGATCGGGATCCGTCGGTGCTTGCACACCTGGAACAGCTTCAGTGTCTGTGGCTCAAGGCCTTTCGCGGCGTCGATGAGCATCACCGCGGAGTCGACGGCTGTCAGCACTCGGTAGGTATCTTCGGAGAAGTCGGCGTGGCCCGGCGTGTCGAGCAGGTTGATGACGGCCGTGCGGTAGGGGAACTGCAACGCCGTCGAGGTGATCGAGATGCCTCTGGCCTTCTCCATCTCCATCCAGTCCGACACCGTCCCGCGCCTGCCCGCTTTGCCGTGGACCGCGCCGGCTTCGGTGATGGCCCGGGCGTGCAGCGCCAATGCCTCCGTCAACGTCGACTTGCCCGCGTCGGGATGGCTGATCACGGCGAAGGTTCTGCGGCGGCGCGCCTCAGAGGAAATACGGCCAGGTGGGGAGGCGTCCGCGGTCGGCGGATCGGCCAGGGCGTTGTCGGTCATAGCGTCCGCGATGATATTGGCTCGCGAGGGCAAACCAGTAATCAGACGCTGCGCAGGCCCGGTCTATCTGCTATCCGTCGAGCAGCGCAACGCCGTCGCGCCACGCGCTGACGATGTCGTCGACTCGCTGGTATACGTGGTCGCGAGCGGATTCGCGGTCGACACCCGACATGAGCAGGTCGTCGTAGTCGGTGTCGACATGGCGGACGGAGGCGATGACGGCCAGGCGCACGGCGTCGGGGTCCAGTGCTCGTCCGGCTGCGCTCCGTCCCACACGGCCGCTGCCGCGTGCCGCCGCGTGCAGTGCGATCGCCTCGGCGCGGTCGGCTGGACAACCCGGGAACTGCTCACGGATAGCGGCGGCGAACTCAGCCTGGAAGTGCACATCATGATCGGCCCGGCGGCTCTGCTCGCGTTCCCTGCGACGGGCGCGCATATCCGCGTCGGAGAGACACTGCTGTGCGGCCTGTTCGATCGCGGCTGGGTCAGCCAGGATGCCTTGCCGCTCATAGCGTTTGCGTCCCCTGCTCCAGCGAACCACGACGGCGGACAGTCGACTGGCCTTGGTGGAGCGCCTGGTGAGCGCGGCATCGCCGGAAGGTAGAAACTCGAGGTGGGCGAGGTCGGCGCAGTCCAGGCACAGCGGACCCGCCTTGTCCATGCGAAGGAGGTCGCCGGTGTCGCCGCATGACGCGCACGTCCACGCCTTGAGCGGCGAGATCACGACGATCCGCTCCGGACGGCGCGGTGGCTGCTCGACGACCAACTCGGGAGTGTCGGCCGACGTCCAATGGGTGCGGTAAGCGCGTTCGGCATCCGCGTCGCCGTCGGCGGTGAATTGCAGATCGTGGTAGTCGGCTTCCGACGGCGTGAGGCCGCGTGCTTCGGCCCAGACGCGCAGCGCGGCAATGGCCGTCATGACCTTGTCGGCGTCCACCCCCACACACAGATCGAGCGAACGAACGCGGCCGCGCTCCCACCGCTCGACGTTCGGCTGCGCCAGCCAGCCGAGACCGACGAGCACATCGACGGGACGGACGTAGTGCCGTTCGGCCAGTAACTCCTCGGCGATCCGTGCCACTCGTGTTTCAACGCGTGCCATAGCAAGGTCGACGATACTTCGGTGGCGCGACGGCGAGGGCGAGCGTGCGCGCTTATCCACAGCCAGCCGCGATGCCAACACTGTTCATTGGCAGCTCTACTACTCACACTGGGGCGGCTGCCGCATGCTTGATGCGTTGCTCGCCGGGCCCGACCTGGCACTCCGGTGCGCGGCATCGCTTCGCCGGTGTGAGAAGGACGAGTGGTGCGAACCGACGTGGGCCGACGGCGGGGCAGTGGTGGACCTCGACCGCCGCCGGGTTCTGTTCTTCGGCGAGTCCCTTAACTACGCGTCGACCGGTGTCTTTTGCGGGGTCGGCTTGATCAACCAGAGCGCCAATATTATTGCAGCGATCGGCCCGACCGCCATGATCAGACTCAGCGTGTGAATCGCGTCGGTCGCGTTGTGCGGTGCCTGGCTTATCACCAGCTGCGCCTGTTCCGGATTGATGAGATGTGCCCCGCGGCCGCCGTGTGCCGTCAGCAATGCCTCGCGGGTCTCGGTGCGGTTGATCCCTGCGTGGGACAGCTCGTGCACGCTGTCGGTGAGGAAGAGATTGATGCCGACGAGCGCGAAGAGCGCGGGCCCGAGCGAATAGCCACCCTCGTTGACGGCACTCTTGACGGCGGAGATCGCACCCCCGAGTTCGGCCGGCGCACTGCCCATCATGATCGTCGCCTGGGGTGTGGTGACCAGAGCGCCGCCGACGACGATGAGTGCGGTCGTGAGGAACACGACGGGCCGGGATGTGTTCAGATCGAAGGACCTCATCACCATCAGGCCTGCGAACATGACGACGAGCCCGCCGATGAGGACCGTGCGGGTCCCGAACCGGTTGGCGGTCGGGCCGGCCGCCGTCGCCGCAAGGGCCGCCAGTGCGGTAGCGGGAATCAGCAGCAGGCCGAAGAGTTCGGATGACTCCTTGCGAATGGTGACCAGATAGAACGCCAACAGCACCATCGACCCGCCGAGCACGATGTTGAACACGACGCCGGCCGTCACCGCGGCGTTGAAGCGTCCGGAGCGGAAGACTCGCATATCCAGTGCCGGATCAGGTGTGCGGAGCTCGTGCAGCACGAATCCGCACCCGGCGGCCAGGCCGAGCAGCAGCGATGCGATGCCGACGAGGTCGATGCCGGTCTCCATCCGCGAGGCGCCGAAGATCAGCGCCAGCAGCGCGACGGCGAACAGCGCGAGGCCGGGCAGATCCAGGCGGCGGCCGGCGTGCACGGTTTCCGGAACAAACCTCCAGGTGATCAGTAGGCCGAGCGCGGCGATCACGGGGACGACCAAAAAGCATGCGCGCCAACCGATCGCGTGCGCCAGCAATCCGCTGATCGCGGGTAGTGGGGTGGCGACGGCGTAGCCGATGCCGAAGTAGGCGGCGATCGCCGCGGCCCGGCGATTCGGCGGGAATACGGCATTGGTGATAGCGAGGGACAGCCCGATGAGAAACGCCAGCGATACGCCGACGCCGGCGCGAGCGATCATCAACACCGCGGCGACGGGTGCGGCGGCGGCCAGCGCGCTGAAGGCGATCGCGCCGGACAGTCCGACCAGATACATGCGGCGCATGCCGTACAGCTCGCCGAGGGCGCCTGCGCTGAGTACGGCGGCGGCCATGGTCAGGGTGGCCAGGCTGGCGACGAACGTGGAGGTGCTGCCCGAAATGTGCAGACCGGCGGAGACGACCTGGAGGTTGGCCGACAGCAGAGTGGGATCGCCGATCGAGATGGCGTAGCCCAGCCCCATGGCGGTGACCGTCATGATGGCCGCACGTCCGGTGACGTGACGGTTGGCGTCGTCGACAGGACCGGTTTGCACCCTGCTGGATGCTACTGGCAGCGGCCAGCGGGGTTCATCCAATACGGCCGACGAGTCAGCACCAATCTTCGACCTTGAAAACGTGATTCGCGGCAATCCGCGCGGAACATCTCTGCTGTCGGCGGCGTCGGGCAGCCGATTTTTGTCGGACCCTTCTGTGATGATGGGGTTATGTCTTCGACCGCACCG
>CADEGF010000121.1 GCA_902826815.1 uncultured Mycobacteriaceae bacterium
TCTTCAAGCGGGTCACATGCCCGCCGGCGTCGCGCAGCAGTTCCTGGCCGGTGTGAAATGTCCTGATAGCGCTTATCTGCTGCCGCAGCGTCATGGGGTTCGTCGGTGGCGGCGGAAGCTCGGCAACCTCAGCGGGTGTGCTTGTCTCCACGCTTACATCATCAGCCAATGCGCGCAAACGTTGGCCTGGTTAGCAGAGGAATCTGCGATGAATCGATAGCCGTCGCCGCGAGCCTGCGACGAGATCGACTTCCGGCCAAGGAATGCAACCTACCCGCAGTTTCGACGCTGACGGCGCTCAAGGCGTTATCGAAAAGGGCCGTTATTCGTTATCGGGAAACGCGTTTCAGTTCACAGGGACGCGGTCGGAATTGCTGCACCATTTCTTCATGAGCCGCGCGACGGGGGAGGTCGCGCCAGGCCGACCAGGTTGAGCACAACTGGTACCGGGAGGAACACATGCGCCAGCCAACGGTCGCACTAGCCGCGGCAGTCCTCTGCGTTTCGGTCGTCGGGTGCGCAAGCTCCATAGGCAACGCCCAGTCACCTACCCCCACTCGGACAATGATTCCCCGCCCTCTCGTCGAGCGTGAACTCACCGGGTTGCTGCTCAACGCCGACCAGGTGAACGAGGTGATGGCGACGAGCGGGATGGCCATCACGAGCCAGCAGGCTGCGATGTCCGACAACAGCGTCACCATGGCGCCGCTGGAGTGTCTGGCCATCGACGGCGCGGCGGAGGCGCCGGTCTACGCCGACAGCGGCTTCTGGGCAGAGCGCGATCAGAGTCTGAACAACGGCGACAACTTCACGCACTATCTCAAGCAGGCGGTGGTGCTGTTCCCCACGATCGAAAAGGCTGGCGAGTTCTTCAACGCATCAGCGGAGCGGTGGCCGGCCTGCCGCGAGTACACGCATACACAGAGCGGGACGAAGTGGACCGTCGGGCAGATCTCCGACGTGGGCGGCACACTGAATGTGATTGCGAGTCAACAGGATGCGGCCGCACCCGGCTGGCGCTGTGGACGAGCGCTGACACACAGGAACAACATCATCGTCGATGTCAACACCTGCAGCGCCGACCCCGCTGATTCGGCGGTCCGTATCGCAATACGGCTCGCTGACAACGTGACTGCGCGGTGGTAGCGACAGGACGGCGAGGATGCGACGACAGACGGCCGCGCAGCGTTATCAACCGGCGACGATCAAGCTCCTACTCGTCGCCGAGGCGCCGCCCCCGGCGTTGGATCGGTACTTCTACTTCCCAGAGGTCACCAGCCACGATTCGCTCTTCCGAAATGTTGCAAGCACGATCTTCGGGGACGATCCGACGCGCGAAGGCAAGGCCGAACTGCTGGCGCAGCTGAAGGCCCGCGGCGTCTTCCTGGTCGATCTCAAAGAGGATCCCGTCGACGGTGCAGAAGACCTGAGCCCTTATGTGCCACGACCACCCACATCGCGGTGATCCGCGTCGATCCCATCAGCGGCATCGTCATTGTGACAGCCCCCTGACCTGCGTCAACGGCACCCTGCAATCACGCTGCATCGCGGCTGCAATGTCGCGGTCCGATCCTGATCGTGGTCACCACCGACAGGAGAACGACGATGGCGACGCGGACTCAACGTCGAATCCGCCACAAGATCTTCGAGTGGCTGCGGCGATATGCGCCGAATGAGACCGCCGGATGGGTGGCCCAGGTGGGTGCCGCCGCGGCCGTCCATGCGCTGACAGGCTCGTATGCCGCCGCCGTCATCGCAGCGACCATTGGCGCGTCCGCTGGCTACTACGCGGCCGCGTACGTCAACGGGGTGCGCTGGGCGTGCCGCGCGCAGGCAGGCCGAAGCTGGCCGATCCGGGTGCTGGTCGCCAACGGTCTCACCGCGCGCAGCATCGCCGTCGAGTTCGGGCCTGCCGAGACGATCGACAGCATCACCATCAGACCCCTCGCCCTCTACTTGGGCCCATTGGTCGTAGGCAACACCGCGTTGGGCTTTGTCCTTGGCAGCATCGTCGCCGACATCGCCTTCTACGTGATGACCATCGTCAGCTACGAGCGCTTCACGAACCTGCTCGTGCGACCACAACGCGCAATTGTCCCTGCATGACGCAGCATCCGATAGAAGGAGAAAGTGATGGCACAAGTCAGCCCGATCATGGCCCGGATCTTCGACGATCCACACGCCGGCCATCGCCGACGCGAAACCCATTCGAAGCGAGGTCGTTTGGAGTCGAAGGGACGGGTGTTCCGGTCTAAGCGAGGCTGACCCGACTGCCGTCAAGAAGACCCCGGATGGCGGTGACGGCGGCTCGTCCCGACGCAGCCAAGTCGCGGGCGCTGCCCAGAGCGCGGTGGTGCGCGAAGTCGGCGTCGCCCAGCTTGTCGCGCAGCGTCGCCTCGGCCGCTGAAAGCCGTTTGCGCTCAACGCCATAGGTCGGAGTCTGCTCAGGTCGGGTCACGGCGCCAAGCGCTTGCACGGCAACGGTGTACTCCCCCAGCTCGGTCAGGGTCGGCACCAGATTACGCATCGTCGTCAACAGATACGACCAGGATCCGGCATCCAGCCATCGCTCGATGACGTCGGCGTACATCGGCAGCACATCCGGGGTCGCGGCGGTGCGGGACCGCAGGGTTATCGCTGACACCCGCGCGACACCTCCGACGTACGTGCTGCCCGCGGCGTCAGCGAGGTCGATCGCCCGGTTGAACGCCACCGATGCGGTGGCCGGGTCGTCTTCGAGCACTGTTTCACCTTGGACGTAGGCCATCCAGCTCTGCATGGTGGGGCTCACCGCCCCCTTGGCGAAGCGACGGTCCAGTTCGGCGCGCTCGCGGTGGGCTGCGTCCCGCTCACCGCCGTATGCCAATGCCACGACCATCCCGTAACGACCGACCGCCTCGTAATACACCTCATGCGCGCGGCGGGCCACCGTCACCAGCTCGGATGACCAGGTGCGAGCAGCTTCGAGGTCACCCTGGAAGATGGTGCTGTCGGCTAGGGCTTCCAACGCGCGACAACGGGTTTGGTCATCCTCTGCGTCGGCGAGTGCGCGGCGGGCCAGTTGCTGGGCCGTGCCGGCCTGCTCGGCGATGATGTGCAGGTACGCGGTCGACGAATCGACCGCGGCGCGGAGATTCGGTCGGTGCTGCACGAACGGCTCAAGCTTGACGGCCCAGCCAAGCACGTCGGTGTGCAGCCGGGTCACCGCGAACCAGTGCAACGCCATCGACATCTGCACCGCGACGTCGACGTCGATGGTGCGGGCTCGGGTATGGGCCAACCGAAGCTCGTCGATGAGTTCGACGATCCGGCGATTTGCGTCGGGCTCGTCGGCTGTCTGTAGCGCGGCCGCGGCCTGCGCCGCCTCGGCGGCGAAGTACTGCATATGACGGCGTTCGGTGGCCTCCGACGGCGAACCGACCGCCGAGCGCATGGTCTGAAGCATTGCGTAATACGTTCTTCCGGAATGGATCTCAACGCTGAGCAACGACCGTCGGGCCAGCTCGTCGATCACCGACGGTGCCACCTGGAGGACCGCGAGTGCATCGCTGCGGCGGACGGCACCCGCGAAGACCGTCCACTGGGCGAGCGCTTCACGCGCATCGTCGGGCAGCAGGCGTTCGGACCATTCGATCGCCGCGCGCAGCGTGCGGTGCCGGGGCTCGCCGCCGCGGCGGGCCAGACCGTCGACCTGGGTTTCGAGCGAAGCCTCGATCTGCTCGGCCAGATCCGCGACGCCCAGAGCGGCGACCTGCGCGGCGGCCAACTCGATTGCCAAGGGCAGCCCGTCGAGCCGCCGGACGATCGCAGAGATCGCAGCGGAATCGGCCGCGGTCACCATCCCTGGCCGGGACGCTTCTGCTTGGCGGGCGAAGAACAGCTGGGCCGGTGAGTCAGGTCCAGAGCAGTCCAGTGGGGCAAGCGGCCAGGCGTGCTCGCCCGGCATACCCAGCAGCTCCCTACTGGTTGCGACCACGCGTAACGCCGACGGCTCCGCTGGGAGCATGGCGTGCAGCACGTCGCATACGGCGTCCAGCACGTGCTCGCAATTGTCGAGCAGCACAACGAGATCCATGGATCCGGCGCGGCGCCGGGTGACCTCGCGAGCCAGAGTGGTCTTACCGACGCCGCCGGGCCCGACGATCGTGACCAGCCGCGAGCGGTCGATGATGCCCGCCAAAGCGACGAGGTCGTCGTCGCGGCCGAGCAGGGTGTGAATGGGCGCCGGGGTCGCCGGTTGTTGCGGAGCCGCGGCGGGTGCATCGAAGGCGTCGCGCTGGGCTTGCGTCAGCCGTTCGGACGGTTCGAGCCCGACACGGGATAACGAGTCGTAGGCCCGTCGGTACGCGTCGAGCGCTTCGGCGGTCCGGCCGCCGCCGCTCAACGCGCGGATCAATGACTCCCATGCGAGTTCGTCGAACGGAAGCTCGGCCAGCAGAGCCTCCGCCTCGGCAACGGCGGCCGCGAAATCCCCCGATTTCAGCAATGCGTCGGCGAGCTGTTCCCGTGCACCGATCCTGAGTTGCTCCTCGGCGCGGGCCTGGGCGCAGACGGCGTCGAGGTCGGCCAGCTCGCCGAATGCGTGCCCGTGCCACAGTTCGAGAGCGGACCGTAGGGCGTCGGCCGCTGCTGGTGGGGCGAGCAGTTTGGCCGAGCTCACGAGGCGCTCGAACTCGATGGAATCGAGTCGGACGTCGTCGGTGCACAGACAGAGTCCTCCGCGGCCGGCAACGATGCAGTTGCCTAGCACGGCCCTGAGCCGGGAGACGTAGCTGCGCAGGGTGCGCTCGGCGGTGGGCGGCGGATCGGAACCCCACAGCGCGTCGATCAGCGTGTCCGCGCGGACATGCTGGCCTGGATGGGCGGCCAGGACGGCGAGAACGGTGCGCTGGTTCGGGCTGGTCGGCGTGACGTCGGCGCCGTCAGCGAACGCCTCGAGTGGCCCCAGGACACGGATGTCCATGGCTCACGACGATAGGCGCGACAAACCCGCGGAATCGTTTATCTGCACAGGTAGTGGCAACTTCCTGTGAACCCGGTTCACGAGGGAATCGGCAATGAAGCCACCCCGTTGAGCAGATAAGGCACCGCCGCCAGTTTGGGGCGTCATTGTGGATGTGCGAGTCCTGGTTTTGCCAGGTCGGCGCACGACGATGTCGGAGGACACAACGGTGTGTGGGATTTTCGCTGCGATGACGCGGCACGGCCTTGCCAGTGATCGGTGCGATACGGCGCTCAAGCTGTTGGAACATCGCGGGCCGGACGGCACCGGCACCTGGACGTCGCGTGATGGGCAGTGGACCCTCGGACACACGCGGTTGTCCATCATCGGGTTGAGAAACGGAAGCCAACCCATGACCAGCCCGGACGGCGCAGTCCATGTGGTGGTGAACGGTGAGTTCTACGGGTACCGCGAGCTGCGCGAGCAGCTGCGCGCGAGTGGCTATCACTTCACCACCGAGAGCGACAGCGAGATCGCGCTGCACCTGTATCAGCAGCGCGGCATGCAGGCTGCGACGCAGCTGCGAGGTGAGTTCGCGGTCGTCATTGCCGACGAACGCCAGCGAGCGATGTTCGCGATCCGCGACCGCTTCGGGGTCAAGCCGCTCTACTACGCGGTGGTCAACGGTGAGGTGTTCTTCGCGTCGGAGATCAAGGCGTTGTTGGCCCTCGGTGTGCCGGCGGCGTGGGATCTCGAGGGCGCTACCGGAGGCATGGGCAGGTCGCACGAGAAGACCGAGTTCGCGGGAATCAGCACGGTGCCGCCGGGCTGCTATGCGATCGCTCGAGATGGCGATGTCCGCATCTACCCGTATTGGGATTGGGAGATCCCAACTGCGGAAGAGATGCGCGCGGATTCGCGGAGCGAGGCGGAGGTCGTGGCCGACTTCCGGGAGGTTCTGCGGGATTCCGTGCGGCAGAGGCTGGTGGCCGATGTCGAGGTGGCGTCGTATTTGAGTGGTGGCATCGACTCATGTGCAGTTCTTGGGCTTGCGCAGCAGGAGATGGACCGGCCAATCCGCGCATTTACCTTGACATTTGAGAACCCGCTTTATGACGAGGCCAGCGTCGCCGAAGCGCAGGCAAAGCACGTCGGCGCGACGTATCACCCGATTCCGATCACGGGACGGGAGATCGCGGACGCGTTCAAGGATGCGGTCTGGCACTCCGAAACGCAGATGTTCAACGGCCACGGCGTGGCGAAGTATCTGCTCAGCCGTGCTGTTCGCAGTGCCGGGATCAAGGTGGTGTTCACCGGCGAAGGCGCCGACGAAATGCTGGCCGGCTATCCGCACTTCCGGGTCGATGCACTGAACAACGACGCGACGTTGAGTGCCGGCGAGAAGTCGGCGCTGTTCAACGAGATGCTGGGATCGAATGCGGCGACGCGCGCGTTGATGATGCCGGAGCGGATGGACAGCCCCGAGTTGGCGGCGGTGGAGCGCAGGCTGGGATGGCTGCCGGCGACGATGAATATGGCTGCGGCGCAGGGCAACAGCGTGGCCGGGTTGTTCCGCGATGATCTTCCGGCGTCGGTGCGGGAGTATCGACCGTTGGTGTCGGCGCTGGATCGGTTGCCGCTGGAGCAGAGGATCGTCGGCCGCGACCGGTTGAATCAGATGCTGTATTTCAATGCCAAGACGATTCTGCCGAACTTCATCTTGAATTATTTGGCGGATCGGATGGAGATGGCGCACTCGATCGAAGGGCGGGTGCCGTTCCTGGACCACCATGTCGCCGAAGCCGCGGCGCGGGTGCCGGTGAACATGAAAGTGAAAGGCATCCGCGAAAAGCATGTGCTCCGCGAAGCGACGAAGGATGTGTTGATACCAGAGGTGTACGACCGTCAGAAGCATCCGTTCACGACGCCGCCGACGCGTAACGCGAACGATCCGATGCTCGAGTTCTACCGGGATACGTTCGCGTCGCAAGCGGCGAAGGACCAGCCGATCTTCGA
>CADEGF010000122.1 GCA_902826815.1 uncultured Mycobacteriaceae bacterium
TACTGCGTGACGGTAGTCGGGCCTGAATTGCCTTCGCTCTGGAGTTTCCGCGGAGTGAGTGTGGTCATCTGTTCTGGCCCCGGTAGGTGAAAGTTTTCTGCATTGGTTCTGGCCCCACCTGATCGTAGTTGGTGGTTGTTGCTGGGCGAGTCTGCATCAGTTTTGGCCCCACCGGTGGATGAGTGATTCCTGTGGAATGGCGACCGTCGCCGCTCCGCAGGGAGGACGAACGAGGTGGCTGCCCGAGTGGAACTCTTCGAAGCGATCCGCACTGACCGGCGCCGCGAGCAGCTGTCGGTGCGCGCGTTGGCCGAGCGACATCAGGTGCACCGACGCACCGTTCGACAAGCGCTCGATAGCGCGGTGCCGCCCGCGCGGAAGAGCTATCCGCGGTCGAGGCCGGCGATCGGGCCCTGGACCGAGATCATCGACGCGTGGTTGGAAGGCGATGAATCGGTCCCTCGCAAACAGCGTCATACCGCCCGGCGGATCTGGCAGCGGCTCGGCGCCGAGCACGACGCCACGCTGAGCGAGGTGACGGTATCTCGCTATGTGCAGGCCTGGCGGCGTGAACATGGCAAGACTGGGGTCGAGGTCATGGTGCCGCAGACCCATGAGCCCGGTGCGGAAGCCGAAGTCGACTTCGGTGAGTTCTACGCCGTGATCGCCGGTGTCTCCACGAAGTGTCATCTGTTCGTGCTGCGACTCTCAGCGTCAGGGAAAGCCGTCCGCGTCGCGTTTACTAGCCAGGGTCAGGAAGCGTTCTTGGAAGGACACGTCCGGGCGTTCACCGTGCTGGGTGGTGTCCCGGGCCGGATCCGGTACGACAATCTGAAGGCGGCGGTGGCCCGGGTGTTGGAAGGCCGGGGCCGGGAGGAAGCCGAGCGATTCATCGCCCTGCGCAGTCACTTTGGGTTCAGCTCGTTCTTTTGCCGGCCTGGTCTGGCGGGCAGTCACGAAAAGGGCGGCGTGGAAGGGGAGATCGGCCGCTTCCGGCGGCGCCACCTCGTCCCGATCCCCGAGGTGGATTCGTTGGCCGAGCTCAACGACTTGATCGCGGCCGCCGATCGGATCGACGATTCCCGGCATCTACCGGGCCGCCAGTTCGACATCGGTACCGAATTCGCCTCCGAGCGAACCGTTTTGGCTCCGTTGCCGCTGGACCGATTCGAGACCGGTCTGATCCTGAATCCCCGGGTCGATCGCCATTCGCGGATCACGGTCCGTAGCTGCCGCTATTCGGTGCCGACGCGATTCGTGGGCCGACGGCTGCGGGTATTGCTGCGGGCGAGTGAGGTCATCGTGTTCGACGGGCGCTCTGAGGTGACGCGCCATCACCGGTCGACCATCAAGGACTCCCAAACCCTGGTGTTGGATCACTACCTCGAGGTGTTGGCGATCAAACCGGGGGCGCTGCCCGGGGCGAGTGCGTTGGTCCAGGCCCGCCGGTGCGGGGTGTTCACCGCCGAGCACGAGGCGTTCTGGTCGGCCGCGCGCACCGCTCACGGTGACGCCGCGGGAACCCGTGAACTCATCGATGTGCTGTTGCTGCACCGCCATATGCGCCACGGTGACGTGGTGGCCGGGTTGGCTGTGACCGTGTCGGTCGGGGCCACCAGCGCCGACGTCGTCGCCGTGGAAGCCCGACGGCACGCATCTCGACCCGACGCCGATGTCAGTGATCACTCGGTGCCCTGGCCACTCCTTGAACCCCGACGCCCGAGGGTGGTCAGTTTGACCGAGCGACGGTTGACCGACCCGGAGGCGGTGATCGCCGGGCTTCCCCCCGATACCCGGCCACTGCCCTCGGTCGCCGGCTACGACGAGCTGCTGACGCGCCGAGCCATCCGAGATCCCCAGACAGAGATTCACGCCACTGGAAGGACCGTGTCATGAGCGCACCGCAGCGTCGCCGCCGAGGACTGAGCGCCCAAGCCGCCGACACCGCCGTCGACCAAGCGTGCCGCCAACTTCGGCTGCCCACGGTACGGGGCCTGTTCGGTGACATGGTGACCACCGCGGAGAAGGAGCAGCTCACCTATCAGGGTTTCCTGGCTGAGCTGTTGTTGGCCGAGTGCGACGACCGGACCCGAAGACGCTCGATCCGCCGGGTGAAGGCGGCCGGGTTCCCGCGGGAGAAGTGGTTGGCCGACTTCGACTTCGACGCCAACCCGAACATCAACCCGGCCACGATCCACACCTTGGCCAACTGCGACTGGGTGCGCAAGGGCGAGCCCTTGTGCTTGATCGGTGACTCCGGCACCGGGAAGAGTCACCTACTGATTGGCCTGGGAACCGCCGCTGCTGAAGCCGGGTTCCGGGTGAAGTACACGCTGGCAACCAAACTGGTGAATGAACTGGTCGAAGCCGCCGACGAAAAGGTCCTCGCGAAGACGATCGCCCGCTACGGCAGAGTTGATCTCATCTGCGTCGATGAGCTGGGATACATGGAATTAGACCGTCGCGGAGCCGAATTGCTGTTCCAGGTGTTGACCGAACGCGAAGAGAAGAACAGCGTGGCCATTGCCTCCAACGATAGTTTCGGATCCTGGACCAAGACGTTCACCGATCCAAGGCTTTGCGCCGCGATCGTGGACCGACTCACTTTCGGCGGCAACATCATCGAAACCGGCACCGATTCCTACCGCCTCGCTCACACCAAGGCGAGCAGAGCGCACTAGCGAGGACGCGACGTCGACGAACCCCGACCGTCCCCTGATCGACTGTTTGGCGCTGCCCGGGGCTAGCCGAGGTCTGTGGAGGGGTCGTTGCCGAGGAGGGTCTGGGCCAATGCCCAGCCGAGTTGGTAAGCGTCAGCGACGGGAACGATGGTGGCCGAAGGGTTCTCGGTGAGCCACGGCTCGGCGGCGGCGCGGGTGGCGAAGAAGTGGACGTGGTTGCAGAACGCGGCCCGGATGGAGGCGGGAGCATCAGGAGTGACGATCGAGACGACGGCGGTCGCGGGGTCGACACTGCTGATTTCGTCGGTGCCGACGATGAGGTGCACGGCTTGGCCGGTGCCGTGACATGGCGAGGTGACGTTGGCGGTTCGGCCGAGGATGGTGGGGAAGATCAGCGTGTCCAGCGCGCACCAGGTGTAGAGCTGCCGTCCGTCGATCTGGAAGCGGTGTTCGGTGGGGCGCAGTGTCAGGCCGCTGCCCACGATGCGGCCCTGTTCGTCGTATTCGGTGTCGGGCATGGCGGCCAGGGCGTCGCGCACTTGTCCGACGGTGCTGGCGGTGGCATCAGCGAGCTGGCTCATGGTCACTGGCTGTCCCACGGCGAGGAGTTCGAGCAGTGGTCCGAACAGCGAGCGCGTCGAGGTGGCGTTGTCGGTGCCAGTGAGCGAGTCGTTCAGCCGGTGGCCGAGTTTGGTGATGTCGGGGGTCATGTCGGGTTGCCCGTCGGAGGTCGTGCCGCGGCGGGAGTGGTCACCTCGCTGGTCGGAATGGGTCACGCGGTGCAGGCGTTCTGGCGTCTGAGTTGGCGCAGCCGCCAGACGTCCCACACCTGGGCGATCAGCAGGAGCACCAGTCCGATCCACACTCCCGCCCCGCCGGGCACCCCAGTGCTGGCGGTGTTTCCACCCATCCCGTCGCCCATCGGGTCGTTCATGGCATCGCCGTGCCCGCCCGCGTGATGGCTGAACAGGTGGGCGCCGTAGAGGGACCAGAAGATCACCCCGGCCGCGATGACGGTGAGCAGAAGCGGCAGCGGGTTGCGGTGCCGTCGCCAGGTGAACGCGCTGGCCACGATGGTGACGACGAGACTGACGGCCAGCAGCGGCTTCAAGGTGGCGTCGGTGGTGAGGAACGTGGCACCGATCGCGGTGAGCAGGGACACCAAGGCGGTCAACCCGAGGCAACACAGGGTGGCGAAGGCGGCGACCAGGGCGGCGCCACGGGGCAGCCACCGCTGCCAGCGCGGCGGCAACACCGCAGCCACTTGGCCGGTGTCAGGGGGTGGTGACTCGGACATGGGCGTTCTCCTCGGGGTTGTTGATCAGCCGGCGCAGCAGGACAGTTTGGCGACGTCGGTGGTGTAGGACTGGGCGGCGAGTTTCAGGGATTCGGCCATGGTCAAATAGGGGGCCCAGGTGTGGGCGAGCTGATCGACGGTCATCCCGGCGGTCAGCGCGTAGGTGGCGGCGGTGATGACGTCGCCGGCGTTCTCCGCGACGACGTGCACCCCGAGCAGCCGGCCGGTGCCGGCCTGGGCGACCAGTTTGACCAGGCCGCGGGTGTCACGGTTGACCACTGCGCGCGTCAGATGAGCCAATGGCAGGACGCGGCAATCACATTCGAGATCCGCGCCGGTGGCTTGGGCGTCGGTCATGCCGACCGACGCGATGGCGGGGCTGGTGAAGATGACCCGCGGCAGGGCGGTGTAGTCCAGGGTGCGGGCCGCCCCGCTCAGCGCGTTGTCGGCGACCAGGGTGCCGTGCGCGGCGGCGACGTAGACGAACTGAGGGCCTCCGGTGACATCGCCGGCGGCCCAAATCCGTTCGTTGGTGGTGCGCAGGTGCTCGTCGACGAGGATGTCGCCGTGCCGCCCGGTCTGGACGCCGACCGCCTCCAGGTTCAGCCCGGCGGTAACCGGTCGGCGGCCGGTGGCCACCAGCAGCTGCTCGGCACGCAACTCGCGCTGCCCACCGTCGGCAGCGCACATGGTGGCGACGATGCCGCCGGCTGCCCGGCGGACCGCTACGAGGTGGCTGCCGGTGTGCACGGTGATCTGCTCATCGGCGAAGACGGCCGTGATCGCGGCGCTCACCTCCGGCTCCTCACCAGAAAGGAGCTGGGACCGCGCCACCACCGTGACCTGGGTGCCCAGACGGGCGAACAACTGCGCTTGCTCGAGCGCGACGTAGCCGCCGCCGAGCACGATCATGGATGCGGGCGGCCGGTCGAGTTCCATCGCGGTGGTCGACGTCAAATACTCGGCGCCGGCTAGGCCGTCGAGGGGCGGCGCCCACGGCGCCGAGCCGGTGGCGATCACGAAGTGCTCAGCCTGGACACAGGTCGTCCCACCGCCAGACGCGGCGCCGACCTCGACGATGAGCGCCGGGCCGCTGTCATCGGCGATGAACCTCGCGGTGCCGTCGATGATCTCCCAGCCGTAGTCGGCGGCGAGGTCGACGTACTTCTCGGCTCGCAGCGCTTCGACCAGAGCGTCCTTCCCGGCGAGCAACGCCGGACCGTCCACCGGTCCGGCGTCGGCGGCGATCCCGGGATACCGGTCTGCCCGCGCCGCGGTGTGGCGGGCTTCGGCGGCCGCCAGCAGCGCCTTGGAGGGCACGCACCCGACGTTCACGCACGTCCCACCAGTGCTCGCCCGTTCGATCATCACCACGCTGGCACCCACCCGGGTGGCGGCGATGGCAGCGGCGAACGCCGCCCCACCCGAACCGATGATCGCCAGGTCGTAGTGCACGGGCGCCTCACTTTCGGTGGATGCCGCGTGTCGGACATCGCTCAGTTACATTCGGATAACCAGATATGACTATACTTCCTCATATCTGTCAAGCCGGATATGTGAAACCGAATTGTCGAGGAGCCCGCGTGACCTGCCGCACCGATCCGAGCCTGGTGTTTCTCCCCGAGACCGACAGCGGGGTGGAGATGGTGGCCAAGTTCTTCCGCGCCCTTGGTGACCCCGGCCGATTGCGGCTGCTGGAGTTCCTGTTGACCTCCGAGCACACCGTGACCGAATGCGTGAGCCACGTCGGACTGTCCCAGGGCCGGATCTCCAGTCACCTGGCGTGCCTCTCGGACTGCGGGTACGTCCAGGTCCGCCGGTCGGGCCGGTTCGCCCACTACAAGGTGGCCGATCCGCGGGTCGCCGATCTGGTCGTGCTGGCGCGCTCACTGGCCGCCGACAACGCGGCCGCGCTGGCCGAGTGCGTGCGCATCACTCCCGCCCGCGGCCCGCAGGTGCCGCTCTGATGGCGTCTCGACGAACCTCGCCAGGCGTGATCGAGGTCCTGGGTCTGGTGGGCGCCGGGGCGCTGCTAGTGATCTGCTGCGCCGGGCCCGCGCTGGTCGCTGGCGGCACGCTCGCAGTCCTCGGCGGCCTGCTGCACAGCGGGTGGCTGATCGGGGCCGCGGTCGTCATAGTGCTCGGCGCCGCCGGATACCTGCTACGTCGCCGCGGTCGCCGCAAGCCGCCGGGCCGCTGCCCGCCCGAGCACTGACTCAGCACCACCCGGTCAGATCCCAAAACTGCTGGACTCGAAGGCAACTCACCGCCATAACCCCCATGCCCGGCGAGGACCCCGCGCCGGGGTCTACCGGCTATAGACCAACCGGGACAGACCCAACCACTCCCGCCAGCCGCCTGGTACCTCGATCCCTACCGTAAAACCAGTGAAGGCGGCTGGCTCGACGATCTCGAGTGGGGCCACAACCGATGACGGCGGTGGGGCCACATCACTTGACGAAACCCAGCGGAGGGTATTTCAGATAGGTCTGCATCAGCTCCTTCACTGCCTCGTTAATGGT
>CADEGF010000123.1 GCA_902826815.1 uncultured Mycobacteriaceae bacterium
TGCACGGCACGTTCGCCCACCTGCCCGGCCTGAAGGTCGTCACACCCTCGACGCCCGGCGACGTGGAAGCGCTCATGCGCGCGGCGATCCGCGACGACGATCCCGTGCTGTTCCTCTTCCATCGTGCCCTCCTGACCCTGTCGGACCTTGACTGGGACACCACCCCGCCGGAGGTCGCGGGCATCGGCCGCGCCGCGGTGCGCAGACCCGGTAGCCACATCACGATCGCCGCGTTGTCGTTCATGGTGCACCAGGCGCTCGAGGCGGCCGACGTCCTCGCCGCCGAGGGGATCGACGCCGAGGTGCTCGACCTGCGCAGTCTGGTACCGCTCGACGGCGCGGCGGTGGAGGATTCGGTCCGCCGAACCGGCCGCCTGCTCGTCCTCGACGAGGATTACCGGAATTTTGGCATGAGTGCGGAGATCATGGCCGTGGCGATCGAGCGAGCAGGCGACGCCCTCCAGACATCGCCGCGCCGGCTGGCGCGCGCCCAAGTGCCGATCCCGTTCAGTCGTCCGCTCGAGGACGCGGTAATGCTCTCGCCGCCCAGGATCGCCGACGCGGCTCGGGCGACCATCCACGCCGGACCCCGGTACCGATGAAGGAGATTCCCCCAATGTCGCAAGAGCCGATCGACGCGGCGAATGCGCTGCTCTCGGAGTCGCCGCAACTTGTGCCGACGCCGATCGACAACGGGTTCTACAAGCGGATGATCGATGCACTCGGCAGCGCGACGGTCCGGTCGACCAGGCGACTCGACGACCTCGAAGGTGCCGCCATCGACGTGTGTGCTGGGGAGACGCTAACGCTGGAACTCCTCGACGGCGCGCAGATCGTCAACCTGTTCGCCTTCAACCGCGACGACCCCGATGAACGGGTCTGGCATCAGACCGTGTTGCGGGAGGGCTTGTGGGTCGGGCAGCTGACGCGCATCTACGGGACCATGGCGCGCTCGCGGCCGCTGCTAACCGTGCTTCGCGACACCGTCGCGACTGACCCTCGAACCCCGTTTGGTCAGCATCACATCTACTTCGGCGGGTCTGGGACCCCCGCGGAGTGGCACTTCGCCGGCGGACCCGAGGGTGTGCGGACGACGTGGGAGCAGTTCGCCGCGGCACTTGAGGCCCGTTCGATCGACCCGTCAATCCTGATCGAACACATTTGTTTCTTCCAGAAATCGACGATCGAGCCCAACGCGCAGCGGATTCAGATCCTGCCGTCGGATGCGGTCACCGGCGACACGGTGACACTGTTCGCTGAGATCGACCTGGTCGTGCTGCTCGCGCTGAGCCCCTACGTCGACGGGACCCGTCCAGCGTCGACGCCCGGCATGCCGCGGCCGCGGCCGGTCGAGGTGCGTGTCACCGAGCAGATCGCCGAACCGCTGGGCTGGCCACACCCCGACATCTCCTATCCCGACATGACGCGATACCTCGATGAAAGCGGCGTGCGAACACATGACGTCGTCCCGACACCTGGCATCGACTACCGACTTCAGGAGCGAGCATGAGTCTGTCGACCGTCCCCGACGACCCGTCGGTGTTGAAGCGGGCCACATATCCCTTCCACGCGGCGTTCTACCGGCAGCTCTACCTCCAGCAGCCCTCCTTCTCGCTCGTCAGCGAGCACGACACCGAACAGACTGGCTATGGCTTCCGCGTGAATGCCGGCCAGACCTGGCGCTTCACACTGTTGGAGGCCGCGCAGATCCTCGACGTCTGCATGGTCAACGGCGACGATCCCCGCGAGCGTTTCTTCAGCGGCACGCAGATCGTCAATGAGGGCGGCAAGATCACCCGCGGTGTGCGGCTCTGGGGCACGCCGCCGCAGAGCAGACCGCTGGCCACGTGCATCGCCGACACCGTGCGCCCGCGGGAAAACCCGCGGGCAACCCGCGATCATTACGCCTACGGTGCGCACTGCAATGCGCATCTCTGGCACCTCTACGCCGGCGTGCATCATCGGCCCTGTTATGACAACCTCCGGTACGGCTTCGCCCAGATGGGCCTGAGCCAGTACGCGGTCCACGACAACGTCAACCTCTTCCAGAAAGGTGCCTACGATCCGTTCACCGGCGCCCACCTGGTCGACGAGAGCGATGCCGTGCGTGGTGACTTCATCGAGTTCTACGCCGAGATCGACCTGATCGTCTCCGTCTCGCTGTGCCCGAACGGGGCAGGGTCTGACGCATTGCGCGGATCGTGGAGCGAAACCGGGCCCGACGTCCCCGTCTATCCGATCCGCGTCTCCATCTTCGACACCGGGACAACCCCGCCGGCGTGGCCGCCGGCTGCGACCACCACACCCACTGAGAGAGAGGCGCCATGAGCAGCACAACCGACACGCAGCGCGAGCGGCTGCTGGAGCGATCGCCACATCTCGTGCCGACCCCGATCGACGCCGCGTTCTACGCCGACGTCCGCGCCGCGTTGCCGACCGCACGGACGCGCGATGAGCGGCGGCTCGACGACTTGAGCGGAACTGCGGTCGACCTGCGGGCCGGCGAGACCCTCGATCTGCGATTGCTCGAAGGCCCCCAGATCGTCAACCTCTTCGCTTTCAACCCCCAAGATCCGGACGAGCGAATCTGGCATCAGAGCGTGATCCGAGAGGGTCTGTTCACGACCCGAGGCACACGGATCTGGGGCACCATGGCCCGCAACAGGCCGCTGCTGACCGTCGTCGAGGACACCGTTTGCAGCGACCCGCGCCAGCCTTTCGGCCAGCACCACCTCTACTTCGGCGGATCCGGCACCCCGGCGGAGTGGCATTTCGGCGGCGGCGCCGACGGGGTGCGGACCACTTGGGAGCAGCTCGCGGGCCTACTAGAGGACCGCGACGTCGACCCTGCGCTGCTGTTGGAGAATGTCTGCTTCTTCCAGAAGGCCACCGTCGACCAGCTGCCGATGCGGGTCGAGCTGCTGCGTTCCGACGCAGTCGCCGGTGACCACGTGACCCTTTTCGCCGAGATCGATCTCGTCGTGCTGCTGGCGCTGAGTCCCTACGAGGACGGCGGACGCCCGGCACACGAGATTGGCATCCCCCAACCGAAGGCCGTTGGAGTGTCGGTCAGCGAACCGGTTGCCCAGCCCCTGCCATGGCCCTACGAGGGCATCTCCTACCCGGACATGAATCGGTACCTCGATGACGAGGGCCACCGCTCACGCGAGCCGGTATCGACCCCCGGCATCGACTACCGCCTGCGGCCTGCCACTAACTCCACCAACGGAAGAGCCCACCGATGACGACCGCGTCCCCCCGTATTCCGCGCCTCGCCGGCGCGACGCCCCGCGCAAACTTTCCCTACGACCAGTCGTTCTATGACGAGCTAATCAGTCGCCACGGCGGCTATGCGCTCGTAAGTGAACACGACACCGACGAGACCGGCTACGGCTTCAGGGTCGACGCAGGCCAGACCTTCCGCCTCACGATGCTGGAGTCGGCGCAGATCCTCGACGTCTGCGTGGCCAACGCCGATGATCCGCGCGAGCACTTCTACAGCGGTACGCAGATCTCGATCGAGGGCGGCAAGATCACCCGCGGGATCCGCCTGTGGGGCACTCCGCCGCAAAGCCGGCCGCTGGTCACCTGCGTCGCCGACACTGTCCGCGTACGCGAGAACGATCGCCACACCCGCGACCACTTCGCCTACGGCGCGCACTGCAACGCCCACCTATGGCACCTGCACGCCGGCGTCCACCATCGACCCTGCTACGACAACCTGCGGCATGGCTTCGCGATGATGGGGCTTAGCCAGCACGCGATCCACGACAATGTCAACCTCTTCCAAAAGGGCGCCTACGACCCCTACACGGGCGCAGCAATGGTGGAGGAGAGCGACTCCGGGCGCGGCGACTTCATCGAGTTCTACGCCGAGATCGACCTGATCGTCTCTGTCTCGCTTTGTCCCAACGGGGCCGGTTCTGACGGTCTTCGGGAGTCCTGGAGCGAGACCGGTCCCGATGTGCCCGTTTACCCGATACGCGTGTCCATCTACGACACGGGCACCACGCCGTTGGATTGGCCGACGTCGACTGCTGAGAAACGAAACGCGGGAAGCGACATGAGGAAGGCCAACGAAGGGAGCAAGAACTCATGAACGACATGACGAAGGCCACTCAAGGGAGCGAGGACTGATGAGCGACATGACGAAGGCCGAACCGGGGGGTGGTGGCGCCGCCCCCGATCTTTACGAACGCAAGGCAACTGGTCTCGTACGGTCGATCTCCCTGCGGTCGAGTATCTATTTCAACGTCACGACCGTCGGCGTGATGTGGTCAGTGCTCGCGCTGACCCAGATCGCCGGTGGCTTCGCCGACGCCGACCCCGTGCTCACCGCAGTCATCGCCGTCGTCGTCTGCCTGGCTCCAGTACTGCTCTACGGCCTGTTCACCGCGGCGATCCCACGCTCGGGCGGCGACTACGTCTGGGTCGGACGCACATTCCGTCCATGGGTCGGCCTCGCGGTCAACGTGAACGCGACGACCTGGTTCGTCCTCGCCAACGGCTTCCTGTCATACCTCGTCGCACAGGACGCGCTCCCGACCGCCTTCGCGACCCTCGGCAAGGCGTTCAACTCCGAGACGATCGCCGGCTGGTCCAGTTCTATCTCCAGCAGCGGGTGGACCTTCGCGATCGGCTTCGCGGTTCTCGTCATCTCCGGCATCCTTACTGCGGCAGTCCCGCTGCGCAAAGCGATGAAGGTGATGGCGGCCTTCTTCGTGATCACGGTGCTCGGTCTCATCGTCGCGATCGTCGCGCTCCTGATCGCCGACCGCGCCGACGTCGTCAGCGGTGTGGCGAGCGCCGGCGGCGACTACGACTCCATCATCAGGGCGGCCACCGGAGCGGGCTTCGGGACTGGCCAGACATCACTGTGGGCCTCGCTCCTGGCGATCCCGCCGCTATACCTCGCACTCGCGTACACCGTGGCCGGCGCCTACACCGGTGGTGAGGTACGCGCCCCCCGCAAGACCGGCGTGCTGGGGCCCCTAATCGCGTCCGCGCTCGTCGGCGTGCTCGTGATCATCGCCTTCGCCGCGGCCGCGGGCGCCCTCGGGTCCGAGTTCATCAGCGCGGCGTCGTTCCTAAGTGCCAGCGGAGACGCCGCCTACACACTTGGCCAGCCGGCGTCGTTCTTCTACTTCGTGACACTTACCACTCAGTCGCCGATATTTCTGACGCTCATCGCCGTGGCGTACTTCGCCGCGCCCCTTTCGACGATCCTGGCGACGGTGCTGTTCTCGACACGGAACCTCTTCGCCTGGTCGTTCGATCGCATCTTGCCGTCCAAGGTCTCCGAAGTGAGTCCCAAGACGAACACCCCGGTCGTTGCGCCGATCATCGTGACCATCGTCTCGACGCTTTACCTGGCGTTTCTGGTCTGGGGTAGCCCGACGTTCAGCGCGGCTTTCGGTGCGATCATCCTCGGCACGACAATCTCATTCATCGTTACGGCGCTCGCGGCGATCGTCTTTCCTTTCCGGCGCCGCGCACTTTATTCGTCCTCGGCGGCGCGAGGGGAGATCCTGGGACTGCCAGTTCTCAGCGTGATCGGCGCTCTGGCACTGGTGGTCTACGGCTTCGTGTTCTACGCCCTCGTGAGTCAGGATGCCCTGGGCGTCAACAATTCGACCGGCCTCACGGCTACCGCGATCGTCGTCATAATCGGGCTGATCGCCTATCCGCTCGCCTACGCCGCCAACAAGAGGCGTGGGGTTGACCCCTCGCTCGTACGAAGGGAGCTTCCGCCGGAATGAGCCTCTTCAAGAGACAGCGCCGCCGGGGACGCGGCATGCGAATATTCTTCGCGACGGACATCCACGGCTCGGAGCAGTGCTTCCGCAAGTGGCTCAATGCCCGTGAGGCCTACGAGGTCGACGTCCTGATCCTGGGCGGCGATGTCACGGGGAAAGGCCTCGTGCCGGTGGTTGAAAGCAACGGCAAGTGGACTGCCAGCGTCCGCGGCGCCCCGGAAACCGCCACCAACCGTGAGGAACTCGTCGAGCTGCAGCGAAAGATCCGCATGATGGGCCTCTACGACGTCGTGGTGAGCCCCGATGAACAACGCGAAATGGATGAGGATCCCTTAGCTCTGCGGGCGCGCTTCGAGGGGGCCATGCGCGACAGCCTGACCCGTTGGACTGCGCTCGCCGCCGACCGGCTGCCTGCCGGCTTCCCCGCCTTCATGATGCTTGGCAACGATGACTATTCGGTCTTCGAAGAGGTCTTGCGGACAGCTGAGGCGATCGAATACGCCGAGGACGGCGTCTTCGATCTGCCCATGGACTACCAGCTCGTCTCGCTCGGCTTTTCCAACCCGACGCCGTGGGACACACCCC
>CADEGF010000124.1 GCA_902826815.1 uncultured Mycobacteriaceae bacterium
CTCCCATGCGGAGATGCCACCGACAAGGACGCGCGTGTAGCCGAAACCCGATGTGCGCAAGCTCTCTTGGGCCTTCATCGCGCGCTGCCCGGAATGGCAGACCAGGACGACGTCGTGGGTGAGATGAGCGACGAGCTCGTCCCGGTGCAGCTGCAACATATCCGCGGGGACGTTGTGAGCGCCAGCGATGTGGGTGGTCTCGAATTCTCCTGGAGACCGAACGTCGATGACCTGGGGCGGACTGGGTAAGCCCAACAGCTCGCTGAGGTGATGGGAGTCGATGGCTGCGGCGGTCACGGAAATGGGTTTCCTCTCGTTGGCTCCCGGTGACGATGGCAACTCAAAGCATAGATACCACCGGGGGTATGTTCGAACTCATGTTAGGCATACCCCTATGGGTATTGTCAACATTGTGAGCAGATACCCGGAGGGGTACCTTGACATACCCAGGGGGGTATGTGCCATGATGGTGACATCGAAGTCCTGAGTTGAAGGAGGAAGAGATGATCTTCCAGCAGTACTACCTCGATTGCCTGTCGCAGGCGTCGTATCTGATCGGCGACGAATCCACCGGGCGCGCGGTCGTCGTCGACCCGCGGCGCGACATTGCCGAGTACGTCGCCGAAGCCGAAAGGCACGGCCTGCGAATCGAACTGGTCATCGAGACCCACTTCCACGCCGACTTTCTGTCGGGCCATCTCGAACTGGCCGAGGCGACGGGCGCGCGGATCGGGTACTCCTCGGTCGCTGAAACCGAGTTCGCGTCCATGGGTCTGACCGATGGTGAGCACTATGCACTCGGTGAGGTGACGCTGGAGTTTCGGCACACTCCCGGCCACACCCCCGAGTCGATGAGCGTCGTGGTGTACGAGCATCCGGCCGACGAGGTGCCCCACGGCGTGCTGACCGGCGACACGTTGTTCATCGGGGATGTCGGCCGACCCGACCTATTGGCCTCGATCGGCTTCACCCGCGAGGACTTGGCCGACAAGCTCTACGACTCGCTGTACGACAAGCTGATGACGCTGCCCGACGCGACCCGGGTGTTCCCCGCGCACGGAGCCGGTTCGTCCTGCGGCAAGAACCTCTCGACGGAGCTGTGGTCGACCATCGGCGAGCAGAAGGCGTCGAACTACGCGCTGCGTGCTGCCGACAAGGCGGCGTTCATGGCGCTCGTCACCCAGGGGCAGCCGCCGGCACCCGGCTACTTCGGCTATGACGCGCTACTCAACGGCAAGGATCGCGAACTGCTCGACGAGACCAGGATGCCGAAGGCGATGACTTACGAGCAGGTGTGCTACGCGATGGACGGCGGCGCGATGCTGCTCGACGGCCGCACCGCCGAGGAGTTCGCCCTAGGGCACCTCCGGCACGCGATCAACGTCGGCCTGGCGGGCCGTTACGCCGAATTCGCCGGTTCCCTGTTCCCGCCCGACGTCGACATCGTGCTCATCGCCGAACCCGGCCAGGAACTCGAAGGCAAGAACCGGCTGGCGCGCATCGGTTTCGACCGCGTGATCGGCTACCTCTCCGAGCCCTACGAAGTGATGTTCGCCCACCAGGACGACGTCGAGGCAGCATCGCGCCTTACCGCCGACGCGTTCGACCACCGGCGCTCCCAAATGCCAGACGTGCAGGTCGTCGACGTCCGCAACCCCGGCGAGGTCGCCACGGGAACGATCCCGAACGCATCGACCATCCCGGTCGGCCAACTGCCCGCCCGGCTCGCCGAGCTCGACGCCACCAAGCCGACCGTCGTGTACTGCGCAGGCGGATACCGGTCATCAGCCGCGGCAAGCCTGTTGCGCCACAACGGATTCACCGACGTGAGCGACATCCTGGGCGGCTACGGCGCCTGGTCCGCCACCGCGCACAACACCTGAGCACACACCGACCACCCGACCGATCCAGGAGACCACACACATGACCATCACGGGAAGACACCAGATCCTGATCGTCGGCGGCGGCACGGCGGGCATCACCGTCGCGGCGCGCCTGATCCGCAAGGGCTACACCGACGTCGCGGTCATCGAGCCGTCGGACACCCACTACTACCAACCGCTGTGGACTCTCGTCGGGGGCGGGAAGGCCAAGGCGTCGACGACTGAGCGCACCGAAGCCTCGGTAATGCCCGAGGGTGCGACCTGGATCATCAACGCCGCCAGCGCCTTCGACCCCGACAACAACACGGTCACCTGCGCCGACGGAGCCGTCTTCGAATACGACGTGCTCGTCGTGAGCCCCGGCATCCAACTCGACTGGCAGAGCACCGAGGGACTCGAGGAGGCCTTGGGCGACGGCGGGGTGTCGTCGAACTACCGGTTCGATCTCGCACCCCGCACCTGGGACTTCATCCGGGATCTGCGATCAGGCACTGCGGTGTTCACCGTTCCCTCCGGCGCGATCAAATGTGCCGGCGCACCACAGAAGATCGCCTACCTTGCGGCAGACTACTGGCGACGAGAAGGCGTCCTCAAAGACATCGACGTGCACCTCATCATGCCAGGGGCGCGTCCCTTCGGGACACCATCGATCGCCGACAGCCTCGACGACGTCATCGCCGACTACGGCATCACCCTGCACACCCACTCCGAGGTGACCGCCGTCGACGCCGCCTCGCACAAGATCGCCGTCACCAGTGTGGCCGCCGGCGGAACTGACACCATGCTGTCCTACGACGTGCTGCACGCCGTGCCGCGACAATCGGCTCCGGACTGGATCAAATCCAGCCCCCTGTCGACCGGGGACGCCGCGGGCTACGTCGACATCGACAAGCACACCATGCAGCACGTCCGACACCCCAACGTCTTCAGCCTTGGCGACGCCGGATCCTCACCCAACTCCAAGACCGGCGCCGCCATCCGCAAACAGGCCCCGACCGTCGTCGACAACATCGGCGCCTACCTCGAGAAGCGGCCGCTGCGCGCGACCTACGACGGCTATTCGTCGTGCCCGATCGTCACCTCGTCACACGCGATGCTTCTCGCAGAATTCGACTACGACATGGCGCTGAAACCCTCGATCCCCGTCCTCGATCCGACGACACCGCACCGCGCGTACTGGTACCTCAAGAAGTACGGACTGCCATTCATGTACTGGAACCTCATGCTCAAGGGCCGCGTCTAGCAACCCGAATCGTTGGGCAACGCATCAATACCCCACCCGTAATAGCGAGGAGTGAAACATGATTGGCGACGAAGAGGCGATCGCCGTGGTGCTCAACCGGCTACGCCGCGCACACGGCCAACTAGCGGGCGTCATCTCGATGATCGAACAGGGCCGTGACTGCAAGGACGTCGTCACCCAACTGGCCGCCGTATCAAAGGCGTTGGACAGAGCCGGATTCAAGATCGTCGCCACCGGACTACGGCAATGCCTGACCGGCGAGACCCCGGAGAACTCACAACCGATGACCGAAGCCGAATTGGAGAAGCTGTTCCTCGCCCTCGCGTGAGGTCCTCAGCGACATCCACCAAACAAGGAGATGACATGACCTACGCACTCTCGACAACACTACAAACCACCTTCGATGACGCCGTCGAACGCACACGTAAGGCACTGTCGGAGCAGGGTTTCGGCGTGCTCACCGAGATCGACATGAAGGCCACCCTGAAAGCGAAGCTCGATGAGGACATGGAGGACTACCTGATCCTCGGCGCGTGCAATCCACCGCTGGCACACCGCGCCATGAACGCCGACCGCCGGATCGGGCTATTGCTGCCGTGCAACGTCGTCGTTCGTGCCGACGTGGCCCATCAGGGATCGGTGATCATCGACGCGATGGACCCACAAGTGATGGTTCAAGTGTCCGAGGAACCGGAACTGCGCGGCGTCGCCAACGATGCCACCGAGAAGTTGCAGGCCGCCATCGATTCCCTCAGCGACACGCCCCGCACCCATTAAGGCGACCGACAAGGGTCTGCGGCGACGCACCCGGTTACGGACCACGGCATGACCATCACCCTGTCACTACTCTTCGGTGCCATCATCGGCGTCCTGCTCGGACTCCTCGGCGGCGGCGGATCGATCCTGGCGGTTCCCGTCCTGGTCTATGCACTCGGCTTGGACGTGGCCCAAGCCATCCCGGTATCCCTGATCGTCATTGCCGTCGCCTCGGCGGTGGGTGCGCTGCCCAAGGTGCGGGCCAATCAGGTGCAGTGGCGACTGGCCGCCATCTTCGCCGCCGCTGGCATCCCCGCCACCTTCGTCGGGACCGCAGTCGGGAAGCACCTTCCGCAGCAGGCGATCATGATCGGGTTCGCCGTGGTGATGATCGCCGCCGGGATACGGATGCTGCGCGACAACGGTGACACCGGCACCGCCTGCAAGGTCGGCAACGAAGGGATCAACTGGCGACGCTGCGCACCTCGGTCCATCCCCGCCGGGTTCGTCGTCGGCTTCCTGACCGGTCTGTTCGGCGTCGGTGGTGGATTCCTCATCATCCCGGCGCTGGTGTTGATGCTCGGCGTGGAAATGTCCATCGCCGTGGGGACCTCGCTGCTGATCATCGTCGCGAACTCCGCAGCAGCCGTGCTGTCGCATCTGCACGGCGCACACATCGACTGGGGCATCACCGCCGCCTTCGTCGGCACCGCCATCATCGGATCGCTCATCGCGGGGCACCTCGGCAGCAAGGTCAACACCAGCCGACTACAGCACTGGTTCGCCTACCTCGTCTTCGCCGTCGCCGCCTACGTCCTGATCGACACCCTACTCCTCCATTGACCCAACACCCCTGAAACGTCAACGCAAGCAACACATGCGCTCACCCCACCGGGGCAGCGGACGCACCAAAGAGAAAGGGAACACCATGAACGTGTCCATCATCGAAACCACCGGCCTCGGTGACCGCAGCTACCTGATCGCCGAACGGGACGTCGCCGTGGTCGTAGACCCCCAACGCGACATCGACCGTGTCCTCGACCTCGCCCGCGAGCACGATGTCCGCATCACTCACGTCCTGGAAACCCACATCCACAACGACTACGTCACCGGAGGCCTGGAACTCGCACAGGTCACCGGAGCCGAATACGTGGTGCCCGCCGGAGACGACGTCGCATTCAAGCGCCGCGCCATCCACGACGGTGACGTCATCGACGCCGGCCCCTTCCATCTGCAGGCCGTCCATACCCCCGGCCACACCCACCACCACATCAGCTACGTCCTGCACGACGAAAATGGCGCGGCTGTGGGTGTTTTCACCGGAGGCTCCATGCTGCACGGCACCACCGGACGTACCGACCTACTCGGCCAAGAACACACCCACGAACTCACCCACGCCCAATTCCACTCGGTGCACCGCCTCGCGGACGAACTCCCCGACACCGCCGAGGTGTATCCCACTCACGGATTCGGCAGCTTCTGCTCAGCCACCCCTAGCAGCGGTGACACCTCCACCATCGCCGAACAACGCACGAACAACCCCGCCCTCACCCAGGACGAGCAGACCTACGTCGATGAACTCATTGCTGGACTGTCCGCCTACCCCGCCTACTACGCGCACATGGGTGTCATCAACAGCCAAGGACCCGCACCGGTCAATCTGTCGCCGCCCGCGCCGGTTTACCCCGAGGAGTTGCGCCGCCGCATCGACGCCGGAGAGTGGGTCGTGGACCTGCGCCACCGCACCGCATTCGCCGCCGGACACCTCAACGGGACCTTCGCCTTCGAGCTATCCACCTCCTTCGTCACCTACCTCGGATGGCTCTACCAATGGGGCGCACCGCTGACCCTGATCGGCGACGACCACGACCAAATCGCGGCTGCCCAGCGCGAACTGGTCCGCATCGGAGTCGACAACATCACCGGATCAGCAATCGGCGACATGTCCCGCTTCACCAACGGCACGCCGCTGCGGTCCTACCGAGTCGCAGACTTCGCCGACCTGGCCGACGCAATGGCCCACGACGACCTCACCGTGCTCGACGTCCGCCAACAGAGCGAGTACGACGACGGACACATCGCCGGAGCGATCAACATCCCGCTGCACGAACTCGCCCACCGGACCAACGAAGTCCCCACCGGAGAGGTGTGGGTCCACTGCGGATCGGGATATCGCGCCTCCATCGCCGCATCCATACTCGACCGGGACTACAGCCACGCCCGCACCA
>CADEGF010000125.1 GCA_902826815.1 uncultured Mycobacteriaceae bacterium
CAGGTGGTCCCTACCCCGTGGCTAAACGGTGGTCCCATCACCCTGGCGAATGACACGCCACAGATAGCGCAGCAGCCTGACTGAGCGTTGGCGAGATACTCGCGGATCTAGTGGCCTTGATGGCTGTCGATCCGCGCCTCGCCGGACTCGAGCCACTGATTCGTGAGGGCTTTGCGTCGGGCCGAACCCTGGCATGCGTTGCCACAGTAGATTTTCTGACTGCGCTTGGAGAGTGCGGTTCCACAGCCGCGACATTGCCTCATGCGTCGACGCTATGAATAGCTACCGACATTCGCCGCGATCGGAGTGGAGCCTCCTATCGGGATTGAACCGATGACATTTGCTTTACAAGAGCAACGCTCTACCACTGAGCTAAGGAGGCCTGCGGGTCCTGAGTTTATCGGGTCAGATGATGGGGTCGTCCTGCGGTCGCAATAGCCGAAGCCAGCGGTAGCCGTGCGGTTCGAGCTTGACCTCGACGCGGCCCTTTGCGTCGAGCTCGTGCTCCGACAGGCCGTCCAGCAGGTCCACCAGCACCGAATCGGGCGGCGCGTCAGCCAGTTCGATCGGCACCATGGCACTGTCCTGGCCGAAATTGTGCACCGCGACCATGGCCCAGCCGGATTCCTCGCGGCATACGTGCGCCAGCACCGCGGGGTTGGGCTGCTTCAGCACGTCGACGGTCGACCATCCGATCTCGGGCTGTGACCGGTAGGTGTAGATGAGGTTGCGCATGAACCACCAGAACGATTGGTGGTCGTGCCGCTGGTCGGCGGCGTTGACCCGGTCCGGTCCGTAGAGGCCGTCGGGCAGGGGACGGCAGAGTCGGCGCGTGGATGCCTTGGAGAAGCCGCCATTGGCGTCGCCGGTCCATTGCATCGGTGTGCGGACGGCCAATCGCCCTGGGACGTCGAGGTTCTCGGCCATGCCGATCTCTTCCCCGTAGAACAGGACGGGAGTTCCCGGCAGCGAGAACGCCAGCGAGTAGGCCATCCGCATACGCTGCTGGTCGCCACCGAGCATGGACGGCAGCCGTCGGCGCAGTCCGCGACCGTAGAGCTGCATGTCCTTGTCGGGGCCGAACGCGTCGAAAATCTCTTGGCGCTCGTCGTCGCTCAGCTTGTCGAGGGTGAGTTCGTCGTGGTTGCGGACGAAGTTCGCCCACTGGCTGGTGATGTCGAGATGCGGTCTCTGCGTGAGCGCCTTGGCGATCGGGCGGGCGTCACCGCGGGCCAGCGACAGATAGATGTTCTGCATTCCGATGAAGTCGAACTGCATGTTGAGCCCGTCGCCGTCGGGGCCGCCGAAGAAGGCCAGCTGGTCCTTGTACGGCAGGTTCACCTCGCCGAGCAGGACGGCATCGCCGACTCGGCGGGTGATGAAGTTGCGGACGTCGCCGAGATACTCGGTGGGGTCGAACAAATCCGGCTTGCCCGGCACGGCGTCCTTGGCGAACAGGAACGGGACGGCATCGACCCTGAAGCCGGCGACCCCGAGCTCGAGCCAGAACCCGAGCGTGCGTGAGATCTCTTCCTGCACTTTGGGATTCTCGATGTTGAGATCAGGCTGATGTTTGTAGAAGTGATGCAGGTAGTACTCGTTCGTCTTGGGGTCGCGTTCCCACAGGCTGTTCTCCTGGTCGGGAAAGACCACATCCTTTGCGCTCGACTTGGGTTTGGACGCACTCCACACGTAGTAGTCCCGATAGGGGTCGTCCTTGCTGCGCCGGGCCGACTTGAACCACGGATGCCGGTCCGACGTGTGGTTCATGACGAAGTCGACGATGACGCGAATGCCCTTCGAGCGGGCCGTCCGGACGAGTTCGACGAAATCGCCGAGGGTTCCGAGTTTGGGGTCGACGCCGAAGAAGTCGATGATGTCGTAGCCGTCGTCCTTGCGGGCGGTCGGATAGAACGGCATCAGCCACAAGCACGTCACGCCGAGGTCGTACAGGTACTCGATGCGGTCGGTCATTCCGCGGATGTCGCCGGTGCCATCGCCGTTCCAGTCGTAGAACGTCTCGATGTCCGCGCAGTAGAAGACGGCGTTCTTCCACCAGAGATCGCCGGTGTCCGCGCCCCTCATGCGATCGTCGCTTTCTGCATGGGTGCCGACGGAGACAGCTGGGGCAGCACATGTTCGCCGAACGCGTCGATGAAGCCCGCCTGTCTCTGTCCGACGAAATGCAGATACAACTCGTCCCACCCCTGCTCGACGTATTCCTGCAGCCATGCGGAGTGCCTGCCGAGGTCACTGGAAATGTTCACCGATTTCTTGACCCTGCCCGGCGAGACGTCCTCGCTGAGGACGTCGAACGTCTCCGGACTCGACGTTCCAGCACACCGGCGGGGCGGAGATGTTGCTGCGCCACTCGTTGCACGTCCCTCAACAGCTGTGCCGGAGCCGATGACCGTCATGGCCAACGGCATACCCGTTCTGGAGCTGCTTACGTCCGCGTCAGAACGTGAATCACTCGTCGGCTTCGATGACCCGCTGTGAGCGCACCGGCGTCGACGACGACCGCCGCGGGCGTCGGCCTGGGAACGGGATCCGGTCGGCGATGTTGCTCAACGGGTTGACCACCTGGCTCAAAACGATGACAGCCTCACGCAACGCCTCGATCGTCGGCTCCAGCGCTTCCAGCCCTGGCGCGAGGCGATTGAGGGTGTCGGCGACGTCCGCCAACTGTTCGAGCGGGCCGTTCCTGGCAGTCAGCTTGTCGATGAGCCCGTTCTCGGCGAGCAGCCGGTCGGCAAGGCCGTCCTCAGCCAGCAACCGTTCGACCAGACCGTCCTCGTCGAGGAGCTGGTCGACAAGGCCGCCTGGCTCGATGGCGCGCATCAGGCCGCCGTCGTCCTGCGTCAAACGGTCCAGCACCCCGCCCGGCATGGTCAGCTTGTCCACCACGCCGCCCGGCGAAAGGAGTCGGTCGATCGGCCCGCCCGGTGTCAGCGCCCGGCCAAGCGGCTGATCCTCGTCCATCAGCCTGGCCAGCCGATTCGCCCGCTCGACCGCCTCGTCGATACCGAGCATGTGGGCGACCGAACCCGACCCGGCCCTGGCCGTCGAATTGGCCTGACCAAGAGTCCGCTGCGCCAGCCCAAGGGCGCCGTTGGCCACGTCAAGGCCGGTTTCGGCGGCAGCAAGCCCGACGCGGACCGGGGCGGTGGCGAGATCGACCAGGTTCTTGCCGAGGTTCATGACCTCAGTGTATGGGTCCTGCTAGCCACTACCGCCTGTGCCGTGTGGAGAGGACAATGGACCAAACTGGGAACTCACAGGAAGTTGACAGGCGTCCTGCAGCTTCATTGCCAGGAACTTGGGAGACATTTGGGCGATGGCCATGGCTGCACTCCCAGAATCCGTCCCAGAGGCCCGAGTTCTCGTCGTCGACGATGAGACCAACATCGTCGAACTCCTCTCGGTGAGCCTCAAGTTCCAGGGCTTCGAGGTCCACACCGCCTCCAACGGCCCCGCCGCCCTCGACAAGGCGCGTGAAATCCGTCCCGATGCCGTCATCCTCGACGTGATGATGCCGGGCATGGACGGCTTCGGTGTGCTGCGCCGGCTGCGTGCCGACGGCATTGACGCGCCCGCTCTGTTCCTCACCGCCCGCGACACTCTGCAGGACAAAATCGCAGGTCTGACGCTCGGCGGCGACGACTATGTGACCAAGCCGTTCAGCCTGGAAGAGGTGGTCGCCCGGCTGCGGGTCGTGCTGCGGCGGACCGGCAAGGGAGTCGAGGCGCCGCGCAGCGCGCGGCTGAACTTCGCCGATATCGAACTCGATGAGGACACCCACGAGGTGTGGAAGGCCGGCGAGCCTGTTTCGCTGTCGCCGACCGAGTTCACCCTTCTGCGCTACTTCATCATCAACGCGGGCACGGTGCTGTCCAAGCCGAAGATCCTCGACCACGTCTGGCGTTACGACTTCGGCGGCGACGTCAACGTCGTCGAGTCCTATGTCTCCTACCTTCGCCGCAAGATCGACACCGGCGAGAAGCGGCTTCTGCACACGCTTCGAGGTGTCGGCTACGTTTTGCGTGAGCCTCGCTGATTTCTGGCGAACAATAGGGGTGTGAAGGGTCTGAGCGGACGGGGTGTGCCGCTGCGGGTCGGGCTGGTGGCCGCGACCCTGGTGCTGGTGGCATTCGGCTTGTTGGCTTCCGGTATCGCCGTCACGTCGATTCTGCGGCACAGCCTGACCAACCGCGTCGACGAGACGCTGCTCGATGCCTCCCGCAGCTGGGCGCAGGCTCCGCGCCGGATGCCGGTGCAACCGATGGAGGGTCCCAACCCGGCAAGGCCCCCTTCGGATTTCTACGTCCGCGGCATCGATGCAGACGGCCGCATCTGGATGGCCGTCAACGATCGCGCCGCCGAACCTCTCCTGCCCCCGGACAATGACGTCGGCCCCGAACCGGTCACCGTCGGCTCGATCGACAACTCACACGTGCAGTGGCGAGCGATGTCGGTGCACGGTCCCCATGACGAGCTGACGACCGTCGCCATCGATCTGTCCGACGTCCAGTCGACGGTCCGTGCGCTGATCTGGTCGCAGGCAGGCATCGGTGCTGCCGTTCTTCTGGTGCTCGGCATCGCGGGCTTCTGGGTCGTGCACCGCAGCCTGCGTCCACTCACCGAAGTCGAACGCACCGCCGCCGACATCGCTGCCGGACAGCTCGATCGTCGTATCCCGCAACGTGATCCGCGTACCGAGGTGGGGCGATTGTCGTTGGCGCTCAACGGCATGCTCGCACAGATTCAGCGCGCCGTCGCATCGTCGGAGTCGTCGGCGGAACATGCTCGAAGATCCGAGGAGCGGATGCGTCGCTTCATCACCGACGCCAGCCACGAACTGCGCACACCGCTGACCACGATCCGTGGCTTCGCCGAGTTGTACCGCCAGGGCGCCGCCCGCGACACCGAGATGCTGATGTCGCGCATCGAAAGCGAGTCGCGACGGATGGGCCTGCTTGTGGAGGACCTGCTGCTGCTGGCCCGCCTCGACGCGCAGCGGCCGCTGGACCGCCACCGCGTCGACCTGCTGTCGCTGGCCAGCGATTCGGTGCACGACGCGCAGTCGATCGCCCCGAAGCGCAAGATCACCATGGAGATCATCGACGGCCCCGGCACACCCGAGGTGCTCGGCGACGAGGCCCGGCTGCGCCAGGTGCTGGGCAACCTGGTCGCCAACGCGCTGCAACACACGCCTGAGCCTGCACCGATCACCGTGCGCGTCGGCACCGACGACGACAACGCGATACTCGAGGTCGCCGACGAAGGTCCTGGGATGAGCGCCGACGACGCTCACCGCATCTTCGAGCGCTTCTACCGCACCGACTCGTCCCGCGACCGGGCCAGCGGGGGCACCGGGTTGGGGCTGTCGATCGTCGACTCGCTGATCTATGCGCACGGCGGCACGGTCACCGTCACCACCGCGCCGGGCCAGGGTTGCCGGTTCACGGTGAAGCTGCCGCGCATCGCCGATGTCGAGGCGCACAGCCCGCCGGCTAGGTCAGCTCAGCCAGCGCAGCCTTGATCTTGGCCTGCGCCTCGTCGAGGGACTTCTGCGTCGGATTCGGGTCGGCGTTGGCGAATCCGAAGTCGGACAGGTCGCGCGCCGGGAAGACGTGCACATGCAGGTGCGGCACTTCCAGCCCGGCGATGATCACGCCTGCGCGCTCGACGCCGAAGGCCGCCGACACCGCCTTGCCGATCAGCTGGGAGACCTCCATGACCCGGCCGAACGCGGCAGGCTCGACGTCCTGCCAGTTGTCGATCTCGGCGCGCGGCACCACCAGTGTGTGACCCTGGGTGATCGGTGCGATCGTCAGGAAGGCGACGATGTCGTCGTCTTCGTAGACGAAGCGCCCTGGGATCTCCCCGTTGATGATCTTGGTGAAGACGGTAGCCATACTCGCGAGCTTAGAAGGGTGGGGGTTCGTCTTTGGTGGCGGCCATGGCGAGTGCTTGTTCCCAGCGTTGCCTGCCGTGCTCGGCTTCGCGGTCTTGGCGGTTGAGTCGGCGTTCGGCGGCGATGCGTTGCGCCT
>CADEGF010000126.1:0-1354 GCA_902826815.1 uncultured Mycobacteriaceae bacterium
GGCTCGCGGAAGCGGAGCGCGAACTTCCTGCCGGCGTCGCGCCGGAACTCGGCCCGATTAGCACGGGGTTGGGCGAGATCTACCAGTTTACGGTCGAGCGCCGGCCAAATAGCGCCGGTCGCGATCTGCTGCCGGCCTCCTCACGCCTGCCGGGTACGGTGCAGACCGACGATCTCATGGACCTGCGCACGATTCTCGACTGGGTGATCAAGCCTCAGCTGCGCACCGTCCCTGGCGTGATCGAGGTGAACAGCTTTGGCGGCCGCGAACGCCAATACGAGGTACTCGTCGATCCGCGTCGGCTTGTTGGTTATAAGCTGACGCTCCGACAGGTCATCGAAGCGCTCGGACGCAACAACGTCAATGGGGGCGGCGCGTACCTCGAGCGTGGCGGAGAGCAGCAACTCCTCCGCGGGATTGGACTCATTGGGTCGATCTCCGATGTCGAGAACATCGTCATCGCCACCGAGAACGGCACACCGGTGCGGGTGCGCGATGTCGGGACCGCCGGCGTCGGGTCGCAGGTTCGCCAAGGGGCGGCAACCCGGGACGCCCGCGGCGAGACGGTGCTGGGCATGGCCATCCTGTTGAAAGGCGAGAATAGCGGTGCGGTGACCGCGCGCGTCAAGGATCGCTTGGCCGAAGTCCAGAAGTCTCTCCCTCCAGACGTGGTCATCCAGCCGTTCTACGACCGTACGGGTCTCGTCGATCAGACGGTCTACACGGCGAGCAAGAATCTGCTCGAAGGTGGTCTGCTCGTCATCGTCGTCCTGTTCCTCTTTCTTCTGCAGGTTCGTGCTGGTTTCATCGTGTCGTCGGCGATCCCGCTCTCGATGCTCGCGGCCATCATTGGCATGAACTACTTCAAGGTGTCCGCGAATCTCATGAGCCTTGGTGCGATCGACTTCGGACTGATCGTTGATGGTGCCGTGATCATCATCGAGAACACCGTACGTCGATTGGCGGCGCAGCGGCAGCACCTCGGCCGTGCGATGACGTTGGATGAGCGTCTGCGCCTCACCCGCGATGCCGCCAGCGAGGTGCTCAAGCCGGCGCTCTTCGGCATGGTCATCATCATTGCGGCATACATCCCGATTCTCACGCTCGCGGGAATCGAAGGAAAGATGTTCCGCCCGATGGCCTTGACAGTGATTTTGGCCTTGTTTGGTGCCGTCGTAATCAGCGTGACGTTGATTCCGGCATTGGCGGCGACATTCCTCCGCGATCACGCGCATGAACGAGAGAATCATGTGCTGGAGGCGCTGAGGCGGCGGTACGCACGGTCCCTCGACTATGTCGTAGCCAGGCGCGGCGCAATGACCGCGGCAGCGGCACTTTTCCTCCTGGTGTGCGG
>CADEGF010000126.1:1364-4662 GCA_902826815.1 uncultured Mycobacteriaceae bacterium
CAGACTGGGAACGGAATTTCTCCCCGAACTCGACGAAGGTGCACTCGCCATCAATCACATGCGGCTCAAGAGCGTGTCACTGACCGAGGCGGTGCGACAGGCGCAAATCATCGAGACCATCGTCCGAAAGCATCCCGAGGTGGACACGACGGTGACGCGCGTCGGTCGGCCAGAGATCGCGACGGACCCCATGGGTCCCGACATGGCGGATACCTACGCGATCCTGAAGCCGCGCTCCGAGTGGGGCCCGGGCGTCACTCGAGAAACCCTCGTGGCCGACATCGCTGAACAGCTCGAGCAGATCCCCGGAGTCGCGAGTTCCATCTCGCAGCCGATTAAATTCCGGATGATGGAGCTGATTGAGGGGGTCGGCGTGCGGTCAGATGTGGCCGTGAAGATTTTTGGCGACGACATGGATGTTCTGCTGCGCGAAGCCAATGAGGTGGCGGCCGTGGTTCGCAAAGTGCCCGGCGCCGCCGATGTGAAGGTGCAGCAGATTGCCGGACTGCCAGTCCTGCAGATCAAGATTGACCGAGTCGCCATTGCGCGGTACGGAATCAACGTCGCCGACGTCCAGGAAGTCATTCAATCAGCGATCGCGGGTACCGAGGCCACCACGGTACTCGAAGGATTCATGCGCTTCGGTTTGGTTGTCCGATTTCCAGCCGAGGTGCGCTCCGACCCAGCGGCCATCGGGAACCTCCTCGTGGCGTCACCGTCCGGCGAAAAGGTGCCGCTTGCGCAGATCGCGCGCATCACTAATGAAGAGGGTCCTGCCGAGATCGCCCGGGAAAATGGCCAACGGCGCATCACAGTCGAGGTGAACATTCGCGGGCGTGATATCGGATCGTTCGTAAACGAAGCTCGAGAGCGTGTGGATGCTGCCGTGAAGCCGCCCGCCGGGTACATGTTGAACTGGAGCGGGATGTACGAGCACCTCGAGAGTGGGCGTCAACGTCTGATGGTGGTCGTGCCTGCGACGTTCGCGCTCATTTTTCTGCTGCTGTTCACGACGTTCAATTCTCTGAAGCAGGCGGCGCTTGTATTCACGGGCATCCCCTTCGCAATCTCCGGCGGAATTCTGGCGCTCGTCCTGCGGGGCATGCCGTTCTCGATGAGTGCCGGCGTCGGTTTCATCGCACTCTTCGGCGTCGCCGTGCTCAACGGAGTTGTCATGGTGACGTTCATCAACCAGCTGCGCGATCAAGGTCGCTCGGTGGGCGAAGCGATGCGCGAGGGGGCGCTCACGCGGTTCCGTCCCGTGCTGATGACGGCGCTGGTGGCGGGGCTCGGGTTTCTGCCAATGGCCCTTTCCCACGGGACGGGCGCGGAGGTGCAGCGGCCGTTGGCGACGGTCGTCATCGGCGGCCTCATCACCTCGACGATTCTGACGCTCTTGTTGCTGCCCATGCTCTATGGCTGGTTCGAACGGGAGCGCGCGGAGGTGGAACTGTGATGTGCGAAGTTAAGGCGATCATTCGGCCGCACCGCCTCGACCAGGTCGTGGAGGCGCTCCAGGCGCTCTCGGGCCTGCCGGGCATCACGGTTTCGCAGGTGCATGCGTACTCCGGCGCTCGCCCCGGCCAGGCTGGTGAAGCAGCGAGCGTCGAGTCCGATTTCATGAAGCTCGAAACCGTCGTGCCCTCGGAGCTGGCGGACGTTGTCGTCGCGGCGATCGCTCGGGCCGCACATACGGGCCGCGACGGTGATGGCATCGTGTTCGTCGTTCCAGTCGGCCGTTTTGTTCGAATTCGTGAACTTGATTCCGACCCGGCATCGAGTTGACGCAGCCAGCGTTCATTCTTGCGAAGATGTTGAGGAGTCCTCGAGGGGAGGCCATGCACCGATGACGACACTGCCGACGGAACTCGAGACGGTCGGGCGGCTCGTGTTGGCCGCAGTGCTCGGATACCTGATCGGGTTGGAGCGGGAATCTGCTGGCCAGGCCGCCGGCGAACGCACCCATGCCCTGGTCGCCCTCGGCAGCGCGGCATTTGCGCTGTTGTCCATCACCGCCTTCCCTGGATCCGATTCGTCCCGCGTGGCGGCGGGTGTCGTCACCGGCCTCGGCTTTCTGGGCGCTGGCACGATTCTCAAGGGCGAAGACACTCGCGTGCGTGGACTGACGACCGCGGCTGGTATTTGGGCCGTCGGCGCGGTCGGCCTGGCGATCGGATCTGGCCGGTACTTCATCGGCCTTACGACTGTGGTGATCGCCGGTGTCGTGTTGCTCAGCGAGCGGTTCCTGCGTATCGGCGACCGCCTCGCGCATCGACGATCGGTCAGCAACGCGGAAGACAGCAGGCAACGATGAGCAGCGAGCACTTCGTGGCGCTCCTGCGCGACGCGCGGCGCGCGCGAAGGGAGGGTCCGGATGCGATCGCGCAACGACAGCGCACCCGGCTTGCCGGGATCGTGGCTCACGCACGCGCGCATTCGCCCTATTTCCGGGAGCTCTACAAAGGCCTGCCGGACCGTGTCGAAGACCCGATGTTGTTGCCGGTGACCGACAAGAAACAGTTGATGGTCCGCTTCGACGACTGGGTGACCGACCGCGCGGTGACGATCGAGGACGTGCATGCGTTCATTGGCAATCCCGCCCTGATCGGCGATCGTTTTCTGGACATGTACACCGTGCTGACCACGTCGGGTACCACCGGCACGCCCGGAATATTTGTGCTGGATGATCGCACCATGTCGGTCACCAGCGCCCTGGCGGTGTGCATGGGGCGTGCGTGGCTGGCCGGCACCGACATCTTGAAAGTCATCACCCGTGGTGGGCGAATGACGATGATATGTGCGACGGGTGGCCACTACGCAGAGGCCGTCATCGGCGCCCGGCTACGAAAACGCCGAGGTGACAATGCGGTTCAGGTGCTGTCGGCAAACGCACCGCTGCCAACGATCGTCGCCGATCTCAATCGGTTCCGCCCTGCCCTCCTCGCGCCGTACGCCAGCCTTGGCGCGCTTCTCGCGGGCGAGCAGGCCGCAGGCCGCCTGCGGATCAGCCCGGCCCTTGTGGTGCTCTCGGCCGAGGGGCTGCCAGCCGGCGGCTACGATCGGATCGCTAAAGCGTTCAACGCCAAGGTCCAGTACAGCTATGCCGCCACGGAATGCACGTTCCTGAGTGCGAACTGCGAGTATGGGTGGCTGCACGTCAACAGCGACTGGGTTGTTCTCGAACCGGTCGGCGTCGACTACCGGCCAACCCCACCCGGCACTCTCTCCCACACCGTCCTCATCAGCAACCTGGCGAACCGCGTGCAGCCGATCCTGCGGTATGACCTTGGCGACCGCA
>CADEGF010000127.1 GCA_902826815.1 uncultured Mycobacteriaceae bacterium
CAGGGGAATCTGCGGGCACCGGCCACCAGCTTTCACGGGCGCGAAGCCGAGATATCCGAGCTGCAAACAGCTTTGAAGGCGCAACGTCTGGTGACGCTGACCGGGCCGGGCGGAGTGGGTAAAACCCGGCTCGCGATCGAGGCCGCGGGACGCGTCGCCCACGAGTTCCCCGATGGCGTCTTTCTCGTCGAGTTGGCCTCGGTCACCGACCCAGCAGCGGTACCCGACGCGGTCGCTTCGGTTCTCGGCGTCACGCAACAGGCCGGCATGGGCATGGCCGACAGCGTGGCATCGGCATTGCAGGAACGGCACAGGCTGCTGGTGTTCGACAACTGCGAACACCTCCTCGATGCCACCGCGGAGACGGTCGAAGCAATTCTGGCGCGTTGCACGACCGTCACGATCGTCGCCACCAGTAGGGAGGGCCTGCGCGTCGACGAGGAGGTGCTCTGGCCCGTCGCATCGTTGGATACCCGGACCGGCCCGGATTCGGCTGCCGTGCAGCTCTTTGTCCAACGCGCAAGCGCCGTCGCACACGGGAGCACGCCGAGCGGCGATCACCCGGCCATCGTCGAGATCTGCCGTCGGCTGGACGGCATTCCGCTGGCCATCGAACTGGCCGCCTCACGTCTGTCGTCGATGACGGTCACCGAGGTACGCGACCGCCTCGACGACAGGTTCCGGCTGCTCGTCGGATCGCGGCGTGGATTGGAGCGCCATCAAACGCTGCATCATGCCGTGAGATGGTCCTACGACCTCCTGACCGAGGGCGAAAAGCTTTTGCTGTCAATGTGTTCGGTCTTCGCCGGTGGTTTCGACATCGGTGCCGTCATGTCACTGACGAAATCCAACGACGAGTTCGCCACCTTGGATCTACTCGATGCGCTGGTCCGTAAGTCCCTGGTGATCGCCGACGGATCGTCAGGCCGCACACGCTATTCGATGTTGGAGACGATACGTCAGTTCGCCGAGGAACAACTGGCCGCCTCCGGTGAGTCGGAGGCAGCGCGCGCCGCGCACGCCCGGTACTTCGCGGGGCGCGAGACCGACATCATCGAGCTTTGGGACGGCCCTCGACAACGCGAGTCGTACGTGTGGCTGAGCAGCGAAATGTCCAATCTGCGAACGGCATTCCGGTGGGCGGCCGACCACGGCGACCTGGACGCCGCGACGGCGATCGCTTACTATGCGGCCCTGGTCGGCTTCTGGGGCGTACAGCACGAGCCCATCCGCTGGGGCGAGGAACTCATCGAGCCTGCCCGCGCCACGCAACATCGGCGCTTGGCCCAGCTGTACAGCATCGCGACGCTCTGCTTCACTGCCGGCCGAATCGATGACGCCGTCCGCTACGCCGACGCAGGCAAAGAAGTCCTACTGAGCGGGCGTTTCGACGAGATCAGGAGGGAAGCGGAGGCGTCGCTGTGCAGTCCGTACCTTGCGATTGGCCGGCCCGACCGCTGGGTCGAATGGTGCCGCATCGTGATGGCGCTCCGCGCGCCGGCGCATATCCATTCGCGGGCCATTTTCGCTCTTGCCCTGAAGATGGCTGGTGAGGACGACGAGGCGGTGCAGGTTTCCGAAGAACTCCCCGCGATGGCCGAGGCCGCAGATAACCCGACCTTTGCGGCGTACGCCCTTTTCGCTTACGGCACCGCTCGGCGTGAGGTGGATACCCGCGGCGCCCACACTGCGCTGCGCAGGGGCTTCGAGATCGCGCAGCAGAGCGGAAGTTTGAACACCCAGGCCGCCATCGCCACCATGCTCATCCCGCTGGCTATCGCGCACGACGACCCGGCCGAAGCGCTCGAGTCGTCCGGCGCCGCGCTTCGCTTCTATTTCGACTCGGGCAACTTCTATCTCGTGAAGAACGCACTGGCCGCGCTGGTACTACTGCTCGACAAACTCGGCTGCTACGAGACGTCGGCCACGATCAACGGTTTCTCCGACATGCCCTTCAACCGGTCGGCGATGCCCGAGCTCACCGAGGCCATCGCACACCTACGCGACGTGCTCGGCGACGACGCCTACGAATCACTCGCACGCGCAGGCGAACAGACGAGCACAGCGCAGATGGTGGCGTACGCGTTCGAGCAGATCGAGGTTGTCCGTTCGGGTTTGGCCGATACCTAGTCGGCGTTCACGGCCCTGCGCCACGTTGACGCGCGGTAGGCTGTGCCGATGTTTGGCGGGCTGTTCTGCATCGGCTTCGGGCTGGCGATGATCGCGCTGGTGATCTTCGGCGACCGCAGCGTCAAGACCGCCAAACACAGCGGGGTGAGAGTGTCCGCGCAAGTGATCGGCCAGGAGGTCGAGGTCGGCGCAGAAGGCTCGCGCTTCTACCACACCAAGGTGCGCTTCCCCGGGCCCAATGGTCAATGGCTGGAGCATGTTTCGATCCAAGGCCACTCGAAGCCGGTGCAAAGGGAACTGGTCGACGTCTGGTACGACCCCACCGACCCGACACAGGTGACAGTCGATGAACCGGGCGGGCGCAGTCGCCTAATCGTCGGCGTCGGCATCGGATTGCTTCTCGTCGCCCTCGGCGTCTTCCTCATCGCGACGGGGTGAACGCGCTAGTCGGCGGCGAACACGCGCCACTCGTCGGGCACACCCTTGAGCACATGAGATCCACGGTCTGCGAAGGTGATTCCGGATCCCGCCACGAGATCCTTCACGGTGGAAGACACCAAAACTTCGCCGGGCCCTGCCAGTGCTGAAACCCTCGCACCTATGTGGACCGCGATGCCGCCGATATCGTCCCCGCGCAGCTCGATCTCGCCGGTGTGAAGCCCCGCCCGGATGTCGATGCCCAGCGACTGAACAGCCCTGCCGATGGTCTGTGCACACCGGATAGCCCGCGCAGGACCGTCGAAGGTGGCGAGCATCCCGTCGCCCGTCGTCTTGATCGTGCGGCCCCGATGGCGGTCGATCTCGCGGGCGACCACGTCGTCGTGGTGATCGAGAATTCGCGTCCACTCATCGTCACCCAGTTCGGCTGCCCGTGCGGTTGACGAGACGATGTCGGTGAACAACACGGTCGCAAGGGCGCGGTCCGGTAGGTGTACGGGCCGAACGCCCGTCAAGAACTCTTCGATCTCGTCGAGGATCGCGTCTTGGTCACCGAGGTGCGGGAAGTACTCATTACCCTGCAGCTCAACCACTTTGGCCCCGCGTATGTGCGCACCCATGTAACGACTGCCCGCGGCATGCGCCCAGTCGGCCGTTCTGTACACCACGAGGGTCGGTACCCGAATCGCCGACAGAAGATGGCGAACATCAATTCCGTGGATCATTTCTTGAATCGCGACCGCAGCGCCTGGGCTCGCCGAAAGCCGCTCCCATCGGGCGTGTGCTCTGCGGAAGACCGGGTCGTCGAGTCTGTCCGGAGCAAGTGCCCAGATGGGGAGTCCTCCTTCGAGACCGCGTCCCCAGTGCTCCTCGAGGTGTCGGAGCCCGTCGGTCCACACGTCCTCAGGCACGCCGTCGGGGTAGTCATGCGCCCAAACCATGCGCGGATAGGCGCCGTACAGCACCAGCGCCGACACGCGTTCTGGATAAGTCGCTGCGAACAGCACCGATAGCGCGCCGCCTTCCGAACTGCCGTCGATGGCGGCGCGCTCTGAACCTGCTGCATCCATAACCGCGCAAGTCATCCATCCGCTCTTCGAGCGTCGCGACTGCCACCCGATCGGACAACCCGGTGCCACGCTTGTCGAACATGATCAAACGGGAGAAAGACGCAAGCCGTTCGAAGTACCTGCGCTCGTCAGGGTTCTCCCACTGCAATTCGAGGTTCGAGACGAACGGCGGCACGTGGACGAGGTCGAACGGACCATCGCCGACCACTTGGTAGGCGATGTTCACACTGCCCGACTTCGCATATCGCGTCTCGGGAACCGAGATCACGTGCTTCAGTCTGAACGAGCAGACGCAAAGTCGCCCTGTTTAGCCCTTAATTGGGCGATTTCACGTCTGCTCGCGCTGGGAAGGTGACTAGTCGGCTTCGGCCAGGCGGTGCTTGAGCG
>CADEGF010000128.1 GCA_902826815.1 uncultured Mycobacteriaceae bacterium
CCGAAGGCCGAGAGCTCGGCGACACCTCAACCCTGGTCGACCCGACCGTGTTCGAGGCCATCCGCGCGGGCAAGTAGCGGCTACGCCGCAGGCGGCGCTCCGACGGGTACGAAGCCCGACCCGGGGCGGTTCTTCGCGACGATGTCGGCCAGCTGCGTGTTGATCGACATGGCGACGGCCGGGGTGTGCAACGGGATGAACTTGACGACGCAGGTCGGCAGGTCTTCGGCGAACGCACCGTGGATCATGCCCACCAGCCGGTTGTTGACGGTCACCGGCGCACCCGAGTCGCCGGGCTGACCACACACCTGGCTGACGATGGTCCCCGGTTCCTCGCCTGGCCCCCACACCACGCCGCACGAGTAGCCGGTGGTGCGGCCGAGCTTGCATGCGACATCGCCGGTCACGGGGTCTGGCCCGAGTCCGTCGATCTGGAAGTTGTCGACGTTGTTGGTCGGGGCGACCTTCTGCGGGTCGAACTGGATCACCGCGTAGTCGAGGGCGTCGTTGCCTGCCACCATCGTGCCGAGCACGCCGCTGCCCTCTGCACCCTCAGCGCCCACCTGAGCGCCAGGACCGCCGCAGTGAGCGGAGGTGAAGCCGATCAGATTGCCGCGATCGTCGTTGCCGATGGAGGTCAGCGTGCACAGTGTGTCGCCGTTGACGACGAGTCCCGATCCGCCGCCGAGCGACACCGGGTCATCGGCCTGCGCCGCGGGTGGGGTCGGCGCCAGCATTGCGCCTGCCGCCAGCATCGCGGCCGTCAGACGCAGGAGCCAGCGGTGTCCGGTCCTCAAAACCCATCCCCCATCGACGGCCCGACCGCCTACTCGACTATGCCGGGCAGTCTATCGTTCGGCCGGGATCGTCTCCTCAGGCGACACGTGGCAACATGATTTCTTCAGGGACAACAAATCGGGAGGACCATCCGTGAGCAGTGGTGACCGGAAAAACGGCGTACCGAGCACCGTGACCTCGATACCGCTGGTCGATCCACATGCTCCCAAGCCCGATCCGTCGGTCGGTGACCTCGTCAAGGATGCGACGGCGCAGGTGTCGACGCTGGTACGCGCAGAAGTGGAACTGGCCCGCGCCGAGATCACCCGCGACGTCAAAAAGGGCCTCACCGGCAGCGTCTTCTTCATCCTCGCGCTGGTGGTGCTGTTCTACTCGACGTTCTTTTTCTTCTTCTTCCTCGCCGAGCTGCTCGACACGTGGCTGTGGCGTTGGGTGGCATTCCTGATCGTCTTCGGAATCATGGTCGTCGTCACGGCCGTGCTCGCGCTGTTCGGATACCTCAAGGTGCGACGCATTCGAGGTCCGCAGAAGACCATCGAATCGGTCAAGGAGATCCCGGAGGCGCTGACCCCCGGCCACGACAGGACCAAGGCGTTGAGCGGCTCCGATGGGAAGTCCGCGGCGGACCCGACCGCGGACCCGTCCGGCTGGTAATGGCCCCGCCCGATCCGTCGGTCGTCCGTATCGACGGTCCGTGGCGCCATCTCGAGGTGCACGCCAACGGCATTCGGTTCCACGTGGTGGAGGCCGAAGCCAAAGCCGACGAATCCGCAGAGCCGCTGACCGAGCGGCCGCTGGTGATCCTGCTACACGGGTTCGGCTCGTTCTGGTGGTCGTGGCGGCATCAGCTACGCGGCCTGCGCAATGCCCGCGTCGTCGCGGTCGACCTTCGGGGCTACGGCGGCAGCGACAAACCGCCGCGCGGGTATGACGGCTGGACGCTGGCCGGCGACACGGCGGGCCTGGTCCGCGCGCTCGGTCATCCGTCGGCGACGCTCATCGGCCATGCCGACGGCGGCCTTGTCTGCTGGGCGACCTCGGTGCTGCATCCGCGGATGGTCCGCGCGATCGCGGTGATCAGCTCACCGCATCCCGCCGCACTGCGCGCGTCGGCGCTGACAAGGCGTGATCAGGGACGCGCACTGCTGCCGTCGATGCTGCGCTACCAGGTGCCGATGTGGCCCGAGCGGTCGCTGACGCGGCACAACGCGGCCGAGCTGGAACGGCTGGTGCGCACCCGCGCAAGTCCGAAATGGGTTGCCTCAGAAGATTATTCCGAGACGATTGCCTGGATGCGGCAGGTCATTCAGATACCGTCGGCGGCTCATTCGGCACTGGAATACCAGCGGTGGGCGGTGCGCAGCCAGCTGAAGAGCGAGGGCAGGCGGTTCATGCGATTGATGAAACGACCCCTCACCGTGCCGATGTTGCACATCCGCGGCGAAGCCGACCCGTACGTACTCGCCGACCCCGTCAACCGCACGCAGCAGTACGCACCGCACGGCCGCTACGTATCCATCGCAGGCGCAGGGCATTTCGCCCACGAGGAGGCGCCGGACGCGGTCAACGACCAGCTGTCACGCTTCCTGGACCAGGGCTAGACTCCGTTCTGGGCCAATCATTCTCCGGCGAGCTGACAAGTCGTTCGACGGAGACCACTCGCAGTTGGTCGCAAGCGCAGCGTAGAAGTTTTGGCCTAGCCCGCTGCCCTCTGGCTGGAGTTCGACGCGGCTGCGCAGCCCGTAACTGTCGTGATCCGGAAGCCCGTCAGGGTGGTGGCGCCAACATGCAGATATCTGTGTCGAACTTCGTACCTTCTCCGCGTGGACTGCATGCGCCGTTATAGTTGCCGGGATCAGGGTCGACGCCAGCGTTGCCACCACCCCCACCGCCCCCCGCCCAGTCGGGTGGTGGGGGCGGCGCCCCTTTGTCTGCGGGCGGCGGGGCCGGCTGGGCATTGGGCTGGTTGCGTTGATATCGCGATTGGGCCGCGGCGTTGTCTTGCGCTGCTTGGTCTCGAACGCCCACGGTGACGCAGACCACGTCACCGTCATAAGCATTGCGCCAGACGAAGTTTTGTTTGCAGGTGGCGGGTCCGGATGCACCGCCGCCGGGTTCAACCTTTTGCGCGGCGGCCGCGTTCTGTGCCGCGGTCGCGTCCCGGATCGGTGGGGTGACGCAGACGTGATCGCTTGGCTGTGCCTCGCGCCAGACGTAGCCCTGAATACAGGTGTCGGGTCCGTATGGCAGCGGGTCAGCGACAGCTATCGCCGACGAGCCCGCGGCACCGAGAGCTGCGAGTAGTACGACAGACACCGGGACGAGTTTGGAATGCTCCGCAATGCTGTGTGCCATGGTCGACCTCCTTGTGATATTCGAGAGCAGACGGTACTCGCGACGATCGGCAAAGAAATCAGGTGTTTCCCGGTCAACCCAGCCGACCAGCTAAACGGCACAACGATTGCCGCGAATCGTATATGCCCGGTGAGCAGCGTCGACGACGAATTTGCTGGGCGATGCCACACGACGCGCGGGGATACCGATTCGCCCCCAAACTGCCGTGCCGGTCTGGCACCTGTTGAGCCGGCGCACAGGGAAACTCCCTATTTCTGGTGTTCGCGCTGGCGCCTAGCGTCGAGTCATGAGTACCACGCCGCGTGACTCACATGTGCTGGTCGAGTGGTATCGACGCGAGCTAACTGAGTCGCCGATCGAACCAACAGCCGCCACCTTGGACGACGCCGCCGTCAGCGTTTCGGGCGGTGGCTCGCCTGTTCGGCTGCTGGCCCTGCTGGCGGTACCGAGCGACGCCGTGCTTTTCGCCATTTTCTCGGCAGCGTCTGTGCAGAGCGTTGCGGAGATCTGTGACCGTGCCGGTCTGACGGCCGAGCGGCTTACTGTTGTGGGAGAACTACATTTGCGGAATGGATGACTGCCCATCCTCTCGCAGGCCGCGCACGGAAGGCGACTGCGCGCTCGCTGAACTCTGTCCACCGATGTGTCGACCCAGTTCGGCGCGGGAACGGATCCCGAGCTTTCGATAAATGTTAACAAGGTTGCTTTCAACGGTTCTCGGGCTGATGAACAACGCCGAACCCACCTCGCGATTGGTCAGCCCGGACGCTACGAACTCTGCCACTTTCTGTTCGGCTGGACTCAAACCGTCGCTCCG
>CADEGF010000129.1 GCA_902826815.1 uncultured Mycobacteriaceae bacterium
CGCTCGATTATCCGGCCCTCGGGGGCGGGTCAACCCGTCAGGGCTCGGATGTTCATCGGTCGAGGCGCTGGAGGTGGTCGGCGAGGGCGTGCGCGACGCGGTCGTGGCGGGCGGCTTCGTCGGTCCAGCCGCGGCACTCAGCGTCGGTTCTGAGAGCTTGGACGTCAGCGAGTTGGTTGGTGAGCGTGTCGCGGAATTCGGGGGCGGTGACGTAGTTGTCGCAGGTTTCGCAGATGTTGGCATACGGGCAGGCGCCGGCTGATTCGTGGCGGGCGCAGTATCCATGTGCGACTCGGGTTTTCAGCATTTCACTGTGCAGCCAGCCGATCTTGTCGGGCAGGATTGGCTTGCCGACCGGGGTGAGGGTGAACTGGTGGCGCATCTTGCCCATCGCGTCGTCGTAGGCGGCGCGCAGGGTGGGTGAGGCCAGGGTGGCGTAGCGGATCGTCATCTGTGGGGTGACGTGCCCGAGCAAGGACATCAAGGCCTGCAGGCTCATCCCGGCGTTGGCGAGCTCGGTGGCCCAGGTGTGGCGCAGCTGATGCGGAGTGACTACGAGCACCCCGCCGTCGGGGCGGCGCAACCTGGCGGATTCGGTGGCGGTGAGCAGCCCGTTGCGTAGCCGGGTGTAGCCCAGGCGGCGCCCATGCTGGGTGAACAGGAAGTCGGTGAGCACGCCGGTGCGTGGGTGCGGCAGCGGCCTGTGCGTGCCGCGCAGGGTGACCCACTCGTCGAGCGCGGCGAGGGTCGCGGCTGAGAGTGGGACCATGCGTTCGGTGGCGAGCTTGCCCAGTGGCACCTTCAGCCAGGTTCCGGCTGCCCCGTAGTCGATGATGCTGCCGAGTTCGAGGTCGAGCAGTTCCCCGGCCCGCAGTCCGGCACCGCGTAGCACGGTCAAGCCGACGCGGGCGAACGGATCCTGCAGGCGGGCCACGGCGTTCATCACTGCCGAGTCAATATCGGGCGCTAGGGCGCGCGGCAGCGGCTGGTCGAGTTTGGGGACGTCGGCGGCGAAGACCAACCGCCGGGGCGGGGCTTGCGGCCAGCCCCATGCCGTGATGTCGTCGAGCAAGTTGCGCAGGCTCAGCACTGCCGACTGGGCCACCGCGGCGGAGACGGTGCGTCCGGCGCCCGCGGCGGCACGCTGACCACGCCAGCCCCGGGTGCGATTCCACCGGAGGTAGCCCTCGACACAGCTGCGATCAAGCTCGCCCAGGCTTGCGACGTCGGGATGGTGGGCGCTGAGGTATTCGGCGAACGGCAGCAGATCGTTGATCAACGACTCGACCGACTTTGGCCGCAGCACCGCGGCGCGCACGTGGATGTAGCGCAGCAGCGTCTGACGGATCGGGTCGGGCATCGCCACCTCGGCGAAGCGCTGCTCGAGGCTACGAGCCCACCGTCGGCGTCGCGGCGCGGTGTCGATGACCACGGTCTCGAACAACAGCTGACGCAGACTGGCCAACCGCGCCCGATAGGCTCGCCGCGACGATGGCGGCACCGCGGTGCACGACAGCGCGATGTCGAACTCGTCGAGCGCGTCGCAGGTCAACTCGGCAACGATCCCGCCGTGCCAGGCCAGCACCACCGCCAGACATTCGCCGAGTACCGTCTCGACCCAGGAACTTTTCCAGCCCAACCGAATTCCGGCATCCCGCAACGCGGCAAACCCGCTCGGGTCACGGTCCTCCACGGCGCGGCCCAGGCCGGTCAACTGTTTGACCGCGGCCAGCTCGACGTCCAGCCGCAACCGGCCGGTGCCGATCGCGTGACAGATCAGCGGCCACGCCCCGGTCTCCCGTAGCTCGGCGATCCGGTCAACCGCCGGCAACGTCATCCACGCTGGCAGATCGCGGTGGCGTGTAGCGAAGTCCCGAGCGATCCGAATCCGGTCCCGTAGCGCTCGCCCGCTCAAACCCAGGGTGGCGACGTGGTCGAGATAATCCGCCACCACCTCGTCGGCATCTACGTGTTGGCCGACTGACACCCTGGTCACTGCCCAGCTCCGGCCAACGTTGCGCGAGCAGCACCGTATTCGGCGGCGAGCTGCTCGATCGACAAATGCACGTAGCGGGCCGTGGTCTCCGGTGAGGCATGCCCCATCAACGCCCGCAACGCCAGCAGATCGATTCCGGCGGCGGACAATTCGGTGCCGTAGGTATGCCGCAACCGGTGCGGGCGGACCCTGGTGGCGCCGGAGATCTCCCGGTGCCGGCGGAACAGGCTGCGCAGCCCGGCCTCGCTGACCGGTGCACCAGTGGTCGGCCCGCGCAGCACCACGAAGCATTGCGGCGTCGCCAACCCCGGCGGCCGCTCCCACCGCAGGTAGGCGGCGAGCTCGGTGAAGAACGCCGCATCGACCGGGACATGACGTTCCTTGTTGCCCTTGCCGATCACCCGAAGCCGGCGCCGGCCCATGTCGACGTCGGCGAGCAGCAGCCCACGTGCCTCGGCTGACCGCAGCCCACCGAGCAGCATCGCCAACACCATTGCCCGGTCTCGATACGTTGCCAGTGAAGCCAGGAACGCGTCGACATCGTTGGCGGACAACGATTCCGGAAGGCGCTGTGGCTGACGCACCAATCTGCCTGCGCTGCGGGCACGCCCGGGACCCAGATGACCGAGCAACCCGCGCTCGGAGCGGCGCAGCCCCTGTCCCCGACGCGGCGAGGGCACCGGATTGTCGGTGCGGACACCGGCCATCACCAGATATTCGAACAACGCGCGTACTGCCGCGACTCGCCGGTTCACCGTCGAGGCGGCCGCCGACGGGGTCGACGAGCGGTTCCTACCGGCGGCCTGGTCCGTGCGGCGAACGCCCTGCCAATCGATCCAGTCGAACATTAACGGCGCATCGACCGCGGCGAGTTCCACCGCTCGTTGCACCAGAAAACGGCCGAGATTGGCGACGTCGAACGCGTAGGCCCGCACCGTGGCCGAACTGAACCCCCGTCCCGCCAGATGATTCAGAAACGCGTTCGCCGCGTCCTGCCCGTCCCAGTCGCCCTCGACCAGATACCCGCTGTCGCTCTTCCGCACCAGCATCGCCACTCCGCCTTCCCCTACCGAGATGCCGACAGCATCCACCCCTGCTCAGCGCTGGGCGTGAACCTCGCGCCGCAGCCCGAACCGTGTCTCTTGAGGGCCGGTTAACGGACATCGGATTGTTCGACCAGATCTTCTGCCAGTGCGCTTTGGGGAACGCGGTGAACG
>CADEGF010000130.1 GCA_902826815.1 uncultured Mycobacteriaceae bacterium
CCGAGGAAGAGATCGAGCGGACCCTGGAGGAACGGTTCACGAAGGTGGTTGATCCTCGGCGGGTGGTATTCAACGTGCATGTGCCTCCCTACGAGACGAAACTGGACCGTGCGGCGCTGCTGGATGACAAGCTGCGCCCCGTCGTCGGCGGGGACGGAGGCGTGCAACTCGGCCCGGTCGGATCGACCGGCGCGCGCGCAGTGATCGAACGACGACAGCCAGTCGTCGGACTGCACGGCCACATCCACGAGTGCGCGGCCGGCGATCACATCGGAACCACACTGTGCGTCAACCCCGGATCGGACTACCTCGTCGGATCGCTCCGAGGGGCGCTCATCGAACTGGACCAGGACGGCAACGTCGCCCGCTGGCAATTGACGCAGGGATGATGAACGCATTGACACGCCCCGAACGGGGTCTTGGGGCCACAACATGAACGACATCAGTGCTGCAGCGGCGCAAGTCGCCGAAGGCGTGGCAATCGTGGAGGACGCGGCGGCGGCAGGCACGCAGGCGCGCCTCATCGGCGGCGCGGCGATCGCCTGGCACAGCGGCCGCGCGGAGGCCCCGCATCGAACGTTCAGTGACCTGGACATGGTGGTCGCCCGCAAAGGCTCGACTGCGCTCACCAAGGTGCTTGAGCGCCGAGGCTATGAGGGCGAGCGGCAGTTCAACGCCCTGAACGCCGATTGTCGACTGATCTTCCATGGGCCAGGCGGCAAGGTCGATATCTTCGTCGAGCGATTCCAGATGTGTCACGAGATCCCGCTGCGGGCCAGATTGGAGCTCGATACACCCACCGTCACAGTCACCGACCTCCTGCTGACCAAGCTGCAGGTCCTCGAGATCAACGAGAAGGACGTGCAGGACATCGCGCTGCTACTCGAGTTCCATGAATGTCGCGACGGCGAGGGCGACTGGGTCAACGTCGAGTACCTCGGTCGACTGCTTGGCGACGACTGGGGACTGTGGCGGACCGTAACCGGGTCGCTCGATGCGGTATCCCGGGCGGAGCCGCGGGTCCGGCGTCGCGTTGACGAGATCCACGCCGCGATCGAGGCGGCCCCCAAGAGTCGGCGCTATAGGCTCCGCGCTCGGATCGGAGAACGCAAGCGATGGTATGAGCTGCCGGAGGAGGTGGATGAGTGACGGATCCGGACGAGAGCGTTGATGGGACCTCGAAGCTCGAAGACGTCGCGCGCGTGGCCGACGTGTCGATCTCGACGGTATCGCGCTACGTCCGAGGCCTCCCTGTCAGGCGGGCCGAGGAGATCTCGCTTGCAATCGAACAACTGAACTACCGACCGAACGCGATCGCACGAGGACTGCGATCCCGCCAAACGCATGCCATCGGCGTCGTCGTCACCGACATCACCAACCCCTACCTGGCATCCGTCGTACGCGGCATCCAGTCCGTCGGCGGAGCGACGCTCTACAACCTGTACCTCGTCGAGGGAAACGAGGCACTGTCGCAAACGATCGGAGACCTCGGCAGTCGCGTCGACGGCATCATCTGTGAGGCGGCATCGGGAGCCGACGTCGTCGAGGCACTCCGTGCCACCGGACAGCCGACCGTGCTTCTCGAATTCGAGCCTGTCGACCACGTCCATCCGTTCGACGCGGTCATGGTCGACAACTATGGGGGCGCACGTCGTGCCGGTGAGTACCTGCTCCAGCTCGGTCATGAGCGGATCGGCATGATCGGTGGCCCGCTCACCACGTCGCCGGGGCGGGAACGTTACGACGGATTCATGAGCGCTCTCGAGGACGCCGGAGTCGAGCTTGCCCCGAGCTACGTCGAGCTCGGCGAATTCAGCGCCGATGCCGGATACCAAGCGGCGTCACGACTGCTCGGGCGCGAGCAGCCCGCGACCGCGCTGTTCGCGGTGAACAATTTGACCGCGATTGGTGCGCTCACCTACATGCACGACGCCGGACTGGACGTGCCGCGCGACGTTTCCTTCGTGGGCTTCGACCCGATCGATCACTGGCAGCTGATGTCTCCGTCGCCCACGACGGTCGAGCGCCCTAGCAGCGAGCAGGGCGCGATCGCGATGCGACTCCTGCTGGACCGGATCACCGGGAGCGGCCCCGACAAACCGCGCAGGATCGTCCTCAACACCCACCTCGCACTTCGCGACTCGTGCGCCGCATTCAAAAGCCTGTGATCGTGACAGGGGAGGATCGGTCGTCCGAAAGCCCGCACGCGTGCAGATCCGATTTCGAATCGATCCACGCTGAGGATGACCTCACAGAGTCCAACTGTCATGCCGAACGTGTCATCGCGGCCCGCGTGTTGCCTCGCCGGACACTCGAACTCACCGCGAAAGCACGAATCGATCCGTTCGACCGCGAAATCCTCGACTTCATCTTGGTGTGGAAGCCGTTTGGCGGCCCGCCTGACGACGAGTGTCTCCCACTGTTCGGGTTGACTCCACGTCAGCTTGAGCGGCGGGTGCAGGCGCTGATCGAGAACAGTCGACACAACCGGTATAGCCCGGCCGACCGCGCAAAACTGGTTCGCGCAGCCCGGGTTATCGCGCGCCATGGCGACGGCTTCGACGGGGCGTCCGCTGCGGACAAACGAACGGGCCCAGCCCGAGGCGCGCCCGAGGCGATGGCCAACGGTGAAGTGTGGGCGTAATTCTCACGGCTCGTGTTGCGCAGCTCAGGAACTCGACGCAATGGCGGTAAACCGCCACTGCGACAACGCTATTGGCTGTTGGCGGACGAGGGGAGCTTGGAAGTAGTTCATGCTGCGTTGGTCAGCGGGTCGATTTCTTTCGGCGCGCCGCCACAACGCGGCGTGCTTCGCGCAGTTGCTTCCGGATCGTCTCGGGGTCGTCATCGCGGTCGATGTTGGCGGTCGCCGCCAATGCGTCGTATTGACGCTTGCGGCGCTCCTCGCGATAGGACAGCACGTCGTCGAGCAGAAGCCGATTCCGGTTGCCGATTCGTTCGGCAGGTAGCACGTTGTCATTGATCAGCCGCACAATCGTCGGGCGACTCACACCGAGAAGGTCGGCCGCCTGCTGTGTGGTTAGATTCATGGTTTGCGGAGCTATGGTCACTGCCTTGCCCGCATGAAGTGCTGCCACGACCTTCGTCAAGGCTTCGTGGACCGCCCCGGG
>CADEGF010000131.1 GCA_902826815.1 uncultured Mycobacteriaceae bacterium
GAGGGAGATCGTTGAATCCATCGAAAGCTTGACGGCACGGGGCGTTCTGTACGACTGTACCTAGGCTGCCGACCACTAATCGAACAAGATCAATCGCGGTCGCCTCACACCGAGGAGAAGGCGGTATCGTACAAGTGCGCTGTGCGCGTAATCATCTTGTCGTAATGGAAGTCGTTGTCCGGCATCGGTGCCGGAGGATTTGTGATCAGCCTCATCGGGGAGCCGTCGTTCTCTAGTCCAACGACCATGATGCCGAACGCGTCGAAACCGGGCTGGCCGATATGCGGACCGGGTCGGCGGTTGATTTCCCGAAGTTTGGAAATTACGTTCACGGTGTCAGCTGGCTGGTTGTGTCGGTTATAGCGTGGTTCCCCGCCCAGTTGATTGACCGGACTGACGAAGCGGTCGGCGAGGTTTACCATTGCAAACCCAACTGCGAGAGCATTGTTGTTGTCGCCGTGGATAGTTGAGTGGCTAGCATCAAGTTCATCGAATAAGCGCGGTCGTGCCTTCATATGCGCGGTCATGCACGCCTTGGCTTCCAGCGCTACGAGGACGGTGGAACCCGCCGCGCCCGCCGGACTTGATGGAAATTGCCTCAGACTCCGAAGCTCATCGCGATGGAGTCGAATGTCATACCGGTCCGCAAGTTCCGATAAGTCCACGGAGGGGCTCGATCCGCCTCCGCCAGACGAGCGGGCAATCACTAAATCAAGATTCTTCGAGCGCCCGGTCTGCCAGTTGTTCATTTTGCGGTTGATGGCAAACGAAACCTTCCCTGCCGCGACATGCGCGCGCAAGAGAGACGATGTGCTCAAGAGGTCGAAAAGGATTGCCCAGCAGGCGGTCTTCGAGTGCCTATCGCTACGCGAATGATATTGCCAAGCGCGACTGTCGATTCCGATGCTGTGGGATACCGACATAGTCCGCTCGATGATCAAAGGACCCTTCACGCCACGTCCTGCGTAGCTGACATTCGCGCGAGGTGCGCTTCCACATCGTCGAGGAACCCTGGAGCGAACCTCAAGGACCCTGACCTTGCCCGCCGCAGAAATCCTGCGGTGGCGCGGGCTGACAACGGGCGGCTTTGCTGGAGAAATCCCTCCAGATGCTCGTACGGATCTCGCACTGGCCACATCGAGACGGGTACCGAATGCGTTCCCTGCGCATCACCCCAGGCCGCGCTAGGCCACTTATCACCTGTGTGGAGCGTGACCGGATCCGGCCAAGAGTCGCTTGCGGCGCTGTCCAGCCGCGAACCGATCCATTCCGACATCCGAGTGCTCACTGCATTTCCTACCAGCTTCCAACGCTGGCCCTCGCGGAAGCCAGCCAGCTCCAGTGCCGGCTCAGTCCATCCGGCTTCGAATCCCTGGAGGCGCTCGGCATCCGCCAGACCCGGTGTCACGATCTCGCCTGTCTTGAGCCAAACCGCCGGCGGGCTGGCTATCCCGATAGTGGACCCGCCCTTGATCGTCGGGACGGCATCGACAGCCCATCCCAGGCCTCGCACACCTTCGGTCCAATAGAAGCCACACGGATAATCGCCGATGGCTTCTGGCAGGTCGAGGGCAGCCGAGTCCCGCCCGAAGAGGACAGGCCGTGGGTCTTCAGACCGTGACGCCAGCATCAGAACCCTGTGGCGGCGCTGGGGTAAGCCGAACGCGCGGGCGTCCACGACTCGGTAGGCCCACCTGTACCCAAGTTCATTGAGAGTTCGAGTCAGGTACCGCATGGCTTCGCCTCGATCTAGCTGAAGCATGAACGGCACGTTCTCCAGCAGAAGCCATCGGGGGCCGTTCTTTCGCTTGATGAGTCGAAAGACTTCGCCTACCAGTCCAGAGTTTGCGCCGCTTATGCCCTTGGTTCGGCCGGCTTGCGACAGATCTTGGCATGGAAATCCGGCGGCGACGAGATCAACATCTGGGGGCAGGCCGCGTAGCTTCCGAACGTCTGCATGCAACTCGGCGCCGGGTATGTGGCGAGAAAGAACTGCGCGCGCTGCTGGGTTGATCTCACAGAGAATGGTGGTCTGCCAGTCGGACCGGTTCAGTCCGACTTCTAGACCGCCGATACCGGCGAACAAACCAGCTACCGTCTTGCCCACGTTTCTCCTATTGAGTCGGTCAGGCCATTCCTACCAGCGCGTACCGACAGGCTCTGGCAAGCCTAGGAGACCAGACAGCCTGAGCAACCGTGACACGCGCAGCCAGATTCGGCGCTTACGAGCCCGCGCGGCTCCGCGCGACGAGTTCAGCTATGCGGTCGGCTGCCGCGTCGACGTCCTCATGCTCCCAAACACGTACCGGCGACCATCCTGCCGCGACGAGTGCGGCGTCCGTATCGCGGTCACGGCGAATGTTTGTCTCGATCTTGTCCCGCCAAAAGTCAGCGTTCCGCTTCGGCCACGTGGCGTGTTGTGGGCATCCATGCCAGAAGCAACCGTCGACGAAAGCGGCTACCTTTGCCCGACTGAACACGATGTCTGCGGAGCGTCTGTGGCTGGTGAGCAGCCGCTGATGAATGCGAAAGCGGAGGCCACGGGCATGGAGTGCGGATCTAAGCCGGACTTCGATCTTGGTATTTTGCGACGATTGCGCAGACATGCGACGTGACATCTCAGGCGTTGTCGTCAAACTGGCTTTGCCGCGGAAACCCACATACGTATGTTAAGGGCGGCGGACATCTACAACGTGTGGAGAAGATAGCGTCCCATGACTTGGTGGACTTCGGATCTCGGCGCGGTTCACGCGTTGCGATCAACGAGTCATGTTGAACGCTAGGTGATTTGGTGTTGTTTGTCCAGTGCTGCCGCAGCGTGTTTGGCGGCGATGACGGCACGTAATTCGTCCATGGACACATCGGAGAGATACCGGCGGGTGACCTGCCATTCGTCGTGAGATTCGATGACCACGGCGGTAGCCAGGCGAAGGAACGCCGCCGGGTTGGGGAAGATCTCCACGACATCAGCCCTGCGTTTGATCTCCTTGTTGAGTCGCTCGATTATCCGGCCCTCGGGGGCGGGTCAACCCGTCAGGGCTCGGATGTTCA
>CADEGF010000132.1 GCA_902826815.1 uncultured Mycobacteriaceae bacterium
ACAGGATCTGAGCCGTCCAGAATCTTTAGATTTAGAAATGAGACGGCCGCCGGTTCAGTCGGTTTACACCGAATGGGTCGACACTGCGGCGGCGATGCGATCGAGGGCTTCGAGGTTGACGCGATACTAACGAAATCATCGATTGACACCCCGTCCGTTGGAAGGGCAAGTCCGACGCTCCCGTATGTCACAAATCCGCACCGGAGGGCTCACAGAGACGCAGCGTCGCCGGTCGCTGTCAGGACGTGTGCGGGGCGAGAAGTACGGGGGCCGCGTCGGTGAGGGCTGCCAGTCTGGCCGCCTTGCGGTCGGCGTGCTCAATGGTGATGCGCAACTGATTCACGTCGCCCAGCCACCGGTTCTTGTGGGCTTCGTCGACCTGGGCTCGAAGGTTGTCGCGAATCGCGTTGAGCCTTGCAGTCTGGGAGGCTTCAACCTCGCAGAAATCGCAGCGAAGGCAGGCGTGTTCATGAGTGCAGTCAGATCCGTAGGGACGATGGCAGTTGCCGAGCGCAATCCGGCGCTGGCCGAAGTGCTCGACGAATTCGTCCCACTCAGCTTGTGTGGGCTCACGGTATTCGGCGGAGGGTCGCGCCTGTCTGCGGTTGTCGATAAAGCGGTCGTACGCCTCGAAGACATCCTTCTGATACACCGCCGTATACCCGCGGGTGACCTCGATGTTGTTGTGGCCCACGATCCTTGCTGCCAGATGAATGGGAAATCCGGCGTTGACGATGTCGGTGATAAAGATGCGACGGAAGTCATGGGGCGTGAAATAGAGCGCAGCACCATCGGCGCCGGTCAAGGCCAGGCTGTTGGCCAACTCCGACAGCCATTTTCGGACTGTGCATTGGTTGACTACCCGGGAGCGTCCGCCCTCACGGATCTGGATCAGATGTGGCAGCGGCGCAGACACCTGGCGCTCCTGCGTGTCGATACGGCAGCACAGCGGGACCCGGCCGTCGATGCTGACGAACTCCACCAGTCGCGCCAACGTGGTAGTCAACTCCGGGCTGCAGGGAAATACCCGCTCTTGATCGGTCTCGCTGGGCGCGATCTGCACGAGCGGGATCACGGTGCCATCGGGCTTGCGGTACTGCTTAATGCTCAAATGGGTCAGTTCGAGCATCTCTTCGATCCGGATGCCGGTGTGGCGCAGGATCTCGATGATCGTCCACGTCATGAAGGCGCGGGTAACGTTGTACTGCAGGTCGACTCGTGTTTCTGCCCCATCTCGCAGGGTATTGATGCGCACCCGATCGGAGTGTTTGCGCGGGGCGTGCTTGATGTAGGTGCTCCCCTGCACGGAGAAGGGTTCTTCGACCGGCGCGGTCTTGGCGACGTCTCGCAGCTCGACGGCTTGCAGGTAGGCGGCTCGGGCCGCGGCGACGAGTGCATCGATGTGCGGGGCGAGGGTACGGGTGCGTGCTTGCATGCGGTGTGCCCGCTGAGCCCGGCGCTTCTGCTGACCTCGGACGTCGCGGATGCTGACCGGACACGAGACAGCCCAATGCGCCCACGCGGAGGGATCCTCGTGGGCCCAGGCGGCCACATCGAGGTAGAAGCTGCGGACCGCTCCCAGAATGCTCTCCGCGTGGCGGCGCGGCGTTCCGTCCGGTTTGGTGCGCAGCCACTCCTTCCATGCGGTCGCCTGGGCTTTGGTCAGGCTGATTGTGTCGATGCCGGGATTGGCGTCTTCGATCGGCTTCCAGAACAGCTTCACCAGGTTTCGGCTTGTTCCGTCGAGGCTGGCGTAGTCCTGCCCGACGGCGATCTCAGCAAGGTAGGCAATCAAGAGCCTGCGAACGCTTGGGGCTCGCACGTCGAAGCGGTCGACCAGTTCGGTGGGATTGAGGCGTTTGGCTATCAGGTAGCGCCGCAGATCGTCGGCTTCACCGGCGAACAGCCCACCGCGGCGCCCGTAGTGCCACATGGCGTGAAGATCGCCCGGCGTCCTGCCGGTTGAGGTCAGAAAATCTCGGTAGCCCAACACGTGGCTACTGTGCAACTCGGTGATTGGGAATCCGTTGACGATGCTGATGCGCACAAGGTGGGTGACGGTTCGCCACATCTTCAGTTCGGGTGCGCCCTCGTGCTCGGCAGCGGCGAAGTAGCGATCCCAGGCCGCGGGTTCGTGGGTGGTTGTCCAGTCGCGGTAGAAACGGGCCTGCTTGTTCTCGATCAGCCAGTCGTAGCCTGGGCGAATCGCTCCCAGGAGTATGAGCGCATTGATCGACAGCCGCGCTCCGAGCCGCGTGTGTGATCCGGTGGATAAGGCGGGACACCAAGCTTTGGGCTGGTTGTCGGAGCCGCTGGCAATCCAACGGTCTTGATAGCTGTCGCCGACGTAGCCGTCCAACCAGTCCAACAGTCGGCTCAGCCAGAGCCGTGCGCCGCTGCTGGCTTCCACCTCACTGCGGTACTTCGCACTCATCCGCGCCATCACCAGCGGAATTCCCGCGGAAATGACGCGGTCGCGTTCGACGGCGGTGACGGTGTTGCCGAACCACGGGTGGTGCTCGGCCCTCGGCGACAACGGCGGCAACACTTCGACTGGATGGCTGACGAACGCAGACGAACTCACCAGTGACTGTGCACGCGTAAGAACCCGCGGCATCAGAAGGCTCTACCAAACAACACCTGGAGGTCTTCTGCCACGTAGCCCCTCGCCGCCACGGGTGCGGGCGAAGGGGGCTTGCTCCAGTGCTGGTCGAGTTTGTCGACAAGTGCGGCGACGCTGGGCCGCAGGTAACGGGTGGTGCTGGCGATCGACGCGTGGCGCATCAGCTCCTGCATCTCCGCGATCGTCATGTTCTCGTCTTGCGCGAGCCGCATGCAGAAAGTGTGTCGAAAGTCGTGCATGGTGACGTTGGAGCCCAGCAGCACGTTGCTGCGCTCCAGGATCTGTCGCATAGCTCAGTAAGTCAGCGGGCGTGGGGTACCGCGCAACGTCATCCAGACCGGCTCGCTTGGCGGTCCCACCGGGC
>CADEGF010000133.1 GCA_902826815.1 uncultured Mycobacteriaceae bacterium
AGGACCGCACGAGGCGCGCGATCGCAGCGGATGCCTCGGCGAGCTTCGCATCGGCCTCGCCGCCGCCCTCGGCGACCGCGTGGGTCACGCAGTGGCCGAGGTGTTCGTCGAGCAGGCCGAGCGCGACCGATTGCAGGGCACTGTTCACGGCGCTGATCTGGGTGAGGACGTCGATGCAGTACTTGTCGTCGTCGATCATCTTCGCGATGCCGCGCACCTGGCCCTCGATGCGGCGCAGCCGTTTCGCATAGTTGTCCTTGTTGGACGTATAGCCGTGAGTCGCGGTCATGCGTCGATTCTACCGCGATACCCCTCTGGGGTATGAATAACAATTTTGGCCGCCTAACTGGTCGGGCGCATAATCGAGCTCATGCCCTCTGACCCAAGTTCCATCGACATCAAGCCCCGGTCCCGCGACGTCACCGATGGCCTCGAGAAGACGGCCGCCCGCGGGATGCTCCGCGCCGTAGGTATGGGCGACGACGACTGGGCCAAGCCGCAGATCGGCGTCGGGTCCTCGTGGAACGAGATCACGCCGTGCAACATGTCACTGCAACGACTGGCGCAGGCGGTCAAGGGCGGCGTGCACTCCGCAGGCGGGTATCCGCTGGAGTTCGGCACCATCTCGGTTTCCGACGGCATTTCGATGGGTCATGAGGGCATGCATTTCTCCCTCGTCTCACGTGAGGTGATCGCCGACAGCGTCGAGACGGTGGTTCAGGCTGAGCGGCTCGACGGCACCGTTCTGCTGGCGGGCTGCGACAAGTCGATTCCCGGCATGCTGATGGCCGCCGCCAGGCTCGACCTCGCGTCGGTGTTCTTCTACAACGGGTCGATCATGCCGGGCGTTGCCAAGCTCACCGACGGCAGCGAGAAGGAAGTCACGATCATCGACGCCTTCGAGGCGGTCGGCGCGTGCTCCCGCGGCCTGATGTCACGCGAGGACGTCGACATCATCGAGCGCGCCATCTGTCCTGGCGAGGGTGCTTGCGGCGGTATGTACACCGCCAACACCATGGCCAGTGCCGCCGAGGCCCTTGGACTGTCGTTACCGGGCAGCGCATCTCCGCTCGCGATTGACAAGCGGCGCGAGGAGTACGCCAGTAGGTCCGGTGAGGCGGTCGTCGAGATGCTGCGCCGCGGCATCACGGCCCGCGACATCCTCACCAGGGAGGCCTTCGAGAACGCGATCGCTGTCGTGATGGCCTTCGGCGGTTCCACCAACGCTGTGCTGCATCTGCTGGCGATCGCCTGGGAGGCCAACGTGAAGCTCACGCTCGAAGACTTCACGCGCGTTGGGCAGCGGGTGCCCCACCTCGCCGATGTGAAGCCCTTCGGTCGTCACGTGATGAAGCACGTCGACGAGATCGGCGGCGTGCCCGTCGTGATGAAGGCGCTGCTGGATGCCGGTCTGCTGCACGGGGATTGCCTCACCGTCACCGGCCAGACCATGGCCGAGAACCTCGCCCACATCGAGCCGCCAGACCCGGACGGCAAGGTGCTGCGGGCGATGAACAACCCTATCCACCCCACCGGCGGCATCACGATCCTGCACGGTTCGCTGGCTCCCGAGGGTGCCGTGGTGAAGTCGGCGGGCTTCGACTCCGACGTGTTCGAAGGCACCGCAAGGGTTTTCGAGCGCGAGCGGGCGGCCCTCGACGCGCTGGAAGACGGCACCATCACCAACGGCGACGTCGTCGTCATCCGTTACGAAGGCCCGAAGGGCGGGCCGGGCATGCGCGAAATGCTCGCGATCACCGGCGCGATCAAGGGCGCTGGCCTCGGTAAGGACGTGCTGCTGATGACCGACGGGCGATTCTCCGGCGGCACTACCGGGCTGTGCGTCGGCCACATCGCGCCAGAGGCTGTCGACGGCGGCCCGATCGCGTTCATCAAGGACGGCGACAAGATTCGCCTAGACGTCGCCAACGGCACACTCGACCTGCTGGTCGACAAGGCCGAGTTCGAGTCGCGCAAAGCAGGATTCGAGCCGCTGCCGCCGGTCTACAAGACGGGTGTGTTGGCCAAGTACACGAAACTGGTCGGCTCGGCGGCCGTCGGAGCGGTCTGCTCCTAGTTGTTGTTGGTGGGTGGTGGTTGGGGTTGGAATGGGTCGTACCACCACCATTGGGCG
>CADEGF010000134.1 GCA_902826815.1 uncultured Mycobacteriaceae bacterium
TTGTGGCGCACTTCCATTACGTGCTGTTCGGCACGATCGTGTTCGCCACCTACGCGGGCATCTACTTCTGGTTCCCGAAGATGACCGGTCGACTGCTCGACGAGCGGCTGGGCAAGCTGCACTTCTGGCTGACGTTCATCGGCTTCCACCTGACGTTCCTGGTGCAACACTGGTTGGGCAACGAGGGCATGCCGCGCCGGTACGCGGACTATCTGCCGTCGGACGGGTTCACCACGCTGAACGTCATCTCCACGATCGGTGCGTTCACGCTCGGCATCTCGACGATTCCGTTCGTGTGGAACGTGTTCAAGAGCTGGCGTTATGGCGAACCGGTGACCGTCGACGACCCGTGGGGTTACGGCAACTCGCTCGAGTGGGCCACCAGCTGCCCGCCGCCGCGGCACAACTTCACCGAGCTGACCCGGATCCGTTCGGAGCGGCCCGCGTTCGAGCTGCACTACCCGCACATGGTCGATCGAATGCGCGCCGAGGCTCACATCGGGCGCAGCCACGGCCCCGACGACGGCGACGTCACCCGGCTAGACGACGAGCACGTGCGCACCTGATTCGCGGGGTGTATAGGGCCCAACGAACGGTGTGACGAGCGCGTTGACGGCCACATGCTTACATGCGTATATTCGCATGTATGACAAGCCACCGAGGTGGGGAAGCAGGCGCTGACGCCGGTGGGACGCCCTTGAACAGGACTTTGGCGCTTGAACTCACAGACCTCCTTCCAGGCAGTGACGAACGCTGCGCCGACCGCTTGACGCGCGACCTGGCCTCCAACGCGATCATCGAAGAAGTCCACGTCATCGACGGCGACACACTGAAACCGCGCCTGTGCGTCCATTACGACGCCAACGCGGCGACGGCGGTCGACGTACAGCGGCGCGCATGGCAGGCGGCCGAGACGATCAACTCGCAATATGGCCACCTGCGTTGGTTGATGACCGACACGAACGACGATACGAACCGCACGGCATTGGTGGACCAGCTGTCGACAATGCCCGGTGTCGTTGCCGCGGCAGCGACACCCAACTCGGTCGAGGTGGAGTTCGAACGCGCGACGGTCACCGCGCAGGAACTCGTCGACGTCATCGCCACCGAGATTGCGCCGTCCCCGGCGACCGCGCAGGCCACCGTGGACGCGCACGTCGATGGCGCGGCTACAGACGACGAGGAGCACGGCGGCCACGACCACGCTCACGGCGGGATCTTCGGCGAGCGAAGCGAACTCGTCTTTGCGGGCCTGTCGGGAACGTTGCTTCTTGTCGGATGGCTACTGGCGGCGTTCGCGGATACCCCGCGGCCAGTCGAGTTGGTGGTCTACTCCCTGGCGTTCTTCTTCGGCGCGTTCTTCACCGTGCAGGAGGCATACGCCAGCGTGCGGCAGGGCCGCTTCGAGATCGACTTCCTGATGCTGGTGTCCGCGGCAGGCGCTGCGGCGCTCGGCGAAGTCGCAGAAGGCGCGCTATTGCTGTTCCTGTTCAGCGTCGGTCACGCGCTAGAGGGCTACGCCATGGGCCGCGCCCGCAGGGCGATCGAGGCGCTTGCCGAACTTGCTCCGAAGACGGCGCTGGTGCGACGCGGCGGCACCGGCGACACCATCGAGGTGCCCGTCGGCGATCTACGCATCGGGGACATCGTCGTCGTCCGACCCAACATGCGACTCGCCGCAGATGGCTTCGTGGTCGCCGGTACCAGCAGCATCGATCAGGCTCCGGTGACCGGGGAGAGCGTCCCCGTCGACAAGAGCCCGGTTCCGGACGTGGCCGCCGCCGCCGACTCACCTGACCTCATCGACGCGTCGGCCCGAGTGTTCGCGGGAACGATCAATGGTGCCGGCGCCATCGAGATTCAGGTGATACGGCTTGCCGGGGATTCCACCCTGGCACGGGTCGTGCGGTTGGTCGCCGAGGCGCAGACCAAGACCACGTCGACGCAGCGTTTCACCGACCGGTTTCAACGCGTCTTCGTGCCGGTGATCCTGGTCGGCGTCTTCCTGCTGCTGTTCGCCGGGTTCGTGGTGGAGGAACCGTTCACCGCCACGGTGTACCGGGCGCTTGCCGTCCTGGTGGCGGCCAGCCCGTGTGCGCT
>CADEGF010000135.1 GCA_902826815.1 uncultured Mycobacteriaceae bacterium
TTGCAAGCAGCCACCGAACCCATACTCCGAACACTAGTTCGAAGCACCGACAAATCAGGCCGGAACGCGCTGCATGCGTGAGCACAACGCGCAAAAGGTGCAAATCGCCTGTTAGCGCCCCTTGTGAGCACAAGCGGGCTTTCACGCCGCCAGCTCCTTAACTTCGGTTTCAGCGGTGCAACACATGCACCGGAACCGCTAACAAGGAGCACGAAGATGACCACCTATCCCTCTAACCACAACCAGGACTGGACGGCGACGCAGGCCGCTCAATGGCAGACCCCGGCCCCCGACGCACCGACCATGGCGAGCTACTTCCCGCCGACTCAGGCATACGGTCCGGCCTACGGCCAGCAGTACCCGCCCGCCTACGCGTGGTCGGCCGAGCAGCCCGAGTTCAACTCGGCGCCCGCGGCCTATCCCGCACAGCAGCCCTGGTACGCACGGCCCCGTGTGCTGGCCTTCGCCGGTGCGGGTTTCGTCGCCGCCGCGGCGGCAGGCCTTTTCGGAGCGCTGCACGGCTCGTCCAGCGCCGCCCCGGTGAACATGGCGACCCACAGCGCACCGGCGCCCGCAGCGGCGCCGGCGCCTGCTCCGGCGCCCATGCCCGCTGCCAAGGCGTCTGCTCCCACCTACCGGTCGTCGTCGCACTCGTCGATGTCGAGCGGCAGCTACTCGAAGCCGGCGAGCCATCAGGCGCCACCGGCTCCGCCCGCTCCCCCGCAGATGCAGCCCGATCAGTCGGGGCAGTCGGATCCGTCGCAGTGGAACTCCAGCAACAACTACCGGTGGAACTACTCCGGTGACCACGACAACCGCTCGAACTTCTGGAACCGCGATCACGACCACGGGTCGAACTGGAACTTCTCGAACCGCGACCACGACAGCGACAGCAGCCGCTCGTCAAGTGGCCACGACAGCGACAGCAGCAATTCCTCGAACGACCAGAGCAGCAACAACAGCCACTCGTCCGATTCGAATCAGAACGGAGACTCCAAGTGACCGCAATACTGACGCAGCCCGACCGCAAGGTCGGGCTGCGTGACATCGGACACCGCCTTGACAACCTTCGGGTCGGCCCCGTCCACCGCAAGGTCGTCGTCGCGATCGGGCTCGGGCTGTTCTTCGAGGTCTACGAGATCTTCTTGTCCGGTTCCATCGCCACCGCCCTGAAGACCGAATACGGTCTCGGCGGCACGGCCCTGCAACTGCTGATGGCGTCGTCATTTCTCGGAATGTTCATCGGCGCAGCCGCCTTCGGCCGGATTGCCGATCGCATCGGCCGCAGGAATGCCTTCCTGATCAACCTGGTGTGGTTCTCCGTGTGGAGCATCATCGGCGCGATCGCACCGAACCCGTGGATGCTCGTCGGAGCCCGGTTCATGGCGGGGATCGGCGTCGGCGCAGAGTATCCGGTCGCCGATTCGTACCTGTCCGACGTGCTGCCGAAGGCTCACCGCGGACGCCTTGCAGCGTGGGCCTACACCTGTTCCTTCGCTGCCGTTCCCGTGCTGGGATTCCTGTCGCTGTCCCTCAACAATCACACCCTGTTCGGCTTCGCCGGCTGGAGAGTCCTGTTGGTGGTCGGTGCGATCGGCGCACTGTTCGTCATCTATCTGCGCCGCGGGCTTCCCGAATCCCCGCGCTGGCTGGCAGGTGTGGGCCGCACCGAGGAGGCGGAAGCCGCCATGCAGGCGTTCGAAAAGGGAACGGGCCCGGAGGCCGAGGAGGACTCCGACACGGTCGCACCCGACGAGGCCAAGACCGACGAGGTCACGACCGACGAGAAGCCGATGCGTACGTCGGCTGCGCTTGCGCGGCTGCGGCTTTCGCCCTACCGCCAGCGTCTGATCATGCTCGGCGTTTTCCACCTGTTCCAGCCCTTCGGCTACTACGGGTTCGGCACGCTGGCGGCGCTGGTTTTGGTCAGCCGCGGGTTTGACGTGACGTCGTCGCTGCTGTTCACCGCGGTGTCGTTCATCGGCTATCCGCT
>CADEGF010000136.1 GCA_902826815.1 uncultured Mycobacteriaceae bacterium
GCCGATGCGAAGCTCGCCGAGGCATCCGCTGCGATCGCGCGCCTCGTGCGGTCCTAGGAGCCACCAAAGTGCAGTAGTCCACTACGCATCCCCGCCGAAATTTTGTGCCGGACAATTTCTCCATGGAGTTCGCGAGGGGTTATGTAGGAACGCTGGAGGCCGAGACGCGCGATGTCGCACGCGTTTGGTTCAGCCTGACTGCCGAGGCGACGGGCAGTGATTGGGTCAAGATCGGCGGGCCCCGCGCTTGGTTCACGATGAGCATGGAGTCCGCCGATCGGCCGACACATATGGCTCAGCTCACGCTGCTGCTCGAAGCGATGCGCCACGAGCTGGAGGTGGAGGTCCGGCTCGACGGCGAGACTTCCTTCCACAGGCGGGATCCCCACGACACGTTCAAGGTCAACGGTGTGCGTGTCCTGCGCACCGGGTTGCACTTCTAGGCGCACATCGTGGCGGACACGTCCATCGTCAATCTCGACCCGTCGCGCAGCGATGCGGTTCGCTACGAGCTGGGCGCGGGCAACTGGCGGCCGCCGCACGGCCGGCCGTGGATACCCGACCTTGCGAATCCGGGAGCCACCATCAGGCTCGCCGACGACCAGGTCATCGACGTACTGATTCTTGGCGATGGCTACCAGTCGCGCGCCGCATTCGAAAGCGAGCTCAAGGATTGGGTGACCGACTTTTATCGCGTCGACGTTTACAACCGATTCGCAGGCGCGTTTCGCGTTCGGGCTTTTTTCCGCAAGTCTTCTCACTTCTGCTCCGATAAGCGCGAGTCTTTCTACCGTGTCCCGATCGGCACCGGTAGCACTGACGCAGGCGAGGTCGCGACCGACAAGTGGTGGGAGGCCGAGGGCACCCACAACACGGTCTTTCGACGGCGGTTGTTCGAAAGCCTCGACGAGTTTCACGTCAATCCCAGGACGTACCCACGGGATCTCTTCGTAGGGAACGAGAGTGACGACGCCGACGGCAGGGTCATCCACAACCAGCTCGCCGGCATGCATTCGAACCTCGTCGTCGCCATGCTCGTGTGCAGGAGCGCGAAGGTAACCAACGCCAGCGGCCGCACTCGAGCGATCTCGGAACGCGCGTTCAATCCGGATAATCCACCCTCGCGCACGGTGAACGTCGCGTTCGGGTCGCATGCGCTGCACGAGTTTGGTCACGCTTTCGCCTACCTCGAGGACGAATACATCAATACGCGTCGCAGCCGTGCCGAGCGCAAGAACCCCGCGCAAGGCAGTGTCTTCACGCTCTCGAATCTGTCGTTCGGCAACCAGCTCAGCCAGGTCCCTTGGCTGCACCTCAGCCCGTGGGGGCGCCGGTGGCGGCAGGGGGCCGGCGACCCGCCGTCGCCCATCGTGGGCTGGTTGTGGCGAGGCGGCGAGAAGGACATCTGCGTGTGGCACTCCGAGTACCACTGCCTCATGAACGGCAAGCACGTGAACTACGCATACAGCACAGGCGAGAAGATGACTCCAGATGACGTTGACCTGCGTTTCCGGCGCCCTCCGCGTTACTGCCTCTGGTGCCAGGAGATCGTGACACTCCGGATCCTGGAGAAGACCGGCCAGCTTGCGGCCGGCGACGATCCCGAAGACATCAACGCACGCGGAAGACGGTGGTATCGCCACTGGGTGAACAGGTGGCGCGATCGATACTGGGCTTTCTTCGATGTCGACCAGCAGATCGACGACCGTGAATTGCTCTACGCCAACCCCTCGTCGGAGCCCGGCACTTTTTATGCGGAGCTGCATAGCACCGACGGTTCATACAAGCGGCTCGATAAGTCGGACCTGTACCAACCTTTTGCAGCGACGCCAGTCGCGGACGGCGATCCCCCCGCCGACGACGAGGATGCGATCCTGGCGATGTTCTCCGCCTAACGACCGCTAGCTAGGGCCAAGCGCCTCCTCGATGCGCGCGACCTTCGCAGTCAACTGCCCGGTGTGGCCGGGCCGGA
>CADEGF010000137.1 GCA_902826815.1 uncultured Mycobacteriaceae bacterium
GCGTATCCGCCAGCTGATGACTTCGCCGCGCAGGCCAACGCGACCGCCGAGCTGTACAGCGAGGCGGAGAAGGACCGGCTGGCGTTTTGGGCGAAGCAGGCCAACAGGCTGTCCTGGGACACTCCGTTCGACGAGGTTCTTGACTGGTCGGATGCCCCCGTCGCGAAGTGGTTCGTCGGCGGCAAGCTCAACGTCGCCTACAACTGCGTCGACCGTCATGTGGAGGCGGGTAACGGGGACAGGGTGGCGATCCGGTGGCAGGGCGAACCGAAGGACGACAGCAGGGACATCACGTACTCCGAGCTGCTCGCCGAGGTGAGCAGGGCGGCCAACGCGCTGACCGACCTCGGCCTTGTGGCGGGTGACCGGGTGGCGATCTACATGCCGATGCTGCCCGAGGCCATCGTGGCGATGCTGGCCTGCGCGCGCCTGGGCGTTCTGCACTCGGTGGTCTTCGCCGGGTTCTCGTCAACGGCGCTCGCGGCCCGCATCTCCGATGCCGAGGCCAAACTGGTGATCACCGCCGACGGCCAGTTCCGGCGCGGCAAGGCGGCGTCTTTGAAGGAGGCCGTCGATGAGGCCGTCGATGGGCAGAAGTCGGTGGAACACGTGCTGGTGGTGCGCCGCACCGGGATCGACACGCCGTGGACCGAGGGCCGTGATCTGTGGTGGCACGAGACCGTCGATGCGGCGTCGCCGGAGCACACGCCGGAGGCGTTCGATTCCGAGCACCCGTTGTTCCTGCTTTACACGTCGGGCACGACGGGTAAGCCGAAGGGCATCGTGCACACCTCGGGCGGCTTCCTGACGCAGTCGTCTTACACCCACGAGTACGTTTTCGATGTCAAGCCCGAGAGCGACGTCTATTGGTGCACAGCCGATATCGGCTGGGTCACCGGTCACACGTACATCGTCTACGGGCCGCTGTCCAACGGTGTCACCCAGGTGGTCTACGAGGGCACACCGAACTCGCCCGATGAGCATCGACATTTCGAGATCATCGAAAAGTACGGTGTGACGATCTATTACACGGCGCCCACGTTGATCCGGATGTTCATGAAGTGGGGTCGCGACATTCCCGACGCCCATGACCTGTCCAGCCTGCGGCTGTTGGGATCGGTCGGTGAGCCGATCAACCCCGAGGCGTGGCGCTGGTACCGGGATGCGTTCGGCGGCAACCGAACTCCGATCGTCGACACATGGTGGCAGACCGAGACCGGGTCGATCATGATTTCTCCGCTGCCCGGCGTGACGGCAGCCAAGCCCGGGTCGGCGATGTCACCGCTGCCCGGTATCTCGGCGAAGATCGTCGACGAGGACGGCAGGGAACTGGTGCCCGGCGCCGACGAGGCCGAGCATGTCACGGGCTATCTGGTTCTCGATGAGCCGTGGCCTTCGATGCTGCGCGGAATCTGGGGCGACGACGAGCGCTACAAGGAGACGTACTGGTCGCGCTACGCCAAGCAGGGCTGGTACTTCGCCGGCGACGGCGCGCGTGTCGACTCCGACGGCAACATTTGGGTGCTCGGCCGCATCGATGACGTGATGAACGTGTCGGGACACCGCATTTCGACCGCTGAGGTCGAGTCGGCACTGGTCGGTCACGCCGGGGTGGCCGAGGCCGCGGTCGTCGGCGCGAACGACGAGGCCACCGGCCAGGGCATCTGCGCGTTCGTCATCCTGGCCGCCAATACGCCCGACAACGAGGGCATGGTGGATGAGCTGCGCGAGCAGGTGGCCAAGGAGATCGGGAAGATCGCCCGCCCGCGCGAGATTCACGTCGTCCCTGAGCTCCCGAAGACCCGCAGCGGAAAGATCATGCGGCGGCTGCTGCGCGACGTGGCCGAAGGCCGAGAGCTCGGCGACACCTCAACCCTGGTCGACCCGACCGTGTTCGA
>CADEGF010000138.1 GCA_902826815.1 uncultured Mycobacteriaceae bacterium
GTATCAGCCGCCCCAACCCGTCAAATCAGTCACGATCCATTTCGCAACAGCCCGCCAGCGTCGATGAGCGCGCCGAAATCGCTAGATGCCGAGGTCGCCGCCGCGGCGTACCTCGAGGATGAGCATCGCCACGTGCAGCGAGACCATCGACTCGGCATCGTCGAAATCGATACCGAGCTTCTGCTCGATACTCGACAGCCGCTTGTACAGCGCAGGCCTGCTGAGATGCAGGCGCTTCGCCAGCGCAGCCTTGTTCCCCGCCAGCCGCAGGTATTCGCGGAGTATCGCCAGACTCGTTGGTGTCCGCGGACTTTCGTCTCGTAGGAGTGGCTTGAGCTCGGTTTCGGCGAACGCTTGCACGCGAGGGTCGTCCTGCAGCAGAGAGATCAGCCCGCGCAGTCGCACATCCGATGCGCGATAGAAGGGCCGAGGTTCACCCCGCATCGCGAGGGCGACCTCCGCGACGTGCGCCGCCTCGCCGATGCCCTGCACCGCTTCGGTGACGAGCTCGCACGGCTCGCCGACGGCCAGCACTGAGCGCTGCCTGCCGTCCGCCCGCGCCAGCTCGTGCGCCAGCGCCGTACCGAGCGCCACCCACGTCTTGTCCGACCCGCCCCTGTTCGCGCTCAGCGCGACGACGGCGCCGATCTCACCGTCGCCGTGCACGGTGAACAAGCCGGTATGACCGGATGCGTTCACGGTGTGAACCACCGAGTCCAGAAGCGAGACGTTGCGCCGCTGATCGGCGACCGGGTCGGCGGCATCGGCAGAGAACCGCGCGCGAACCACCAGCGGGTAATACCTCGCCGCCTTACGAAGCCCCAATGCGATTGCGCGAGCGGCGATTTCCCGTTCATCGCTCACCCGCTCGCGCAGCACGTCGTCGATCAGACCGCTCTGAGCCTGCTGGTGCAGGCCGGACCGGTCGCGTTCGATCATCCGGTTGAGCGCGAGCGCCGCCGACGCGCGTTCGAGAACCATCCCCGTGCGCCTCGCGTTGACAGGCGCACGCGGCACGATGAGCCTGCCCCATTCCTCGCCGCGCGGTCCGACGGCTGTGACTGCCCATTGCTCGCCGCCGCCCGTCGACACCCGCCGCGAGCGCTGCTCCCAGTCCTGAAGCAATTCGGCCGTCGTGTCGGGACCGTGGGCGACCGCAAGGGCCTGGTGCGCAAGGTCTTCCAGCACGACAGGCTCGTCGAGCATCTCGGCGGCGGCGTCGACGATCCCGGTCGCCGACACGCGCCGCATGCTCAGGTCGGTGAAGGCTCGGTGCACCCGGCGGTCGAAGGCCACCTCCTCGAACTGGTCGGACACGATCCGGCGGTGCACCTCCTCGGTCACCTCGACGAACTTGATCGTGTGGTGCAGGGCCACCAGGACGAGGTTCAGGTCCTCGGCGACCACGGACGTCGAGGCGGGTAGCGGACCCGCCGCGCCCAGTTCGACGACCACCCCGAGCGCACCGGCTTCGGCGATACCGCGCAGATACCCCGCGGGCGCCTCACGCAGGGCAGCGCCGGTGGTGAGTACCAATTCCCCGCCCTGCAGCCAGGGCGACAGATCCGTGACGTCGCCGACGTGCATCCAGCGCACCGGGTCGTCCCACCGGCACCTGCTGAGCACCTCGGGATCGCCGGCTCGGACAACGGGCAGGTCGATCACCTCGGCGACGGTCAGGGCCATTTACACAGTGTAAATCTATCTCTGAATGTCGATACGCTCTGTACGGGTCTTCCCGGGTCGCGGCGCGTCACACTGGGCGTACCAAAGGTCGACCGCATCCCATGCGCAATGTCAGGAGAACTGCCCCATGTCAGCCACCATCAGCCACTGGATCAACAACGCACCCTTCACGGGCGACTCGGGTAACTCCGCGCCGGTGA
>CADEGF010000139.1 GCA_902826815.1 uncultured Mycobacteriaceae bacterium
AGTCTCTTCACCAGTGATTCCCTTCCGGCAAAATACCGCTTAGCAGGCCCTAACCTGCGCGCTGGGTTCACGCTAGCAGTTCAGCGGTATCACGGGGGAGATTGCTCCCGCTCCATCGGCAAGGCCGGCGCTTGGTGCCGAGCATAAAACTCAGTGCTAGCCCAACCGTCGAAGGCCGCGTCAGCGGGATCTTTACCTGGCGTGATTAAGGTCGACGACTCGGACTCGCGCCACCGTTGGACCCGCCGAACACGTAACGGCTGCTCTGCGCTAAGAGTTGAACGCGCTGAGGACTTCTTGACCGACGGTGTGGATGAAATCAGAGTCGGCGACGTTCGGGATCGTGAACAGGAAGGTATCGACTCCAGATTCGCGGTACTCATTGATTCGCTCGATGCACTTCTGCGGTGACCCGACGATCATGCCGGTTGCGGGAATGGAGGCGAATTCTGCGCGGACCTGCGTCTCCTGCTCGGCTGATTCGGTGGGCGCAAGCAACGTCGTCACCGAAAGTCGCAGCGTGGCAGGGTCACGCCCCGCCGCGGCGCACGCGTCGGCCAAGTAATCTCTTCTGTCTCTTACCTTTTCGGGTGACCACCAGCGAACGTTGATGCCCTGGGCGGAGGCTGCCGCGATCCGCTGCACGCGGTCTCCTTCGCCACCCACCCACAGAGGCGGATGTGGCTTCTGCAGCGGTGGCGGGTCGCAGATGGCCCCGTCCAACGTGTAGAACTGGCCCGCGTACACGGGATTTGGTTCCGTCCAGATGGTTTGGATGACCTCGAGTGCCTCGCCGAGTGCGGAGACCCGTTCTCCGGCCGGCGGGAACCGGATTCCGTAGGCCTCGAATTCACGCTTGAACCAACCGGCTCCCAAACCCAGTTCGAGTCGTCCCTCGGAGATGACGTCCAAGGTGGCAGCCATCTTGGCCAGCACCGAGGGATGGCGGTACGAGTTGCACAGCACGCTGGTGCCCAGGCGGATGCGCGTGGTGTCGCGAGCCAGCGCAGTGAGCGCTGTCCATCCCTCCAAGAGAGCCATCGTCGCTGGCGGTGCTCCGGCGGTGCTCTGCTGCTCGGCGGCGGACGTGATGCCAGCGTCTTGAACATAATCTTCGGGGCTCGTGGTGAGAAAGTGATCGCACAGCCAAATCGAGCTGAAGCCGTAGCTTTCAGCGACGTTGGACACCCGGACCATCTCGGGGTACTGGCTGACCGCGAGGCCGTTGATGGTGAGCGCCAGAATCAATCCGAACTGGGGCCCGCCAGGACCGGAATCGGCTGCGACGTCGTGCACCATCGTCATCTACCTTTCGGTTCGGTCGCTTCGGCTTGCCGTCCGGGCAGCGCCCGAGGCGGCGTCCCGCGTAGTTGCGAAGGTAACTCAGCTGCCGTGAACTGGTCAGACATTGTCGTCTACCCGTTGAATGTCGGAAGGGGAAACCGGCGCAATGTGCGACGCCTGGACCGAAGATTCATACCAATCGCCGAAGAGAACCAAATGGCGATTGGGCCGGTCCCGGTCGCACGACGCCAGTTGATGCCGACTCCGAACGTGCCCCCAGTCGGACTCGAACCGACACTGTGTGGATTTTTGAGTCGGCCAACATCAGTCCGCGGACGTTCGTCGTCGTCCTCAATT
>CADEGF010000140.1 GCA_902826815.1 uncultured Mycobacteriaceae bacterium
CTAATCGCTGACGGGAACTTCCACGCGAAAGCAGAGGTTCTGGGGGCCGTCATCGAGCAGACTCTCGCTGGGGGCACGCACCGCGACTGAAAGCAGACACCGTTGACGACCCCGCACATCAAGACCGCGCTCCCCGGCCCGCTCGCCACCGAAGTCCTCGCCCGCGACAACGCAGTCACCAGTCCGTCGCTGCCCCGTGCGTACCCGTTCGTTCCGCAGCGCGGCACCGGCGCCAGCGTCGAGGACGTGGACGGCAACGTCTTTCTCGACTTCAACGCCGGCATCGCGGTGAGCTCGACCGGGCACGCCCACCCGACTGTCGTCGAGGCGATCCGGCGCCAGGCCGGTGAGATCCTGCACTACTCGGCGTCGGATTTCTATCTGCCCATCTACTCCGAGATGTGCGCGGCGCTGCGCGACGTGGCCCCGATCTCCGGGCCGACGAGGGTGTACCTGTCCAACTCGGGCGCAGAGGCCGTTGAAGCCGCGCTCAAGCTGGCTCGCTATGCCACCAAGCGTTCCTACGTCGTCAGCTTCTACGGCGCCTTCCACGGCAGGACCATGGGAGCGCTGTCCCTGACGGACTCGAAGGCCAAGTACCACAAGGGATTCGGACCGCTTCTTCCCGGTGTGCTGCACGCGCCGTATGCCGACCCGCGTCGCACCGCATCCGGTGAACGCGACACCGCAACCGTCGATTTCCTGCGCGACACGCTGTTCCGCTACGAGGTCGACCCGACCGAGGTCGCCGCCATATTCGTCGAGCCCGTTCAGGGCGAAGGCGGCATCATCGTGCCGGCCCCCGGCTGGATGGAGGACCTTCGCGAACTGTGCGACGAATTCGGCATTCTGCTTGTCGCCGACGAGGTTCAGTCCGGCATCGGCAGGACAGGCAAGATGTGGGCGATCGAGCACACGTCCGTCGAGCCGGACATCGTCACCAGCGCCAAGGGTTTGGCCTCCGGCCTGCCGCTCGGCGCTGTCATCGCGCGCGACGAAATCATGACCGCGTGGGGTGCGGGCGCGCACGGCTCCACATACGGCGGCAGTCCGGTTCCGTGTGCGGCCGGGCTGGCCACGCTGGAGGTCATCAGGTCGGAGAACCTGCTCGAGAACTCCACCAACCTCGGCGCTTATCTGCTCGAGGGCTTGCGCAAACTGCAAGCGGGAGAGCCTGACACGGTCAGGGACGTGCGTGGCGTCGGCCTGTTCATCGGTGTCGAGTTTCCCGACGGTCAGATCGCCAACGCGGTGCAGAACCGGTGCTTCGAGAAAGGTCTGCTCGTTCTCGAAGCGGGCGAGAACGTCGTCCGGATGACACCGCCGCTCGTTCTGACCGCCGAGCAGGCGGAGACAGGGCTGCGGCTGTTCAGTGAGGCCGTATCCGAGATCAGCCAGGCAGGTTCGCCGAGATGAGGACGAAGGTCGAAGCCCTGCGTTGCTAACCGGCGGCGTTGGGCCGCAGCGGCGGGCAGACGCCGCCGTAATCGGTAGCCAACTCGAAATGCCAGATCTCGTTCGCGTAGATCTGGCATAGCCCGAACGCCTGCCCGTTGCGGATCAGCCAGTCATCGGCCGCGGCGGGTCCGATGTCGACGGCCTTGCCCACCACGTGCTTGGACACCTGCGGCG
>CADEGF010000141.1 GCA_902826815.1 uncultured Mycobacteriaceae bacterium
CATGACCGTGGCTAAACCCAGCTCAAACCGGTCCCATCACCCTGGCGGGCGACAGGCGGAGCAAGCGTGTGGTTGGACCTGCCCCTCGCTTTGGTGTTGGACCACATCGACGGAAACCCGACGAACAATCGACGGGAGAACCTGCGGCTGGTTTGCCCTAACTGCGACTCGCAACTGGCCACATACAAGAGCCGGAACCGCGGCAACGGGCGCCACCACCGCCGACAGCGATACGCGAACGGCCAGTCGTATTAGTCAGAGATTATGCGAAACCATGGGTTTATGGGCTTCGCACGAGTCGTCTTCGCACGCCCAGATGGTGAACATTTCCGCCCCGCCTCGCCAGAATTCGATCCACACCTCAGTTTCCTTCGCTGGACCCCCACATACCGGGCAGTCGTACGCCGAACCATCGGTCGAATCCAACATCCCACCCTCCCCTCTAACCAGCCGATCCCTTATGGGCGCACAGTAATTGACACGAGCGTCACACAAAGACCGCCCGTGTTTGCCCGGTAATAAATATGCCAAACCCGAACCGACAATTTGTGCAAATCGTCGACAAATTTGCTGCGAAATTACTTCGGCTTGCCCATTGCCACGTCGCGGTCCTCGTCGGAGAACGCAACAAAACTGCCCGCGCGCGCCCCACTAACCATCTCCCTGGCGAGCCGCATCGTCCCGGTCGTGGTCGCATAGTCGGAGTCGTCATAGGTGATCGAGGTCTCGGCATCGATACCCAGCCGTCCGCCGACCTCGACGGCATCGATGTTGGCGCCGAGGAAGATGAACGTCCAATTCCACTCGTCCTTCTGCCGCTTGGTCAGCTTCTGCACTGCGTGCCAAGTCCATTCCTGACTGGAGTTCTCCATCCCGTCCGTCATGATCAGGCAGATGACATGGGCGGGCCGGTCGCTCTCGGGGAGCGCCGACAGATGCTCGCCGATCTCGGTGATGAAGCGCCCCATGGCATCGAGCAGGGCGGTCATCCCCCGGGGTTGTACGGCGAAATCGGGCACGGCGGCGACATCGGTCGGCGGATAGACGACCTCGTAAACGGTGTCGAACTGAGCGAGAGTCACCTGGCATTCACCAGGTTGTTGGCGTTGCTCGTTGATGAGTTCGCGCCAGCCGTCCTCGGTCGCGGTCTTGGAAGTCTCCATCGATCCTGAGCGGTCGAGCAGGGCGGCGACGAGGGTCTTGTTCGGGTCGGTCATGGTCAGCCTTTCCAGTCGGCACAGCCGTCGTCGAGACGGCATGAATTGGTACTCAGCGACCCGGCTTAGATCGGTGAGGAGACGTACCAGCTGTCGGTATCCGACGAGTTTCGCGCTCGATTTCACCGCCAATTATACGCGTTTACCAGCACTTTCGCCGTTGCAGTAGCGCGCTACTGCGGCCACATCGGCCGACAGGACTCACGCTTGACGGCGTGAAGCCGGTACTGCAACTCGATGCCGTCAACAAGACGTACCGAAGAGGCGACGAGCAGGTGCGCGTGCTCGTCGATTTCGACTTCACCTTGGCCGCAGGCGAATTCGTCGTCGTGACCGGACCATCGGGAGCAGGTAAATCGACCCTCCTGCATATCGCGGGCGGTCTAG